>JBCCGL010000006.1:0-295000 GCA_039029275.1 Pseudomonadota bacterium | reverse complement strand
GATCCGGATATGCTGTTTGCGCAAAGTCATGAAATTGCCGAGCGGCTGGGAGAACTTGAGCGCGACGCGTTCGACGAAGCCGGCGAAGAATTTAATCTCGGATCGCCAAAGCAGATTCAGGAAATCTTTTTTGAAAAGAAAAAATTTCCCGTGATTCGCAAAACCCCGAAAGGGCAGCCGTCGACGGCCGAAGATGTGCTCGAAACCCTGGCGATGGATCACAAACTGCCGCGTTTGATTCTCGAGCATCGCGGCTTGAGTAAGCTCAAAAGTACCTACACCGATAAACTGCCTTTGCAGATCAACGCGAAAACCGGGCGCGTGCACACATCGTACAATCAGACCGGCGCCGCCACCGGCCGCTTCTCGTCAACCGATCCAAATCTCCAAAATATTCCCGTGCGCACCGGCGAAGGCCGCCGCATTCGCCAGGCATTTATTGCAGATGGAGGTTACAAACTGTTAGCCGCGGACTACTCGCAAATCGAGCTGCGCATCATGGCGCATTTGTCTGCGGACGAAGGGCTTCTGAGTGCGTTTGAAAAAGGTATCGATATTCACAAAGCCACCGCCGCCGAGGTGTTTGGCGTTGCGGTCGATGACGTCGTGCCCGATCAGCGTCGCGCGGCAAAGGCGGTCAACTTTGGTTTGATTTACGGCATGTCGGCGTTCGGTCTGGCCAAGCAGCTCGAAGTCAGTCGTGGCGAAGCGCAGGAATACATCGATCTGTATTTTTCACGCTACCCCGGCGTCAAGTACTACATGGAGCAGACCCGCGAAGGCGCGCGCGAGAAAGGCTATGTAGAAACCGTGTTCGGTCGCAGGCTCTATCTGCCCGACATCAACGCAAGCAACGCGCAACGCCGCCAGTACGCTGAGCGCACCGCGATTAACGCGCCGATGCAGGGCACCGCGGCGGACATCATCAAAACCGCCTTGCGAACTGTCGATCAATGGCTGCGCGAGGAGCAGATCGATGCAAAGCTCATTATGCAGGTGCACGATGAGTTGGTGCTGGAGGTGCTCGAATCCGAAGTCGGAAAAGTCGAAGAGGAGATCAAAACATTGATGGCGTCGGCGGCTGACCTGGCTGTGCCGCTGCTGGTTGACGTTGGCGTTGGCGACAACTGGGAAGAGGCGCATTAAAGATTCATCTCATGCGACCTGATTCTGCGTTAAAGAAGTTACTCATCGTTGCGCACGCACCGTCTGAAAACACACGGGCGCTGGCCGACGCTGCGCTGCGCGGTGCGCAACATCCCGAAATCTCAGGTATCGAGAGCGAGCATATTCCGCCGTTAGAGGCGGGGCCGGACGACGTGTTGAAGTGCGACGCGATTCTTTTGGGGACAACCGAAAATTTTGGCTACATGAGCGGCGCGCTCAAGGATTTTTTTGATCGCATTTACTATCCGTGTCTCGAACACACCGAGGCGTTGCCGTTTGCCGCGTACGTGCGAGCGGGACTTGACGGCACCGGGACGATAACAGCGATCGGAAAAATTACGACCGGATTAAAATGGAAACCTGTGCAGGAAACATTGCTATGCCATGGTCAGTACCGCGACGAGTTTGTCGATCAGGTCGAGGAGTTGGGAATGTCGATGGCGGCCGGTCTCGAAGCCGGTATTTTTTAAAAACTAGCTGCGTCGCGATTGCTTCGTTAAAAAAGCCAGCTCAAATCGGTCATTTATTTGTGCATAAACTCCCTCTTTTCACTGGTTTTTGCCTTGCACTCGCTTCCTCGCAAACGTTTTTAACGCTTCTTTAGAGACTGTAGTAAAAAATGAGAAGGGTGGTCTTCAGAGATGTTGCAAGCGAGCAGTGGTTGGAGTTTTCTGATCTTGTCGATTGCTATGAAGTGCACGAAATCGATCAGGTCACCGCAACTCTCGAAAAAATCGAATCGCGTGTCAACAGCGAAAAACTGTTTGCCGCAGGTTTTATCAGCTACGAAGCATCCCCCGCATTTGATCCAGCGTGCGAGGTGCGTTTTGACGCGGGCTTTCCGCTTTTGCATTTTGGTCTGTTTCGCAAACTCGGTCGCCTCAGCTCGCTCGATGACGGAAAAAACACTGACCTCGAATGGCAAATGGATTCTGCGCCACAGTACTACGCGAGCAAAATTGATGCGATCAAAAAACGCATTCATGCGGGCGACACCTATCAGGTCAATTTTACCGTTCGACAACACGCGAAGAATGTGAGCGATGCATGGTCGCTATTTAAGCGACTGGGGCCAGAGGCGCCGCACGCCGCATTTATTGAAACCGATAGCTGGGCGATCTGCAGCGCCTCACCCGAATTGTTTTTCAGTCTCGAAGGAAAAACTCTGCGCTCGCGACCGATGAAAGGCACGGCGCCGCGCGGCGAAACGCTACGCGAAGACGAAGAGAACAAAAGCTGGTTGCGCAACTCAGAAAAAAATCGCGCAGAAAATCTGATGATCGTTGACATGATTCGCAACGATTTGGGTCGCGTCGCGACGCCGGGCAGCGTCGAAGTCGAAAATCTTTTTCGAATCGAAACCTATCCGACCGTATTACAAATGACGACTGGTGTCGTAGCGCAAACAGATTCAAGTGTGGCCGATATCCTGCGCGCCCTGTTTCCCTGCGCGTCGATCACCGGGGCGCCCAAGATCAACACCATGCGATTTATTGCGCAGTTGGAAGATTCGCCGCGGCGAATTTATACGGGATCGATGGGCTACATTCTGCCCGGGCGAAAAGCGCAGTTTAACGTTGCGATTCGCACGGCGCTGGTGAACAAAAAAAATCAAAGTGCCAGCTACGGAGTCGGCGGCGGCATTGTGTGGGATTCAACTGCGCGTGAAGAACTCGCCGAGATTGCGACGAAGTCACAGATTCTCGGGCGGGCAGACAGGCAAAATTATTTTGACTTGCTCGAGTCGTTGCTTTGGAACGGTCGCGAGTTTGCGTTGCTCGATCGGCACTGTGCCCGAATTAAATATTCCGCAAAACATTTCGGGTTTTTATGTTCCGAGCAGTCTATTCGCGAACATTTGCAAAAACTAAGCGAAACGCTTCCATCAGACGCTTGCAAAGTGCGCCTGTTGTTGAGCTATGACGGAAACCTGAAAACCGAACACGCGCCGCTCGCAAAAACCAATACAGATGATTTGGAAATTAGACTGGCGCAATTTCCGATCGATGCACATTCAATTTGGCTCGCGCACAAAACTACCGTGCGCCAAATTTACGATGAGGCGAAGTCGTGGTTTGAAAACACCGACGACGTACTGCTGTGGAATCAGTACGGCAACATCACCGAATCGACGATCGCCAATATTTTGTTTGAGCGTGACGGAGGCTTAACCACGCCTGAAATTTCCGACGGGCTATTACCCGGAACTCTGAGAGCGGAAACACTGCTCGACGGTCATCTCACTGAATCGACGATTGCTGTTTCAGACCTTAAAAAGAATTCAAATCTACATTTGTTCAACTCCGTGCGTGGCGTGTACCGGGTAAAACTAAAGCGATAAGGCGTTGACCCAACGGTTGCGTACACCAGATACGTAGCGCTGGCGCCACGATCGCGCGTGATACCATCGATAAATGTCGTTCTGGATTTTCAAATCAAGGCGTCAGCTATTCCCGCTTGTGATTATTGGCTTGCTTCAGGCCTGCGGCGGGGGTGGCGGTTCTGATGATGACTCCGACGATGGGAGCAGTTCGAGTAGTTCTTCCAGCAGTAGCAGCGGGTCTGGCAGTAGTTCGGGCAGCAGCTCTGGCAGCAGCGGTGGAAGCGGTTCCGGCAGCGGGAGTACCAGCAGTAGCAGCGGTGGGACGGAAAATCCGGAGTCCGGGCTCGACACGCGACCGCCAAACAACAGCTGCCTCGCCGGCGCACCGGTCTCGCAGGTGGGCGACGTTGCGCTTGAAGAGGCGTTTCCAGCGCTGGATGAATTGAATGCGCCGGTTGCGATGGTTCAGTCGCCCGATGGCACTCGCTGGTTTGTGCTCGAGCAAGAAGGTCGCATCGTTGTTTTCGACGACAACCCCGATGCCGCCACTGTCAGCACCTTTGCCGATTTGCGCGACAACGTCGGCGGGCCTGTCACCGGAGGCGGTGAGCGAGGGTTGTTGGGCCTCGCGTTTCATCCGGAGTTTCTCAACAACCAAACGCTGTTTTTGTCGTACACGACCGGGGGCGGAAACCTTCGATCGGTGATTGCGCGATATCAGGTTAATGGTGATGGAACATCGCTTGATTTGGATAGCGAAATTGAAGTGTTCAGCGTCGGCCAACCGTTCAGCAATCATAACGGTGGGCAAATCGGTTTTGGCCCCGACGGTTATTTATATCTCGCACTTGGCGATGGTGGCAGCGGCGGTGATCCCAATAACGCGGGTCAGCGCCTCGATACCAACCTGGGTGCGATGATCCGAATCGATATCGACAGCGGTTCACCGTATGCAATTCCGCTCGACAACCCATTCGCTACCTCAACGTGCGCGACCGGAGCGTGCCCCGAAATTTACGCGTGGGGATTACGCAATCCATGGCGTTGGAGTTTTGATTCGGTCACGGGCGATTTGTGGCTCGCCGACGTCGGCCAAAACGCCTGGGAAGAGGTGAACCGTATCGAGCGCGGGCAAAACTACGGCTGGCGTTGTTATGAGGGCGCAAACCCATTTAACACAAACGGCTGCAGCTCGATTGATACCTACGCTGCGCCCGCGATCGAGTACAACCACAACAGCGGTGTCGGTGGTCACTGCGCGGTTGTCGGCGGGCACGTTTATCGCAGCTCGCGCTTACCGCAATTATTTGAACGCTACCTGTACGGTGATTTTTGCTCAGGACAAATCTGGAGTGCGGGCATCGACAATACTTTTCCGGCTGCGCCGCAAACGCTGATCGATACCGATCTGAGTATTTCGGCGTTTGGGTATGGCGATGATGGGGAAGTGTATGTGGTCAGTTTGGGGTCCGGCCGAATTTACCGTTTTGTTGATGGCGACAATGTTGAAGAAACGGGTGGTCCGGCCAGCCTCCTCTCCGACACCGGCTGCGTTGATCCCAACAATCCGCAAGCGGCGGCCGACGGTTTAATTCCGTATTCCTTGAACGTGCCGTTTTGGTCGGACGGCGCGGACAAGGAGCGCTGGATGGCGTTGCCCGATGATCAACAAATATCTGTTAATGACGACGGCGACTGGATCTTCCCTGTCGGCAGCGTGTTGATGAAACACTTCCGACTCAACGGCGAAATAATCGAAACCCGTCTGATGATGCATCACGACGACGGTGCGTGGGCCGGATATTCCTACCAGTGGAACGACGCGCAAACAGATGCCACGCTGTTGTCGACAGGAGTGGATGTGAATGTACAGGGGCAAACGTGGCCGTATCCAAGCCGCGGCGAGTGTCTGGCCTGCCACACTGAAGTGGCGAATTTTGCCCTGGGGCCCGAAACCGCACAGCTTAATCGCGATCAGCTGTGGCCGAGCACGGGACGTACCGCGAATATTCTGACGACGGCCGATGCCATCGCCTTGCTCGACTCTGCGCTAGGCGGCGAACCGGAAGATCATCCGGCCCTACCTGAGATAGACGATGCCTTGGTTGATGTTGGGCTGCGTGCTCGCGCCTGGTTGCACAGCAACTGCGCGCAATGTCATCAGCCCGGCGGCCCGGCCCAGTTCATCGACCTGCGCTTCGATACCCCGCTGCCCGATACCAACACCTGCGATACGCTGCCGGATCGCGGGGATCTCGGTCTGATCGATGCCCGCATCATTGCACCGGGAGATCCGACTCGCTCGGTGTTGCTGTCGCGTATAAATCGTCGTGACGAACACGCGATGCCGCCGCTCGGCAGCAACCTGATCGATACACAGGCGGTGCAGATTGTCGGCGACTGGATTGCCGAATTGCAGACTTGTGAGTCACAATAACAGCTCGCTTGATTCGTCGCGGAGTCGCAGATGACCCAACTTAGCGTCAACCTCAACAAGATTGCCTTACTGCGAAATTCCCGTGGGCGCGACTTTCCCAGTGTGGTCGAGTTTGCACAAAAATTTATCGATTTGGGCGTGCACGGCATCACCATTCATCCGCGCCCGGACGAACGCCATATCCACCGCAAAGACGCATATGACTTGGGCGCATTTCTCGCCGACATCCCCGACGTGGAATTCAACATCGAGGGATACCCGTCGGATGACTTTTTGCAGATCATCGAAGAGACCAAACCCGATCAGTGCACCCTTGTGCCCGATGAACCGGGGCAACTGACTTCCGACCACGGGTGGGATTTAAAAGCGCGCGGCGACGAACTCACAGGCTCGCTGAAACGAATTCACGATGCGGGCGTTCGCAGTGCCGCGTTCCTCGACCCCGATGTGACGCAGGTTGTGTGTGCAGGTGAGATCGGCGTCAACCGTATTGAGCTGTACACCGAAGCATATGCCGTCGCGCACAAAACGGGGGAATTCGCCGAGGTGTTGGAGACTTATCGTTTAGCTGTAGAGGCAGCACAGCGCGTGGGCGTTGGCGTCAACGCCGGACACGATCTCGATCTCGCAAACCTCGGCCGGATTTTGGAAATCGGTGAGATTCTGGAAGTGTCGATCGGCCACGCCTTGACCATCGAGTGCATCGAGCATGGTATGACGGCAGTGGTGGGGGATTACCTGGCGATTTGCGACCGCTAGTCTTCTGGTGAATAACTATCTGCGTTGCTTCTGCCGCGTTAAAACCAGGTTCAAAATGCTCGTTTACTGCCTGTGTAAACTGCGCTTTTTCACCTGATTTTGCCTTGCATAACCTGCCTCGATAACGTTTTTAACGGCTCTTATAAATTTTTACTTCTGCTGTTAAACATCAAGTCGTAGCGGCTCGACAGTGATGCTGCTGTCCCCGTTTGTCAGGAACACAAGCCCATCCTGAATGGTGCACTGCACTTGCATTGTGCGTTCGACCATCGTTTCCATCTGATCTGCAGCCTGATCGGGTATCTGCCAAACCTGTAAATTTTTAATTTCCGCAAGAAGCGCGTGATTGCGCTGCCACCAAACCGACGCGCTACGCGACTGGTAGGCGTAGACCACGACCTGTTGCGACTGTCGGCTGGCCTTGCGCACGCGGTCCACGTCCGGCTCGCCGAGCATAATCCAAAGTTCTACGTCGCCGATATCGTTGTGTTGCCAGATGTCGGCCTCGTCGTCCGAGGAAACCCCGCGCCCAAACGCCAGATTCTCGTGCGCATGCATACAGAACGCGAGCAATCGGACCATCATTCGGCGATCGGTCTCCGACGGGTGGCGGGCGATGGTCAAGGCGTGAGTGGCGTAGTAACCACGATCAATGTCCGCTATTTCGACCGTCACCTTGATAATGGTCGATTTCAGCGCCATCCGAGCTCATCCGGTTTTGTCAGCGTATCGATTTGCGAACCGCTCTGCATTTTGGGCGTGTTATGAGTTGACATGCAGATTGCGTAAATATTTGTATTTAAAGGGGTTATAGATAATTGTGATTAAAGCTACATCGCTTGCGTGAATTTCTCGCGTTGTTTGGATACGAGGATAAATTTATAAATACGCCATGCCCGACAGGGACGTTATCACAACGAGGAATTACACGATGAACTACCAAGACACAGGCGCCTTTTTTGCCCCCGAAGTCATTCCGCCAAGTTTTCGCGTTGCCGATATGCTGGGTCAGGCCGGCAAACTGTTCATGAAATGCGCGAAGCCATCGGGCAAGCGCGGATCATGTGCAATGGACAGCCGCACCTTGCACGACATTGGCATGACGACGCTGCAGTTCAAATACGGCGTATCAAAACCGAATATTTTCGAGTAAGCGCTGAGCGATTTGTTCGCGCGCAAGACTTTATAAACGCAGGCAACGCTCGATCAGGTGCGTTGCCGACGCAATCGCCCGATCCGCCCGCGGTTTGTCGAGCACCGCAATACGAAATGCCACGCCTTCCCATACGTCCAGAATGAACTGCGCCGCCTCTTCAGAATCAACCTCTTGTGCGACCTGATTGAGTGTCTTGGCTGAATCCAGACGACTGGATATTGCACGCACGAGTCGAATCCGGTTGGCAGCAAAGCCAGACGCGATTGCCGGATTTCGCACAACCTCAGCCGTGATTTCCACCGTCAGCGCAACACCTTCGGCTGATGACGTGGATTCCACATAGACATCCCCGAGCTTTTGAATTGCGCTAAGCGCATCGGGTTCGTCCTCAAGGATTTTCAGATACTCGCTGAACTCGGCAGCTTCCAGCGCTGCGATCTCTGCAATCAGCGCGTCCTTGTTTTCGAAATGGTTGTAAAGGTTGCCGAGGCTGACGCCAGCGGCGCTCGCGATCGTGCGCATACTGGACTGGTGAAAGCCCTTCTCGATAAAGCAGGCCATCGCCGCGTCCACAATTTGCTGACGCTTCGCGCGAGTCGCTTTTGCGCGCGCGGTTTCTTTTATTTCGGACATCAGGGTTGATCTTTTATAGTCTATTGGTATAAATTAGTGAACGTACGTTCATTCATATTTATATTAGCCACATTATAGCCATGGAATCTATCGAATCACAATTTGAAGCTTACTCCGGATCGTTTGCCATGCTGGAACTCGTCGGCGGACTGTTTCTGCTGCTCATCATTTTCGAAACCGTCTGGGATCTGGTGACGCGAACACGCACGAGCATTAAGGAGACGGCGGCCAACTACGTCATCGCAGGCGTTAACCTGTTGCTGGAGCGCACGGTTTTCGGCCTCGCGTTCATCGCAGGGCTTTTTCTTGCGTCGTATTTTGCCGCAGCGACGGCGCCGGTTACCTGGTGGACGTGGTTACTCGCGATTCTGATGGCCGACTTTTGCTACTACTGGATGCACCGGTGCGAACACTCCGTGCGGTTGCTGTGGGCGTACCACAGTGTTCACCACTCCTCGCCCGAGTTTAATCTTTCGACGTCGCTGCGCCTGTCGTGGTTTGAAGGCGCGTTCGAGTGGGTATTCTTCGTGCCGATGATTCTGCTCGGCTTCAGTGTTCCGCAAACGCTTGTCGCGATTCTGGTGGTCGTGACCTACCAAACGTGGATTCATACGGAGCGCGTCGGCAAAATTGCCTGGCTTGAAGGTGTTATCAACACGCCCTCGGCGCATCGCGTCCATCACGCGTCGAACAAGCAGTTCCACGATAAAAACTTTGGCGGCATCCTGATGATTTGGGACCGATTGTTCGGCACTTACGAACGCGAAACTGCAGGGATTGACTACGGCATCACGACCCCGATTGGCAGTGCTAATCCGATCACGATCAACTGTCACGAGTTTCTGTCGATCGCAAAAGACGCCATCCGCGCAAATCGATGGCGCGACGCCGTCGCTTACATTTTTAAGGGCCCGGGTTGGCAACCCGAGATTGCGCCGAAAGAGCCGTGAGTTCTACAATGCCCGTGGCTAGATTGAGGCTCAACTATGCAAGTACTACTCCGTGCGAAGCACTGGCAGATCTTTTTGCTGTTGTCGATTCCGCTTCTGTGTATTTTCGGGCTGCGCAGTATATTGTCGCCTCTGCATTACGGGTTTATGTGGCTGCTTTTGTTTGCGGTGGAGCTGGCCTGGCTCTTCGCGATTGGCAGTGCGTCGAACGCACGCGTGCCCGAAAATCTTAGGCGCAATCAACAGCTTTTTTTGCTCGCACCTTTTGTCTGCATCATGCTGCTAGGCGTTGTTTTAGCCATGTTGTACAGCGCGTTTCAAACGCAGCAACCGCCGCCGCCCTGGTTGATTTATCTTGTGTTTGCCGCGCTCGCTGCTTTTTTTTACACCTTGTGGTTTGCCGCCAGCCAATTTGCCACCGCCGAAAAACAGGACTCCGCGTTTTACATCGAGTACGCGTTCCCAATGCTCGGTTTGTGGTTTGGTGTGGTCGGTGCGTGGTTTTTACAGCCCAGAGTCAACCGACTATTAGGGGAGTAGAAATGCGACCCCCCATCAAAAGTTTTTGCTCAAACAATTAAAGCTGCTTTTTGATCTCCGGCCAGTGTCCGTCGGCGCTTTTGATTCGACCGGGAATATCTTCGCTCCAGCGCGAGCGAACGCTCAAGGAATAGTTCAGATAAAGCCTGCCGTCGTGGACGGTCCACGCATTTGCATCGGTGGGAGCGATGTAGCCATTTGATGCAGCAAACGCGCAGTAGCCACCGTATTGCGGCGCGTAGGCTTCCGGGTTAGCGGCAAACAAATCGCGATTTTCTGACGATGAGAACTGCCAGGTCGCGCCTTGCCAATCGTGCGTGATCGACGCGTCACCCTCCACGGCATCGCTTTGCGTGAAATACGCAACCGGGTCGTACCCGTCGATGGCAATTCCGCCTTGATTATGCGTCAGGCCTTTTCCGGCAAGTGCGCTCGCGCTGATCAGCATAAAAAACAATACGGCTAGAACAAACAGAACCGTATTGCCGGGTCGCGTGGTAAATAAGTGTAATGGCATTGACACTCTCCTGAGTCGATAAAACAGTAACGTGCACTACGACTCGTGACCGAACGATAAGTTCGGCGCGCGCCTCATACATTGCGCCAGCGCAATAAACGTGTCCGGACCGTGTTTAGTTTCCAAGCACCAACGACGGCAGCCAAACAACGATACCTGGAAATGCGATCAATACGCCGATTGTGATTATGTCGGCGATAAAAAATGGCGTGACGCCTTTGAATACATCCTGCACAGACAAGTCTTCGCGCACACCCGCGACCACGAAACAGTTCAATCCAATCGGCGGCGTTATCAAGCAAAACTCGGCCATCTTTACCACGACGATCCCAAACCAGATCGCGCAGCCCGTCGCTGTCAAACCGAATGCCGAATCAGCCGCGCTGACATCCGGCCCCCCGTTGAGTGCGATTACAGCGGGGAACACTACCGGCAAGGTCAACAACAGCATGCCGATCGCGTCCATAAACATTCCGAGAACCGCGTACGCCAGAAGTATGAAAAGGAGCGTAATCATGGGGTTCTGCTCGAGTGCCGCGATCCACTCGGCAAACGCACTGGGCAAATCAACAAAGCCCAGAAACCGAACGTACAAAAGCACACCCCAGATGATCGTGAAGATCATAACGGTGAGCTTGCCAGCTTCCATCAGTGCTTCTTTCAAGTTGCCCCAGCGCATGCCTCGATAAATAGCGATACACATGACAACAAACGCACCGAGCGCGCCAGCTTCGGTGGGCGTGCCCCAGCCGCCATAGACGCTGAAAATTATGATCGCGATAACAAAAATGATTGGAGACGTAGCGGGTAGAGACGCGAACCGCTCCTTCCAGCTGTAACCCGACACCGGCGGGCCAAAACTGCGAACGGATTTGGCCAGGCCGATAATGAGACCGCCGTAGATCAACGCGGAGACGATTCCGGGAATAAATCCGGCGAGCAACAGCGCCCCAACATCCTGCTCGACGATAATCGCGTAGATAACCAGAATTGCCGACGGAGGAATGAGCGAGGCGAGCGTACCGCCAGCGGCGACAACGCCCGCTGCGAAGCGCTTGTCGTAGCCAAGCTTCAACATTTCTGGAATAGCGATTCGGGCAAACACCGCTGCCGTCGCGACCGACGCACCCGAGACCGCGGCAAATCCTGCGGTCGAAAAAACGGTGGCTACGCCCATCCCACCCGGAAGCCATCCCACCCAGCGCTTGGCGGCTTCGAACAGCGCACGCGTAAGACCGGCGTGATAGGCGAGAAATCCGATCAAGATAAAAACCGGAATCAAGGATAAAGCAGAGGTCGAGACTTTGGAGTGCGGGATTGTGCCAGCCATTTTCATCGACACGAGCAGGGCTTTCTCAATTGGCATCTTGGTTGCGAAATACCAGATCAGCCCGATCATGCCGGCGATTGCTGCGGCAAAGGCAACGCGAACACCGATTACCACGGCGAATAACATGATGCCGGTGACCCACAACCCGATATCCAACGGGGCCATTGACGTCAATGTGCTAGCAATGTCCATGATCAAGACTCTTTGCCGTCTTTGTCATAGCTGACGCCGGCGGCCTCGGCTTCGTTACGCACCTGCGTTGCTACGTCTTCAATCAGAGGGACCGCGACCGGGTGTTCATCACCGGTTCTCAAGGCGCGAGCGTAGGCCCACACGTGCAGAATCAGGCGCACAGCAAGCACGCTGAGCATGACGGGCACTACCAGTTTGGCAGGCCACGTCGGCAGGTCGATGTCGAAGGAACTGTCGCCGTTGACAAACGCACGATTGAAATGCAGATAAGCACCGTAGATGAGCGGCACGGTTAAAAGCAACATCAGGGTTGTCGCGAGCAATTCAAACAACCAGAGCGCACGGCCTTTTAAAAATCCGACGAATATATCCATGCGAATATGCCCGCCGAGGCGGTGGCAGTACGCAATGCCGAAGAACGCAAAAAACCCCATCGACTGCTCTACCCAGTCGATGTATCCGTCCACGGGTGTATTGAAAAACTTGCGCCCGATGATGTTGGCGACCGCGAGCAACACGACGGCGAGAATCACAACCCCGCCAATGAAATTTAAAAACGACTCCAGCGAGAAGAACCCGCGGTCGAGACGGCTAAGTAATGATTCGTCTGTGCGAATCTTGGATGAACCCGCCATAGGAAATCCCCCAAGAAGGAACCCGGCCTACAAATGTCGACCGGGTTTTAGAGCGTGGCGTGACGATCCTGTTTTTAGTTTACGAACAGGCTTTCAGTAAACGTAAACAATTCCTGAGCGTCGAAATCACCCTTGTTGTCTTCGATCCATTTTGCACGCACGCTTTCAGAGAGTTTGTTTAACTCGGCAGACTGGTCCGCAGTAAAGGTGACAGGGGTAATACCTTTTTCTTTCAGTGTCGCGTCGTATTTTCCCATGACGTTATTTTCATAGTTATCAACGTAGTGCTTCAGCGACTCGTCGATCGAGCCCATCAGCGCTGCTTTGTGGTCGGCGCTGAGAGAGTTCAGTGCATCTGTATTGACGACAACCGGGCAGTTAGCAGTGCCGAGATTCAGATTGGTTGTCGCCCACTGGCCGGCTTCGATAGATCCAAACGCCAGGTGCGCGTGTTGCGCAAATGCAACCGTGTCGATTACACCCGCATCCAGCGCCTGTCGCACTTCATTTGCCGCGACGCCGGTTTTAACCGCACCGAGTTTCGACAGAACACCGGTGATCCCGCCGGGTCCGCGTAATCGCTTACCTTTGAAATCAGCGAGTGCCTGCGGCGTGTCACCCACACCGATAATGTTGTACTGCGGCAGCGGCGACGGCATTAGCAGCGTTGCGTTCCAGCGCGCCAGATCTTTCGCTACAGTTGGGTGCTGATAAACCTTCATTGAAATTTCGGCGAGCTGTGCGAGGGATACGTCCTGCGCGAATGGCAACTCGGTGACCGTGATCGTCGGGTTTTTCGCCTTGTGGTAGAACGAACAGAATTGAGCCATCTCAAACGCGCCGATCGAAATACCATCCAGATTTTCTTTGTTCTTGGAAAGCCCGCCGTACGATATATTCAGTTTGAACTCGCCGTTGGTTTTTTGGGCAACTAACTCGGAAAGTTTTTCGACGTGCTCGGTGAATGCGCGGCGTTTGCTCCAGAGCGAGACGTTCCACTCGGTGGCGAAGGCGCTCATCGAATATCCACCCAGCATGATCCCGCCAACAAGTGCCGCAATCGATTTGTTTAACTTCATTTGGAATTCCTCCGATTTGGTTGGTTGTTTGGACGTATGGCCCTACGTCGCTTACTGCAGCGGTTATGCCATGTTTAGCGGAGGAAAATTTTTCTGTTTCAATTTTGAGTAATGATCTGATTTAACTCGATATTTTGACGTGATGACACTTTCGAAGCCAAAAAAGAATTATCAGAATCGAGCGGATTCTTGCTCGATCTGTACGCTATGGTTGGCGAATTTCCGCCTGATCGTTTACGACTCTCGAAATTCGGCCCGATCAATTTCGTGACGCGCAATTTTTTCATCAAGCGTGCGCCGCGCCGTGTCCAACGCCTTGGCCGTTGCTCCTACATCACCGTTGTATTCCGCAAGTGCCTGCTTGATCAGTAATGCCTCGTACGCTTCGACACGTTCGCGCAATGAGCTGGTTCCGCCGTCTTTTGATCGGTTCGTTCTCATGATGTCATTAACGCTGACCTTCGCCCGCCGTGACGCCAGAATCATTCGCTCGGCCACTGATTCGAGTTCGCGCACATTTCCGGGCCAGCGGTGAGCCAACAGGGCTTCGATGTCATCAGCACCGATTGAAGGTGCCTCGACCCCGTACTGGGCAGAAAATCGTTCCAGGCGGTGTGCGAACAAGAGAGGAATATCGTCGGATCGTTTGCGCAACGGAGGAATGTTCAGCGAGATGGTATTGAGCCGAAAATACAGATCGTCGCGAAACGCGCCTTGCCGAACAAGATCATCCAATGGCTGATTAACGGCTGCGACGATTCGGGCGTCAAACCTGACGGGTTTTAAGCCGCCCACCGGAAGGACTTCGCGTTCTTGCAGTGCGCGTAATAGTTTAGGTTGCATTTCAAGCGGCAGCGATGACAGTTCGTCGAGAAATAAGGTTCCTTTATTTGCCGCAACAAATTGGCCGCTGGACGCCCTGGATGCGCCCGTGAATGCTCCGGAGGTATGCCCGAACAATGTCGACTCGAACAGCTGTTCCGGAATCGCGGCACAATTGAGCGCAACGAAAGGGCCCGCCGATCTTTCAGAAAGGTTGTGAAGTCCGCGTGCGACCACTTCCTTGCCGGTGCCGGTTTCACCGTAAATCAGCACCGAGGCGTCGGTATTTGCGACATCGCTGATTTCTGTGCGCAGCTCCCGAATCGCTTGACTGTTTCCGATCAAGGATTTTTCCAGACCAGAGAGATTGACCAGCTGCGCGCGCAAACGTTTGTTATCGTCACCCAATCGTTTCACACGCGCGGCCCGTTGCGCCAGCGTGAAAAGATGCTCGGGTTCAAAGGGTTTTTCGATGAAGTCGAACGCGCCGTTTCGCATTGCTTCGACTGCCAATGCAACGTCACCGTGCGCGGTAATAAAAATCAGCGGCGTATCAATTGCTGTCTCGCGGAGGTTTTTAAGCAGTTCTAAACCGGTCATGCCCGGCATTCTGAAATCGGAAATGATCACTTCGGGATTCGCAGAATCAATGTTGTCCAGAACCGATTCAGCCGTATTGTACAAGTGCACGTTGCAGCCAACGCGAGTGAGATAATGTTTGAGTGAATCCGCGAGTGCGACATCGTCATCAACGACGAGAACGTTCAGAGCTGGATCCGATGATTTACGCGAAGTCATTGCTTGGTAACTCGTGCCAACTCGACAGAAAATGCGGCACCCGTTGGTGCGCGTCTGGACGCGGATATTGTGCCGCCTAATTCATGGATGATTGTCGAGGAAATAGCGAGTCCCAAACCAGTCCCTTCGCCAGAGGGTTTGGTTGTAAAAAATGGCTCAAAAATATTGTCCATTTCGCCTTCATCGAACCCCGCACCGTTGTCACTCACTGTGATTGTGACAGACGCTTGATTTGCGGTTGTCTCTATCTGCAAAAGTTTTTCATGTGCTGTGTTCAGGGCGTGAATCGAATTATTAACAAGATTGATGATAACTTGCTCTAGCTGCAGCTTGTCTGCGCGAACGTAAATGTTGGTCTTATCGCGGATCACGGAAGGGCTTATGCCTGCACGTTCGAGTGGTTCGTCCAGCAACTTCAGCGCGTTATCGATAGCTTCAGTAACATCGACATCACCGTAAGCATCGCTTCTTTTTCGAGAGAAAAATTTTAGCTGCCGAGTGATTTTATCCATGCGGGTGACAAGTCCGTCCATGCGCTCGAAAGTTTCGGCGTTGTCTTCACCTGGTAGGCGAGCGCTGGCGAGATAGGTTTTCATCGCCGCAAGCGGTTGACTCAACTCATGACCGACCGACGCAGAAAGCTGACCCAACACCGCGAGTTTGTTGGCTTGATCAAGGTCGCGTTGTGTGGCCCTCAACGCTTCCTCTGTTCGCTTGCGCTCTTCAATTTCGATTTGCAACGTTTCGTTCAGTTCACGCAACTGGCTCGATGTGCGCTGTGATACTAACAAGGCCTTGCCGATTCGTTTGGAACGCAATACAACAATTCCCAGTGCGATTAAAAGTTCAACACCCAAAACAATCAGAGCAACGAACGATGCGCTGTTAAATACCTGGGATAACGGGCTTAGAAAATGCAGGTGCCAGCCCAAATAGCCGACTTGCGATGTCGCGTGCACATATTGCTGGCGCTCAATCGCGAAGGAGTTGTCGACCGGAGGATTCATCGCAAGAGGCGTTAATGGTTCGTCGGCAAATTGTCGGCGTGCGGCAATTGTTTCACGTGTTGCCGCGTCGGGATTGCCAATCGTTCGATAACGCCATTCGTTATTGCTGGAGAGCGTGATAACACCATCTGTATTGGATACGAAAACATCTTCACCCGAACTGCGCCAGGTGTCCTCCAATGGTCGCAAGTCCACCTTAACCGCAATTACCCCGATGATTAGTCCTGTGTCGTCTTTTACTCCGCGCGCAATAAAATATCCGGGTTGTCGAGTGGTGGCGCCGATCGCAAAAAAGACGCCGGTGTCTCCGGCCAGCGCAGACTGAAAATACGGTCTGAACCCGTAGTTTTGGCCCAAAAAACTGACAGGCTGTTGCCAGTTAGACGCCGCTATTGTCAGCCCTGTTCTATCCATCAAGTAAATCGCGTCTGCGCCGGATTCCTGTGCGAATTGCTCGAACCGCGGGTTGAGATCAGGCGAAACGTTTTGCAGCGCATCGATAACAAACGGATCGCTTGAAAGAACAAAGGGTAAATGCTGATAGCGCTCTAGCGCGGCTGACAAAATGGTTTGATACAGCGCGACACGTTGACCTGCCCGCGCTTCTGCTGCGGAGGAGTAGTACCCATACGCGAGCAAAAAACTCGCAACCAAAACAAGAGCACCAACAAAAATTGCAATCGTTGTGCGGACTACATCAAAACGCATGGCGTCGATTCAAAACCCATTTAATTGCGGGCTCTGCCGCTCCATTGCCCGCCACGCGCCTTGGCATAAGGTTTTCGTGATTTTTGATTGCGTGCGCCGGTAGCTGCAGGAACCAACTGGCGCTCACCGTCGCCCAGCAGCTCGGGGCGATTCATTTTTTTGAGTGCCTCTCGCAACATTGGCCAGTTTTTTTCGTCGTGGTAGCGCAAGAAGGCTTTTTGCAGTCGGCGCTGTTCTATGTCTTTCGGCACAAACATTTTGTCCGATTTGTACTTCACTTTACGCAATGGGTTTTTTCCGGAGTGATACATTGCTGTAGCCAGTGCCATCGGCGACGGATAAAACGTCTGCACCTGATCGACGCGAAAATTGTTTTTCTTCAGCCACAGCGCAAGGTTAAGCATGTCTTCATCCTCGCAGCCGGGGTGCGCGGCAATAAAGTACGGGATCAAGTACTGTTTTTTGCCAGCCTGCTTTGAGTATTTTTCGAACATTTTTTTAAATGCGTCGTATGTGCCCATGCCCGGCTTCATCATTTTCGAAAGCGTGTCGTCTTCGCTGTGTTCGGGCGCGATTTTTAAATAACCGCCGACGTGGTGCGTAACAAGCTCTTTAACGTATTCCGGGTCTTCGACGGCGAGGTCATAGCGCAGGCCCGAGGCGATTGCGACGCGCTTTACGCCTTCGATCTTGCGCGCCTTGCGGTAGAGCTGCGTCGTCTGTGAGTGATCGGTTTTCAGGTTTTTGCAAATGCTCGGGTAGACGCAGGATAGTCTGCGGCAATTGGATTGAATTTCCCTGCTGATGCAGTTGAGGTGATACATGTTCGCGGTCGGTCCTCCGAGATCGGAGATCGTGCCGGTAAACCCCGGTACCTTGTCTCGAATATCCTCGATTTCTTGCAGGACAGA
This sequence comes from Pseudomonadota bacterium, assembly GCA_039029275.1. Classification (GTDB taxonomy): domain Bacteria; phylum Pseudomonadota; class Gammaproteobacteria; order JBCCGL01; family JBCCGL01; genus JBCCGL01. Next base: position 277,036 of record JBCCGL010000006.1, on the reverse strand, counting down.
CTCTTGCGAGCGGCTTTGAATAACGCGCCCTTCGTGTTCGGTGATCGAGCAAAACGTGCACCCACCGAAACACCCCCGCATGATGTTTACTGAAAACCGGATCATGTCATACGCGGGAATTTTCGCGTCGCCATACTTTGGGTGTGGCACGCGCTGATAAAACAAACCGAATATCCCGTCCATTTCGTCGGTACTCAATGGAATCGGCGGCGGGTTTACCCACACCTCTTTGCCACCGTGTTTTTGCACTAATGTGCGCGCGTTGTGGGGGTTCGATTCAAGATGCAAGATGCGCGATGCATGCGCATAGAGCGCAGGATCATTGCTGACTTTTTCAAATGAGGGCAGGCGAATGCAGGTCGTGTCGTTGTCCAGCTTTCCCCGTGCCTTGAGCGGTTCGGGAACAATGCGGATCGGCGCAAATTCGACGACAGTTTCGTCTTTCTTGGTTTTTTTATCGCAACCACTCGGCGAGTATTGGTATTCGTAGGGATTGGGAATCGCGTCGATATCGCCGGGCCAGTCAATGCGGGTCGAGTCGATCTCCGTCCAGCCTCCGGGGACACAGTCGCGCACCACGGTTGTTCCGCGAATGTCGGTGATGTCACTGATCGACTTGCCACTGGCGAGTTGATTTGACAGCTCGGCAACCGCACGCTCGGCGTTGCCGTAAAGCAGAATATCCGCACCGGAATCAATCAGCACCGAGCGACGCACCTTATCGCTCCAGTAGTCGTATTGCGCGATGCGACGCAGGCTGGCTTCGATGCCACCGATCACAATCGGCGTTTCTTTATAGAGCGAGCGAATCTTTTGTGAATAGACAATCACGGATCGATCCGGCCGCTTGCCGCCTACATCGCCTGGTGTATAGGCATCGTCGCTGCGCATACGCAGATCGGCGGTGTAGCGGTTGATCAGCGAGTCCATATTGCCGGCGGTAATGCCGAAGTACAGATTGGGTTCGCCCAGTTCGGTCAACGCGTCGGGATCGTTCCAGTCCGGCTGTGCGATGATGCCGACCCGAAACCCCTGTGACTCCAAAAAACGCCCGATCACAGCCATGCCAAAGCTCGGATGATCGACGTAGGCATCGCCCGTCACAATGATGATGTCGCACGAATCCCAGCCCAACTCGTCCATTTCCGCGCGCGACATTGGCAAGAACGGCGCGGTGCCGTAGCATTCGGCCCAGAACTTTGGGTAAGAAAAAAGACCGGGGGCGGTTTTGATCATAGCCAGTAACGAAAACGTCAGGGCGCGGATTATCGCGCAGCGAGTGCTTCAATGGTAGCTGATCTGGAAACTGATGAGCTGGTACCGCCTTCGATCAACGAAATTATCAGCGCCCACGCGCGGATCAAGCGGTACATTCATCGCACTCCAGTTCTGACCAGCGCGACGTTCAATCAAATGCTCGGCGCACACTTGTATTTTAAGTGCGAAAACTTCCAGAAAGCCGGTGCGTTCAAGGCACGCGGTGCGCACAATGCTGTTTTCGCTCTCTCGGATGAGGAGGCACGCAACGGTGTCGCAACGCATTCATCCGGCAATCACGGGGCGGCGCTGGCGCTGGCGGCACGCAGCCGCGATATTCCTGCCACCGTTATTATGCCGCGCAACGCGCCGACAGTTAAAATTGACGCGGTGCGCAACTACGGGGCGGAAGTTGTTTTTTGTGAGCCAAACAATCCGGCGCGTGAAGCCGCGCTCGATGAGGTGGTGGCGCAGACCGGCGCGTATTTTGTGCATCCCTACAACAACTCCCAGGTGATCGCCGGGCAGGGTACCTGTGCGCTTGAAATGGTCGATGAAATCCGCGATCTAAACGTTATCATCACCCCGGTTGGCGGTGGCGGATTGCTTAGCGGAACAGCAATCGCGGCAAAATCGTTCCAACCCGATATACGCGTTTTTGCGGCTGAGCCGGAGCAGGCCGATGATGCGTATCGATCAATGCAAAGTGGAAAGATCGAACCCATGGAATCGCCGCAAACGATTGCCGATGGATTAAAAACGCCACTCGGTACGCTCACTTTCCCGATCATTCAACGCGAAGTCGACGGGATTTTTCTCGTGAGTGAAGACGAAATAGTGGAATCGATGAAACTGATTTGGGAACGACTCAAAATCGTGATCGAGCCATCGTGTGCGACTGTATTGGCCGCGCTGCTTAAAAACAAAGACGCGTTTTTTGGTCAGCGGATAGGCTTAGTGTTAACGGGCGGGAATGTGGATTTGGGCAAGCTGCCGTGGTGAACAATGCTTTTAATACTTTTGCGTCCAACTCCGGTAATTGCGCTATTGGGTAATCGTTTGGTGCGACCAGTACCTGAGCACGAATAGCTCGCTTGGCACGTTAACAATGAAGCCCGCGAAGAACTAACGAGCTGTTCCGCCATAAGTTTCTATTTCAACACAACGTCACTAACGTACTAATTCGAATTTCGGATTGTCTCCTCCGATAGAAAGGTTTTGAGCTGTGGATGACACGCTGTAGTCAGATTGAGACGACATCGCCGCGATCAGTGCAGCCGCTGCGACAAGCGTAAGGAATGGGAATAGCGATTTATCTTTGATCATTAATTTTTTACTCTCAAGATACCGGCAACGCGGATGCGTTGCCGGTAGTGATGCTCAAATTACTTCGTTAAATCGAAAAAGGTGTCAATCATGCGCTGGCTGGCATCCTGCGGTTGACGCGAACTCACGCCTACCTGACAAGCTCCGCAGTTTTCGAAGATTCCTTCACCTGAGCAATTAAAATCTGCCAGAACGTCTGTGCCAGGAAATGCATTTGCACAGGATTGGCCGTTTGAGAAACTCGTTGTGGTGCCTGCGTCGTCACCCAGTAGTGTGCACGCCTCTTGAGGGTAGTCTTCAGCGCAATAGTCGCCGTCACCGCCACCGCCGCTGCCGTCGTCTTCAAATGGCGCATCGACGCTTCCGCTTTCGGTGGTAATCGCACCTTCGTTGTCCTCAACGATGTACTCCCAGGTGAAACCGCTTGTGCATGGAATGCCACTCACTTCAACGCGATCGGTTCGTTTCGGCGCTGCGTTGGTGCCGTAGTAGTCTTGTGCGATCTGATTTGAACCTACGATCAGCTGCTCCTCTGCTTGTCCTTCAATCGTGTAGATAAAGGTCGGGTGTTTGGCGATGAATCCGTCGCGATCACCCGCGTACATGTCCCAGCCGTAGAAATAGGTTCCAGCGGCAGTTTGACAAATGCCTTGTGTCCATTTGCTGTTACGGCTGGCAATCGGCGGCAGGTTAATACCTAGGTTTGTCGTCATGTGAGCAACACTGCTGCAGAAATCGGTGGTCCGAATCGTGATCTCCGCGCCGTACTCGTCGGCATCCACGCGAATAGTCGAGCCTGCGTCGGTTGTGCCGCGGTTGGTTCCCACGAGATTGAAGGTTTCGACGCCGCCGTTGCTGCGATCGATCGAGCCGCTGAAATTGTTTTCACCACCAGCGGACGTGACACTCAGCGTGGCGTTGTTGACACGCTGCCCGTCGCACTGATCCGGAACGTTCAATGCCGCGGTGTAGCTGTAGCTGCTGGCTAGCTCGGGTGCCGGAAGACTGCTGAGCGTTTCCTCGAAGTGTGACAAGGCGTCGGCCTCGCTGACTAAAGTGCCGCCACCGATAGCGTTAACGCCGCTCTGAACGCTGTTGATGTCGTCGAGATCAATTGCGTCAGATAGCGTGTCGATGCTCGGGGGCATCTTGATGCCGTTGTCGGGGTTGTTGTCGTCGTCCAGCGTTTGCAACAGTCGGATCACGTTGCGAACGCGTGGTTCCTCGGTTGAAAAGGCAAATGACGTTTCGATCGGTGTGATTCGTGCGCGCCCGAGAAATCCGCCCAGTAACAGTCCACCGGCAGAAAATGTCACTATCTCGCCGTCTCGATAGCGAAACGTACCATTGGCGTCGGTGACCCCGGACTCGGTTCTGGTGCGATACCGGATCCCTTCGACCGGGCTATCCAGAAATACACCTGTATTGACTGAGTTTGACCCGTTGTTGTCGTCACTGTCTCCTCCTCCGCCCCCGCCTCCGCAGGACGCAAGCAAAGTGGCGGAAATGAAACTGGCTAGAAGGGTTGGACAAAATTTGTGGCTGAATTTCACGCTGAATTCCTACAGTGGCTACAATCGCCGCGCACAATGCGGCTTTTAACGGTCCGTTTTTGTGAAAATCAGCACGCGCAGCTCAAGTGCCAGCGTGTGTGTTGTCAATTTGCTATGGCTTTCTCGCCTTGCGGATAAAACGCTGACTTTCGCTTGACATGCTACGTGCGTACATTGCGAGCGTACTTTGCGCGCACGGCGGTGCCTGTGGTACAAGCGCTGGAAGTTCACACGCCGCGCACCCAATACAAAAATGTCTTTTGATACGGAGTACCCACGCGATCTGGTTGGCTATGGCCAGCGTCCGCCGCATGCCCAGTGGCCCAGAAGCGCGCGAATCGCGGTTCAGTTCGTCGTCAACTACGAAGAGGGCGGTGAAAATTGCGTCCTGCACGGTGATGCCGCCTCAGAAAAATTTTTGTCAGAAATCGTCGGCGCAGAAGCCTACGAAGGAATGCGCCATGTCAACATGGAGTCGATTTACGAATACGGCAGCCGCGCGGGTTTTTGGCGATTGCACGGGTTGTTCACCGCGCGCGAGATTCCGGTCACCGTTTACGGCGTAGCGATGGCGATGGCGCGCAATCCCGATGCCGTCGTGGCGATGCTGGATGCAAAATGGGAAGTCGCCAGCCACGGCTATCGCTGGATTGATTACCAGCACGTTGATGAGGCCACCGAACGCGCCCATCTGCAAACTGCAATCGACATTCATACTGAACTTACGGGCGAACGTCCTCTTGGGTTTTATCTGGGTCGCGCCAGCCCAAACACGCACCGCATCGTCGCCGAGGAGGGAGGATTTCTCTACCACGCCGACAGTTACTCCGATGACTTACCGTACTGGCAGTACGACTACGCCAAACCACAGTTAGTCGTGCCGTACACGCTGGATGTAAACGATATGCGCTTTGCCACTGCGCAAGGGTTTAACAGCGGGGACCAATTTTTCAGCTACCTGAAAGACACCTTCGATACGCTCTACGAGGAAGGCGAAGCCGCGCCCAAAATGATGTCCGTTGGACTCCACTGTCGATTGGTTGGCCGCCCCGGTCGCACGGCAGCGCTCAGAAAATTTCTCGACTATGTGCAGTCCAAAGAAAAAGTCTGGCTGGCGCGGCGTATCGATATCGCGAAGCACTGGATCGCGACGCACCCCGCCTGATCAAATCTTAATCGACTCTGACGTCAACGATTTGCCGCGACATGCGTTTGTTGAAGAATAATGGTCACTGCAAGCGGCAGCCGTGTCTTCTACACAACTATTCCAAACTGAGATCACCAACGCAGCGCTGCTGGACACTTTGTGGCGGTATGGTGACAATCGCCCAAACGCTTCACAGAATGGCCCAATTACACGCGTGATTGATGACGCTTCTCTTCGCAATCTGGATGATTTTCTCGCCAGCGTTGAACGTCGAGCGTATCGTATTGCCTATATTGCCAGTGGTAACCGTGAGGATGCGCTCGATCTGGTGCAAGACGCAATGTGCAAGCTGGTGGAGAAATACAGCGCAAAACCCGCCGCTGAGTGGGGTGCACTGTTTCATCGTATCCTGCAGAGTAAGATTCGCGACCGCTACCGACGCGAGTCAGTGCGCAACCGGTTTCGAGTGTGGTTAGGTGGGCAGGCAGACGATGGATTCAGTGACATTGAGCAGCTGGCGGTCGAAACGCTGGAGCAACCACCGGTGCGCGCCGACGATCAAAGCGCCATGCGTCAACTCGATGCGGCCCTGCACGCGCTACCTTTGCGACAACAGCAAGCCTTTTTATTGCGCGCATGGGAGGGTTTGAGCACGCGCGAAACTGCCGCCGCAATGAGTTGTTCAGAGGGCAGTGTAAAAACGCATTACTCGCGCGCTGTTCACACCTTGCGCGATCAGTTGGAGGACTATCGTGACTGACCCAGATAACGAACATTCGCAATGGAAGAGTGAGGTGAGTCGTACGCTCGACGCATCGCAAGACGACATCGACGGCGCCACGCTTGGTCGTTTGCGCGCGGCCCGTCGCGAAGCATTGTCACGTCAGATTCAAAAACCTCTGTGGCAACGACCGCAAATCGTTGTGCCATGCGCGGCCTGTGCCGTCGCGATTCTCACGATTGTGAATTTACAGATTGCGCAGCGTCCGCAAATCAGTGAGACCCCGCTGGCGTCGACAGGCCTGCTGGAAGACTTACCCCTGCTCAGTGGAGAGGACAACCTCGACATGCTGGGTGAACTCGAATTTTACATATGGTTGGAAGAAGCCGGACAAGATCTTGGCTAGGCGCCAATCGTTATCTGTTGCGTGCTTATTGTTTATTGGCGCGATGCAGGCATCTGGCTCAATGGCCAATTCAGAAATCGATCTTGATCTGCTTGAGTTTCTGGTCGATTGGCAAGACGACTCAGGTGAGTTTGTCGATCCGTTTGCTCTGCCCGAATCGTTCGAAGGCGATTCTGAGCTGAAAGAGAACGAAAATGATGAGACCTAATTTGCGATACATAGCGATACTCGTATTGTGTTGCCTCAGCGCTCTTGCGCGGGCGCAGACACCGGATGCGGTGCAATGGTCGTCATTGAGTGTCGAACAGCAAAGCGTGTTGCAGCCATTTGCGGGGCAGTGGGCAGACATCCCCGCGACGCGACAGCAAAAAATACTCAAAGGTCTTGAACGCTGGCAACAACTCGACTCAACTCAGCAACAACGTGTAAAGGAACGATTCCAACAATGGAAAGAACTGTCACCTCAGCAACGAGATGCATTGCGCGAGCGCTTTACAGCTTTTCAAAACCTGTCCAAAAAGCAGCGTGACATTATTCGCGAGAACTTCCAAAAGTTTCAATCGATGCCAGAAGCCAAACGCGAACGGCTGAAAAAGCGCTGGAAAAGCATGACACCAAAGCAGCGAAAAAAGGCACTCAAGAAAATGCGCGACCGTCATTAGTTAGGTGATACACGGCCTTAGACACAAAGGTGAACGCAGTTATACTCGCACTCCGAATACGCGCCGGAGCGCTGTTTGTTTTTTTCATTTCTCAATTTGGACAAATTGTTTTGCTTCAGTCGCGCCGGGGTGTCGATAGTCCTGATCATGTTTACCGCGCCGCTGTGCGCGCAGGATTTCGCTGAATTCCCGTCGAGCGTTTCATTGGGGTTTGGTTTTGACGACGCCGATGCAAATGATCAGTCAATCGACATTGTTCTTAACGGACTGACATTTGATTCCAGCTTGTCGCTCGGTTTTGCACGTGGAGAAACCCGCGTTGATCGCCCACTGTCCGATCTGACTGACACCTTTGGCATTGATTCGATCCAAATTGGCTGGGCAAGTAATCCTTACAGCGCGATTGAATTTGGTGCCGACTACAGCGACTGGGATAGCGAAGGTGACTTTTCCATCGCGAGCATTGCTCCCTGGTTAGCGCTGAGTGAGGGTAACTGGACCTTGGGTCTGACAGCTGAGTCGCGCAACATCGATGCACGCTTTGGCAACGGCGAACTGGCCAGCTTCGACTCACGACGCTACACGCTTGAAGTTGATTGGTTTAGCGATGATTTTTACTGGCTCGGCGCATCCTTTAGCAGTGCCGACTACTCGATCGACGTGTCCAGAATTGCAAACAGTCAGGCGTTTATTCGACTGTCACCGGTGGCGCGGTTGTTTTCGTTCGGGCTTGAAGACAGCGCCGGTGAACTTAACGCAGGGACATTTCTGAGTGATGTACTCGTCGATCTGAGCTGGCGGCGGTCGCGATCCGCGGTCGATGACAGTGAAGCGGATACTGTGTCACTTGCGGTCAACTACCCACTTGAGGAAGACTTATACGCCAACGCCGAGGTTGGATCGCAACGCAGCGATGACAGCGACAGCGTCACGTTTTTCTCATTTACTTTTACGGCTTACTGGTAGCCCGGAAATTCTTTAATCTTTTTGTCAACGCATTCTTTGTCTCCGCGTTAGTCGGGATAAGCAGCGGGATTCCGCGCGCCCGATTCAGCAACGGAGTCAAATGATGAAAACACTTTTTAGCGCATGTCTTTCAGAGATGCGACGTTCCAGCTTCATTGTTCTTTGCGTTTTGTTAGCGATCTGGTTGACAGGTTGTGGCGGTGGCGGCGACGAGCAGAGCAGCGACGAGACCGGTGAGGTTTACATCGGTATTACCGACGCCCCCGGCGACTTTCATACCTACACGGTTGATGTGACCTCGCTTGCGCTGACCAAAGCAAACGGCGCCGTGGTCGAAACCCTGCCGATAAACACGCGCATCGATTTCGCCGAGTACGTCGAAATGACTGAGTTTTTTACCGCGCAAAGCATCCCGAGTGGTCGCTACGTACAGGGTGAAATGAGCATTGATTACAGCAATGCCGATATCTGGGTCGAGGGCGAGAGCGGCAACGCTGTCAAGGTAGAAAATTTAATAGACGAATCCGGTAATCCCGTATTGTCACTGACGCTTGAAGTGACCTTGGAAGATCGTAACCAACTGCGTATTGTGCCGGGTGTGCCGGCCAGTTTGACGCTCGATTTTGACCTCAACGCCTCGCACCAAACCGTGTTCGAAGACGATGTGCCGACGACCACAATCGAACCCGTTTTGATCGCTGATGTCGATTTTGAAAACGACAAGCAGTTTCGAGCCCGCGGCCCTTTGCTGTCGGTTGACGAAGAGGAAAGCAGCTACCAGATTGTCGTGCGCCCTTTTCGTCACGCTCACGACGCGAACGATCGACGCTTTGGTCAGCTCAACGTCACAATTGACGACGACACCGTTTTTGACATAGACGGCAGTCCGTTTACCGGAGCGGTCGGGCTCGCGGAATTAGCCAACATGCCGCAAGCGACTGCGACTATTGCCTTGGGTGAATTGCAACGCAACCCCCGCGTTTTTCTCGCGAGCGAAGTGTACGCGGGCAGCAGCGTGCCGGGTGGCGACCTGGATGTCGTGCGCGGCCACGTGATCGCACGTAGCGGCGATTCCTTAACCGTGAAAGGCGCGACTTTGATTCGTAGCGATGCCAGCGCGGTATTTAACGATGAAGTGGAAGTGACGATTGCAGACTCAACAATCGTCACCAAACAACTGTCAACTGACAGCTTCACGGTTGCGGATGTTTCAGTTGGCCAGAAAATCAGTGCATTCGGCACCTTGACGGATACCGACCCCGAGAGTCTGCAGCTCGACGCCAGCGCGGGATCGGTGCGACTGCTGCTGACCCGCAACAGCGGTGTTGTTGTGGATGATACTGATGGCGAGTTGAGCGTGGATCTGTCGCAAATCGGGCGTCGTGATCCGAGCGAATTCGATTTCAGCGGCACCGGTATCGATGTGGCCAACGACACTGATCCTGAAAGCTACGAGTACGAAACCGGAGCCCTAAACACATCGGCTTTCGGTGTTGATTCGTCTGTAAAAGCACGCGGGTTTGTGACGGCATTTGGTACCGCACCGAAAGACTTTGACGTGCACACGCTGATCGATGTTGCCGCATTACCATCGGTTCTTGTTACCAACTGGGATCCGGCAACCGCTACAGCGTTCTCGGCTATCGATGCGTCGGGATTGACGCTCGATCTTACCGGCGCCGGGCGATTCCACCACATCAGTCAGGGCGGTGTTCGAATTGATCTTAATGATTTGTCGGGCCCCGTAACGATTGCCCCGAGTACGGACGGCGGCATCTTTAGCATTCGATCGAGCAACAGCCGCGAAACGCATACTGACTTCACCAACTTCACCAACTTCACCGATTCGCTGCAGTCGTGGATTGATAGCGGCGCTACCGTTCAACGGATCGTGGCGCCGGGCAGTTTTGACAATGACACAAACGAACTCACTGCGCGGCGCATACTCATCGTGTTGAGCGACACCTGATACACAGTTCCTGTCCCGTACTTTGGCCCGGCCTTGCCGGGCCTTTTTTTTACGTGTCGCCGGCGCAATGATGAAATGTATCGGTCGCCGTGTTACAACGGAGTAGAATCAACTCTGCGTAACTCATTGCGTCCATGCCAAAACGCCAACTGATTGAAGGTCGCCCAGCGCTCGTTGTGATCGATATTCAGGCCGAAACGTTTGAAGACCGAAGTGACGAAGCTATCCCGACCATGCCGGACTACGCCGCCCGAATGCTCGAAGCGCGCAGGCTGATCGACAAAGCGCGCGCACGCGACATCCCGGTTATTTTTATTCAGGAAGTCCACAGGCCTGATCTGGTTGATTTCGGGCGAGAGCTCGATGGCGATGAAGATGTGCACTGCATTGAAACCGATCCGGGCACTAATATCGCGGTGAAAGAGATGGGTTTTCGCCCCAATGATTATCTCGTAAAAAAGCGTCGCTACTCCGCGTTTTTCGGCACCGACTTCGACATTCTTCTGCGCGGCCTCAAGGCCAATACGCTCTTGCTGTGTGGCGGTTTAACCGACGTGTGCGTGCATTACACCTTTGTAGACGGGCACCAGTCTGATTACTTTTGCCGCGTGGTTGAAGATTGCGTGGCAGGTTCAAGCGTTGAGGCGCACGAAGCGTCGCTGCGCGCGATGGAGTATCTGCAAACAGGGGCACGCTGCTCGTTGCATGAAACCCTGCACGCAATGGACGCCTACGCTTCTTAATTTTTTTAGTCGGGATAACTTGATGGCCAACTTGTCTTACCTAAGCGCAACTGATCCGAATCGGTTCGACCTCAAATCGGGTGGGCCGACGATGAAAGCCGTTGTCACAACCGGCAACGGTGATTACGACAAACTCGATTATCGCGACGTACCTGTACCGGCTCCGCGAACAGGTGAAGTGCTGCTTAAAGTGCTGGCCGCAGGCGTGAACAACACGGAAATTAATACACGTTTGGGGTGGTATTCGTCCGGCGTAACAAGTGGCACCGAAGACTTTTCCGAGAGCGAAAAAGACGAGGGCAATATAGCCGACGGTGGCTGGAATGAGAAAACGCCTTTTCCATTGATTCAGGGTACCGATTGCTGCGGCGAAGTTGTTGCGCATGGTGATGACCATAGCGAAGGCGCGCCTGCTGTCGGCTCGCGCGTGATCGTGCGCGCGTGTATGCGAACCTACGGCTATGACTCGCTCGAGAATATCTGGATGGCGTCTGACTTTGACGGCGCGTTCGCGCAGTACGTTCGCGTTCCCGCAAGCGAAGTGTTTAACGTCGAGTGCGACTGGAGCGATGCGGAACTCGCCACCATTCCGTGTGCTTACGGTACCGCAGAAAACATGGTACACAGGGCAAATGTGTCGTCGCGCGACCGCGTGTTAGTGCCGGGTGCATCCGGCGGTGTCGGATCAGCCGTTGTGCAACTTTGCAAGCGGCGCGGTGCGCATGTGATCGCTGTGGTTAGCGCATCGAAAATCGAGTTGGCCAAACGTCTTGGTGCCCATACCGTTGTTTCTCGAGACGAAAACCTGATTGACGTACTTGGCCACAAAAGCGTTGATGTAGTGATCGATAATGTTGCCGGTGGCGGTTTCACTGATTTACCCAAACTCATGACACGCGGTGGACGCTATGCCTCCTCCGGCGCAATCGCGGGTCCCATGGTTGAACTGGACATGCGAGATTTTTACTTGAAGGATTTAAATCTGACCGGCTGCACCTCGTGGGATGAGCCAGTATTCCCCAACCTTGTTGCGTATATTGAACGTGGAGAGATTAAACCATTGCTGGCAAAAACCTTTGCGTTGAAAGACATCGCCATTGCGCAGCAGGAATTTATGCAGAAAAACCATTTCGGAAACTTCGTTTTGCTGCCCTGACGCAAAATGTGTTCGCGGCAAGCTTCTTTTGGAAAATTAACCAATCGAGAAAGAGCTGCCTCGGTCTTATAGGTGGAGTGCCACGCCACTATACAAAAACGTAAATTTCAGGCGTTTTAAATCCTCTATCATTCAGTCAGAGATTGGGGCGCACGTTTCATGCATATATTGATAGTTGAAGACGATGCCGAAACGGCAGACTTTCTGCTACGTGGCTTGAAAGAAGCAGGTGACGTTGCGGAATGGTGCAGTACCGTTGAAGAAGCCCTGCTAATGGCACCTGGTAAACGTTTTGATGCGATCGTTTTCGATCGCATGTTGCCGGATATGGATGGTATTAATGCGGTCCGACTGCTGCGTCAGGCGAAAGTGGCAACACCGGTTATCATGTTAACGGCGATGTCAGGCATTGATGATCGCGTTGATGGACTCGATGCCGGTGCCGACGACTACATGGTTAAGCCGTTCGCTTTCTCCGAGCTTTATGCACGACTGAAAGCCTTGCTACGGCGAAGACAACCGCTCGAATCCGAGCCGACGCAGTTGCAGGTAGGCAACCTGCAACTGGATCGGACTACGCAACGTGTAACGCGTGGCGATCAAACTATCGATCTCGCACGCCGCGAATACAAAATTCTTGAACTCCTTATGCAGCATAAAGACGAAGTAGTGACGCGTACTATGTTGCTCGAACGTGTGTGGGGGTACGGCTTTGACCCGCGCACCAGCATTGTACAAACGCACGTATCGCGGCTGCGAAACAAAATCGACAAGCCATTCGACCATGAGCTGATCAAGACTGTGCGCGGGGCCGGTTATGTTATCAGCGAATAGCAGTATGCAAATTTTCACCAGCCGTATATTTCGCATCGCAGCAATGTGGTCGTTGATATTTGTTGTTGCGCTGGGAAGTCTGATGGGTGTCTATGGATGGGCGCAGTTAGAGCGCGCGCAGGAAGATGAGATTTCCCACTTGCAAGAACGTGTCGATGAAATCGTCAACGAGATAAGACACGAAGGGTTGGAAGAACTCATCGAGAACTACAGTGATGAGTTTGGCCCGCTGTGGCCGCAACAAGAAGCGGAATATTTTATCGAGGAAAGCGAAGTCCTGCTTCTAGTTACAGTTGGTGAACGCGCCGTGCTTGGGTTCGCGCAATTAAGCGCAGATCTTGGATTGTCGTACAGTGATTATCCAATCGGAGACAACCTTGAGGACATCGTAGAACTGCGCACTTTGCGTGTCGATTTTGGAGATGACATTACGGTGAGTGGCGGCCTTGCACGCAGCGACGAAATTGCCAATGCGAAATCCTTTATTCATCAAATTGCGTTTTGGATATTCGTTGTGTTGTTGCCGTTGCTATTAGTCTATGGTTTCTTGTTGAGCGGATACGTCATCAGTCAGTTACGCGGTCTTTCGCATTCACTGGCTAGTGTAGAAGGGGGAAACATTGAAGCTCGCGCAGCGACCAGCGACTCTCACGATGAGTTCAATCAACTTGCTCTTGATGTCAACAAAATGCTTTCGCAAGTCGGGCGTCTGGTGCGTAATCTAGAAAACGTGTCGGTTGGTGTTGCGCATGATTTAAAAACCCCGCTTACTAAGCTTGATCATCGTCTTCAGCGAATTGAACACGATCTTAATTCACCTGACGATATTCGTGTCCACGTCGAGGCTTCTCGTAGTCACCTTCAAACCTTACTCAACACGTTTAACGCGTTGTTGCGCCTTGGTGAAATCGAATCCGGGCGGCGGCGCGATCAGTTTAGGAAAATTAGCCTTAGCGAAATTACCGAGGATGTTGCTGATACATTTCAGGCGGTATTCAGTGAACAAGGGCGTACGCTTGATGTATCGATAATTCCAGAAATTAGCATAGATGGTGATGCGGATCTGCTAGCACAGTTGGTCTCCAATTTGTTGGAAAATGTTCTTGATCATGCCAAAGCAGGTGGGACCGCGTGGGTGAGGTTGCAGCGAAATACAAGCGGTGCGGTCATGCAGATAGGCGATGACGGCCCCGGAATTCCGGCACCGGAGCATGCCAGAATTTTTGAGCGATTTTACCGACTCGATAAAAGCCGCCAAGCGCCGGGCAATGGACTCGGGCTCAGCTTGGTTGCGAGCATTGCGCAATTGCACGGCGCCACAATATCATTGCATAAAGACCAGCCAGGTACAGTGTTTGATATCGTTTTTAAAACGTAGTAATCGCGCTCACTTTTTTATACAAATTTGTATGAATTTGCGTAAGTAAACGTAAACCAGTTATATCAAGTTTCACGCTATAAATTTGTCTCGGCTACTGAGTTTTGCGAGACGATTTATGACGGTTTTTTTCCGCTCTCTTTTAGTGCTTTGCATTCTTGAAGCTGCTGGTTGTGGTGGCAGTGGGATTGACGGTGTTGACGAAGAAAACAACATTTTTGTCAGTGAGCCCGATGAGATTTTTGCAACACAAAACTCCACAGCACGCTTTCTAACACAAGCAACATTCGGTCCGATTCCGGATCAGGTTGTGGCGATGACGGGTGGAAATGCGTCTGACTGGATTATCAACGAGTTTTCTCAGCCGGCCTCTTTAGTGCTTCCGGAAATGGAGAGCTTTTACGATTTTTTTAACGACGACGAACTCAGTGGCTTCGCGTCAAGTATCAGTACGTTTGCTTACTGGCGAAACGTTCTCGCAGGTGATGACCAGCTACGTCAACGTATGGCGTACGCGCTTTCACAAATACTGGTGGTGTCAAATGGTGGGGGCGAGCTGTTAACCGACGTGCCTGAGGCTGTTGGCTACTACATGGATGTGTTGACGCGCAACGCCTTCGGCAATTATCGAGACCTGATGCACGAAGTGACTTACACGCCAGCGATGGGGCACTACTTAACTTACCTCGGCAATCAGAAGGGCGACCCTGCAACCGGTCGTGTACCCGATGAAAACTATGCACGTGAAATTTTGCAGTTATTCACCGTCGGCACTGTTGCCTTGAACCCGGATGGCACACCGAAAACCGACGCGAGCGATGCACCGGTGGAGATCTACAGCAACAGCGATATCACCGGTCTTGCCCGCGTGTTCACTGGTCTCGGATTGTCTGAAGAAAGCTTTGGAACGAATGAGGAGGACGATATTGCAACGCTGATGGCTCAACCGATGGCCATCTTTGAACAAGAGCACTCTTCACTTGAAAAGCGTTTTCTCGGCTCAGTTATTCCCGCCAATACCAGTGCTGCAGAAAGTATCAATCGGGCCCTGGATGTCATTTTTAATCACTCCAACGTAGCACCCTTTGTCAGCCGGCAATTGATCCAGCGTTTTGTGACGAGTCATCCCGAACCTGCGTATGTGGCACGCGTCGCGAACGCATTTGAAGCTGGCACTTACACATTGCCAAATGGCACGACGGTAGGTAACGCGCGTCGCGGTGATCTGAAAGCCACGATCAGCGCAATTTTGTTTGACGAACAAGCTCGTACAGTGCAGTCGAGCCCGTTCTTTGGGAAAGTTCGCGAGCCAGTTTTACGGTTTTCTGCCTGGACCCGCGCATTCCAGGTTTCACAGATTACACCGCAATACGTAACTGCACTGTGGGATACGTCGGGCGTCAATAGTCTTAATCAACATCCGTATCGCGCGGCGTCGGTATTCAACTTCTATCGACCTGGTTACATCGCTCCGGGCACGGCGTCAGGAACGCTCGAACTTACCGTTCCAGAGCTGCAAATTGTTAACGCAGCCAGCATTCCCGGATACGCCAACTTCATGACCTACATGGTTTATGGGCGCGACCCGGTAGAGGAAGCACAAGAACTCGCAGAAGAGTTCGATGAAGCGGGTGTTTCGCTCGATCCACAAGCCGCTCTGTCGAGCTTCATACCGGATTATCAGGATGAACTCGACGTCGCCGCAGACGCCGCCGCCCTGCTAGCGTTGCTCGATCAAAAACTGACGTACGGAACCTTATCGGCGAAAACGCGGACCGCGATCACCGAAGCCCTCAACAACATTCCGCTTGATCAAGACGACGCAGAATTCGATCGCGTTGCTGTCGCCATCGTTATGGTAGTGACATCAGCCGACTTCCTCGTTCAACGCTAACACGCATTTTAGGGAGGCGACATGAACCGAAGAGACTTTCTTTCTACGGTGGGTAAAACGGCCATCAGTTTACCGCTGGTCGGCGTTGGGACGACTTTTTCCGTCACGCCCGTTTTTGCTGCTAATCCAAGTGACTATCGCGCGCTCGTCTGTGTTTTCTTTCTGGGCGGTCTCGATACGCATGATGTACTGATTCCCTACGATCAGCCCAGCTATGACGCATGGGTGAGGATTCGCAATTCGCTTGTCAGTGCGCAGGGGCAGACTCGAGCACGCGCAAACCTTCTGCCGATTGCGTCTGGCAGCACAGTGACTGCGAGCGGAACCTTTGCGTTGCCACCTGAGATGCCACTGCTGCATTCGCTTTATCAGCAGGGTCGGGTTGCTATTGCCGCGAACGTTGGGCCATTGATATCCGCAACAACCCGTTCTGATTTTCAAAACGAAGCAGTTCCCTTGCCACCGCGTTTGTTTTCTCACAACGATCAGCAGTCAGTCTGGCAGGCCAGCGCACCTGAAGGAGCACAGTTCGGGTGGGGCGGGCTGTTTGCTGATGCGATGCTCTCGGCCGGCGCAAATCAGGTGCCAGAGTTCAGCACCATCACGAGCTTGGGCAATGAATTATTTTTGACTGGGCAGGTTGCGAAGCCCTACCAGGTGGGGTTGGACGGTGCTGCACAGGTCGATTTTCTCGCCGATGAAGACGTTCCTGCGGCGCTCAAATCTGTCCTTCGACGACACTTTGCCGGAGAAAGCGCTGATCAGATAAATGTGATTTCGCGTGATCTTGGTGACGCCTTCGCAGGTGCGCTCACCGCTAACGAACGCTACGACGCTGCGACTGCCAGCGCTGAGCCGTTCAATACCGTGTTTCCCACCAGCCCCTTGGGAGCGCAGCTTAGAGCCGTCGCGCAGGCAATTTCAGTGCGAAGCCAGTTGCAGGCGCAGCGGCAGATTTTCTTTGTCGGCATCGGCGGGTTTGATACACACTCGGCTCAGGCGACTGATCTTCCAGGGCTTCTGACCCAGATTGACGGAGCGCTTGCTGCTTTCTATCAATCGATGCAAGAGCTTGCGTTGGGTTCGAATGTGACGCTTTTTACCGCATCAGATTTTGGTCGCACCTTAGTGATCAATGGCGACGGTACTGATCATGGTTGGGGGGCGCATCATCTGGTGATGGGAGATGCCGTTAGCGGTGGGCAGATACACGGCTTCGTACCACCTGCGCAACTCGATCATGATTACGACTCCGGTGGCGGGAGATTAATACCGACGACGTCGGTCGAGCAGTATGCGGCACCGCTGGGCAGATGGTTCGGATTGAGCGAAACCGAGTTACTGGCCGCACTGCCTAATCGAGCAAATTTTGCGACTGAACCAAGTTTAATTATTGCGTAGCGATGTGCATGCAGAGTGTGTCGCATAACACCTGCGGGCAAAACCCGGTGATTTGAATGGTGTGTCAACCAATTTTCGACTGATTCGTTAGACCAATTAACCCGCAAAACTTGGACGCGGGATTTTGTGTTTCGCCGGTCGTAGAGGTTGATGTTGTTCAAGCAAAACGCCAAACACGTTTTCCAGTACGTACGTGTTGTATTCTTAATATTTGCTCTATCTTTAATCGCAGCCTGTGGCGGTGGTGGCGGCGATGATGGCGGCGATAACGTCGACAACTCGGCCGACAATAGCGACAACGACAACGACAACGACAACGACAACGACAACGACAACGACAACGACAACGACAACGACGACAACGACGACAACGACGACGAGCAGGAAGCCGACATTGTGGAATTGGGTCGTTCGCTTTATTTCGACACCAACCTGTCTAATCCGCCGGGACAGTCCTGCGCAAGCTGTCATACACCCTCAGTGGGTTTTGACGATCCGGACAATACACTCCCAACATCGGAAGGTGCCGTCGCGGGGCGCTTTGGTGCGCGTAATGCTCCAACTGCCAGTTACGCCGCACACATCCCCGCATTCGGTATGCAAAACGGTGAATTTTTCGGAGGGCAGTTTTTGGACGGGCGCGCAGATGACCTCGAAGAGCAGGCACGCGGGCCTTTCCTGAATGTGTTGGAAATGAATATGGACAGCCAAGCCGCTGTTGTCGCGGCAGTCAGCATCGCTGACTACGCCGCGGAATTCACAGCGGTGTTCGGAGATAACGCATTCGACGATGTCGGAACCGCGTACGTACAAATTTCCGAAGCGATTGCAGCGTTTGAGCGCAGCGAGGAGTTTTCACCATTTACATCAAAGTTTGACGCTGTGCAAAACGGGCAGGCGATCTTTACCGACTCAGAACAACGCGGTTTCGATATTTTTCGCAACAACGGGAACGATGGTGCGAACTGCGATCGCTGTCATTCGCTCAATGGTAATCCTGTTATGTTCACCAATTTCGAATTTGAAAACATCGGCGTGCCGCGTAACCCCAACAATCCGTTTTATCTGCTTGATGCCAGTCTTAATCCGGACGGCCCGGCGTTCATTGATCTGGGTTTGGGCGCGATTGTTAACGATGACGACGAGAACGGAAAATTTCGCACGCCGACGCTGCGCAATATCGCAGAGACAGCTCCGTATATGCACAATGGTGTGTTCAACACCCTCACAGACGTGATCAACTTCTATAACAACCGAAATCCGATTGATGCTGAGGTGACTCAAAACGTCACCAACAACGGTGTGGGTAATCTCGGGTTAAGTCTCCAGGAACGGCAAGATCTGGAAGCGTTTCTACGCACCTTGTCTGACGGGTTCATTTGATAGCAAAACGGGGTCGCCAAGCTCTACTTTTTGTTAACTATTTGTATTTTTGGGAGTATTTTCGTTCGATCCGGCAAAAACTTCTGGTAACCGACGGAGAATTTCGTTTCAATCAATCTTCACCGACGTAAACATAAGAATCATCAACTGGAGGTTTGTCGGATGTCTAAAACTGTTAACCCGTACAACACGAAACTCGATGCCGGAAACGCCTACTGGATGGCGCGTTTATCCCACGTTGCTTACATGAAGGACGATGATGACTTTCCTGATGAGCAAGGAATTTTGGCCGATCTGCAGCAAGAGGACGCGGATTTCATTTCGGTTACCGGTGCAAGCGAGAGCAGCGCCCAAGCGATTCTGGTGGAGCACGCAAACTATTTGTGCATGGCATTTCGTGGGACCGATCACGCGCTGGACTGGTTGGACAATCTCAAAATATTCAAAACCAGTGTGCTCTTTGGCGAGTTTCATCTGGGCTTCTGGAGCTCGATGCAAGACATATGGGGTCCGATTTCAGGACGCTACCACGAGCTGCGACAACAGGACATGAGCGCGGGGAGCGAGCCACGGCCGCTGTTTCTCACCGGTCATAGTCTGGGTGGCGCAATGGCAACGTGTGCGGCATCCAGTTTTATTGATGAGGATAAACCCTATACCTCGATCTACACATTTGGTGCGCCCCGGTCTGTTAGTCGCTCCACCGCGCGAATCTACAATAGCGAAGCGAGGGATCGGCACTATCGCTTTCAGAATAATCAAGACATCGTCTCGCGTGTGCCGACCCGAACAATGGGCTTTAGTCACGTCGGCAATTGCCTGTATATAGACTCAGATCAAACGATCCATTTTGACCCCAGCTATTGGTTGCGGTTTCTTGATCGCGTGGAAGGCGCGCTGGATTCAGTAAAACAAATGGGCGAGGTAGGGCTGGTCGATGACCACGCGCTTGAGGAGTACCTCGAGGCCATCGAAAAGTGGGACACGAGTTTCTGATCGCTTAAGCGGATGCCCCACCCCGGGGCATCCCGCCTTAATTGTTTACGCTGCGGTTTTGTCAGCGGTCTTGACCCGCAGCTTGCCCTGCGCGATGGCGCGATTGACGGCGCTGCTCACCGCACGTAGCGATGCGACAACAATGTTGGTGTCGAGGCCAACGCCGTACAGCGTTTCGGTGTCGTCGCAGCGAATCTCCAGATAGCAGGCCGAACGCGCATCGGCGCCAACGCTAACCGCGTGTTGGTGGTAATCGACTACGTTGAAATCGCCATCCAACAGCGTTTTTAACGCGTCGACATAGGCATCGATCGGGCCGTTGCCTTCCCCGACGATAGATTTGCGCTCACCGGCGAAATCGATCTGCGCGGTCAGATGGCGAATCTCTCCGTCGCCCTGATGCTCGGGTTCGGTCTTGTGCTCGACAAAATTGACCGGCTCGGTGCTGCCCAGATATTCGTCGGCAAAGGTTTTGTAAAGCTGGCCTGAATCGATTTCCTCACCGCTGTTGTCAGTGATGCGCTGGATCACCTTGCTGAAGTCGATCTGCAACCGTCGCGGCAATTCCAGCCCGTGATCTTCCTGCATGATGAACGCGACCCCGCCCTTGCCGGACTGCGAATTAACCCGAATCACCGCCTCGTAATTGCGGCCCAGATCAGCCGGGTCGATGGGCAGGTAGGGGACTTCCCACTGCTCGCTGCCGGATTCGTCCAGTGCTGCCAGTCCTTTTTTGATCGCATCCTGATGCGAGCCGGAAAACGCCGTGAATACCAGGTCACCGGCATACGGGTGGCGCGGATGGATCGGCAAGCGGTTGCAGTATTCCGTCGTGCGCATGATCTGGTCCATATGGGTGAAGTCCAGTTTGGGATCGACGCCCTGACTGTACAAATTCATCGCCAGAGTGACGACGTCGACGTTGCCGGTACGCTCGCCGTTGCCAAACAAGGTGCCCTCGACGCGTTCCGCTCCAGCCATCTGACCCAGCTCCGCAGCGGCAATGCCACAGCCGCGGTCGTTATGCGGGTGCAGCGAAATAATCACGCTGTCGCGCCTGGCGACGTGACGGCAAAACCACTCGATCTGATCCGCGTAGACATTCGGCGTAGACATCTCCACCGTTGCCGGCAGGTTCAAAATCACCTTGTTATCAGGCGTCGCGTCCCACACGTCGACCACCGCGTCGCACACCTCAACGGCGTAATCGACCTCGGTGCCGGTAAAACTCTCGGGTGAATACTGGAAATGCCATTCAGATTCGGGCGCTTTTTCTGCCAGCTCGCGCACCAGCCTGGCGCCGTCGGTAGCGATTTTCTTGATGCCGTCGCGATCCATCCCGAACACCACACGCCGCTGCAGCGTCGAGGTCGAGTTGTAGACGTGAACAATCGCGCGTTTGACGCCTTTTAGCGCCTCGTAGGTTCGGTGGATCAGTTCGGGGCGCGCCTGGGTCAATACCTGCACGACGACATCGTCGGGGATAATGTCTTTTTCGATCAGCTCACGGCAAAAGTCGAAGTCGGTTTGCGAGGCCGACGGAAAGCCAATCTCGATTTCTTTGAAACCGCAATCAAGCAGCATTTTGAACATGCGCATTTTGCGTTCGGCGCCCATCGGTTCGATCAGCGCCTGATTACCGTCGCGAAGGTCGACGCTGCACCAGGTTGGCGCCTCGGTAATGACCTTGTCCGGCCAGGTGCGGTTGTCGATTTGAATCGGCTCAAACGGCCGGTATTTGCTACTCGGGTTTTTAATCATGATATCTCTGCCTAATAAGTGAAACGAACGTTACGGCAGTGCGACCGGCCTGGCGCCGTGATTAATCCAGGCGGCCGATTATAAGTCGTAGTGCGAGCGCTAGGGACTCGCGGGCATCAAGGATTTGTGATTTTCGTGTAGTTGAAGTGTTCGTTTTCATCATGGGTTTCATCAGGTTTTAAGAGGGTACGACGGAAAGGCCCGCGCAGAATTGCTGCTCTGCGGGCTAAATAAGTCGTGTGATGAGAATACCCATGCGCTTAAGCGTAATGCCGCTTAAGCGATAATGCAAGCGGGGGTAGTACCCCAAAGAGATCTAGCCCTTCAGGTTCGTCTCCAGAAATGACCGCACTTCGTCATCGCTCTGAAAGCCGATTCCGGTGTCGACCTTGTTGCCGCGTGCATCAAACAGAATCAACGTGACGTTGCCAACCGAGTGGCGCCGCGCAAAACCGTTGCCGCTGGGAACGTTGATATTGGCGATGCGAAAGTCGACATCGGGATAGTCCGGCATCACTCTGTCCACGCTCGAGAGAAGGCGCTGGCACATACTGCATTTGGGGTCATGCACCTGCACCAGCACGGGGCGGCCCTGTCCGATCGCGCTCAAATCATGCAGGACCTCCTGCTTTTCGATGTAGGCATTCACGCCAAAAAAAGCCAAAACACCCACCAATGCAAAAACGCCGATCGAAACAAACTTTCGACGCGTAAGTTTGAACGGTTTGCGCTGGCGCGGTCCCGACCTGGTTTGGGGTTTTTTTGTCTTTTTCGATTTTCGGGGTTTACGGCTCATGGTCTTTTTGACATTCCTCAATACGGCTATGACTTGAATGCAAACTCGTGGTTCCCGAGAGTCTGTTTGTGTTTCGCTCGCAAAAGGCCAAAACCTAACCTGAGCTCACTGCACAGCGAGCGAGTGACTTTTGCTTGCGCCCAAAAGTCACCAAAATGCGCTTTTGCACGCGCTGAACTCGCTTCGCTCAAACAGCACCGCGTGCGAAAAAGCGACGATCTGTTTGGGTTCCCGATAACAATCTAGTCGCGTTCAGAATCCGCCGCCTTCATTCCCGCCTCGGTATAACGCGTTCCGACCACAGTACTTTCGTTAATCAGCGCGTCGAGCCTTGAAACGATTTCGTCGTCCAACACAATATCGCCAGCCGCCGCGTTTTCGCGCATGTGCTGGATGTCTTTGGTGCCGGGAATCGGAATCATCCTGCGGCCGTGCCGAGCCAGCACCCAGGCCAGCGCGAGTTGCGCCATGCTGCAACCGACCTCATCGGCGATGGTTTTATAGGCGGGCAGAAGCTGCTTGTTCTTTTTATAATTTTCGCCTTCGAATCGAGGCCGCGCAATCGTCGCGCGAATGTCATTTTCGTGCAGATCTTCAGGTTCCGGCGTGATGCCGGTGAGGAAGGACCGCGCCAACGGCGAGAAAGGCACAAAGGCGACGTCGAGCTCTTCGCAGGCGCTGAGGATCTTGCGCTCCGGCGTGCGCGACCACAGCGAATACTCCGACTGCAGCGCAGCAATGGGGAAGACCGCGTGTGCGCGACGCAGGCTCTCGGTCGAGACCTCGGACAATCCAATCGTTTTGATCTTGCCGTCGTGCACGAGATCGGCCAGCGCGCCGACGCTGTCTTCGACGGGCACTTTGGGGTCGATTCGGTGAAGATAGTAGAGGTCGATGACGTCGGTTTGGAGATTGCGCAGGCTTTGCTCGCACGTCGTGCGAATCGCCTGCGGGCTGCCGTCGAATACGCTGTTACCCGTGTCGTCTTTGACAAAGCCACACTTGCTCGCGAGCACGTAGTCGTCGCGCCGGTGCTTTAAGTGCGTGCCGATCATCTGCTCGCTATAGCCCCAGCCATACATGGCTGCGGTGTCGAGAAAGGTGTAACCCTCATCGATACAGGTTTGCAGCAGTCGAATAGATTCAGCTTCGTCGGCTTTGCCGTATCCCATTGAGATGTTCATACATCCCAGACCAATTGCTGAAACGGAAAACGGGCCGAGCGGGCGTTGATGCATGCGAAAACCTTGTGGAGCGTCGAATCTAGCCGTCAGGATAAAGACATCTCGACAGTTGTCCACACTCGCGATACAGATCGCTCCAGCGGCTGACGAAGGTGGAGATGTGGATGAACGTACACGGCGGCACTTGCCCCAGCGATTCGCCGGTCAAAAACTCCGCCAGCTCGCTGATAGCAGGATTATGGCCGACAATCGTCACCGATTCGTGCTCGTCGCCAAGACTTTCCAGCCAGCCCAACAGGTCGGGCCACTCGAACGTGTAAAGCGCGTTGTCGGTTGTCCAGTGCGGGTTGGCGTCGCCGAGGGACTCGATTATGCCGCGCGCTGTACTTTGCGCGCGCAGGGCCGGGCTTACAAATATCTTTACGAACGCGTCATCGCTGGTTTCGAGTCGTGACGCCAGACGTTCGCACACGCGCTCTCCACGATTGCTGAGTGGTCGCTCGATATCGGGTGTGCCGCCGACGGCGTCCGCGTGGCGGATCAGGTGAATCGATTTCATTTTGTCCTGAGTGGAGGTTTATACATCGAGAGTGCTACTGCAAATTACATGCAGATTTGTCGGCGAGTGAAAAAGCCAAATTCTGTATTGGAATATATTTATTCCATAATGATAAGCTAGATGCACACGCGCCGGCAGCTATTCTGCGCAGTCTGAGGGGATCGCATATGAACAAAGCCACCGAAAAGGTAGATGAATTAGACGTCACCGACGATCACGCAGAGTTTCGTTTCTTTGACAACCGGCAAAAATACCTGTTGTTCGTCAATACCTGTTCGGAAAAGTGGGTGATTGGCGAGCGTATCGCGCGTGAACTCAAACATATTCAACCGAAGCCGCCTTCGATTCGTATATTCGACGCAGGTGTCGGCGATGGCACGGTGCTCTCGCGTGTATGGCGCGCGATGCACTATAGCTTTCCGACCATGCCTTACCTGATCCAGGGAAAAGAGGTGAGTCTCGAAGATGTGCGACTCACGCTGGACAAGATTCCTGATCGCCTCTACGAGCACCCTGCCAGCGTCGTGGTGCTGACGAATCTTTACTACTCCGAATCTCCTTGGCTCAAACCGCGCTCAGACGAAGCCACGCAAGACATGGTGTGGAAAGAAGTCGCTCTAAAAGGGAGCTGCTCGCACGAGTTCGAGCAGCAGATCGTCGAATTGCAGGAATTCTTGTCTGAAAACTGGCAGGCGCGCGCAGGCAAAAATGGCAACCCTGTGTATGAGCGTCCAGTCGCATTGGTACTCTACCGGGAAGACCATCAGTTCTTGCTCGATTCGGTTATTCCAAAGCGGGACAAACCGCAGGCGGATTTTGACCTGATCATCGCATCGCAGCCGTATCGCGCCATCGCTTCGGCCGAGTCGAAGGCCAAAAATGTGATTGCCCCACTGTCGCGTGCCCTGGCACCCAACGGCCGTTTGATTGGTATCCACTCGCTCGGTAACGATCCAGGTATGGAAATTGTCGACGCGGTATGGCCCTTTAAAAATCCGTTTACCGTCAGCCGGCAGGAAATCCTTGAAGCGGTAAAAAAACAGCTCGGGAACGATGCTGATCAGTTCGTTTTCTCCGCTGGCAGCAACAGTGATTCCCTGTTTAACTATGAGATGCACACCTTGCCGAACGAGATTGGCAGTTCGATCGGCACCTCAACCTTGCTCGCCGCCTGGAACGCCGCAACCTATGTTGCGCAGGTAGAAGACGACCGCCTTGAAGCCGCAATGCGCGAAGACAAATACATTGCCGCGACCGAGAGTGTGCTGAAAAAACGCGGCGGATTGTGGTTTCAGAACGAGAGTTACACCATTACGCGAAAAGACTCATGATGTGATGCCGCGTGCGCGCAGCTTTTAAAACGAAAGTTCTGCGCGGACCAACAAAAAGGCATCAACATCATGGCGCACGTTATTTCACACAGTCAGCGTAGTGTCACTCCAGAAAAGTGATCAATATCGAACTCACGTGCAGCCATAGCACGGCCGCAAAAAACATCGCTCCGGCATACGGCCAGTTCCAAATCGCGAGTCGCCAGGCTGCAATTCCGTATCGCCCCTGAAACACGAGATTGGTTCCCGAGAGCGGGTTTGAGCAGGTGCCGAGGTGCCATCCCAGTAGATAGGTTATCGCCAACAAATTTGGGTTGGGCTCGAGCGATAGCAGCATTGGTGAAAAACTCGAAATCATTATGATCGGGTGAATCCCGCAAAATGCGCACAGAATAATGATCCCCAACACGGTTGATGCCGTTGTTGCATCGAAGACGGTAAATGGGTTTTCGAACAGCCCGTGACTAATCAGTGCTGACATTCCGGTGGCCAGCACTCCCGCTGCCAAAAACAGACAAAGCTCATTCACTATACGAGGCAGTCCATCCGTGATGTGCTGACCGAGCCGGTGACACGATGCGGAAATCCCGTGTTGCACGAGAAGCGCGGAAACTGTGACCACAATTGCGCCAATCGAAATGGTTACCAACACTGGAGTCGCTTCCATCGCCGCGGCCAGCACAAGCACGACAGCAATCAGCAGAGCGGGTATTTTCAAGGCAGACACGTGCATGGGGTAGCCGACGAAGGATTCCACCTCGTCTGCGAATCGCCACCTGGCGTCGAAGTAAACGCAGACAAACCCCAACAGTGTGAACGGAAAGCCGATCAGCATGATTGTGCTCAAACTGGCGTTTGAAACGTACGTCAAAACCACCGCCATGGCGCCGAAAAAAGGTGACCAGTTAGAGACACCGCAGAACACGCGGGTAATTGTCTGCGCGGTAAACCGTTTGAGCGGTGTGTGTTCGTGAATGCGATCAGCGATAAGGATGGGAGCCGACACGTTGATTATCGAGCTGGCAATATTCAGCCCGATCAGCGTGCGCAAAAAAGACCTGGGCCCCACGGGTAGCTGTGAATCAGTATCCAAATCGCTCACGACGACAAGTCGCAGGAAACCCACCGACGCGATCATGGTCATTAAACCGGTGTTAGAGCTGACAATGGCGTCGATATTTATCAATCCGCCCTGAGTGTGAGCGATCATGATCAGGCCGGTGCCAACGGCGAGAATCGCACCGACCTGTATTTTCAATACGCGATTGGTATCGAAAAAAAGCATCACTGCAGACATCCATGCGCAGACGCCGGCAATCCAGCGCAAATCAAAATCGAATTGAATCAGCCCATTCAAGATGGTCGACACGATCATGACGAAAATCAGAAGGCCTGCGAGTAGGTGACGCAAATTGCTTGATGTATTGAAGAAAATGAGGAGCTGAAGCTTACGCTATTTTGGTGACAGCAGGGTTCACAAACTCTGAATGCAATCAGTAGGTATTACGAGTAAACATCTTAGGCTTTATTTTCAATGTCGATTCAATTGGCACCCAATACCAGTCACGTGTGTATGAGACGAACGTTCACAGAGCGGACGACGTTGCAAGCGTCGCGGTATTCGGGATTAGACAGGTAATCAGGTAGAAGCAAACCTGATATCGAAATGCGTTCAGGCATTCGTTTAAGCGTGGCGAAATCGAAAACCCGCTGGCGCCGAATCGATTCCAATGAGTTGCGCAAACGCCGGGCGGGATTTGCCCGGCGTTTTCAAACACATCTCAGGCGCGCATTTTCGCCGACGTCGGGTCATAAACCGGCTCTGCCAGAACGGTCGCCTTGCGACGCTCACCGAGTAAACCGATTTCCACTTCGCAACCCGGCTCGGCATGTTGTGGCGGCGCGTAGATAAACGCCAGCGATTTTTGCGTCGAGTGACCGTAGCCGCCGGATGTTGCGACGCCCACGCATTCACCGTTTACAAAAATCGGCTCGCCGCCAACAACGTCGTTATCGGTAGCGTCGACTTCGACGTACGCAAGTTTGATGTCGATGCCATCTGCTTTGCGTTTTAACGTCGCCTCGCGCCCGATAAAATCGCGATCGTTCGATGCAAAAAAGCGCTCCATATCCGCTTCGATCAGCGTGATCTCGTTGGTGAGTTCGGCGTGCAGCCCGCGGTAGGCTTTTTCCATCCGCATGGAGTTAAGTGCATAGGCGCCAAAATTGGCGATGCCGTGCGCTTGACCGGCTTCCCAGACGGCGTCGTAAACGCTCGCGAGATGTTCCATCGGCATGTGCAGTTCCCAGCCGAGTTCCCCGACGTAGGACACGCGCAGTGCGCGCACCGGCGCTCCGGCGACGGTAATTTCCTGACCGGTGAGCCAGCGAAAATTGTCGTTATCCAGCGGTGAGTCGGTGAGCTGCGAAAGCACGTCGCGGGATCTCGGCCCGCTCAATACCAACATCCCGTATTCGTCGGTGATGTTTTTCATCGTGACATTCTCGTCCGCGCGCTTGCCGAAGGTTAGTTTGTCCCAGTCTTTTTCTTCAGCCCCCGCGCCCGGCAGAACGTAGTAACGCTCGTCGCCGAGCTTGGTTATGGTGATTTCGCTATCGATGCAGCCGTTGTTGGTGAGCATGTGGCACAAACTCATGCTGCCCTGTTTTTTCGGCACTTTGTTGGCGCACAGGCGCTCGAGCATTCGTTCGGCATCGGGTCCGCTCACGTCGAATTTGGCAAAGCTGGATAAGTCCATCACACCGACGCGTTCGCGCACCGCTTCGCACTCTTTGGCGACGGCTTCGTGCGTGTTGCCACGACGAAAACCGACGTCTTCAGCCTCCCCGTTCAGTGCAAACCACTTCGGCCGCTCCCAGCCGTGCGCTTCGGTGTAGACGGCTCCCGCGTCCTTGAGCTTGTCGAACAGCGGCGTGCAGCGTTTGTTGCGCGCAGCCGGGCGCTCCTCGCCGGGCAGATGCAGAATGTACATGTGCTCATAGGCCTGTTTGCCTTTGTCGCGGCAGTACTGCTCGTCTGCGTAGGTGCCGAAGCGGCGCGGGTCGAGCCCGGCCATATTGATCTCGGACTCCCCATCGACAATCCACTGCGCCAGATATTTTCCGCAGCCCGCGCCCTGGGCAATCCCGATAGCCGAGCCGCAGCACAGCCAGTAGTTTTTGAGCCCGTGCACAGGGCCGAGCAAGGGGTTGTCGTCCGGCGTGTGCGGAATCGAGCCGTTGACCACGCGCTTCATGCCGAGATCGGCCCAGATCGGCATGACCTCCATTACGCCTTCGAGAAAAGGCATGATCGGGTCGAATTCTTCCTCGAACAGCTCGTGATCCGAACTCCAATCGGGAATACCGTTGGTCGCTTCCCATGCAAAGCGCGAACCGCGGGTTTCATACGGGCCGATTAGCGCGGACTTCTGCTCCTGTCGGTAGTAAGAGGAATTGCGCGGGTCGCGGATGACCGGAATCTCGCTGTCGAGTTCAAGGAACTCCGGTACCGTGTCGGTGACGACGTACTGGTGTTTCATGTTGACGATCGGCAGATTGAGACCGTTCCACTTGCCAATGGCGTGGGCATGGTTGCCGCCCGCATTCACGACGTGTTCGCAGGTGTAGTTGCCTTTTTCGGTATGCACCTCCCAATCGCCGCTGGCGGCTTGCGTAATGTTGGTGACCATGCACTCGCGCACAATTTCGGCGCCCATATTCTTGGCGGCGATCGCCATCGCGTTACACACACCGGCAGGGTCGACGTGTCCGTCTTCGGGTGTCCAGGCGCCGGCAAGTACGCCGTCGAGTTCGATCCACGGAACGATTTCCTTAATCTTGGCGGGGTCGATAATTTCCATCTTCGCACCCGAGTTATCCGCGATACCCGCCACCAGCTTGAAGAAATCCAGCTCGTTTTCGTTGGTCGCAAAACGTATCGACCCCGAGCCGTGCCAGCTAACGTACTGACCGGTCATCTCTTCAAGCTTGGGGTACAGAGTGTTGCCGTAGTGGTGAATCTTGGACATGTTGTAGTCCGCGATGAAACTTGGGCAAAGGCCCGCTGCGTGCCAGGTTGATCCTGAAGTGAGTTCGCCTTTTTCCAACAGCACGATGTCTTTCCAGCCTAGTTCCGCCAGGTGGTAGAGAAGACCGACGCCCATATTACCGCCGCCGACGATAACGACTCGTTTGTGTATGCTCACTACTCGCTCCGGTTTTATTGTGCGAAAACTTCGGGATAATACCTGCACTCAAATTGCGCGCCAGTCTCGGAGCGCGTGTGTGGCCTGAAATGTCGCAATTGTTCAAATGAAACAAAAGCGACATAGGAGAAAGAATGTCTATCACCGCAAATCTGGAAAAAATGCTTGCGCAGGGGCAGGACAACGCCATGCTGCGTTTTGGTCTTGGCAGCGCGTATTTCAACGAAAAGCAGTTTGCCGAAGCAATCCCGCATCTTCGCGCGTGTCTCGAACACGATCCCCAGTACAGCGCAGCCTACAAGCTGCTCGGCAAAGCTTTGATCAAGGTCGGTGATAACGATGCGGCGGTTACGGTGTTTGCCACCGGACTGCCGATTGCGATCGAAAAAGGCGACAAGCAAACCGAGCGCGAAATACTCGCGTTTCAAAAAAAACTCGACAAACGGTAGTCCAGCGCGCGCGACTCGACCTCTTTAAAAAAGTTCCTGTGCATTATGGCACTGCGCCTAGCGTGTCGTTGCGTCTAACATTATCCACACTACTTTTGACTTTCGGGTTTAACCATGAATTTAATCGATTCTCGACTGGCGACTTTCGGATCCGCTGTTTTCGCGCTTGTTCTTATCGTGTCACCGGTGCAAGCCAAGTACGACGGCACACCATTTGATTCAATTCAAAAAATGGTCGACGCAGGGGACTACGAACAGGCTATAGGGGAGCTTGAAACCATGCTCTCAGATGATGACCAAAACACTGACGTGCTGACGCTGCTCGGCTACAGCTATCGCAAGCAAGCACAGTTCGATACGGCCAAAGAGTATTACTTCCGCGCGCTGGAAATTGACCCCGAGCACAAGGCCGCAAATGAATATCTCGGTCAGCTGTACCTTGAAACTAAAGAGCTGGAAAAAGCGCAGGAACGGCTCGCGGTTTTAGACGAGGCGTGTTTTCTGCCATGCAGCGAATACACCACGCTTAAGCAGGCGATCGAGACCTATCAGCCGTAAATTTAATACCGTTCTCTTTGGTGTTTTCGAACACCACTGACACGAATTGCCCCTTTTCGTTGAAAAGGGGTTTTTTTTGCTCAGTGCTTCGAAGCTATTCGTTTAAGCTGCGTTTCAGAGTTTGACGCTCCGCTGCTGTCCCCCATTTTTTCGCAAATACATTTAAACGCGCTCCATGCGTTAAAGCTGTTGGGATTCTGCTGAGTGCGTTCGTGCAACAAGGCATGCGCCAGGGGTAAACGGTCTGCGCGAGTCGCCGCCTCGATAAGATAAAGCGCCAGCACATCGCGCTGTGCGTGACTCGCCCCCATCGCCTGATAGCTGTATCGCAGTTGCAAAAGCGTATCGGTGGCGTGTTCGGCGTCGCCGTTGTGAAGATCCGCAATCGCCCTGCACACAGGGTCGACTACGCATTCCACTAATCCACGCGTGTGTGGATTCGCATCTTTTGCAAAATTGTGCAGGGAGTCGCGGTGTTGCTGCAGCAGGGACTTGTCGCTGGAATGCGCAAACGCCATTGCGCAATGCGGTTCGGTAAATAGGATTGCGTGATCACCAATCCGACCTTTGGCGCTTTCGCACGCGGCGTTCCATCGCTCGCCCACATCAACGCCTGCAAACTCCAGTCGTGCCAAGAGCGAAACGGTGTTTTGAATGTCGAGATAAAATGTCGACTCGGCAGGTTGTACCGCGTGATCAAACAACTCCAGCGCCTGCTCATACTCGCCCGCCTCGTAGTAAAACATCGCACGATGCCACCAGAGGTGCCCGCGAAACGGGTTGCGATCATCCCATTGGTCGTAGTCGCCGTGCAGCCAATCGATACCTTCGTGCGTGCGGCCCTGCATTTCCAACACGTGTGCAACCGCGTGCACTGCCCACAGATCTTCGCCGTGGCGTTCGACGGCCTCTCGCCCAAGTGCTTCGGCCTCGTCATAGCGATTCAGTTCTTCCAGCGCAAAGGCCTGCATGCCGAGCAAGTTGGCGTAGCCCGGCGTAGTTTGATCGTAACCGCGTTTTGCACGAATCACCGCGTCGAGCATGTGCTGCGGTCGGCCGAGCCAGAAGAGGTTGAAGTGTTGCAGCTTTAACGCAAGCAGGTCGGTAGGTTGGAGAATAAGAATATCGTCCCAGTAATCGCAGGCCTTCAGTAACTCGCCTTCGGCCCAGGCGCGCAGTGCGTGCAGATGCAGTTGCTCGGTTGGGCTAAGTTCGTCGCGTCGATTGTTCCAGTGATCGCAAAGCGACAGTACTGCGGGTAAGGTGTCGCGCGAACCCATCGATTGCAGCAAATAGGCTTTGAATAAGTTCGCCATGGCAAAATCGGGTGCCGCTGCGCACAGTTCTTTGAGCTTAGGAAAGGTGCTGAGGCGATACTCCATATAGTCATCAATGATCGCATCGAATGCTGCCGCTTGCGCAGTATTCGCCCCAGTGAGTGTTATCCCGCGTTGATCGTTAGCCATGCTTACCTCCATGCTGAACACTACAAACAATTTGATCGGATTTCATCCCTTGCAATAGCGATTGCCCACGTTGTCGTCAAACAGCTAACATCTCATCATGCAACGTTCATCGTTATTCGCTTCCTATTACAAAGATACGCCTTACTGGTGGGACGATGCCCCGAGGCCGCAGATTGATACTGATACAACGCCGGCGAGTGTCGAAGTTGCGATTGTCGGCTCCGGCTACACCGGGTTAAACGCCGCGATTGAAACGGCTCGCGGCGGGCGCAGTACGTTGGTGTTGGATGCAGAAGACGCCGGTTGGGGATGCAGTTCGCGTAACGGCGGTCAGATAAGCACCAGTTTTAAACCGAGTTTCGATTCACTCGAGAAAAAGTACGGCGCAGAAAAGGCTTACGCCATTTTGCGTGAGGGGCATAACGCCTTGCAGTGGATCGGGGAGTTCGTCGAGCGCGAAAATATCGATTGCGACTTCAACGCCTGCGGGCGTTTTTACGCCGCGCACAACGCACGGCAATATGAGTTGTTGGAAAAGCGCGCAGAAGAGCAGTTACCCGGATTGGAGGTCGACTGTCATCTCGTGTCGCGCGCTGATCAGGCGTCTGAAATTGAATCGGATTTGTATCATGGCGGCATCGTGTTTAACAGCCATGCTTCGCTGCAGCCGGCAAAGTACCATCTTGGTTTACTAAGGACCGCGCAGGACGCGGGCACAAAAATCGCCACGCATTGTGGCGTCGATAACATCGAACGTGATGGCGCTGAATTTGTATTGCACACCGCACGCGGAAAAGTGCGCGCCCGCGACGTGATTGTCGCAACAAGTGGCTACACCGGTTCACTCACACCGTGGCACCAGCGCAGGATTATCCCGATCGGCAGCTACATGATCGCGACAGAAGAAATCGACGATGCGTTAATGGACCGAATGCTTCCCAGGCACCGTGTGTACACCGATACGCGCAAACTGGTTGTGTATTATCGCGCGTCACCGGATCGCAAGCGCGTTGTGTTTGGGGGGCGTGTGAGTCTGGCGGAGACCGACCCGAGAATCAGCGCGCCGCGCTTACATGATCAAATGACAAATATATTGCCTGCTTTGCGAGGCACAAAAATTTCACACTCCTGGATGGGCTTTGTGGGTTACACATTCGACGAAATGCCGCATATCGGGCAACACGAGGGACTTTGGTACGCGATGGGTTATTGCGGCTCGGGGGTGTCACTCGCGAGTTACTTTGGCATGCGACTCGGACAAAAAGTGCTGGGTTTGAGCGAAGGTGAAACCGGCATCGACCAAACGCGATTCGAGACGCGCCCGTACTATTTTGGAAAACCCTGGTTTCTGGCTCCCTCCATTCACTACTATCGAATCAAAGACAAATTGAACCTGTAAATGAAAATCAAATCGATCGAAACGTTCTGCACCGAGTTCGTCGGACTAACGCGCGTCACCGCTGACAACGGTGCCCAGGGTTGGGGTCAAGTCTCCACGTATCACGCGGATATTTCAGCTGCAGTTCTGCATCGACAGGTCGCCATTCATACACTTGGCAAAGACATATCTGACTTGTCGCAACTCGGTGACCTGCTCGATTTCGCGTACGAGAAAGAGCACAAATACCCCGGTAGCTACATGTGTCGTGCGTTAGGCGGTTTGGATACTGCCATCTGGGATTTGCATGGAAAGTTGCAGGGTAAATCGGTGTGCGAATTGTTAGGCGGAACGCCGCGCCCGATTCGCGCTTATGCGTCAAGTATGAAACGAGACATCACAGCAAAAGACGAAGCCGATCGATTTATAAAGCTGCGCGATAAACACGGCTATGACGCATTCAAGTTTCGAGTTGGTGCAGAAACCGGCCGCAATCAGGACGAGTGGCCGGGACGCACAGAGGAAATTATTCCGAAAATTAGACAAGCGCTTGGCGATGACGTCACCTTGCTCGTCGACGCCAATAGTTGCTACGAGCCGGCGAGGGCAATTGAAGTTGGGAAGATATTGCAGGACAACGGCATTTGTCATTTTGAAGAGCCGTGCCCGTATTGGAATTTTGAATGGACACGGCAAGTCAAAGAAGCACTTGAACTCGACGTGACCGGGGGTGAGCAAGACAACAATCTCACGCTTTGGCAGTACATGCTGGATGATGGCATCGTTGACATTCCGCAGCCAGACATTTGTTACGTCGGCGGAATCGAGCGCACGCTGCGGGTTGCAAAAATGGCAGAAGAGCGTGGTTACAAATGTTTGCCGCATGCGGCCAATATGTCGCTTGTCACTATTTTTACGCTGCATTTTCTGGGTGCAATCAATAACCCCGGCGACTATCTAGAGTTCGCGATTGAGGAAGATGACTACTATCCGTGGCAGTACGGAATTTACTCCGACTTTCCCGTCGCCGTAGACGGGAAGGTACGAATTCCTGAGGGGCCCGGATGGGGGGTAGAAATTAACCCGGAGTGGCTGAAAAAATCAGAGTATCGGATTAGTGAAGTTGATTGAGTCAGTATAGGCTTAGTTTGCTTCGCGCAAAAAACAGGTTGGAAAAGAGAGCTCTACGTTTAAGTTTTTGGAATTAGAAAAAGAAGTACGTCTAACATAGGCTTTTGCACCCTGAGATTTTTAGGCTGCTAATTGCTCTCGATAGTTGTCTATTTTTCGGCAAGCAATGACTTCTTGTCGTGAGCGCACTGGATAGTGAATTATGCAGTTTAGTTGAACGCGCTCACCTTCGTATTTATTGTCATTTTAGTGCCAAAAAAACGCACTTTTTGGTTACTTTTTGGGCGAGCAAAAAGTAACTCGCTCGCTATGCATTTTGCTAAATAAAGTATCAAATCGCGCGCGAGCGAAATAAAAAATAATCTTTTTCAACTTAATATTCTAACTACGCCCAGACGAACCAAACCCCCCTGCGCCGCGAACACTATCATCAAATTCTTTAACGATATTGAACTCGACTTGAGCAACAGGAACGATAACCAGCTGCGCAATACGTTCGCCGATTTCAATCGTGAACGGGGTGTCGCCGCGATTCCACGTCGAAACAAATAATTGACCCTGATAATCAGAATCGATTAAGCCGACGAGATTGCCCAGCACAATTCCATGCTTATGCCCGAGACCCGAACGCGGAAGAATCACGGCGGCGTATCCGGGGTCTGCGATGTGCACCGCCATTCCGGTTGGAATCAGTTCGGTTTGCCCCGGACTTAGCGTGACTACCTCGTCGAGACATGCACGTAAATCGAGACCGGCGGAACCGGACGTCGCGTATTCAGGAAGAGGGATTTCATTGCCAATGCGTGCATCGAGGATTTTGACGTCAACAGAATTCATATTTTTTCGATTGTTTAAGAAACGGATTTTGCGATCAGCTCAATCAATTGTCTGGCGATTTCGTTTTTCGGTGCATCAGTGAGTGTTTTTTCGTCGCCGCTTTTGTTTAGTACGAAAAGACTATTGGTGTCCGACTTAAAGCCGCCACTTTCCTTACCTACGAGATTTGCGGCAATCATATCAAGCTTCTTTTTTTCAAGTTTTTCGCGCGCATAGTTCTCAACGTATTGAGTCTCCGCTGCAAAGCCAACGGTAAAGGGTTTGTTCGCGAGCGATGCGACGTCGGCGAGGATATCCGGATTGCGTGCAAGCGTTAGGGTCATCTCGGCATCTGACTTTTTTATTTTATTTTCCTGCGCGTCGCTTGCTCGATAGTCGGCGACTGCCGCGACGCCGATAAATACATCGGCACTGTCAACGTGCTGCATCACGGCTGCGTGCATGTCCTGCGCACTGATGACATCAAGGCGATTGACATTGCGCGGCGTAGTTTGCTCGACGGGCCCGGCAATCAGGGTCACCGACGCGCCCGCCTGCTCCGCTGCCTGAGCAATTGCGAAACCCATTTTCCCCGAACTGTGATTGCTGATATAGCGGACGGGGTCGAGCGCTTCTTGTGTTGGGCCAGCGGTGATCAAAACGGTTTTTCCGCTCAAGGCAGCGGTTGTGGATGAGGTCAAGAATCCGATCATCGCGTCGCGCAGTTCGGTCGGTTCCAACATGCGCCCGCTGCCGGTTTCGCCGCAGGCCTGATCGCCACTGCCCGGCCCAAGCAAGGTTGCCCCGAGTAGCTGAAGTTTTTCGATATTCGATTGCACCGCCGCGTTGCTCCACATAACGCGATTCATCGCGGGTGCAATAAACAGAGGCGCTTCGCTGGCGAGGCAAACCGTGCTGAGCAGGTCGTCGGCAAACCCCTGCGCCAGCGCGGCAATGCGGTTAGCCGAGGCGGGGGCGATGAGAATTGCATCGGCCCAGCGTGCGAGTTCAATATGTCCCATGCCGGCTTCGGCATCCTCGTCCAGAAGGTCTGTGTGCACCGGGTTACCACTGGTTGCCTGAAAACTCAGCGGTGTAACGAATTCTTTTGCACCCGTACTCATCACGACCCGCACATCGGCGCCCGCCTCGCGCAGACGGCGCACGAGGTCGGGACTTTTATACGCTGCGATACCTCCGGTCACACCGAGCAGAATGTGTTTGTTGCTGAGCCCATTCATCGGTCGGAGTTTATCAGATCACCGCAGTGAGGCGGATCACGTATCGAACCTCAGCGTTGTTTAACACATTTAGCTAAAAAAACGTTCGCGAGGAACTAACTCACGCACTATTGCCGCGAATTTAAGTGGCTGTCAGACGAGAGTTCGTAAGAGGTTGGTTGGTCCGGCCCTTTTGAAACCAGGTGTAGCCGGAACAACGCGCCATAAAACTCCCGCCCCGTGGACGGACCACAAGGCTGAAGTGCTAGCGATGATGCTGGGAGTTAAAAGTAGGTAGCTAGATGTCGTTTTCGAAAAAGCACCCAGACACCTCATAAAAGAAAATAAAAAAAAACAAAATCAAAGGAATTTAAATTCGTGAACGAGTCACAAAATCCTATCGGAAGGCACGTCATCGCAGATTTTTGGGGTGCCAAGGGAATTTCAAATCCCGATTTTCTAGGTCAGAGAATGGTTGCTGCCGCCAAAGAGGCCGGGGCAACGGTGCTCGGAACCCACATGCACCATTTTGGCGAAGGTCTTGGTGTGACGGGCGTTGTCATACTGGCTGAATCCCATATCTCTGTTCACACTTGGCCGGAATTTAGCTTCGCCGCATTTGATATCTTTGTTTGTGGGAGCGCTCGCCCAAATGTAGCTATACAAGTTCTACAAGACGAGCTACAGCCGTCTCACATGGATTTGAAAGAGCTTAGCCGCGGATCGAAAAAAGTGTCGATGCGAGAATCGGCATGAGCATTGCCAAATCTGTGACGTTCGTGCGCGACAGCAACCCGAACGAGGTTCGAAGTCTGATGTTTCCCGAGTTAGTGACTGACTATTTGGATCAAGGAATTCAGGTCTTTTGCGAAGCCGGCATTGGTCAGGGGTATGGAATCCACGATCTACAATTTGAACAAGCGGGAGCCGTGGTTCTGTCCGCAAAAGACGCGTGGGCAAAGGCGTCTTTAATTGCAAAGTATAAGCCACCTACACCAGACGATGTCGCAAGAATGCCTTTCGGATGCTCTTATGCTTCGTATCTGCATCTCGAAGACAATCGCGCGCTTGCCAACGCGCTCTGCGATCAGGGCATACGATCATTTGCGTTTGAATTTATCGAAGAGCCACTCGGCGAATTCCCTGTCACGCGCGCGCACAGTGAAATTGCCGGAAAAATGGCTGTGATTTACGGCGCGTATCATTTGCAATCGCATTTGGGCGGGAATGGAGTTTTCTTGCCACGTATTCCTGACGCGACACCGGCTAAAGTTTTGGTGATCGGCTATGGAAATTCAGGTGCTGCAGCCGCAACGACTGCGGCGGCTCTTGGTGCAGACGTCACGGTGCTGGGGCGCAACCGTTCTCGTTTGAGAGCGTTCTCTGCATTGATGCCAGGAAACGTGACGTGCTTGATCAATGAGGGAGATGTCTTGGGACAGCTCTTGCCAAGCGTTGACCTTGTAGTCGGCGCGATTCTCATATCCACGCGTGAAACGCCTGCAATGATCACCACTGACATGGTGAAAACTATGCGCAAGGGCAGCATGATCGTCGATGTAACGTGCGGCTATGGCCCCGGCTACCTTGAAACCTTTGATCAAGAAACCAGTCTAGAGGCCCCCGTTTGCTCCCGGTTTGGCGTTCTGCACTGCAAAATTGACAAATTGCCGGGCGGTGTTCATCGAAGCTCCGCTCAAGCACTAAGTCGCTTATGCGCACCGTATTTGTGTCGCTTGGCGAGTGTTCACAATCACCTGACTATTGACGACCGAGCCCTGGCGAAAGCAGAGGTGACAAGAGATGGCGCCGTTTCAAGTGAATACGTCGCGTCGATGTTAAAGAAGTGTGGATAGCCTGTGCGGTGAACTCGATGACGACACTGGTAGATACAGAAACCGAATACAAACCGATCACATATGCCGAACGATCGGCGTTTTACGAAACCGAGCACGCAACCGATATGGACGCTGTTTTTCTGACATCATTCCTGACAGATGGGGTCAACTCTGTACTTGAAGTTCCGTGTGGGGTAGGGAGAAATGTTTTCCATTTCGCCAAGCACGGAATCGAAGTCGTTGGCGTCGATCTTGAGAAGGAAATGGTGGCGCAAGCGGAGCGGCGAAAGTTCGATCCGTTACACAGCTCTTTCGCGGCTAACATCTCGTTTCTTCAGGGAGATATGCGCAGTTTGGAGCTGGGTCGAACATTTGATCTTGTAGTCACGCCAATCGATGCGTTTCAACTTTTGTTAAGTGACGACGACGCTTTGAGCGCACTAAAAAGCCTTGGCGGATGTGTATCATCGCGCGGCAATTTACTCCTCGACCTTGCAAGCTTTGGCGACAGCTCCCTTAGCAAGCGTAGCAGGCCAATCTTCTATAACCCCAATCAGGAAGATGGAACAATCGTTTATGAATGGACGCGGCCACTGCCGAACGGTGGAACGCTAATGCGCTCCAGGATACAAATGCATGACGGAGAACTGATGAAATTCAGATTTCTGTATAAAGCAGACGCTGAAGGAATCATTCGGAAACTATACACCGATCTTACGCTGCGCATGTACACGCGCCAACATATAGAACAATTGGTGCACAGAGCAGGATTGCAGATTGTCACTGCATTTGGGAATCATGATCGCGAGCCGTTGGACGATAAGAGCGCTCGATTAATTTATGCACTAAGGCCCAGGTCGTGAATCGCGGATTTCTCGGCCTCGGAATATGCATTCTCGCAATGACGGCGATCATAACGAGCATGTTTGGGTTTGGTCGAAATGTCATGGTCATCATGTGGCCAAGACTGATTGATCAATTCGGGATGACTTATTCCGACGTTGGCAATTTGACGGCCATCCACCAGGGAGCTTATTTCCTCGGCTCGCTCGCGGCGGGCAAAGCAGCTTCAATGGCAAGGCCCGAAATAATCATTTCCTTTTCGACAATAGGTGGTGGTGCCCTGGTGGCGGCCGTGGGATTTACCGATCAATACACCGCGTTGTTTTTGATTTATGGTGCGTTGGGGCTTTTGATCGCCTTTGCATGGGTGCCGATGGTTAGGTACACAGCACTCTCAATGGAAAAGGCCCAGCGGGTGGCGGCGCTCAGCATCGCGGCGTGCGGTACCGCGATCGGATTTCTGATTAATGGCGTTGTCATTCCGCCCGCTCTGGCGAAATTTGGGGTCTCGTCTATGTGGTTTGGCCTCGGTATGGTAACAATGCTTATAGGACTGATGAGCTTCATCGTCCTCACATGGTTTGCGCAACCAAAAAACGACTTAACAGAGTCTGGCATCCATTCGATAACTGCCGATGGCACGGTACCACAAGGATTTCCTGTTTTAGTCTTCTACGCCGTCCTGTTTCTTTGTGGTATCGGGCTTGTGTCATTCCAGACGTACTTCTCTGCTTATCTGGTTGAAGACTTACACTTCGCTGAGTCAGCCGCTGCAAACGCGTGGATTATTCCGGGGATTCTTGGTGCTTTTAGCGGTGTCTTCCTCACTTACATAGCCAACAGATTCACGATCAAGGTGACAATCATGCTTTGTCTGGCCGTGCTTGGCAGCGCGTTTATGGCGATGGCGATCTTTCAGAGCGCACAAGTCGCTGCGTTTGTCGCTATTTTGTATGGCGCATTCTATTTTGGTTTGTTCGGCCTGTTCCCTGCGTTCTTGGCAAATACTGTTTCTGAACGCTCGGCGAGTTTGATCTTTGGAAGAGCAAATTTGTTTTTAGGGGTCGGCTCTGTGGCAGGTGGTGTTGCTGGAGGCAAGTTCACTCACTATTTTGGAAGCTTTGGATTTTTCTGGCTATTTACAACCGGAACGATAGTAATTGCCCTGCTTTTGATGAGTCGTATTCACTCTGACGCTTAATCTGGTGGATTAAAGTTCTACGTGACTCAACCACCGGTCACCTCGACAGATCCTTCTCAAGCATACCGTTGCCGGACTTGCGAGATAAATTCATCTCCCTCTGTTTTGGATTAGAACATTTCTCCATGGACTGCGCTAAGCCTCGGCGCTGGCTCAATCGTTTCATCGATCCATTTGATAAAATTCAATCAAGTTCTCATCGAATCGGTCAATTCTTTTGCTTGCTACGTTTAACGCCATTGCCTCCGTATTCCTGATTATCGCAATCGGACATCTGTTGTTCCGTTTTCGTGTTGTCGGCGAGTCGGTGTGGTCATCGATTGAACACGTCTGTTTTTACCTGTTGCTGCCTTTTCTCATCGTTCGAACGCTGAGTCGGGCCGACCTTGGCAGCGTACCGTTTGGTAGCTTCGCCCTGGTCATTGTCGTTGCGATTTTCGGGATGTCGGTTCTGTTAATTGCAACGCATACTTTATTTCGAAACCGATACCCGGACAGCGGGCCGACGTTTTCCAGTATTTTTCAAGGCGCGACGCGCTTTCATGGTTTTGTCGCGATCGCGGTGATTGGACCACTGTACGGCGATCCAGGGTTAGCCTTGGCCGCGCTGGCGCTCGCGATTATGGTGCCGCTGCTGAATGTCATCTCCGTGATTATCCTTTCTGTTTACGGTCGCTCTGACGCGACGGTAGACGCCCGGTCCGTTGGTTTAAAAATCCTCACCAACCCGTTGATTCTGGCATGCGTCGCCGGGATTGTTTTCAATCTAACCGGTCTACCCGACATTGTTTTTAACTCGATTGATATTGTCGGTGCTGGCGGTCTTGGGCTTGCACTATTAACCGTCGGTGCGGGAATGAAACCCGGTTCCGCCGCGCAGCAGAAATTGTTGCTTTTCGTGGGAGTGATGACGCGACTGGTGGGTATGCCACTGATTATGATCGCGATGGCTTGGCTGGTCGGTCTGGACGGACTCGCTCGAACCGTGGCGATTATCGCCGGTGCCGTGCCGACCGCTGCGAGCTCGTACGTCATGGCGCGCAAAATGGGCGGCGATGCAGAACTGATGTCCAGCATCGTTACGTTTCAGATTATTGTGTCGTTTTTTACCTTGCCCGGGTTTATCTTGATCGCCGAGCAGCTTTGATTGGGCGCGGAGGGCTAAATCGTTTAATGCAATCAAATATCCTGATTTTGCCGCACAAAAGGTGAGTAAACCGGCGCTCCAGAAACAAGCTGTTTCCTCTCATCAAATTCCTCATCCCGGTTGTATTGAATTGATTCTCGTTCCTTGAGCGTGCTCAGAGTCTTGACCCAGTGATTTGAATAAACCTCAAGTGTGCTGAGGCCACCTTCCTGATTTTCGATAAATGCCACGCCACCAACCCCGTGAAAGACCTCGGGCTGCAATACGT
Source organism: Pseudomonadota bacterium (assembly GCA_039029275.1). Taxonomy (GTDB): domain Bacteria; phylum Pseudomonadota; class Gammaproteobacteria; order JBCCGL01; family JBCCGL01; genus JBCCGL01. Next base: position 235,090 of record JBCCGL010000006.1, on the reverse strand, counting down.
CAAATCCGATGTATCGAAACGGAAACAGCATTGGCCACAAATGCAACTGAATATCACCTTCCTTGCCGTTAAATGAACAAGAATCGGCGGTTGCGCCTGTGGTGACGCAGGCGATCATTTTCTTTCCTGCGCAAACGCCTTTGTCATAGCGCTTTGTACTAGTGTACATGCGACCATACGCGAAAACGCGATCCATCCACCCTTTCAAGATTGCAGGCATCCCGAACCACCAGACGGGAAAATGGACGACCAGTAAATCGCAGTTCATCAAGTTTTGAACTTCCGATTCGACCTCTTCAGGGAGGCGATTGTTGTCTGCGCTGTGACGTTGTTCAGTTTGTGTGTGAAAAACGTCTTTGTCCTTGCGTAGGGAAAAATGACTTGCGCCTTCGCGCGGATCGAAGTCACTCGAATAAAGATCAGTAAACGACGTCGTCCAGTTTTGCGTTTTTAAGGATTCCTGCGAAATTGATGCTAATTGCGCGTTAAACGATTTAGGTTCTGGGTGAGCGACAAGAATATGGGCATGCATGATTTAGTCTTCTTCAGGTTGTGGTTCGATATCGCCATCAAGAGCACCGTATTGATAACAGTTGATCTCTGGTATCAAAGGCATCCAGTCGATTTTGCTGCGCGCCCAAATTTGGAATGAGGGTCGGACTGCATCGGGGTTGTCCAGCGTTGTGGGTGTGAACATTTGAATATCTTCAAATCTTGGGCTGGTGATAAACAACGGCGTTCCGCATTTTGGGCAGAATTCGCGTTTCATATCCGTCCCGCTCTGTGATTGGTGATGAAAGGCGCTGGTCTCTCCGCAGACAATATCGATTGAACCGCGATCAACAATTGCGAGTGTATGAAAAGGAGCTCCCGCCAGGTACTGGCAGTCACGACAGTGACAAAAGTATGCATCGTGTGGCGGTTTTTTAAGCTCGTACCGCACTGATCCGCAAAAACATCCACCTTGCATGCTACGTCCTCCTCTTTCGAGAAAACGAAATCAGAAAAAAGAATCACCGCGTTGGCGCGCGGTTACTACCACACCCTCAATCAAAAAATCCTGCGGTTTTACCCCATTCGATATAAGACTCGAACGGCTTCTCCGAACCCGCCGCGTTCGCCGGGATATCGGCCACGCAGCCGGTTCCATCGACAATTCGATTCATCATATTGAACGCGGCACAAACCAGAATGGCGTCGTAGAGCGCATGTTCATCCCAGCCTGCATCGTACACGGCCTGCGCGTCTACGGGCGACATTCGGCTTGGTGAGAGTGTCAGTTTCGAGACGTATCGGATAACCGGTTTTAGCTTTTCTGCAATAGGGGCATTGTCCGGGTCGGACCGCAGCGATTCGAGTAGGTCAGGGGCGACACCAAACGCCTGCGCCATCGCCGCATGCGATCCGAAACAGTAGGCGCATGCGTTTAACGAGGACACATGCGCTGCCATAAGTTCGCGTTCACCCCGCGTGAAGGAAGACTTTTCTCTCAATACTACCTCGAGAAATTCCAGCATCGGCTTTACCCCACGCGGAAATGCCGTGAAAACTTCGGTGAGGTTCGGTGCCTGAGAAAGCGAGGGAAGTTGTTTTGTCATTTTGATTTCCAATTCGAACACAAAGCGAAGAGTAGAACTATCAATTTTAAGTTGATAAAAAAGACTGAACGATTGAATCCAGCATTTTCGATTCGCCAGATGCGTGTCGGGTGATGACAATCAACGATTGGGACAATTCAACGCGTTGATCAAAAGGCTCCACTAGCAAACCTTGATCCAATACATCCTGTATCAGCGACGTGCGTCCGAACAAAACGCCTGCACCGTTTTTTGCTTCCTCAACTGCAAGGCTGTAATGCGAAAACGTCGGTCCGCTGAGTTCGAGATCGAGATGCGGGTTTATACCTGTTATCCACTGACGCCAGTCGCCGATAAATGTGACGTCTTGCAACAGTGGAACGCTCGCCAAATCATTCGGTGAACGAATTCGGTCTGCCATTTCAGGAGCGCAGACCGGGAAGAGTTCATCTGCGCAAATAGTGGTCGAATTGTCGGGAAGTGGCGCCGTGCTAAAAAAGAGGCATAGATCAAATGACTCGCGCAGCAGGTTCGGGCGCGATTCCATCGCCGTAATTGAAATTTTGATTTCGGGATGATTCCGACGAATGTCCGATAAGCGAGGAGATAACCAAAGTTGCGCGACGCTCGGCAATGCAGCAATCCGCACCTCAAAAGGTGACGCGCGCGTGCGCAGGTTTTGCGCCGCGAGGCCAAGCTGGTCGAAGGCAGCGCCCAGTTCCTGCAACGCTGATTGCCCGAGCGCATTCAGCTCGACTCCTTGAGCGCGGCGTTCGAATAGCGGTTGGCCGACCCAGGATTCGAGCGATTTGACCTGTTGTGTGACCGCAGCCGGGGTGACGCATAGCTCGTGCGCTGCGGCTGAGAAGCCACCCAATCGTGCTGCAGACTCAAATGCTCGAAGTGCATTCAGCGGAGGACCTTTGGGGCGTTTGGGTTCGAGCATTGGTATAGAGATAGTTTTTCTACGGCTATAGAATAGTAAATCTAAATTGCATAGCGCAACCCGTATCGGTAACGTGCTGGGCGCGCTCAACACGACAGGAAAACCTTACCGATGACTCACGCGTTCTTTAACGCGGGCGTGGATACTGCGGACCCGCATATTGCCAACGCGTTGTCTGGCGAACTTAATCGACAGCAAAATCAAATCGAATTGATCGCATCGGAAAACATCGTGAGTCGCGCGGTGCTGGATGCGCTCGGCCATGCGATGACCAACAAAACGCTGGAAGGCTATCCCGGCAACCGTTTTCACGGCGGCGCCGAATTCGTGGATATCGTGGAGCAAGCTGCGATTGATCGGGCCTGCGAGTTGTTTGATTGCGCGTACGCGAATGTTCAGCCGCACTCGGGAACGCAGGCGAATCAGGCTGTCTTTTTTGCGACCTTACGGCCGGGTGACGCCGTCCTTAGTATGGATCTTGCTGCTGGCGGGCACTTGAGTCACGGCGCCAAGCCAAATCAATCCGGACGCTGGTTTGATGCGTACCACTATGGTGTGAACCGTCAAACCGGCGTCATCGACTACGACGAAGTGGCAGATAAAGCGTCTGAGATAAAACCGAAATTGCTGATTGCCGGCGGGTCGGCGTATCCGCGTGCAATCGATTTTGCTCGCATGCGCGAGATCGCCGATGCAGTCGGTGCATTGTTTTTGGTCGACATGGCACACATCGCGGGTCTGGTCGCGGCAGGTGCGCACCCATCGCCGATTCTGCATGCCGACATCGTGACCTGCACGACAACGAAAACGCTGCGCGGGCCGCGTGGCGGGTTGATTCTGGCGCGCGACCGCGCGTGGGCAAAGAAATTCCAGTCGGCGATTTTCCCCGGCGTGCAGGGGAGTATGCATACACAAGTGATTGCGGCTAAAGCGGTTTGTCTGGGTGAAGCGTTGTGCGATGAATTTAAAACCTACGGCACGCAAGTCATTGCAAATGCGAAAACCATGGCCGCGACCCTGGAGTCGCGCGGGCTCGATATCGTTGGCGGTGGTACGGACACACACATGGTGTTGTTGAATTTCTCCTCGCGCGAACTGAGCGGGCAACAGGTTCAGGATGCCCTCGCGCAGGTCAACATCACCAGCAACAAAAATCCGGTTCCTTTCGATTCGGCAAAGCCGTCAGAATGGGTCGGCTTGCGCTTGGGAACAGCGGCCGCGACAACACGCGGGCTGCGAATTGCCGAGTTCCAAACATTGGGCAACGTAGTTGCAGATGTCGTTGAGTCGATTGGTGGAAAACCACTGTCACCAGAAGCGTCACGCACGGTTTCCAAGCTGTGTGCGCGTTTTCCGGTTTATACAAATTAAAGAAAAAAAGAGAAAAAATGCGGGTATTGATTCTGGGAGGAGGTGTTATTGGTGTCTGCAGCGCGTGGTACCTTTCGCGCGCCGGACATCAGGTGACAGTCGTTGAGCGGCAAGCTGAAACGGCTATGGAAACCAGTTTCGCCAATGCGGGACAAGTTTCTCCCGGATACGCGGCACCGTGGGCGGCGCCAGGTGTGCCTAAAAAGGCGGTGACGTGGCTGATGCAAAAACACGGCCCACTGCGCATCGATCCCATCACGTTTTTTACGCCGTCGTTGCAAAAGTGGGTGTGGTCGATGTTGCTTCAATGCAACGCTGAGGCATACGCGCACAACAAATCGCGCATGGTCACACTTGCGGAATACAGTCGTGATTGTTTGCGCGAACTGCGCAGCGAATTGGATCTGGCCTACGACCAGCGGTCGGCCGGAACCCTGCAGTTGTTCCGCAAAAGAAAACAACTCAATGCGTCCCGGCAAGACGTTGAAGTTCTTAGTAAAAGTGGCGTTGAATATGAAGTTCTTGATGCCGACGGTTGCGTCAACGCTGAGCCAGGCTTGCACCGTGTTGTAGACAAAATTGTCGGTGGGCTTCGATTGCCCGGCGATGAGACTGGCGATTGCTTTTTGTTCACGAAATGCCTGGCGGAGAAAGCGCGTCAATCCGGAGTGCGATTTGTATTTGGCCAGCACATCGATCGCATCGAAATCGACAAGGGCGCAGTGCAAGGTGTGGAGGTTGGCGGCGAGCGTATGCAGGCAGACAAGTATTTGCTTGCGACCGGCTCGTATTCCACCGCGTTGGCCAGAAGTATTGGCATCAAGCTGCCGATTTACCCGGTTAAGGGCTATTCGCTCACTGTCCCCGTAGTCGACGACTCGAGCGCGCCACAATCAACAATCATGGACGAGACCTACAAGGTGGCGATAACTCGGCTGGGCGACCGAATTCGCGTTGGAGGCACTGCAGAACTGACTGGTTTTAATCTTTCGCTTCGCGAACGTCGCACCGACACACTTAATTTTGTTGTCAACGATTTGTTCGCCGATGGAGGTGATCAGTCGCAGGCGCGATACTGGACCGGATTGCGACCGATGACGCCGGACGGCGTGCCGATAATCGGTCAGACGCGGTTTGACAATCTTTACATCAATTCAGGTCACGGCACGTTGGGGTGGACGATGGCCGCCGGGTCGGGTCGATTGATTGCGGATTTGATGTGTGAGTGTAAAACATCAATCGACGCATCTTTGTATCAAGCTCACCTGGCTTAACGAATGACGTCTTTGACCTCGAAGCCGCCGCCGCTAATTACCTCACCTTCGGCGTAGCCGCTGTCGACTTCGATTAATTTAATTTTGCCAACTTCCTTGTATTTAATTTTGATGACAGCGCCCGTTTCGGGATCTTTGATCTCTTTGTCCTTGCGCGAGACGGTCAACTCCTGACCGACTTCAAATCCGGCGCTCGTGCCTTTGTTAAGCGTAATTATGTTGCCATCAACATCAGCAACCATTACGGGACCTGAGGGTTTTTCCTGCGCAACATGACGCGACTCAAATTTAGCCTTGCCGATTTTTTTGGCCACTTTTTTGATCGCACCGCGCATCGCCTCCGTCGCTTTTTTCTCGTCAAAAGACTCGCCTGCGCTCATGCCAAACCCTTTCAGCGAGAGCGAGCTTTCAGAGTCACTGCCGCTTTCGGCGAATACGATTTCACCGGTGTTGACGTCGACGATGCGAATATCAACTGCGGCGCTGTAGTCCTGCTTCCCCAGGCTCACACCAAGCGCGCTACCACCCTGTTTAGCTCGACCGTACTCGGTAACGGCGCCTGTCACCATGTATTGAGCGCCAAGGAGTCGGCCAATTTCCGCAGCGGTTGACGCATCAAAGCGAGTAGGATCATTACTCAGGTTTTGTTCCTGAATAACGTTGGCAAGTTTGTCACGCTCGATCACCGAAAACTTCGTTCGCTTTACCAAAGCGGTAGCGAGCATATCCGATGCGCCTTGCCCAACCCGCCAGCCACCGTGTGGCGTGCGGTTGTCAAAATCCATCACCGCAATGCGATCTGCGGCCCACAAAGCGCTACTAAAAAGCAACGATAGAACCATTAGTGCGGCCGAAAAATGTTGGTTATGACGCATGGTTTTCTCCGTGACTCTATAGCCTCTAACGCGCTGGTTATTCTCTATTCAGGAAACCCTTTCATAAAGGCTTTGGCAAATTGCTTGAGTTGTTTTTGCTCGACGGTGCGCGATTTGATCGAAAGCGCCATGCCATCGAGTGGAATATAAAAAGTATTGTCGTTACCTTGGGAGATCACGTATCCGCTGAATTTTCCGATGCGGGTTTTCTTGCCGGCAACCCCAACCAATGACTGCATCATGGTGGCACCCTGACCGGTGCTGAGCGCAACGTCAATATCCAGGTTGTCCTTGCGGTATTTGCGTTCCATCTGTGAAAACCCCATCGCGTTTTGGTGTCGCAGCGGGTCACCAACAAAATCCATAACGTTATCGACAAACGCCGCAGAAACGCGCTGTTCGTTGATTTGAGACATTTCGTCGCGACACAAGGTGATGAGTTCAAGTGCACCCTTGAGATCACCCTCCTGGTACAACTCTAAGCCGTCGTTACAGCTCTCCACCGGATTGACGTCGAGTTCTTCTTCAAGCGCGGAAAGATCAAATGCGAACGCGGGCAGCGCCGACATGGTGGCTACGGAAACAAACAAAGCAGCGTAACGTTTCATCACAAATCCTTGGGTGGCCGAGAGAGCGTCGTTTTTTCAATCATTGTAATGATCAACGTGCGTAAGGGAAGGGGGATATTTCACTATTCCGCCGATGATTTGCCTGCGTCTGGTATTGGCGCTAGCATCCGGGTAGGAATCGTGTTTAAGGACAGAACAATGGCAATAAGGGATTGGCCCGCCGACGAGCGCCCGCGTGAAAAACTGCTTGAGCGCGGCGCCGAATCACTCACCGACGCGGAACTATTGGCGATTTTCTTGCGCACCGGGGTCGCGGGAAAAACCGCGGTTGATTTAGCGCGCGGTCTACTCGATGAGTTCGGCAGCTTACCGCTCTTGCTAGGTGCCTCTCGCACACGTTTTTGCAGTGCAAAAGGACTGGGTTCCGCAAAATTTGCCCAGCTGCAGGCGGTGCTTGAAATGGGGCGACGGTATTTGCACAAATCGATGCAGGAGAACGATGTGCTCGTTTCTTCCGATCTCACACGCCAGTACCTGGCAAGCCGTTTGCGCGGTGTGCCGCACGAAGTGTTTGCCTGTATATTCCTCGACAATCGCAATCGCGTGATTCGCTACCAGGAGCTTTTTCAAGGCACGCTAAACGCGGCTAATGTGTATCCGCGAGAAGTGGTGAAAGCCGCGCTCTCCAACAACGCGGCGGCTGTCATCTTTTCGCACAATCATCCGTCAGGGGTGGCGGAACCGAGTATCGAGGACAAACGCATCACCGAGCGCCTGAAACAGGCTTTGGCATTAGTCGATATTGCGGTGCTCGATCACATCATTATTGGTGATGGCTGCGAAATGTCGTTTGCCGATCGGGGACTGATCTAGCTGCGCAATTGTCGCGCGATGTCGACAATCGCTTTAACGGGTCTTCCGTCAATCACCAGCAGGCCGGTAAAGATGATGCACATCCCGAGATACGCTTGCGCGGCAATTTCCTCTTTTAAAATCCACACACCAAGCACCAGCGCGCTCACCGGAACCAGCAAGGTCACCAGCATCAGATTTGTGCTACCTGCGATCGCCAAAATTCGAAAGTAGAGCAGATAGGCGATTGAGCTGCTGAGCACCCCCAGCCCGATCAAGGCACCGATAGTGTCAATTTCGGGGACATGCGAAAAAGGTGATTCAAAGATCAGCATCAACGGAACCAATAGCACAGTACTGCCGGTGAGCATTCCGGTTGCAGCCACCGAGGTCGACAGGCTTCTTAAGCGCCGCCCATAAATACTGGCGAGTGCGTAACTGATGGTTGCAGCAATAACAGCAAGTTGCGCGAACAAGTTTGCACCCAACCCCCTGACTGCTTGTGGCCCGATAAGAAAGGCAACACCGATTATGCCGACCACAACGCCTATCAATTTGTTAGCGGACATTGTTTCATCGTCGGTCAACCAGTGGGCCAGTAAAACGGTAAACAGCGGTACTGCCGCGTTGAGAATTGCAGCCTCACCACTCGTCAGGTAAATCTGCGCCCACACCAGAAGAGAAAACGGGATCGCGTTATTGATCGCGCCCATAATCAAGAGCTGGGCGAGCACACTCGGCTCGCGCGGTAGGTGTTCTCCAATTGCTCGCAAGTATACGAAAAGCGCCAGAGCACCGATCGAGACCCGCGCGGTAACAATCGTCAACGGGCCGAGCTCACGCAGTGCAATCTCAGCAAAGAAAAATGAGCCGCCCCACACAATCGAAAGTGCGAGCAACAACACCCAAGCATATAGACCCATTGCAGACTCATGAAAAAGATTGAGTGAAGCTTAATGCGAATGTGTCGGTAAGCGACCCGAAACTTGCGCATTGCAGTTGAGTTTCGTCGCTCGTACTATCCCGTCGAACGAGCTCCACAAATTCACGATGAACGAGAAACGCAAATTAAGCAACGCAGCGAGTGAATTCCTTGCGCAAAACCTGCCAGCGAATTTTGAACGGTTCGACGCCGAGAATCTGCCGCGCGTGCGGCGCGAGTCGCACGAGGGCTTCGCGCCGGCTTGTAAAAAGATTCTGGACGAAACCGGTGCTAGCGTCGAGGAGCTGAGTCTAAATGACGTCGCCGTTCAGCGCGTCGTACCGTCGGGGGGAGGGCGAGATGACGCCGCGGTGCTGTATCACTTCGGCGGTGGCTTTGTCATGGGCAGCGCCTACGAGGACAGTGTGATCACCGCGCAAATCGCAACAGCCTTAAACGTGAGCGTTTACGCAGCGAAATATCGCTTGTCGCCGGAGCATCCTTTTCCCGCCGCGCAGGACGATGCGTTCGCTGTCTATCGCGCGATGGTAGACTCGTTCGACAACAGACGTCTCGCCGTCATGGGGGAATCGGCGGGCGGCAACCTCAGTTTGTCTGTGCTCAATCGCGCTCGCGGCGCCGCTTTGCCAATGCCATCCGCGCTCGCCGTGTTATCACCGTGGGTGGCGATCGGGGACCTCGACGGCAGCGTGAGTGAAAACGACGGGCGCGATCCAACGCTCGGGCGTCAGTACATCGAAGACGCGTCGCGTTTTTACGTGGCGGATCAAGACTACAAAAACCCTCAGGTCTCTCCGTTATTTGCAGATTACGACCACGCATTCCCACCGACGATTGTGACCACAGGCACGCGCGATTTGCTATTAAGCGGCAGCGTTATGATTGCAGAAAAATTGCAGTCTGCCGGCGTGGACACAACGCTTAAGGTGTGGGATGACTTGTGGCACGTGTTTGAGTTTTACCCGGACATCCCCGAGGCGCGAGAATCGATCGGCGATATTGTTGCGCATTTAAAGACACATATGCGGTTGTGACGAATACCCACTCACTGCAGGATCTCTTAACACAAGCACGAGCGTGCACGCACTGCGAAGGCGATTTGCCGCTGGGCGCGAATCCGGTATTACGAGCGCATTGCAAGTCCCGCGTTTTGATCGTCGGACAGGCACCGGGAACCCGTGTACACGCCAGCGGAATCCCCTGGGACGATCCGAGTGGTGATCGTTTGCGCACCTGGTTGAATGTTGACAAGGACACGTTCTATGACGAGAGAAAGTTCGCCATAGTGCCTATGGGTTTTTGTTATCCCGGGAAAGGAAAATCAGTTGACCTGCCGCCGCGGCGGGAGTGCGCGCCACTCTGGCACAAACCAGTGTTGTCGCACTTGCAAAACATTGAGTTAACTCTGCTGATTGGCCAGTACGCTCAGGCGTATTACTTGAATGATGATTTCAAAACGTTGACGGAGCGGGTGTTGAATTGGCGCGAAACGCCAGAGGGGTACCTACCTTTGCCACACCCTTCGCCGCGCAACCAGCTGTGGCTTAAACGCAACGGTTGGTTCGAACGGGATTTGGTACCGGTACTCGCGGCTCAGATAGAGGAACTGATTAGCTGACCGCTTCGTCCTCTGGTTCATTGTTGGCGGCGGTCTGGGTATCGTCCGGCAGTATTCCGCAAGCTTCCTGGGAGAGTGTTTCGTCACCCGAGAGTTCGACAGCCAGAATGCGGAAGCAGACGTTATCCCCTTTGTACAGTGAGAGATCATCCCATGCGTGGTAGACAACTGCGGGCGCCTGCAAATCAAAGTCTTCAGAGCTTGAGTCGAGCACAGACAGCTCGCGTTCTGAAACGTACGGATCGGAGCTGTAGTAAATCTTGTAGCCGACTATATCGGTGTTTTCCGGCAGCCAGCGCAGTTCGACGGTTTCCTCACTGCGACACGTTTCGCACGCATTTTCGTTGTGAGTGTCGTTGGTGTCGTTGGTTCCGGCGTTTGTTCCAGATTCAAATTCACTACTAATGTCAGAGAGTTCTTCGCACCCAATCAAACCGCTGGCGAGAATCAAAACCGGAACAAGTGCTTTAAGTTGCATTAAAAAAATCCCCTCTGTTGGAGCAGGATAGTGCAACAGGCAAAGCAAATGTGCAGTCGAAACTGTCCGTCAATTGACGCCGTTTGTCGGCCACCTAAGAGGCGCGCTGACGGGCGGTAAAATATTGGGATGAACGGAAAAAAATCTGTTGGCCTGGCTCAGGCGGCCATTAAAAAATCTGTTTCCTCACGTAAGTTTTTGTCCAGAAAAAACTTTTTAAGTCGCTCGCGAGCATCCCAGGCACCGACAGCACCGAGTAAAAGAGCATCGGATTTTGTCGTTGAAGAATCATCCAGTGCAACAACCGGACGTCCACGTTTTTTGCCGCCAATGCGCCGCGGGTGAATGTCAACAAATGACAAAATTGTTACATCGCGTTTCTGTAAGGCATCAAAAAGATTCAGTGCCTGCGGCCCGGTGCCGCAAATAACTGCGGGTCGTGTCCGCAGCACCGTATTGGCGAGCGCGTTGGCGCGGGCTTCGGCAAACTGTTTTTGACTGTAGCGTTCGTCCACACGCGACAGGCGCGAGTCGGAGTCGCGCCAGTGCAGCAACACACCCTCGGGTTTACCCATCGCTATATCGCTCTGGTAAGCGCGTAACCACAGGTCGTAATCCTCCGGCCACGGCGTATCGCGGTAGCCATTCAGCGCAGCGCATACGGATCGTCGCAACATCGCGGTGGGGTGAGGAAGCGGACTCTCGATAAAAATACTGCGGCGGATGTCAGCGGGATCGGTCAGGTTATTTATCCAGCGCTCGTAGCGTCGGTAGCCTTCGCTGATGTCGTTGTTTCCAAACAAGCGAACCTGTGCACCGGCGATACCGATGTGCGGGCGCGCATCGAGGTATTCGACCTGTGTTTGCAAACGATGCGCGTGCGCGATGTCGTCGGCGTCCATTCTCGCGATGTACTCGCCACGCGCGTGGGCAATGCCTAAATTGAGCGCCGGTACTATCCCGCGCTTTTCACAGGTGAGAATCTTGAGGCGGGAGTCGTTCGGTAAGCGTTCAAGCTCGCCGTCACTGGAATGGTCATCAACAATTAAAAACTCAAAGTCACCAAAGGTTTGCGTAAGAATACTCTGGACCGCCTCGTGCAAAAACTCGCCGCCGTCGCGCACCGGCATCAACACCGTCACGCGCGGGGAGCGCGACCCGTTCACCGCGCAGGGTGACTCCGCGGGTTTACTTCCACTTGATGTTGCATCCGACGCTGGGAACTTGTTCAGCGCTCACCGCTTGCCCCGACAGTACGGCTTCGGCTGCCGCGCGCAAGTCCGCGCCCGTCACAGAGACTTTGTTTCCAGGACGCGACGCGTCGAACTGGCCGCGGTACACCAAGGTGTGCGACGCGTCGAACAAGTAAAAGTCAGGTGTGCACGCAGCGTCGTAGGCTTGTGCGACGTCTTGTGACTCGTCATATAAATACGGAAATTCAAAATTCAAATTGCTCGCCAGTTCGGCCATTTTGTCTGGTCCGTCCTGCGGGTAGCCGGTCGCGTCATTTGCGCTTATCGCGACCACCGCGCACCCGCGCGCTACCAGTTCATTCGCGAGTGCAACAAATTGCGCCTGTATGTGAACGACGTAGGGGCAGTGGTTACATATGAATGCGACCAGCATCGGTTTGCCGGCGAACCCGCTCGAATTTACCGTTGCCCCGGTGCGCGTGTCCGGCAGCGCGAAAGTCGGCGCAGCGGTGCCGAGGGCGAGCATATTCGAAGGTGTCAAAGCCATTGGAGTCAGCCGTTGTTGTCTCGCGCGCTACTATACCTGTTTGGGTAGGTACAGGTGTGGGAACTTCCTGCACCTGCGCGGTCTTAGGGGAACACATCTGAGAAACAGGTACAGCTCGATGCGCAAACCGTGGATGTATCGCACCGTCTTTGCCGTGCTGATGGTTGGTGCCGTCAGCATGTTGTTTTTAAAACACCGCGATACGGTGCATGCACAGAGCATTGAGCCGCGAGCCGCACCTGAATTTACCCAGACCAGCGCCGACGCCTGGTTGGGATCAGCACCGCTGACGATGGCAAGTCTTCGAGGTAAGGTCGTGCTGATCGACTTCTGGACATTCGACTGCTGGAATTGTTATCGCTCTTTTCCCTGGCTAAACGGTCTTGAGGCGCAGCTGGAAAATACCGACTTTCAAGTCATCGGTATCCATACGCCCGAGTTTTCGCACGAAAAGGTTCGCAGCAATATCGAGGCGAAGATAGCCGAATTTGAGCTGAAGCACCCGTCGATGATGGATAACGATTTCCAATTCTGGAAACTTATGCAAAACCGCTACTGGCCGACTTTTTACCTGATCGATAAACGCGGCCTGATCAGGTACGTATTTATTGGTGAGACTCACGCTAACACCCGCCGTGCAAAAGCTATCGAGAACGCGATTGCGGCGCTTTTGGCCGAACCTGCTTAACAATTTTCAGAGCACTTAAGAACAGCGACCCATCGTTAAGAAAGGCTCGCTTTGCTATGCTACGCGGTCTCGATTTTCAAGCGGAGGCGCGCGTGTCGCGAGGTCAGCTATACACTGTTTCAGCGCCGTCAGGCGCCGGCAAAACCAGCCTGGTTAAAGCGCTGTTGCAGAGCACAGACAATTTGATCGTGTCAGTTTCGCACACCACGCGGCGTATGCGAGACGGTGAGGTTGATGGTCGCGACTACTTTTTCGTCGGCATTGACGAATTTGAAGCGCGTCTCGAAAAGGGCGAGTTTCTCGAGCATGCGCGCGTATTCGACAACTACTACGGCACCTCCAGATCGGTGGTTGAAAGTCAGCTCGACAACGGTGTTGATGTGCTGCTGGAAATTGACTGGCAGGGCGCGAGTCAAGTGCGCGAGTTGATCCCGGACTCGCGCAGCGTTTTCGTGTTGCCGCCATCGCGCGAAGTGTTGCAGCAGCGGCTGCGCGGGCGTGGGCAGGACAGCGACGAAGTGATCGCACGCCGCACCCGCGACGCGGTGCTGGAAATGTCGCACTACGCCGATGCCGAATACCTTATTGTGAACGATGACTTTGACACCGCGCTGGCGCAATTTGCAGCAATTATTGCGACAGCCCGCCTTGAGACCGCGGCCCAATCGGCCCGGCACAAAGACTTGATTACGAATTTGTTGGCCACAGATTAAAATTGTCGCCAATTGATTGACATTTCGCGTAAAGCATTTGGCATGCGCGCCAACGATCAACTAAAATATTGACTAATGAAGCGCCTGAACGGCGCATGCGGTAACTGGAGTTTACAAAATGGCACGAGTAACCATCGAAGACTGCCTCGACAACGTCGATAACCGATTTCAACTGGTGTTGGCTGCTGCAAAGCGCGCACGCCAGATCAACATGGGAGCCGAGCCGTTGGTGCCGCTTGAAAATGACAAGTCGACTGTGATCGCGTTGCGCGAGATTGCCGACGGCGAAGTCACCCGCGACATTCTTGATGAAGCACCGCCGCAAGAATCGATGCCCGAGGAGATGCTGATTGAAGAAGACATTCAAATCAGCATGCAGTAACTCCCCCCTTCTGCTGCAATCCTGCGCACTTCGCGCAGGGTTATGTCCGCTTAGCCGCCGCTGATCGTGCAACTGGCGGCCACAAAACCCGCCTCTGGCGGTTATTCCGAAAAGTTCGATATTCGCGATCTGTGCGAGTTTCTCGCCGGCCGTATCCCCAAAAAAGAAATCAACGTCGTCTATCAGGCCTGGGAGATAGCCAATCAGGCGCACGAGGGGCAAACCCGCCGCTCCGGCGAGCCGTACATCTTTCATCCACTGGCGGTCGCCAAAACCGTCGCCGAGATGAACATGGACTACCGCAGCATATCCGCCGCAATCCTGCACGACGTTCTCGAAGACACGCCGCTTGAGCGCGAGGAACTGGCCGCGCAGATGGACGAGGAAATATCCGTCCTGGTCGATGGCTTGAGCAAGCTGACCCACCTTAAATTTGAATCGCAGGTTGAGGCGCAGGCAGCCAACTTTCGCAAAATGCTGTTGGCGGTCGTCGATGATATTCGGGTGGTGCTTATCAAGCTCGCTGACCGGCTGCATAATATGCAAACGCTTGGATCCATGCCCTCACACAAGCAGCGTCGGATTGCGCGCGAAACTCTCGACATTTACGCGCCGATCGCTAATCGCCTCGGCATAAAACAAATCAAAAACGAACTCGAGGATCTGGGGTTTATGGCGCTTTACCCAGCGCGCTATCGCGTGTTGAAAGAGGCGGTGGAAAGGGCGCGCGGCAATCGCGTCGAACTGGTGCAAAAGATCGAACAGCAATTCACATCAAAGCTGGAAGAGATCGGTATCGAGGCGCACGTCAACGGGCGCGAGAAGCATCTGTACAGCCTGTACGAAAAAATGCGCGCCAAGCAGCTCTCGTTTCAAGAGGTGTTCGATATGTTCGCCGTTCGCGTGGTGGTCAACAGCGTTGACGACTGCTATCGCACCCTCGGCCAACTTCACTCGCTGTACAAGCCGATCCCAGGGCATTTCAAGGATTACATCGCGATCCCAAAAGCCAACGGTTACCAGTCCTTGCATAATGTGCTGTTTACCGAACACGGCACGCCCGTCGAGGTGCAAATCCGCTCCAGCGAAATGGATCAGTTCGCCGAGTCTGGTATCGCAGCGCACTGGATTTACAAAACCGGCGAAGGCACCGGCGTGCAAACCCGCGCGCGCAAATGGTTGTCTACCTTGATCGACATGGGGCAAAAAGCGGGCGATTCGCAAGAGTTTCTCGACAGCGTCAAAGCCGATCTTTTTCCCGATGAGATTTACGTATTCTCGCCCAAAGGTGACATCTACGAGTTGCCGCGCGAGTCGACCGCGATCGATTTTGCCTACGCGATCCACTCGGATGTCGGAAACACCTGCGTCACAGTCAAGATTGATCGCCGACTGGCATCGCTTAGCACAACATTGCACTCGGGCCAGACGGTCGAGATCGTCACCGCACCAGGGGCGCGCCCAAGCCCAATGTGGCTTAACTTCGTCGTGACCGCAAAAGCGCGCACTGCAATTCGCAGCTATCTGAAAAATCTCAAAAATGAAGAGGCGCGCGATTTCGGCAGACGCCTGATCGATCGCGCATTGAGTCGCCATAGCGCTTCGCTGGACTCAATCGACACCAGCAAGTTGGATAGTCTGATCAAGGAGTTTGGTTTCAGCGATATTGACGAGTTTTTTGTCGATATCGGTCTCGGCAACCGCATTCCCAGCGCGATCGCCAATCGATTGATGGGACAGGACAATCCGGAAGAAGAAATAATCGAAGAACCGCCTGAAGAGCCGCTCGGGCCTTTGATGATCGATGGCGGTGACGCCACGGTTGTCACGCTGGCGCGCTGTTGCATGCCGATTCCGGGTGACAACATCCAGGGTTTTCTTACGTCCGGCAGCGGCGTCGTGGTGCACCGCGCGGGGTGTCGTAACGTCGGTCGATACCGACGTCGCCCCAAAGAGTGGGTGCCGGTCGAGTGGGCCGAAGATTACAGCGGAGAGTTTCAGGCCAACACGGTAATCGAACTGCGAAACCGCCCTGGCTCACTCGCGCGAATCGCCAACACGCTCGACCAGATGAACACCAATATTGAAAACATGCGTTTTGAGACAACGGGAGAATCGTTTACGCGCATTATTTTCACCTTAAGCGTGCGCGATCGAAAACACATGGCGAGAATTATCCGCCGCCTGCGCAATCTCACGGTGGTCGATCGGATCAAGCGGGAAACACCGCAACACTAAAAATGGTCAGCAAAGCCGACGTTTGCTCCAACGTTATAGGCTGTTTTTCTTTCGCGCCAGGCAGTGGACACAGTTGGTATACTCCGGCGCGGTCAATCACACTAATTTATGAGGTCAGGCATGCCCCGTCAGATTATCTCAACCGATCAGGCACCCAGCGCGATCGGCACGTATTCGCAAGCAGTCAAAACCGGCAACACGGTATACATCTCCGGTCAGATTCCGCTTGATCCGGCAACGATGGAGATTGTGGACGGCGACATAAGCGCAATGATTCGCCGTGTGTTCGATAGCCTTCAGGCGATTTGTGAGGCATCCGGCGGGGGTTTGGCGGACATCGCCAAGCTCACAATTTATCTGACTGACCTCGGCAACTTTCCCACCGTGAACGAAATTATGGCTGAGTACTTCAGCGAGCCTTATCCTGCGCGCGCGGCGGTCGGTATCGCCGCATTGCCTAAAGGTGTCGCGGTCGAGATGGACGCAATTCTGGTTCTGGAAGACTGAGCCCACGGTTAACGTCGCAGAGGTGACAGCCGAACCTTCGGTGCTGTCAGCACCCGTCACCGATCTGACCGGTGTCGGCGACAAGCTCGCCAACACGCTCGCCAAACTGCAGATTCGCAAGGTTGAGGATCTGCTATTTCACCTTCCGCTGCGCTATGAAGATCGCACCGCGCTGACACCAATCGGCGCGTTGCGCGCCGGTGCAGCTGCGCAGATCGAAGGAGAGGTTGAGCTGACCGAGGTGAGCTTTCGCGGTCGCCGTACCTTGCTGTGTCGGCTAAGCGATGGCACGGGCAGCGTACTGCTGCGATTTTTTCATTTTAGCAACGCGCAGCGTCACGCACTGGTTCGGGGCCTGCGAATTCGCTGTTATGGCGAGGTCCGCCGCGGCGCGTCCTTGCCGGAAATGATCCACCCGGAATACGCTGTGCTGGGCGACGATGCGCCCCCCCTGCCAGGCAGCCTGACACCGATTTACCCGGTCGTTAACGGTATCCAGCAGACGCGATTGCGCAAGCTGATTCAACAGGCCTTATCGAGACTGAGTCAGGACCACCGGCTGCGCGAACTGTTGCCAGCGAGTGCGGGGAGTCTTGGCGGCGCACAAAGTCTTGCGCAGGCAATTCGCTATTTGCATCAACCACCGGCGGGTACGCAGGTTCGCGAGTTGCTGGAAAAACGCCACCCCGCTGTGCAGCGGCTCGCCTTCGAAGAGCTGGTTGCGTACCGTCTGGCGCTGCTCGGGATGCGCGCACAGTTTCGCTCGGTGCACGCGCCAATCCTGACGCAAAACACTAACGCCCAGACCTTGCTTTACGCGCAGTTTGGGTTCGAGATGACTGCTGCGCAACAGCGTGTGATTGAGGAAATCGCGCACGACTTGAAGTCGCCTGAGCCGATGCTACGACTGGTGCAGGGTGATGTGGGCGCGGGCAAGACGGTCGTCGCCGCTGCCGCCGCGCAAATCGCGATCAGCAATGGTTTTCAGGTCGCAGTGATGGCACCGACTGAGATTCTGGCAGAGCAACATCTGGCCAATTTCAACCAGTGGTTTTCGCCGATGAACGTGGGTATCGCGTGGCTCACCGGCAAGCTGACGGCAGCCAAACGCCGCACCGCGCTGGCTGCAATCGAAAACGGCGACGCGAGTATTATTGTCGGCACGCACGCGCTGTTTCAGGATGAAGTTGCATACCGCACCCTCGGCTTGAGCATAATTGACGAGCAGCACCGGTTCGGGGTGGATCAGCGCATGGCCCTGCGCGATAAAGGGCGTTCAGCAAGCGGTCAGCACAGCGAGCTACGCCCGCACCAACTCACATTGTCGGCCACGCCGATTCCGCGCACCCTGGCGATGACCGCTTACGCAGACCTCGACTGCTCAGTCCTCGATGAGCTGCCGCCGGGACGCACACCCGTGACCACGGTTGCGATGAGTAATGCGCGCCGGGAAGAGATCATTAGCCGGGTCAGCGAACTCGTTGCCGACGGACGTCAGGCTTACTGGGTTTGTACGCTCATTGAGGAATCTGAAACGCTCCAGTGCAAGACCGCCGAGGACACTTACGCGCAGCTTGTCACGTCACTCCCGGAATGCCGGGTCGGGCTGGTACACGGGCGTCTCAAGTCGGCCGAGAAAGATGCCGTCATGCAGGCGTTTAAGCGGCGCGAACTCGATTTGCTGGTAGCGACGACGGTGATCGAAGTCGGGGTGGACGTTGCCAACGCCACCCTGATGGTGATCGAAAACGCCGAGCGCCTCGGCCTGTCACAATTACACCAGTTGCGAGGGCGAATCGGCCGCGGCAGCGCGGGTGGCTCTTGTGTCTTGTTGTACCAACCCAAACTGACGCAGGCTGCGCACGCGCGCATCGCCATTTTACGCGAGACGAATGATGGTTTTTTGATCGCTGAACGCGACCTTGAACTGCGGGGCGCGGGCGAAGTGCTCGGCACGCAGCAGGCGGGCGACGCGCAGTTCCGGATTGCGGATTTGTCACGCGATGCCGACCTGCTCGATGACGTCAAAAGCGTCGCAGATGCTATTCAAAGGGATTTACCGCAAAACGTTCCCGACCTCGTTCGCAGATGGCGAGGGGAACAACCGAAGTACAGGGAAATTTAGCCGGTTGACCCTCGTTTATTCGGCATCGCTGAAATTACGAACCCGGCGACGAGTCCCGCAATCGCACCGTAAAGATGGGAGTCGACAACTACCGGGCCCCCCGCCATATCGGCCGACCCAGGGAGCGCGCCGACAATCTGCTCCCACACCAGTTTTGCCGCCACACACAGCAGCAGGATGCCACCAAACCACCGCTCGCGGCCGCGTTGATGGACAATTTCGGCAACAGCTCCCGCGAGCAGTAACCCGTGCAAGGCACCGGAAAATCCAACGTACCAATTGAGGCTTGGGTTGAGTGCGAACAATCCGACGCTAACGCCGAGGCTGCTAATCACAATGATCGCGAACCATTGCGGGGTCGAAAATTGCGTACCCACTAGCAAGTAAACAAGCGCCAGTCCAGCCATATTCAGGAACCAGTGTGACCACCCGAGGTGAATAAAGTTGGCGGTGAGAAAGCGCCAAACGTCGGGAGTGGGCAACACGCTGCGCTCATATCGAAGCCATTCGCTGTCACCGAAAAGTTGCACCAGCAGGCAAATAAGGGCGAGCAGCAAAGGCGGCCAGTGCCGACCTAAACGTGTGATTTCGATAAAGATTCTCCCTGCTGCGCCGATTGAGTAGTACGTCGTTTAAATTGTAAGCAGTGGTGACAATCGTGTCGACGAATCAACTCGTTGCAACCGCCTCGAATGATTTGAAGACTGCGGTTGCGCAGTTCAACATTGATTGACAACCAGAATCAGATAAACCAAGCACATTTGGTCGGTATAACGTGTCGGTAATCTTAAACAGAAAACGGGATCAGTCGAGAACGTGCTATTCTCGCATCCCGCTAAAATAAGCGGTGAAACAAACCCTTATAACGGTTTTAGCTCTAACAACATATCAGGCGGAGTACACATGCCCCAGCAACACATGCTCGCGAGTTCACGCAGAGCACAGCAGAAAGGATTCACACTTATCGAGATCATGGTCGTGGTCGCGATTCTTGCGATTCTCGGTGCGACGGTTGTGCCGCTGATTCTGGATCGACCGGACCAGGCACGCGTGGTCAAAGCCAAGCAGGATATCCGCTCGATTGAGGCTGCCCTGGACCTCTACAAGCTCGACAACTTCAATTACCCAACCACAGATCAAGGCCTGCGTGCACTGGTCGAGCCTCCGAGTTCCGACCCGATTGCCCCAAACTGGAAAGACGGCGGCTACCTGAAAAAGCTGCCGGTTGACCCCTGGGGTCGCGACTATCTCTACCTGAGTCCGGGTGAAACCGGTGCTGTCGACATTTACACGCTGGGACGTGACGGTGCTCCCGGGGGCGAAGGATTTGATGCCGACATTGGAAATTTCACCGATTAAACACCCCCGCCCGAGCCACGCGACACCGGCGAGGGGATTCACACTGATCGAACTACTGGTTGCGGTGGCCATCGCCGCAACTCTCTCGGGCGTCGCCCTGCTCAGTATCAACTTTGGCGGGGCCGATACCCAGCTGCGCGACGAGGCGCGGCGCTTGTTCCAACTCGCGCGCATTGCATCCGACGAGGCCATATTTCAGACAACCGAATACGGGGTGCGGTTTACCCAGTCCGACTACGCCTTTTACACGCTGATCTCGGTTGAGAGTGACACCTCGCAGTCATCGTTCAACAGCAGCGATTCAAGCAAAAAGACAAAACGCGAGCTACGCTGGCAGGCATCCACCGATTCACCGCACCTGCGCGCGCGCGAATGGCCCGAAGACGTCGAGATCGAAGTTTACGTTGAGGGCTTGCCCATCGTGCTGGATGAGAAGCGCGACGAAAAAGCCGAGCAAAAGGACGAGAAACTCCGCCCCCATTTGATGTTCCTTTCCAATGGCGAAGTACTGCCCGACGTCGAAGTGCAACTTCGCAGCACCGAGTCCGAAAAGGCGTGGCGCATTGGCATCGGTGAGGACGGTGTGCTGGCCCTGGGATTGATCGAAGAATGATCGGCTTGCGGCAAATCCGTATTGCGGGCTTCACTTTGATCGAGGTGCTGGTGGCGATGGCAATACTGGCCGTTGCAATGGCGGCGCTGACGCGCGCGTCCGGCGACAACGCGGCCAACGCCACATACCTGCGCGACCGCACGGTGGCAATGTGGGTCGCTGAAAATCGCATGACCGATTTGCAACTCAGCAACGACTGGGTGCGAATTGGAAAAAGTAACGGCGAAGTGGAGATGGCTGGGCATACCTGGCATTGGCGTATGACTATTGGAAAATTGGGATATGAAGAGATACAACCGTATTTGCGTTCCGTAAAGATTGAAGTGAGGCTGGAGGAAGATCAGCAGTCTGCCAATGCAGTGCTACACGGTTTTGTTGGAAACCCGCGTATCGGCGGAAGCTGAGTAGTTATGCAGCAAGCCCGACTACAACAAAAGCGACAAAGCGGATTTACCCTGCTGGAATTGCTGGTGGCGTCGGCGATCTTTGCGGTGATCGGCGCGGTCAGCTACACCGGTTGGTACAACATCCAGAATCTGAAAAGCGGCATCGAGGCGCAGGCGCAAAGGCTCGACGAGCTGCAGCGCGCGTGGTACTGGATCGCGCAGGATTTCGAGCACGCGATCGATCGCCCGGTGCGCGATCAACTCGGTAGCGAACGCATCGCCTTCGAAGCCAGTGACGTCGGCAGTTCGCTGGTCGAATTTACCCGCGCGGGCTGGACCAACCCGGCGGCCGGCGTGCTGCCCAATCGCAGCAGTCTGCAGCGCGTGGCATACAGTCTTGAAGAGCAAAATCTTTACCGGCACTACTGGTACCACCTCGACGGGGTAGACGATGAAGCGAAAAAGCGTCGCCTGCTGCTCACGCGAATTGACAGCCTGAGCATTCGCTACCTCGATGCCAAAAATGAATGGAAAGACAGCTGGCCCCCGCGGAACACGGAGGGTTCGGGTGCCACGCCCAAGGCCGTCGAATTAACCCTGGGATTCGAAGATCTCGGCGAAATCAAGCGCCGGTTTGCGCTGCCATGAGTCGCCATCTGATCTCATCGACTGCCCGCGCGCAGCGCGGTGTCGCCATTATCACCGTGATGCTGATGATCACGCTCGCGGTCATTGCGGTAACTGCCATGATGACCGAGCAGCGTCTGGAGATTTACCGTGCCGGTAACCGCCTGGTTGGTATTCAGGCCAAAGAAATGGCAGTTATAGGCGAGCGAGTTGCTTTGCAATTCTTGCACGTAGACAGACGCGAAGCACAGCGTAACAACAGCGATTCACTGAAAGATGAATGGGCCCTCTCAATACCTCCAACACCAACCGATGCGGGCGGCACCGTGGCCGGGTGTGTGGTCGATATGCAGGGGCGCTTTAACCTCAACAGCCTGGTGGATGACGACGGCAAGCTCGATGCCGATCAACGCGATTATCTAAAGCGTTTGTTCGACGTGCTCGATATCGATCCGATCAAGATTTCTGCAATTGTGGATTGGGTCGACAAGGACGTGAATCTGGTCGACGCCGACGGCGCTGAAGACGACTACTACTCGCAGCGCACGCCACCGTTTCTGGCCGCCAACCGGCGCTTTGCCGATGTCACCGAGCTGAAACTGGTCAAGGGGTTTGACGATGAAAGCGGTACCGAGGACTACGAAACCCTGTTGCCGCACATCAGCGTGTTGCCTGACGCGACGCCGGTCAATATCAATACCGCAACGCCCGCGTTAATCGAAGCTTTGATCGATTTTGTCGATTCAGGCAAAGCCGAGTCGCTCTCGCGCTGGGACGACGACGATTGGGACGTCTACCCGGAATGTCGTGAATCGCCGCTGGATGACAACCTGGCCGCGCTCACCGGAAGCACTGACAAGGATGCGTTCGACGAGGTGGACGCGTTCGTGACCGATATCAACGATGGTCGCAAAGACGATGAAACCAAATTCGTGAACACCGATTTGATCTCGATAGACAGTCGGTATTTTGAGGTGCGGGTTGACGTGGTACTCGGCCAGCTCCAGCTGCCCACGTTCACGCTGATGCAGCGCAATGATGATGGTATTATCACGGTCCTCAAGCGTGCCAGCGGCAATAATCTTTTTCAGATAGAAGGTGCCTCAGGAAACTGACCGGTATGTTCTATAATCCTTGATTTACTATATAGTTACCCCCGAAATTTCCCGACGGAATAACACACTCCTTTGGCAGAATCTCTACTCATACGCATTCCCAAGACCGGCATTGATCTGGCGGAATGGGCGGTGCTCGATGAACAAGGCCTGATCGATGGCGGCGTTGTCGAGTCGACCCTGGCGGAGGCTGCAAACCACGCAACCGGTCGTCGCGTGACCGTCATCTGCTCAGGCGAAGACGTGCTTCTTACGCAGGCGCAGGTTCCGACCGGCAGCGCGGCACAAGCTAAAAAGGCGATTCCGTTCTCGTTGGAGGAAAGCCTGGTCGACGACGTCGACGATCTGCATTTCGCCATTGGCAAACCCGACGATGATCAGCACT
Source organism: Pseudomonadota bacterium (assembly GCA_039029275.1). Lineage (GTDB taxonomy): Bacteria > Pseudomonadota > Gammaproteobacteria > JBCCGL01 > JBCCGL01 > JBCCGL01. The sequence goes on along the minus strand of JBCCGL010000006.1, from coordinate 211,709 downwards.
ATCCGGTCGCAATTGTGAGTCGCGAGTGCATGGACACGCTCAAACAACAGTGTGAAGACGCTGGCCTGCACCCGGGTGCGATGGTGCCCGAACCGCTGGCAGTACCGATTATCCAGGATGACGAGAATAACCCGTGGTGCGCAGTACTCGCGAACGGCCGCACGATTTTGCGCCAGCGGGATTACGCAGGATTTACCGTCGAGACATCCAACTTCTCGCCGATTCTGGATCGCGCGCTGCGCGAGGCCAAAGACGATGCGCCGCGAAAACTCAATGTGTACAACGTCGGCAACACCGAAAAACCGCCGATGACAATTGCAACCGCAACCGCGAATTGCAGTAACACCATTGAAGTATTTGCGCGTGGGCTGGAGACGCCGCGCATCGATTTGCTGCAGGGCGACTACAGTCGTCGACAGCAGTTTGGCAAGCACCTCAAACCGTGGAAAATGACCGGCGTGCTGTTGCTGTTACTGGTTCTGATCTGGGGCGGAAGCTCGGCAGTTGAATACGTTCGTCTCGGGCAACAGGAAACGCAGCTGACCAACGACATTCGTGACGTGTATATTTCCGCCTTCCCGAATGCGCGGAATGTGCCCGACCCAGCCAAGCAAATGCGCTTGAAACTGCGCGATCTGGGCAGCGGTGGCGGCGGTTTTATCGCCTCGTTTGGCGACGTAAGCAAGGCGATCAGTGCGGATAAGGACATCGCGCTCAACAGTATTAACTACCGCGACGGTCGCATGGACATCGAAATCGAAGCCGCCCGACTTGATCAATTCGACGCTCTGAAAAAGCGCATTGACTCCGGCGGCAAGCTCACGGCGTCGATCCAGTCGGCCAATAAAGAGGGCGATCGCGTGCGTGGCCGCGTTCGCATCAATCCGAGGTAGCGCGATGAAAGAATGGTATCTTCGGCAAACGCCTCGCGATCAGAAGATTGTCCTCGCGCTTGCGGCGCTGGTCGTCATTGTCATGGTCTACGCGCTCCTGATTCATCCGCTCGCCACCGGGCTGGGCGATCGCCGCGTAAGCGTCGCGGCCAAACACGAAACCCTGCAGTGGATGCTCGAAAGTGCGGCTAAGGTAAAAAGTCAGGGTGGTGGCAGTTCGGTCAGAAAAAATAGCAATCAGGCTGCTTACGTGTTGCTCGATCAGGAAATCCGCAAGGCGGGAATAAGCGGTGCCGCCACTCGCGTAGAGCCCGCAGGCAAGGACAAAAAAGGCGCGCGCGTGCAATTTTCAGAAGTCGATTTCGACAAACTGGTGCGCGTGCTGGGTTCTTTGCAGGCACAGCACGGGCTCAGTGTGACCAATGCCAATGTCAGCCGGCGTGATGGCGGCGTTGTCAGTGCGCGGGTAACGGTCGAAGGCGGCTGACCGGGTCGGATGCGTGAAAATTCGTAACGTCATTCTGCTGGTGCTTCTGGCGTTTGTGATCACGGTGGTTCTGCGCTTTCCTGCGTCGGTGGTGCTGGCCAATGTAGAAACCGCGCCCGCTGTTGTGCATAGCCCGTCCGGCACGATCTGGCGCGGCGCGGCGCGTGCGGTCAGCGTTGGCGCAAATCGTGTGCAGGACGTCGGCTGGCAGGTGAATCCCTTGCTGTTGTTCAGCGGACGCGTCGGCGCGAATATCGACTTTTCGATCTTTGGCGGCGACGGCATTGCAACTGTCGCGCGCTCCCTCGGCGGCGATATGTTGGTCACCGATGGCGCTCTTACTCTCAACGCGGCAACGCTGGCGAAGATGATTCCCGGCGATCTGGTTGACCTGTCCGGAGATGTTGATCTAGCGGTCGAGGACTGGTTGTTCGTTAACCAGCAGCCCGAGCGTTTGCGAGGCGATATTATCTGGCGCAATGCCGCGCTTAAGTCACCCGCGCAAGCTGAGCTTGGCACTGTTACCGTGACAATCACGCCCAACAACGACGGCCACACCGCCGAGCTGACAAATAACGGCGGACAGGTGCAAATCACTGGCAAGGTCGATGTGAACAAGCGCGGGACTTATCGCGCAGACGTGCGCCTGAAACCGCGTGCCAATGCACCGGCTGATCTGGATGGCACGCTGGGTTTGCTCGGGCGAAAAGGCGGCGATGGGAGTTACCGGTTGCGGCAGAATGGTCGTCTGTCCGATCTGTTCTAGATCAAACAGACCGGGTTGAATCGCGCCTCACATCAGTTGTTTTTTCGCTCATATTCTCGGACCGCTTGCCACAACTCGCCTTGCACTGGCGACCGCCCTCGATTTTTATCCACCCGGTCGCAAAAGTTGTTCGCTTTTGAGCCGTTTTAGTACAACTCCCTGAAATCATTGGTTTGAATAAATCCCTCGGGCTCTTGCGGGGGCGACTGGCTGTCGGGTTTGGTAATGCTCAGCAATTGGGTGATGCCGACGGCCTGAGCGGCTCGCAGCACACGCGGGGTGTCGTCGATAAACAGGCATCGCGAGTAGTCGATGTCCCACATCTCGCGGAACTGCGGCCAGAATGCGGCGTGTTCCTTGGCGTAGCCGAGTTCGTGCGAGCAGCTTATCCCGTCGAAACAGGCGCGCAAACCGGTTCTCGTCATTTTCAGGTCAACCGTGGCGCGGTGTGCGTTAGTTGTGAGTAAGACGGTTTTGCGGCTCAGCTTGAGAAAATCGAGAAACTCGCGAGCGCCGTCGCGCAATGCAATTCTATCCGCCACCTCGGTTTTCAGGGCAAGGATATCCAGCGAAAAATAGTCGCTCCAATAATCAATGCAGTAGAACTCCAGCGTGCCAATCGCGGCCCGTAGTTGTGGGACGACAGAATTGCGCGTGGATTCAAAGTCGCGCCCGTCGCGCTGGCTGATCGTGCGGGGTAAGTGCTCACACCAAAAGTAGGTGTCGAAATGCAAATCAAGCAGGGTTCCGTCCATGTCGAGTAACACGGTGTCGATGGTTTCCCAGTTAAGCGGCAGTGAATTGTGTTTCACCGATCAAAATTCCTGAATCAAGGGGTTATAACTGACGCGAAAGGGTATCGTAGCAAACTCCAAATGTGACGCGTATCGCGGCTGATTTCAGCACTGACTGCTAGATTTGTGGCGTCAAAATCACGTTAATCAGCAAAATTGAGCCGGTTGTCGGTTAACTTTTACCATTGATCTGGGCCACATCGTTAGTATCAGAGCAAACGCTCAACAACTTTGATCCACCATGAACAAACGCTCCACAAGGCGAGTGGAAACACTTGGTCACTCATCAAATCAGCGCAACTGTGATTGCGTGGTGGGTGTCTACACGTGAGCGCCGTGCGTAACGTCGGCCCGGGTGAAACGGTCTATCTCAAGACCGGTTTGGGGCGCGAGGAGATTGCCACGCGCGCTAACCGGTTGCCAACCTATTTGCGGACCCTGCTGTTGTTGATTGACGGGCAACAGACGGTTGGCGAATTGATCGAAGCGTTGGCCGATATGGATTACGACGAGTCCCATTTCGAGCAGTTGGCTACAGGCGGATATATCGTCGATTCGATGGGACCCGCCGAGCCGTCGTCGCTGGCATCACGTGCGGGGCAGCTCGACGACACATACGAGATGACAGATAACGCCGAAGCCTTGCTCGCAGCCGAGCAGGACGCCGTTGACTGGGATGCGCCATTGATGCCGGAGCATATTCCGGTCGAGTCGCCGTCGACGGATCCCTCTGCCGATAAGCCGAAGAAACGCAAGAAAGAAAAAGTCTACCCCTGGTAACGTCGAGTTGGTCACGATTGATGTCGTGACTTGTAAACTGTCCGCTCGCCCCCACATTTCGTCCTTAAATCACGAAAAATCGAATGCGGTGTATTATTCCCGCACCATTTTGCGAAATAGCAGGTGTTCATGTCAGCCAATTTGTACGCGACCCCCGAAAAAGCCGAGCGCGCGTTTTATGACGCGTTTGAGCGCGGGGATTTCAACGCAATGATGGATGTTTGGTCGACCGACGACGGCGTTGTCTGCATTCACCCCGGTGCGCCGCGTCTGCAGGGGCTGGAGCAGGTGCGCGAGGGCTGGCGGCAGGTGCTGGAAAACAGCGTCGGCTTGAGGTTTGTGCTGACAGACATCCAGGCAACCGAAGACGAGCATCTTGCCATCCATGTCGTACGCGAGGAAATCAGCATTGAAGGTCAGCTAACCGGAGTGATGCTTTCGACCAATATTTATCACCGCGTGGGCGACGGCTGGCGCATGATGCTGCACCACGCATCCCCTGAGCCCGAGCAGTTCTACGACGAACTCGAAGTCACGCAGGACGACGTTGTACTGCACTAAATTCCCCCAGAATTCATGAGTGCAACCGCTGGCGTTGCCGCTGGCCATCCCTTAACCGCTCAAGCCGCCGCCGACGTGCTGCATGCGGGCGGTAACGCCTTCGACGCCTCGATTGCAGCAGTCGCCACCGCCTGCGTTTGCGAACCGGTGTTGGCCTCTCTCGGTGGAGGCGGATTCCTGACCGCGATGACTGCCGACGGGGAGTTGCGCAGTTACGACTTTTTTGTGCACACACCGCGCAATAAAAACCCGCAGGGAGAGAGTTTCTACCCGGTCGAGGTCAATTTCGGTGACGCGACGCAGGCGTTTCATATCGGATTGGGCGCGTCGGCGACTCCCGGGCTCGTCAAAGGGTTGTTCGAGGTGCATCGCGATCTTGGCCGCGCCCCGCTGTCTGAGCTTTTCCAGCCCGCGGTCGCGCATGCCAGAGCCGGCGTTGCCCTGAATGACTATCAGGCCTATTTGCTTGGCGTCGTTGCACCGATTTATCGAGACACAGCCGGCGCCCGCGCGTTGTTCTGTGGTGATGCAAGGAGCGAAGCCTTGTTGCAAAAAGGCGACAGGCTTACGTTTGACGAAATGGGTGATCTGCTTGAAGTGCTCGCGATAGAGGGGCCAGATTTGTTTTATCGTGGCGAAGTGGCTGCGGCCGTGGTCGAGCAGTGCCGCAGTGAGGGCGGGCATCTTGTCCGCGATGACCTTGCCTCCTACGACGTTGTGCGTCGTAAGCCTATTCTGACCATGTATCGCGATCACCAGTTCGCGGCCACTCCAGTGCCGAGTTCGGGCGGTGTGTTGATCGCCTTTGCGCTGCAGTTACTCGAGGCAACGGGACTACGCCATACGTCGCGCGAAAGCGCCGGGCACCTGCTGACGCTGGCGCAGGCGATGCAACTGACCGGTCGTGCGCGTTTGCGCTGCGCGCCTGAGTCGCCCGATGACATTCTAAATCTGCTCGATCCTGACTTGTTGGGCACGTATCAAGCGGAGTGTGCCGAGCGCAGCGCCGCGCTGCGAGGCACCACCCACATCAGCGTGATCGACCGCGACGGAAATCACGCAGCGGTGACGGTATCCAACGGTGAGGGGAACGGACATATCGTGCCAGGCGCAGGGTTTATGCTGAATAACATGCTGGGAGAGGAGGACCTTAACCCCGCCGGTTTCGGCGCGTGGACCTGTGATGAGCGCATGACCTCAATGATGGCGCCCGCAATTTTACGCGCGAGCAGCGGGCAAAGCTGGGCGCTTGGGTCAGGTGGTTCCAACCGAATTCGCTCGGCTCTGCTGCAGGTCATCAGCAATTTGGTGGATTTTGACTTACCGATAGATGTGGCCATCGGCGCGCCGCGATTGCATCTGGAAAATGAACATCTCAGTATTGAATCGGGATTCGACGATGCTGTCGTCCATCAGCTTGCTGAGCACTTTCCCAACCCCACCGTTTTTGCCGAGCACAATATGTTTTTTGGCGGTGTGCACGCGGTTACACGCAGTTCACGTGGCGACATTGGCGGCGCGGGTGATAAGCGACGCGGCGGGTGTTTTACTCCAATCTAGCCTGCGGAAAAATCGTAATCGATTGTTAGAGGCGCGTGATCGGAAAAACGTTCGTCGCGGTAAATATCAGTTCTCTTCACTTTACCCTTCAAACCAGGCGTGGTGATCTGGTAGTCGATGCGCCATCCCACATTTTTCGCCCAGGCCTGTCCGCGGTTCGACCACCATGTGTATTCGTGCTCTTCCTGTGGCAATTCACGAAAAGCGTCGATGTAGCCGACCTGATCAAACAGGGTCGTCAGCCACTCTCGCTCCTCGGGCAAAAACCCGGAGTTTTTCTTGTTACCTTTCCAATTGCGGATGTCTTCGTTCTTGTGCGCAATATTCCAGTCGCCGCACACGATAAATTCGCGCCGCTTGCGTTTCAGCGATTTCAAATACGGCAAGAACATATCCATCATGCGGTACTTGAATTCCTGCCTGACGTCGCCGGACGAACCCGACGGCAGATATAACGAGATCACCGAAAGCTTGTCGAAGCGCGCTTCGAGATAGCGCCCTTCGGCGTCGATCAGCTCATCGCCCAGACCCCGAATCACCTCGCGCGGTTCGTTTTTGCAGTAAAGCGCGACACCGCTGTAGCCTTTTTTCTCGGCGTCAAGGTAATAGCTGCGGTACCCCTTTGGGTGGAAAATTTCATCGCTGAGCTGATCGATCTGGGCCTTGGTTTCCTGGATGCAAACCACATCGGCTTTCTGTTTGGGGAGCCAGTCAAAAAAGCCTTTGCGAGCGGCAGAGCGAATGCCGTTGGTATTCAGGGTGATCACACGAAACAAGCGGGTTCTCCGATCTGATAGCCGGTGGCGACGCTGCGCCTTTGGCGGTAAGCGTTGTATCATACCGAAGCTGCGCAGGCGCGCGAACACCGGAAGCAACCAAATCCATGCACGACTACCAACGCGAGTTCATCGAGTTTGCTCTAAACGAACAGGTGCTTAAATTTGGCGAATTCACGCTGAAATCCGGACGTGAAAGCCCGTATTTTTTTAATGCCGGGCTTTTCAACACCGGTTCCGCGCTGGCAGCACTGGGGAAGTTTTACGCTAAAGCGATTGTCGCGGCAGATCTTGACTTCGACGTGCTGTTTGGCCCTGCGTACAAAGGCATCCCGTTGGCGGCAACAACGGCTGTCGCGCTGGCTAACGATCACGGCCGTGACGTGCCCTGGTGTTTTAATCGCAAAGAGGCAAAAGACCACGGCGAGGGCGGGCAACTGGTCGGTGCACCGCTGCACGGGCGCGTGTTGATTGTCGATGATGTGATTACCGCCGGCACCGCTATTCGCGAGTCCGTGGAGATTATCAACGCCGCCGGCGCGCAGTTGGCCGCGGTCGCCATCGCGCTCGATCGGCAGGAACGCGGTCAGGGTGATTTGTCCGCTATTCAGGAGGTCGAGCAGCGTTACAATGCGCGTGTCATTAATGTAGTCTCATTACAGGAATTGATCGCCTTCTTGCGTGAAGACGCCGCTAACTCCGCGCAACTGGGCGCGGTGGAAAATTATCAGCGAAGTTACGGAGTGTGCGGAATCTAACTTTTTTTCCAAAAACGGGTCTATATTCTGAGGGTTAGCAACAGGAATTCACATTTTCAGTTCGCGTATATGAGCCGAAGCAAATTTCACCAGTTCATTCAGGTTCCGCTGAGTGCGGTTGCAATCCTTTCGCTCGCCCTGGCAATGAGCTCACATGCAATGGCGAATGTGTACAAGTGGGTAGACGAGGAAGGCAATATCCACTACGGCGATAAACCGCCGGCAAAGGTTGAAAGCGCACATTCGGTATTGAACGAACGCGGGCTCGAGGTCGATTCCATCAATCGCGCCAAAACCGACGAGGAGGTCGCCGCAGAACTCGCTGAAGCCGAAGCGATTCGTGAGCAGCAGCTTGAAGAGCAGCGTGCGCGACATCGCGACAACATATTGCTGGAAACCTTCACGACCGAGCGCGATCTCTTGCTGACCCGCGACGACCGTTTACAGGCAATTGACGGCGCAATCCTGCTATCCGAAAAACGCATCAACTCTTGGAGTGAGAAGCTCGGCGTTTTGGAGAAGCGAATTGCCAACTACGAAAAAGACAACGTTGAGACACCCGCGCGATTGATCGAGGAGCGTGAACTGGTGCTTCGTCAGATTGATAGCTCGGAAACCTACATGCTGCAAAAAATGGAAGAGCGCGAGCGCACCGCGGATCAATTTGAGCAGGATCTGGCTCGGTATCGCGAGCTTAAGGACGATTCCTAGCAAAGCCGGTTTGGCGTTGGCTTCCCATCCCGCCGACGTGCTCTTTAACTGTTATTACGGCTCCAATTTGCTCTTGCTTCAGTGAGGCAAGATTTGCGTGCCAACACCGCTTTGGGTGAACAATTCCAACAGGATCGCGTTCTCAACCCGACCGTCGATTATCTGCACGCTGTTGACGCCTGAGGCCACAGCATCCAGCGCGCAGTGCACCTTCGGCAGCATGCCACCCGCAATCGTGCCGTCCTCGATCAAACTGTTAACCTGCGCAGGTGAGAGACCGGTCAGCAAGGTGCCGTCCCTGTCCAAAATCCCTGTGGTGTTGGTCAGCAACAGAAGTTTTTCGGCTTTCAGCACCAGCGCCACTTTGCTCGCGACCAGATCGGCATTGATGTTGTAGCTGCTGCCGTTTTCGCCTACGCCTATCGGCGCGATCACGGGAATAAACCCGCCGTCGTCGAGTGTTTTAAGAATGGTTGGGTCGATCGACTCCACCTCGCCAACCAGACCGAGATCTATCCGGTTGGTGGTGACGGCGTCGGTCATTTCCAGTGGGCGCGCGCGAATCAGGCCAGCGTCTTTGCCGGTGAGTCCTACAGCGTGGCCGCCAGCCTGATTGATCATCGAGACAATTGTTTTGTTAACCTGCGCGCCCAGCACCATTTCGACCACTTCCATGGTTTTGTCGTCGGTGACGCGCATGCCGTTGATAAAGTTGCTCTCTATACCCAGCGCGCTCAACAAATTGCCAATTTGTGGACCACCGCCGTGAACGATGACCGGATCGATGCCAATGTGCTTCATCAGAACGATATTGCGCGCGAAGCAGCGCTGCAGGTGCGGGTCTGTCATCGCATTGCCGCCGTATTTGATCACGACGGTTTTGCCGGCAAAACGTTGGATGTACGGTAGCGCTTCGTTTAAAACCGCAGCAATATCGGATGGATTTTGATTGTCCATAGTTCAGGTCAAGTCGAACGACGGCGCGCATTGTAACAGTCGAACAGGCAATGCAAGATATTTATCGGCCGTTCATCCGCAAGACGGTTGAATACAGGGCCGTACAGCGGCAATCTGGTCCTGCAAATGACAAAATCGGTAATTCGGAGGCAGGCAAAATGAAATTAAAAACCAAACACGCAGGTAGTGCATTTACCGTGCTCGCCTGCTCCGTATTGATCGCTTGTGGCGGAAGTTCGTCGGATTCCGAAAACAGCAGTACGAGCTCCGGCGGATCGTCGTCTTCCAGCAGTTCCAGTTCGTCATCCACCAGCAGTTCGAGTACTTCGTCTTCCAGCAGTACGAGTTCGTCGAGCAGTGGATCGTCCTCGGGCGGCAGCGGTTCCCTAACGCTCGAGACCGACGATATGCCGGGCGTAGCACCGTGCCCGGATCAGACAATCCTGAGCGATGCCACGGAACTGGAAGCGTTAAAGACCGCGATGAAAGTGGGTGTGATTCGGCATATGGATAAACCTTTCGCCAGCGGCATGGTACCCGATATTTATGCGGAAAAATGCGGATTTGAAGATAACTGGAACCCGGCTGACCATACCGTTGAGGTAGGCACATCGGGCAATCCAATCACGTTGGAAAACCTGTTCACCGTTGGATTATTCAATGCCGGAATTTGTGCCGCGAATTACGCGACTTTCGCAGTGGATGAAGGTTTTCCGCAAGCAGGAACCTATCGCTCGGAATTCAAAGTGACCGATACGGGGATAACGTGGCACGGTCGCGTTCGTTACACGGCAAGCGGCAGCAAAGCGGGTGCTCGATTTGACGACGAGGGTATAAACGTCCCCACCGACATTTTGAACACATTTGAATATGAAGTCGACGACGTTATTACAGCGCATGCCGATGTCTACACCGCAGTGGTAGATGCACTAACGGCGTCCACAACCGACGCACCGTCGGCAACACTAACGGTCAACGACTCTGCCGGTGGTACGGAGATTTTCAGCGGGACGGCCGAGCTTATCTGCGTGCAAAAAATGTAAACAGCGCGGGTAGCAGGGTGAGATTGCACAGCAGTGCAATCGGCATGGAGGCACACAGCAGCCACGCAATGTCGTGATTCGCCCTGACATCCGAACCCAATACAGTCGCGAACGAAATACTTAAAATAGCCGTCGTGCCCAGCAGCGCCGGCCCGGTTCTCTGTGCGGATTTTGCCAACACACTGTCGATCATTTCGATCCGGTTTTTTGCGCGCCACAGCAAATGAATCGCGTCGTCGATTGCCAGTCCGATAACGATTGCCGGCACAGGTAGCAACAGAAGTGACCACTGACCGCGACCAAACCACAGCAATAACGCGATCGCAACCAATGGGATCGCGACGCCACTGCAAGCGACGAGCGCGGCGCCAAGGTTTTGCAGTCTCCAGTAAAACAGAATCAGTATGAGCATCAGCGTTGAGATAACCGTTTGCGCAAGGCTTGAAACAGCGCGTGACTCGATTGCGTTGTAAAAGTAACCCGCGCCTGAAAGTGCGATGGAATGGCCGTCCAAAAAAGTTTCATCAAAATGCCGCAGCCAATCGAAGAGTTGGTTTTTTCGCGCCTGGCTGGTGGGTTGTAAAAAAAGCTGAACGCGCGCAACACCCTTGTCAAAATCAATCCATTTCGATGCTAGCCTGTCGACGTCGTCATGACTCAGCGTTTGTGTGGAAGCATCTTCAAACGAGAAATCACGTGGCAACACATAGCGTGATTCGTCGAAATTACCGACATAGCGAGTCGTATCGATCAACGACTGAAGCAATGCTCCCGACTTATCCGGTGTGTCGGATTGAATATAAGTATCAATCGGTGCCGGCACCGTCTGCGTTGCATCGATAAACGCGTTTAATTCAATTTGCGTGGGCGTTGTCGATGAAAAAAGGTTTGGAAAATAAGGTGAGACGTTTATTTGCATTACTGCAAAAAATGACGCAAGGGCGATACAGAACCAGCAAGCAATAATTTTGCGGGATTGAACAAGCGACCAGGATACCAACCCGGGTGCAAAGCGGACGATTGTATGAACGCGGGCATCGTCGCTGGCGGGAGTCAGCGACAACAGTGCCGTGCCGAGTGTAAACGTCAGAGCGAAAGCGATTATCGTCGCGAGAGAACACCACAGCGCAAACTGCTGCAATAGTGGCACATCCGACCAAAGCGTCAATGAGAGAAGCCCGGCAATAGTGGTGGCCGACGTCGCGACACAGGGCGCGCGCAACGCACGCACAATCAGGTGTCGTCTTAGTCGTGACGACTGCGCCCTGTGTACTGCCCGCAACAGGTGCACCGCATCAAGCGTGGCGACCGCAAAAATAAACGGCACCACAAATACGGCTATCGCGCTCAAACTGCCGTCGAAGAATCGCATCGCGCCAAGCGTGAGCACCGAGGTTGTCGAGCTGAGCAGCAAAGGCAGCAGCGCTGCGCTCCAATGACGGAACATCAGCAGTGGCAACACTGTGATCACGATCAACAGTGGAAGAAAAGTACGCTGCAGGTCGCGTTGGCTGCTGTCCCACGCCGCAACACGCAGGAAGGTACTGCCGATTAAATCTGGCGCGAGTCCCATCTTTTCAAACGCAGCGCGAATTGCATCGTTCACTGCGCGCGAGCGGTCCAGGTCCAACCGCTGTGCGGTAAACTGAATTAAGACCAAATCGCCGGTGAAAGCGGCTGCTGTCACTTCGGAGATTGCTTCAAGCTTTGAAATCAGCTCAGCGGATGTTAGCTTGCGTGTCTTGTCGCGTAACCCCTCAATATGCGCAACAACGAATTCGTCTGATTGGCTGAATGACCTTTGAAGGCGCTCGATTTCAGCCCATTCGTGTTTCGGAAGAAGCATCGCGATGGTGGAAACCTCGCCCGCTTTGAACGACGACAATAGATACCGAATGCCGGCAATATTCACTGTGATTACGAAAACGATCAGGAAAATCTTCAGGGCTGTCGATTTTCTTGCAGCGAAAGAGTAACGTTGGCCGGTGGGCGCATCGCGAGCGCCGACGTTCAATTTATTTTTGCGGAATAAGCGATGAAACACGCCGTTAACTGTGCGCACATTTACGCTGCGCGTCAACGTATTGCGGACAAGATTCGGCGCACGCCGTTGGTGGAGTCGCCCTCGTTGACTGACGCATTTGGCAGTCGTGTGCGCCTCAAGCTTGAACATCATCAACTCACCGGTAGCTTCAAAATTCGTGGCGCCAGTAATGCGGTCGCGTGTTTGAGCGACGAGCAAAAAGCCTGCGGCGTTGTCGGGGTTTCAACCGGCAATCACGGACGCGGACTTGCCTTTGCCGCGCAACGCGCGGGTGTTCGCGCGATTGTGTGCATGTCCGAGCTTGTGCCGCAAAACAAAGTCGACGGTATTCGAGCCTGCGGTGCCGAAGTGCGTATTATCGGGCGCAGTCAGGACGATGCGCAGGTCGAAGTCGACCGGCTCGTGCGCGAAGATGGCATGGTCGAGTTGTCGCCCTTTGACGATCCTCAGGTGATCGCAGGGCAGGGTACATTAGGTCTGGAAATTATCGAAGACGCGCCCGACATCGACACTGTGGTCGTGCAGGTCTCGGGCGGTGGTTTGATGTCTGGCGTCGCCTGCGCGATCAAGTCGCTCAACCCATCGATTCGTGTCATCGGGGTTTGTATGGAGCGCGGGCCGGGCATGCACTCAAGTCTGGCTGCCGGCAAACCTGTCGCGATTGAAGAGCTGCCGACGCTGGCGGATTCACTTGGTGGGGGAATCGGCATCAACAATCAACACACATTTGCAATGGTGCGCGATTTAATGGATGAAATCGTTCTGGTCAGCGAATCCGAAATTGCCGCGGCGATCCATCACGCCTATTGGAACGAGAAGCAGATCATCGAGGGCAGCGGTTCGGTCGGTATTGCCGCCGTGCTCGCGGGTAAATTACAAGACACCGGCGACACGGTTGTGCTGGTCAGCGGAGGGAATATTGCGATGGAGATGCACCGGCGAATTATCGATGGCGAAGTCCCCGAGGTATCCTGATGCCCAGTATCAAAGTCCTTAACGAAACCAATCTGCGCGACTGTATTTCGCTCGATTTGGACACGGTCGAATGCATCGAAAAGTGCTTTCAAACGCTGGCGATAGAAGCCGTCATCATGCCGCCGATTTTACGCCTGGACATTCACGAGAATAATGGTGAGGTCGACGTAAAGACGGCCTACCTGCCGGGGCTTGATTCGTTTGCGATCAAAATCAGCCCCGGCTTTTTTGACAATCCTAAAATCGGCTTGCCGAGCACGAGTGGAATGATGAACTTGTTCAGTGCCAAAACCGGTCAGCTTGAAGCCGTTCTTCTCGATAACGGTTATTTGACGGATGTGCGCACTGCAGCCGCCGGTGCTGTCGCCGCCAAACATCTCGCGCGCGAAGATGCAACAAAGGCGGCGATCATCGGCGCTGGGGCACAGGCATCACTGCAGCTAAAAGCGTTGACGCTGGTGCGCAATATCCAAAGCGCAAAGGTGTGGGCGCGCGATGCAGAAAAGGCTCGCATTTTTGCTGATCGCACCTCTGGTGAACTTGGTATTGAAGTCAACGTTGCATCCAGCGTCGCCGATGCGATCAGCGACAACGATATTGTAGTCACGACAACACCGAGCACATCGCCTTTGGTCTTGGCGGAACATCTAACGGCGGGTCAGCACGTGACTGCGATGGGTTCGGACGCTGAGCACAAAAACGAATTGCATCCCGAGGTGTTGCAAAAAGCCGACCTTTATTTTTGCGACCGCATCAGTCAGGTGCGTGTGTTGGGCGAGCTGCACCATGCGATCGATGCCGGAGCGTTTACCGAAAACGACGTTGCGGCAGAGCTCGGGCAGGTGATCGCAGGGCAGCATTCGGGGCGCGCCAGCGACGCGCAAATCACGCTATGCGATTTAACTGGAACGGGTGCACAGGACACCGCCATCGCGACGCTTGCGCGTTTGCGCGCGGAGGCCGCGGGCATGGGTTTGGTTGTGGAGTCCTGAGATGATGCGCTACGCGGTGAGCGAAAGTCCGGTCGGTGATCTGATTTTCATCGGGGACGACAACGGTTTACAGTTTCTCGAATTCTATGATTCGTACGACCGGTATACGATCGGTGACTGGGACGAATGCGCTGACTTTTTTGCCGATGTGAACGAGCAATTACACGAGTACTTTGACGGCCAACGCGAATCGTTTGACTTAAAGCTGAACCCACAGGGCACTGAATTTCAACGCAGCGTCTGGCGCGCCTTGTGCGAAATTCCTTACGGCGAGACGCGCAGCTACGGCGAAATTGCGAATGTCATCGGTAACCCGAAATCGGTGCGCGCAGTGGGTGCAGCCAACGGTCGCAACCCAATTGCAATCGTACAGCCGTGTCATCGCGTGATTGGAAGCGATGGAAGCCTAACCGGCTTCGGCGGTGGATTGCCGCGCAAACAATTTTTACTGAACCTTGAAGGTGCACGGCAAGGTGAGTTGCCGCTGTGACAAACAACAAAAAATGAGAGAAAAAAATGCCTGACGTAGAACTCAATTTTTCCCGTGAGGAATACAACGATCGAATTGCAAAAACCCGTGCGGCGATGGAGGCCGCAGGCGTCGAGTTATTAATCGTTTACGACCCATCCAATCGACACTGGCTGACCGGTTACGACGGTTGGTCATTCTATGTGCACGAATGCATTTTGCTATCGATGGAGGGCGAGCCTGTGTATGTCGGGCGCGGCATGGACGCGGTCGGTGCGACCCGCACCTGCTTTATGTCGCACGACAATATCATCGGCTATCCGGATTATCTCGTGCAAAACCCACCTCTACACGCGATGACGTGGATGGCCGAAGAAGTGCTGCCCGCACGTGGATGGGACAACTTGCGCATCGGCGTTGAGATGGATAATTACTACTTCAGTGCGCGCGCGTATTTATCGTTAAAGGATGCGTTGCCAAATGCAGAATTGATCGATGCGACCGGGCTGGTTAACTGGCAGCGCGCGGTTAAATCTGAAACGGAAATTCTGTATATGAAACGCGCCGCGCGAATTGTCGAAAAAATGCACGCGCGTGTTCTCGAGATTTTTGAACCCGGTGTACGCAAAAACGAAGTCGTCGCTGAAATTTATCACACCAGCATTGTCGGCGCAGACGGTCACGGTGGCGACTATCCTGGAATCATTCCGCTGCTGCCCTCGGGTGAAGATGCCAGCGCGGCGCACCTCACCTGGGACGACAAACCTATCCGGCCCAACGAAGGCACATTTTTTGAACTCGGCGGCGTGCATCGTCACTATCACTGCCCTTTGTCGCGAACGATTTTTCTTGGTACGCCGCCGCCTAAAATGCTGGACGCAGAAAAAGCGGTGCTCGAAGGTGTCGAGGCAGGTCTTGAAGCGGCCAGACCAGGGAATCTGTGCGAAGACATCGCCAGCGCGTTTTTCGCAACACTGAGAAAACACGGATTCGAAAAAGAGAGTCGAACCGGCTATTCGATTGGCTTGAGTTATCCACCGGACTGGGGCGAAAGAACCATGAGTTTTCGCGCAGGTGACAAAACCGAACTCGAACCAAACATGTGTTTTCACTTTATGCCTGGGCTTTGGGTCGACGATTGGGGGCTCGAAATCACCGAAAGTATTCGAATCACTGAAACAGGTGTAGAGTGTTTGTCTAACGTGCCGCGCAAGCTGCAGATTAAAAAGTAATTTTTGGACTCAATCCAGCGAGTGTAAAACGACGAACTAAATGGACACCAAAAGCGAAATCGTTGAGAACTGGTTGCCACGCTACACGGGTGTGGCAATCGAGGATTTTGGCGAGTACATATTGCTGACCAATTTCAGGAATTACGTCGAGCTTTTCAGCGATATCTTTGACGTTCCGATAAATGGCGCGGACTCCCCCATGCAGTCGGCGACGGCCAACAATATTACGATTATCGATTTTGGTATGGGTAGCCCGCTCGCCGCGACGATTATGGATTTGCTTAGCGCGATTCAGCCCAAAGCAGTATTGTTTCTCGGTAAATGCGGCGGTCTTAAAAATAAAATTTCGGTCGGCGACTTTATCCTGCCGATTGCGGGTATCAGAGGTGAAGGTACCGGGAATGACTACATGCCGGTCGAGATTCCGGCCCTGCCATCGTTCCGCTTGCAGATGGCGGTGTCGCACAGCATAAAAAAGTACGATCGTGATTATTGGACGGGCGCGGTTTACACCACAAACAGACGGGTCTGGGAGCACGACGTTGAGTTCAAGGAGTATCTGAAGAAAATTCGCGTGTCGGGAATTGATATGGAAACCGCGACGATATTCATCGTCGGGTTTGCGAATAAAATACCGCACGGGGCTTTGTTACTGGTCTCCGATATGCCGATGGAGCCAGAGGGTGTTAAAACAATTGAAAGCGACAAGCAGGTTACGAACGACTTCGTCGACTTGCACGTTCGCATCGGCATCGACGCCTTAGGTGAATTAATTGATTCGGGTGAGTCGGTAAAACACTTGCGTTTCTAACACTTACAGACTGAAACACAATGGAACTAGAACCTTTACACAACAACTTCGGGGTGCGCGTTCACGGCGTTGACTTAACGCACGAACTGGATGACGAAACAATCGCAGGGATTCACAAGGCTGTCGATGATCATTCATTGCTTTGTTTTCCGAATCAAAAAATGACCGACGATGCGCAGCTGGCGTTCACGCGACAGCTGGGTGAACCTGAACCCGAGCACGTTCATTTTGGAAGAACCGGTGAGGTGACCTTTTTTGGCACGGTCGGCAATGTGGTTGATAAAGCAACGAAAAAGGACGCGGACCATGTGAACACGCGATACCAGAAAGGCAATGAAATGTGGCACTCCGATTCTTCTTTTCGCTATGTGCCGTCATACGTCTCAATTCTGCATGCGTACGAAGTGCCCGGCGAAGGTGGTGCAACGCTGTTCGCCAGCATGCGAACGGCGTACGAAAGCTTGTCGGGCGAAATGCAAGATGCGATTGATCCACTGCACGTGATTCACGATTACGTCTTTTCGCGCGCAAAAACGGCACCGGTCGACGACAACCATGCGGCGTCACTGCCACCTATCGAACACAAGCTGGTGCGCACAAACCCTAACAACGGCAAAAAAAATTATTACGTCGGTTCGCATGCCCGTTCGATTGTCGGCTGGGGCGGGATCGATAGCCGCAAGCTAATCGATGAACTGAATCAGTCCGCGACAAAGCCGGATGATATTTATTCACATTTCTGGTCTGTCGGTGAAACAGTGATTTGGGACAATCGCTGCCTGCTTCATCGCGGGGGTGGTTACGATGCCAATCGTTGGCGAAGACATATGCGGCAAACGCGTGTTTCGGGCTTGTGCAACACGCTGGATGAGTAAGCGCTAGGTCCGCAGTCGCGCCATACAGGTGACTTCAACTTTGCTGTCGCCAAACAGGCGTCGAGACTCGGTGGTCGTGCGCGCCGGATATTCGCCATCGACAAAAAATGTTTTGTAGGCGGAATCCATCGCATCAAAGTCGTCGAGATCAGACAAATGCACGTCGGTTCGAACGACGTCGCTAAAGTCGAGATCAAGTTCCTGCAAAATCTTTTTGATTAATGACATTATGGCAAACGTCTCGGCGTTTGCGTCGCCAAGTACACTTATTCCCTCAGGAAAATCGGCTGCAACGATTCCTGCCAGATGCGCGTAAAGATCGTCTACAAGCACTTGCGTAAACGGAGCTTCGGATTCGGGCATGCACGTCGGTTGGAAGTATCGTTTCATTTTTTCCATTCTCGATCAGTTCAGTGCATATGCTAATGAAAATTAGAAATTTTGCACGGGCACTGCGTCTGGCGGATAATCTTTATTCGAATCTGATGTCCAGGATCACAACTGATGCTGTATGACAACATTTTGCAAACGATTGGTAATACGCCGACCGTTCGCTTAAACGCATTCGGATCGCCCGGCGGCGCTGACCTGTTCGTAAAACTTGAAAGCTTTAATCCCGCCGGCTCGGTTAAGGATCGACCGGCTTTACGGATGATCGAAGATGCCGAGCGCGATGGATCGCTAAACCCGGGTGACACAATCATTGAGCCAACCTCGGGCAATACGGGCATCGGGCTGGCGATGGTTGCGGCGGTAAAAGGGTATCGCGCGATTTTTGTTATGTCGGCAAACATGAGCGAGGAACGCAAGAAGATCCTCCTGGCTTACGGAGGTGAGCTGGTGCTCACGCCGGCAGAAAAAGGCACAGTCGGTGCGATAGAGGAGGCAAAAAGGTTAGCCAAGGCGCACGGCTATTTCTTTGTCGGGCAGCATTTTAATCCGTCCAACCCGGCGTCGCACGAATCGACCGCGAATGAAATCTGGAGTGATCTTGGCGAATCCCTGCACGCGATTATTTGCAGCACAGGCACAGGCGGTTCAATCTCCGGCATCGGAAAATTTATTCGGCAAAAAAATCCAGACATCCAGATTGTCGCGACGGAACCCGCTGACTCGCCGATTCTCTCAAAAGGCATCGCCTGCCCACACAAGATTATGGGGACCGCGCCCGGCTTTATTCCCGACACGCTCGATACCGATGTTTACAACGAGATTATTCCGATCACCACAGAAGAAGCGTTTGAAACAACCCGGGCGCTTGCCGAGGGTGAGGGTATATTCAGCGGCATCTCTTCCGGCGCGGCGGTTGCTGGAATGATCAAATACGCAGAGAACAATAATTTTCCCGAAAAATCGTTAATGGCGATATTACCGGATACCGGTGAGCGGTACTTGTCGACAGACGTTTGGGAGTAGGGCGCGACGAACGTTCAGGCGGTTAGTGCTGCCAATGAGATTAAAGACAGCAAGGTCGATATCAACATCGCCTTGGCAATTGCATCGGTTTTGATTTCATACTGCAGCGCAATAACAAATGGCATCGCGCCGCAGGGGCCCGCAGCAACAAGCAGCATTGGATTGTTGGTAAGCGTAGCTGCGGTCACGACAGCGGATAAACCGAAAAACAACGCGGGATGGATCAGAATCTTTGCGCTGACAACAAACCATGTTGTGAAACCGATGCTTTGAATGCGGCTGGATGCCAGGACAACACCAAGCGCAAAAAGCGATGCGGGAGCCGCCGATCCCCCGACAAAATTGGCGAATGTAAAAATTCCTGACGGGATAATTTCCTGGAATCCTGAAGCGGCGATTCCGATAAGGGAAGAGAGCAAAAAAGGATTTTTGAAAAACGATAATACGGTGGCGATCGCGGAGCCTCGGTCTGACTTCAGGTAGTCGATCAAAAGCACGGTGCCACAAAACAAAACAACAGCATCGATCAGAATGATCGATGCAATCGGCTGAGTCGCAACTGATCCATAAAGTCGCTCGGCTATTGGCAGCACAAAGAAAACGTGATTGACGAAAACTGCCGACATCCCAAGCAAAACCGATTCCGCCAGGTCGCGTTTGAAAACACGGTTTAGCAGGATTGTCACAGCCGCGTATAAAACGAGTTCGGCAAGAAGGTAAATACCGAGCGCGACAAGGTCGATTGCATCGACCGACGCCCGACTTAGAATCGAAAACAGCAACAGTGGCGTCGCAACAAAAAACACAAAGCGGTTGATTGCGCGGGCATGTTCAACCGAAAAAATGCCGCGTTTGCGCAGCCAGTAGCCGACTGCCATGATCGCGAAGATCGGCAGGATTGGATCGAAAAGAGATGCGATCACAGTCGGGTTGCGCGGAGCACTGATGCCCCGCGCGGTTGCGACAAATCAGGACGCGTTGACGTCAACAACTACGCGACCTTTGACCTGACCTTTAAGGATGTCTTTGCCGAGCTGCGGCAGGTCAGCCAGGGTTGCCGCGTGGATCATTGATTCGAGCTTGTCGACGGGTAAATCGCTGGCGATGCGCTGCCACGCAGCAACGCGGTTTTCGTATGGCTGCATAACCGAATCTATGCCGAGCAGATTAACTCCGCGCAGCAAAAACGGGATCACCGTTGTGGGTAAGCCTGCACCCCCGGCCAACCCGACTGCGGCGACCGAGGCGCCGTAATTCATCTGCCCAAGCACGCGCGCGAGCATGGCGCCGCCAACGGCATCGATACACCCCGACCATGTTTCGCTTTCCAGCGGTCGTTTGACTGTTTCGTTGATTTCTTCGCGTGCGACGATTTGTGTCGCGCCGAGCGATTTGAGGTAGTCCGCGGTTTCCGGTCGACCGGTTACGCCAGCCACGCTGTAGCCGAGGTTGGCCAGAATGGCGGTCGCTACCGAACCCACGCCGCCGGCCGCGCCGGTCACCAGTACGGTGCCGTTGTCGGGCTTGAGGCCGTGATTTTCCAACGCGAGGACCGACAGCATCGCGGTCAAACCGGCGGTGCCCACCGCCATTGCGTTGCGCGTGCTCAGAGCATCGGGCAACGGCACCAGCCAGTCGGCGTTCACACGTGCTTTTTGCGAATAGCCGCCCCAGTGCACTTCACCGACGCGCCAGCCGGTCAGCACGACCTTATCGCCCGATTTATAGCGATCGTCATCTGACGATTCCACGCTACCGGCGAAGTCGATGCCGGGCACGTGCGGGTAGTTGCGCACCAGACCGCCACCGGGGCCGACGCACAGGCCGTCTTTGTAGTTAAGGGTGGAGTATTCGACCGCGACAGTCACGTTGCCCTCGGGCAGTTGGTTCTCATCAAGGGTTTCCACCGCGGCGGAAGTGTTACCTTCATCGTCTTTGTTAACCAGCAATGCCTGAAAGCTCATACGTATAAATCTCCGATAGAAAAAGAATGGACGGCAATGTATCACGCCGAAGCGGGCTTACAAGCCCATTTGCGCGATGATTTTTTTGGTTAGCGGATCGGTTGCCCGGCCAAGGCGGTCGGTGATCTGAAAATGATTGTCTTCGCCCGTCGCGATAAATTCGGTTTGCAGCCGATGGTGTCGCAAATGCGCGGCGTACGCCAAAGATTGCCAGTGAAACAGATGCGGTTCGCCGCCGCCGACTGCAATAACTGCCGAGCCTTTGAATGTGGGTGTGAGATACATCGGGCTTAGCTCGCGGGTTTCCTTGCGCGTGAGGCGAATCGTTTCCTGTAAATCCGAATGACGATGCGGCTCGATGTCGAACAAGCCACTCATCGGTGCGATACCCTTAATTAAATTTGCAGGGTAGCGTCCGTAGTTCGGCCAATGTGTCGCCGCCAGCATCGCGGTTAAATGTCCGCCCACGGAGTGACCGGAAACAAACATGCGTTTGTTGTCGCCGTTGTAGCGTTTTACACGTCGATAAATCCAGAGCATTGCGTCGCGCACCTGCTCGACAATATCGGTGACGCGCACATCGGGGCACAGTTCGTATTCGAGCAGGACAACAGTCGCGCCTGCTTTCACCATCGGTGCTGCGATGTGACTGTAAATTGCTGTCGTCACGTGTTTTGCGCGCCAGTAGCCGCCATGAATAAACACATGAACCGGAGCATCAGGTTTTGCGGCGGGAAAGATATCGACGTATTGACGCGGCAACTTGCCATATCTGACGCCCAGTTCGCACTGCATATTTTTTCGAACCCGAGCGCTGCGCCGCGCAGAGTTCTGCAGATATTTTTCGGGATTTTCGACACTGAGGCTCGGCAGATATTGCGCATTGATATCGTCGGTGTTCATATGAGTGTTTTGTCTTTGGTCGTGATGGTCTGGTGGTCAATGCGCGTTAATGGTCGCGCGCATTTTCGCAATGGTAGCGCATAGCGCTCATTTCATTGAAGAATCATGCGCTTGCGCCGATACGCCGTGCAATGCAAGCACACATTCGAAATACACAATAATGCTATGACCACGCCGCGCGAACTCGTAGAGCAAACCACTGATTTATTTTCGCTGCCGGAAGTCTATCTTCAGGTGAAAGCCGTCGTTGAAGACCCCGGGGCTAGCAGCGCTGATGTCGCCGATGCGATCTCCATCGACCCCGGTCTGACTGCGCGACTGCTTAAAATCGCGAACTGCCCGCTTTTCGGTTGCGTGGCCAAGATGGATTCGGTGGAACGCGCCGTCAATCTGCTCGGGATGCAGCAGGTGCATTATCTGACACTGGCGACCACAGCGGCCACGTCTTTCAAATCTGTGGATGTCGAAGGATTCTCGATGTACCACTTTTGGACCAACAGTGTTTACAGCGCAACCGTGGCGAATCTGCTGGGCGTGCGCAGCAGGTCGTTTGATAGCGGTACCGCGTTCGTCGCCGGGCTGCTGCGGGACATCGGCCATCTTGTGATGTATCAGACCGTGCCCGAAAAAACCAACGCGGCGCGACTTGCGGCGCAGACAAGAGGTATTCCACTTGCGCAATCCGAGCGTGAGATTCTCGGTTTTGATTACACTCAGATTGGCGCGCAATGGGTTCAATGTTGGCAACTGCCGGATAGCCTGTATGAGGCAATACACTATCAATGTGCTCCGACCCTCGCATCGCGACATCAGCAAGATGCCGCGATCATGTACTTATCCGCTCGCGGCACCGAAGCGTGGAGTGAAGGCGATCTCGAAACACCAGAAGAATGGGCAATCGATCAGCTTGTGCTCGATATCGTTGAAATGAATTTGGATGATGTTAAAGACGTTGCGTCAGACGCGGCCACGACTGCCGTCCAAACGCTTGATCTTTTGATGACGCGACAAGCGGCGGCGTGACCTCAAAAAACGTAGCGGGTCAGCCGCCCATCAAAGCCGTGCTGTGCCCTGCTGCCAACCAAACACCGATCGACACACTCGACAGCGCGATCACTGCCTGCAGGCCGTTGTAAAGCCCGGTCGCGCTGCGTGCGGCAAATCGCATCGGCAGTGCGATGATCAACGAGAGACTCGCCATACCGATAATCGAGCCGACACCAAATAAAGCGATATACAGCATGCCGTGCCACACGGAAGCACTTGCGTCCAACGCCAGAAAGATCAGCGCGGCGGACCCCGCCATGCCATGCATGATGCCCACCAGCAGCGCTCTGCGCGGGATGCCCTCGGGATGCTCGTGACGATGATCGCTCGCTACGTGTGCCCCTTCACCGGCGTGCGAATGGGCGTGGAAATGTCGGGTCGCCGCAGCTTGATCATCACCGTGGGTATGCGCGTGAAAATGAACGCGATCGCGGAAAATTCTACGCAGTAGATCCAACCCCAGAACAATCAACATCAGAGCGACGCACAGCTCCAGCGCAATCGCCACGTGATCCGGAATAGCGCTGCCCAGCGAGAGAATCACCGCACCGAACAGGCACAGCGTCAACGTATGCCCCAAACCCCATACCGCGCCGTGGCGCACGGCCTGCCACGGAGAACTCGCACGACCCGCAAGCGTGGCGACAGCAACCAGATGATCAGCATCGAGCGCATGGCGCATACCAAGCGCAAAGCCAATCAAGAGAACGCTCAGGCCCATTGGTGCGCGCCGCGAGAAAGGTCATGAATGGCAAGATCAAACACTGTCAGTTGCGGCCTTTGGCAATAAGGGCATGCATTCTCCAATGAGTTCGGCTTCTGTACAACAATTTATTTGGCCTCGACACCGAAGTTTTCGCGACTCGGCTACTTGGTGACGTTTTTGGTCTGATGGGGATAATATTTGTAAGGCTAAGGTTCATCTTGCTGTAATTCTGGGATCAGGCTCGAACAATCTTTTAGTAATTAATTGCTGAAAGTTAACAACAGGTGATCGGAGCACTTTCAGGGTGCCGCCGAATCGAGATGGCGATTAATCGGGAAATTGGAAGTCTGCCGAGTGGCATACAAATCACTCGGGTCTGAACCTGCCGAACCCAGATCTATGTATTCCAATTCGCGCTGTTTTTCCCTAACGCAACAGCGTAAAAACAGCGGTAATTGCAAGAAAGGCCAATATTATGCCGCGCACGTTCCAGTGCGATAATCGACGAAACAGCACAGCCCCGGCCCACACCCCGAGCAAAATAGAAGGTGTCGCAAGGATTGTGTAAATAATCGTTTCTGTCGTAATTAATCCGGCAATCCAAAAGCTGATTACCGAGACGGCGATAAGTCCTGCCGCTAGAGCCACAGTGTTTGCGCGCGTGAGAGCGGCGCTTTCACCTCTGGCGAGTAGAGCCGCGACAAATACTGGCCCTGCTATTCCGCTCATACCTTGCGTAAACCCTGAGACTGCGCCAGAAAATAGAATTCCGGTTCGTGAAAGAAATAGAACCATGCGGTCCTGCACCGCGATTATTCCGACCATAACCAGTACGAGAAATGAAATAAGATTTTTCATTAGCTCCGGATCGGTGGTCTTGAGAAATAACGTCCCAACGGGAACAAATGCGACGAACGCCAGGAGCATTGGCCAGACCGTTCGGCGCTCGGCATCGCGAATCGCAACATTAAGCAAACCCAGCGATGGGGGAATTTCTATCAACACACCAAATACGACTGCCTGCGCCGGGCCATACAAGATGGCGACTGCCGGTACGGTTAAGAGCGCTGACCCAAACCCGAGAAACCCGCGAATAACGCCGGCCACAAAAACAATGGCAAAGAGCATAACCAATCGCAGATCGATGGCGACTGACGGGTCCAAAAGATCCAAACTCTCTGGCATATATACCTTTCACTTATCCTGGTTGCGAGCGTTGCCGGGTACACCGCTCTGGCGAGTTTTGCGTTGGTGAAGATCTATGGGAATGGTTGACAGTGTCAGCTCTCGCTTTTGTTCAATCGCTGAATTTGCGATCGACGATCAACTGCCCAGGCATATTGCTCGGGCCACATTTTAAAATCAGTATCCGCGCCGAGTATTTCGGCAGCGCGCAATGGCCAGAACGGGTCGTACATAATCTCGCGCCCCAGTGCGACCAAATCTGCAGCGCTGCTTTGCAAGATTTCTTCGGCCTGCTCTGGGTCGACAATCACGCCGACCGCCATTGACTTCAACTCCGATTCCTTTCGCGCTCGCTCGGCGTACGGCACTTGAAATCCGGGCGTGCGCGCAGAACTTTTTGTCAGCGGCTTGCCAGTATCGTCGCTGCGAAATCGGGGTGCGCCCGCGATGCCGCCTGACGAGCAATCCACCACGTCAACTCCTCGCTCAGCCATCTTCTGACAAAAAACAACAGTGTCGTCCATCGACCAGCCGTCGTCGAGTCCGTCGATTGCCGACACCCGCACAAACAGCGGACAGCTTTGTGGCACGGCGGCGCGAATTGCGTCAATTACGTCCAGCGGAAATCGCATTCGGTTTTCCAGCGAGCCGCCGTATTGATCGTCTCTTACATTACTGATCGGAGAAAGAAAACTGTGCAAAAGATAGCCGTGTGCCATGTGTATTTCGAGAACCCGAAACCCGGCGTTGAGCGCCCGAACGGCAGAATCTGCAAAGGCGTTTTTAACAGCGTCCAATTCCTCTTGGTTCAGTGACAAAGGTGACGGGAATCCATCGCCCACCGGAAGCGCGGAGGGTGCGACGGTTTGCCACGCAGCTTGCCCCTGGGCGGCGTCTTCATCATTGAGCGGCGCTCCGGGTTTTTGGGTAAACGGTTTTCGAACCGAGGCTTTGCGACCGGCGTGTGCAAGTTGAATGCCGGGCACACAACCCATCGACTCGATGAACGCGGTGATTGGTTTTAGCGCTTCTGCCTGCTCGTCGGTCCAGATACCCAAACACTGCGGTGTAATTCGACCGCGAGCTTCAACCGCGGTTGCTTCTGCAAAGACTAAACCTGCTTTGCCGCGAGCAAACGTACTTAAATGCGCGAAGTGCCACGGCTGTGCCAGACCATTCACAGCGGAATACATGCACAGGGGCGACACCACGATGCGATTGGGTAAGGTAACGCCGCGTACATCGAGCGGCTCAAATAGTTTTGTTGTCGTCACGTTTTTCTCGCTGAATCAAATATTCGGAATCAGTTCCGAACTGTTTCGTGGATATGGGCCTGATCGTAATTTTTAATGCTGGAACCCAGTCGTATAAGACCTGATCGAATCACGCGTGCGGTGATGCCGCCGTGACCCCGCATCGCATTGTAGCCGCCGGGACCGAGCGAACGCTCCATTTTGCTACAAGGATGACACTGTCCGCTGTATTCGAGTATCACCTCGTCAATGCAAAATTGTTTTCCTTTCAATGCGAGAAGGTTTAATCCTGAGACCGCAATATTCCGACGCAGAATTTCTGCTGGAATCGCATCACGATTCAAAAACAAACCGATCGCGGTCAGGTGTTCAGACTGGATCAGTGTGACTTGTCTTGCGTTGTCACGATTGCCACTGAATCTGTCACCTTCGATGCCCTTGCCTTTTTCAAGACTGGCATGTTCAAGCAAAATCATCGACTGATTTCTGGCGGGTCGAACGCCTATCCAGTCCACTCGTCCGATCTGTGGCAGGGTGTTGAGTAGTTTGGAAAGATGTGAATTTTCGGTCATGCGGTGTGAATTTAACTATTCCGATCACGTTGGCTGCGAGTTAAACAGGAAATTCATTCGGTTGTGAAATCAACTTGCAGGTGTACCCAATCGCCGTTTCCACACGGGCTCTTCACAGAACACCGACAAACTCGCCATAGTTGTTCGCAAGAGCTGATTTGAAATTCCAAGATTCTAAATCGACGACAGTTTCTTTAAGTTGGTGTCACGCAAATCGTCTTCGCTGGCGCCGGTGTCGTACGCTGGCGACAGTATCAATTGCGTGCGACTGATATTGACTAAAACAAAATGTCGCATGACGTCTAAATAGGGCGCCCAAAGTTCTTCGAATAAGGGGAGTAATGGTGTTGCGGCCGCCGAATTTTTTTCAATAATTTTCGCGGTGCCGGTTACGCGCAGCGCGCGGCGCGTGAGCACATCAATAAAATTCAGTTCGGTTGCAGGTCGCGCTTTCAAATTCTTGATCGTATTGGGTGAGCGAATGTCGCCAAACGCAATTGTGTTGTCATCGACAATCACAAACGTCGCTTTGGGTGAAACCGCGGGTGTGCCGTCATCGTTTACCGTCGCAACCGATGCCGCATTATAGGCCTGCAGCAGTGTTTTCATTTCCTCAGTCAGTGAAGTGGGCATATTCAGACTCTCGCTGCCTGCATAAAGTTGTCGAACAATGTTTCTGCGCAGTTCAGAAAATTAGTCATATTTTCGGCCGCCGCTTTATTCATATCGTGCATCGCCTGCTCACCCAGCGTGTTGACTAAGGCTTCGCGGTAAGCGGGCACTTCGCCCCAGTTGTCAACCGTGTCGGGCTCTATTTCGACGTGGTATTGCATCGACCATGCGCAACTGCCAACCCGCATGGCTTGAACCCGGCATACGTCCGAGCTTGCGAGAATCGTGGTGTTCTCCGGCTCCTGTGCCACGCAAACCGAATGCCATTGCAGGCATTTTTGTTCGCTCGGCATTCCTGCGTATAGCGGATCGTTGCGGCCTGCCTCGGTTAATGCCACGTCGAGAACTCCGATCTCCGGCGGGCGTTGTGGGCCGCAGGTTCCGTTCATCGCATCGGCCAGTAATTGATGTCCAAGACAAAGTCCGAGATAAGGTTTTTTTAACTCACCGACCCACCGTCGAATCGCCGCTTTTTCTGTAACCAGCCACGGGTGTTCTTCGACGTCCCACACATCCATCGGGCCACCCATTACCCACAGCGCGTCGTAGTTATTGAGATCGGGGATTGCGTCACCGCTATGCAGATTGATCGCGTCCCACTCTACGCCGTCACGTGCGAGGAACTGCCGCAACGAACCGGGATGCTCGCAGTCGATGTGTTGAAAAACCAAAAGTCGCATACGTTGCCTCCGTCGGATTATTGCGGTCGATCGCCGGGTGCGCGTTTTTGCATCTCCGCGCCGAGCGAGGTTTTGGCTTTTCCGCTCGCATCGAAGTTGGCAGGTGCAAGCCATGTTTGCAGGATGTCGCGCACCTCGGGCCATTCGTCGTCAAGAATCGAGTACCAGGCTGTGTCGCGGTTCCTGCCTTTGAAAATCATATGATTATGAAAAATACCCTCGAAGCGAAAACCCAGCCTGCGCGCGGCGGCGCGTGATTTGGCATTCATCGAATTGCAGCGCCACTGCATTCTCCGATACCCAAGATCGTCCATCGAATGTTTGATCATCAAATACAGCGCCTCGGTCCCCGCGCGCGAACCCTGCAACGCAAGCCCGAACCAGATATGCCCGATTTCCACCGTCCCGAACTGGGCGTTGATATCCATGATGCTGCCTTGCCCGCAGGCGATTCCGGTATCGTTCAATCGCATCGCGTAGAAAATCGGATCAAAACTCGCAGACTGTTGTCGAATCGTTTGCACGTAGGCGTCAAGCGACGGCCACGGGCCGTAGGCCAGGTAGTCCCAGATTTTCAGCGCGTCGTCGTTTTCGTGCCCGGCCTCAAACAACTCTTCCGCGTGGCGCGACGCGTTCTGCGGCTCCAGGGTAACGTACTGTCCTTTTAGTTCGATCCGGGGTGGTACCAGCGCCGGTGGCGGATTGGGGACTTCCGCTCCCGACAGTGGTCGTGGATACAGCGGCTCCGCTAAATCATTTGGTGACATACGTGCGTATTCCAAACTTCCGAATTAACGTCAATGCCAGCCTACAGGCAAATCGGGTGTGAGAAAACGATTGATTTTCGCGATTGGTCTGAATTGATTTTTTGTCTGGCGCGCCGGTCACAATGCAGTAGTATTCGGCGGTCGTGTTATCGGAACGTCATACAGCGTGAATCTGCTGGGCAATCTTCAATCCGGGTCTAGCCTGCGCGGCATCGCGGCGATGCTGCTGGCCGGGATTTTTCTGGTAACCAACGACGCTTTGACCAAGCACTTGGTGCCGCATTATCCGGTCGGGCAATTGTTGTTCGTGCAGGCCACAATCATCTCACTCCTGGCCAGTGTATGGTTGCGCACGAGCGGCCAAGCGGTTTTTGCCTTTAGCAATTTGCACGGTCACCTGATGCGCGGGCTGCTTTACGTTGTCGGCTCGTTTTGTTTCGTTTACGCGCTGAAATATTTGCCGTTGGGCGAAGTGATCGCGATTGCATTTGCCGGCCCGTTGTTCCTGACACTTTTTGGGAAAATATTTTTAAGTGAGCAGGTCGGACCGCATCGAATCATCGCCGTTTGTGCAGGATTTGTTGGCGTGATCATTATGATGCGACCGGGCAGCACCATGCACTGGGCAGTGCTGCTGCCACTGGTGGTTGCGATTGCCGACGCGTTTCGCGACATTGTCACGCGAAAGACAACGGTCGGTGAATTATCGCAGCGCATTGTGCTGAGCACAGCGATTGTGCTGGCGCTCGCCGGAGCGTCGACCGCAATCGCGGGTGACTGGCATTCGGTCGAAGCTTATCACCTCGCGATTTTTTCGATCAGCGCGTGCGCGTTTGTGGCCGCGCATTATTTTATGGTTGAGGCTTACCGACACGCAGAAACCGTTATCGTCGCGCCGTTTCGTTACGTACAACTAATCTGGGGAATTCTCGCGGGCTGGTGGTTTTTTGGCGAAGTGTTGGATGCCGAAATTTTTATTGGCTCGGCGGTTATTATCGCCGCCGGTTTGTATATCGGTTGGCGTGAATGGGTGAATAGCATTTAGGCCAACACTCTCGCTTCACTCGGTGCGACTTTGACGGCGCTTTTCGTATTGCGCAACAAACGGGTGTTGCGGATAGACTTTTTTGAACTCGGAGAACTCTTCGTCCGCGGCTTCAAGATCATCCTCTTTTAGCAACTCCTCTATGCGACTTTTCCATTTCACGGGGTCTTCGACGGTGTCCTGGGTTTGTTCCGATGAATCCAATGTCGATAGCAGCGGGACGCTATCTGAAAACGTTGCAATGGACTCTTCGAGTTGTATTGCGTCGGCTGCGGAATCGCGTTGAATCGAAAATTCCGGCGACGTCGCGAGACGTGAAAACGACTCGACGGGTGCTGCTTCTTCAGCAACAGCAGCGACCGATTGCTTTCGTTTTGATACTTGCGAAACGCCGCTGTCGCTTGTTGATGTATCAATATTGGAATCATCGTTTGCAGTGGCCAGTACCACCGGTTCGCTTGCGGATTCCTGCGATGCGACAACGGCTTGCGGCGCACCTGGGTTTTCTGCCTGCTCAGGAACCAGTATCACCAGCGTCGCGGTTAAAATTACGGTCGCGGCCATTGCCAATGGAGGTGCCCACTTCGGCATCGATTTGCGCACTGGTGCAGGCTTCGAATGTACTGCACGGCGCGACTCGGCGAGGATCGCCGCGTCGAGACTATCGGGCGAACGCAGCGATTCATGCCGATTTAATTCGGCATACGCGTCGCGGATTTCCTGTTCATTCTTGTTAACCATGGTCTTCGAGTAGATGTTTCCGAAGTTTGTTAATTGCGTATCGCAAGCGGCTCTTGGCGGTTTCAGGGTCGCAGCCGGTAACCGTCGCAATTTGTTGCACGCTTAGCCCGGCTTCCTCCTTTAGCAAAAATACTTCTTGCTGGGGCGGCGGCAAATCACCGATTAACTCCTTTAAGCGCTGTGCCAATTCGGCGTTGATGGCCAATGCCTGTGGTCCGCGTTCACCGAAGTCTGCGTGTTGTGATTCGTCTTCTTCGTCTTCGACAAATACGTCGCGTCGCCGGCCGTCGGCGCGAAAATGATCGATCAGGCGATTGCGCGCGATGCTGTACAGCCAGGTGATAAAAACACCGTCTTTGCGAAAATCGGCGCGCGCGCGTATCACTCGCGTCCACACGTCCTGAAATATTTCATCGACTGCTGCACTACCGTTGAGTTGACGATAAACGAATCGATACAATCGATCTTTGTGGCGCCGGTACACGGACTCAAACGCTGCAGCGTCACCGACCGTGTATGCCAGAAACAGTTCCTCGTCGGATCGGTTTTGGGTGTCGTCGGCGTGCGCATCCATGCGCACAGAGTAACGGCTTGTTGCGGTATGTGCACTCATTGCGTGCTGTGCCGATCAGCTCGCATCTTCGCTCGCGTTTTCGACCTGCGAGAGCGGCCCGCGCGGGTCGATTGCCGCGGCGACGCCAAGCAGTTGCAAAAACTCCCCACGATAGCCGAATCGATCCGCGCCTCGCGCACTGCCCGCAAGCTTGCGGATATCGGCGTAGTCAAAGTCGTGTAGATACTGCCCGCCTCGCAGCGTTTGTCCAAACGCTGAGACCGCCGCAGCGAAGCGAAAATTTTCACTGCTCGATTGCAGGTCAGTCGCTATTTGGGCGCGATCAATCGGTCTTTCAATCAATCTGCTCTGATTCTCATCTGGTTTTTTGTAGCGCAGTCGTAAAAAAGCCAGCTCTGATGAGGGATCGGATTGCGGTTGCGAGTCACCGTAGCGCAACGGCTCAATCGCGCGGTAGTCGCTATCGACCAGTGTAATTTCATAGATCGCCGTTACGCTATGCCCGGCTCCGATATCGCCCGCGTCGACCTTGTCGTTATTGAAATCTTCGCGTGCCAAGGTGCGATTCTCATACCCAATCAGTCGGTACTCGGCGACCTGCGCAGGGTTAAATTCAATCTGGATTTTGACGTCTTTTGCTATCGTCATCAGTGTCGATGCGCGCTCTTCGACCAGCACCTTGTGCGCTTCCTTAACCGAGTCGATGTAGGCGTAATTTCCATTGCCAACATCAGCCAGTTGTTCCATCAGGTGATCGTTGTAATTTCCGCTGCCGAAACCAAGCGTGGTGAGCGCAATTCCTTTTTCGCGTTGTTGTTCGACAAGCTCCGTCAATGCCTCAAAGTTCACGGTGCCGACATTGAAGTCGCCGTCGGTCGCGACAATTACGCGATTAATTCCGCCTTTAATATAGCTTTGCGCAGCCAGTTGGTAAGCGAGTTGAATTCCGGCTCCACCGTTAGTCGAACCACCCGCGGAAAGTTGATTTAAAGCCTGAATGATCTTCGCGTTTTTATTTCCAGATGTCGGTTCAAGCACTACTCCGGCAGCGCCGGCGTAAACTGCGATCGCGATTCGATCCTGCGCGTTCATTTGCTTTGCCAGCATCGTCAGCGACGTTTTTAGCAGGCCGAGTTTGTCGGGCGAGTTCATCGAACCGGATACGTCTATGAGAAAAACCAGATTGGACGGCGGCAGTTTAGCTGCTGATTGTTCGTAACCTTTGACGCCAATGTGCAGCAGGTGCGTCGCGCTGTTCCAGGGCGAGGGCGCGACTTCGGTGGTTAACGAAAACGGTGTATCGAGCGAGTCTGAGGCGGCGTACTGGTAGTCGAAGTAATTAATCAGCTCTTCGGTGCGCACTGCATCAGTGCGCGGCCACTGGCCCTGATTTAAAAACCGCCGCACGTTTGCATAGCTGCCGGTGTCGACATCGATGCTAAAGGTCGAGACGGGTTCTTCACTGGCGCGCTTGAGTGGGTTGTCGTCGAAGGCGTGATAGTTCTCTCTGTCCTCTTGCAGGGTTGTGAATACGCTGTCGGCTGCCGTTTGTTTCGACATTGACATCAATGGCTGCGCAGTACTCCTCAGAGCTCCAAACTGCGACGCGGCTTCGACTGCGGCCATATCGGCGACAACTTCTTCGGAAAGAACGGGTTGCTGGGTTACCAATGGCTTCGATGGGATGGTGGCAACTTCGCTAATTTCCTGCGCCTGCTGGTTTGTATTGCGCGCGTTGTCGATATCGTGACTGCAACCCGCCGCAAAGAGCAATACGGCGGTGGAACATGCGGTGGCCGTGATTCTAAAGTGTTGATCTGGGAATTTCATATGAGTTCTCCTGTGCGTTTCGATTGAATAACAAGTGCTTCAATACGGGTTACGCCGGAGAACCTGAAAAGGGTTAAACTGTTGAAAAAAATTTTTTCGAGTGAGTCTACTCACTCATGCAGGGAATTTCAGAGATCGACGGAAGCGCCGACCGGGAGGATGACTCCCGCGTTATCCGCGGCTGTCAATGCGACATAAACACCGGGATTGTCATATCCTTGAATACGGTATTCGTGACACCACCAAAATAATCTTCACGAAACTTGCTGTGCTCGTAAGCGCCCATGACCAATACATCGGGCCGGCTCTTTTGGCAGTAATCCACAATGGCTTCGCCGAGTGCGACGTGGCCACCCTGGGAAATATCTATGTGCTTGTATTCGGTGCGGATTCCGTGCCGTTCAAGGTGAGTGGCGACGTCAATCTTGAGTTGTTTTTCGGTTGGGTTGGGTTCTCCAACCGTCAGGATTGTGACCAATGACATTTCTTCGAGAAAGTGCAGTGCATCCGCCATCGCGCGGGACGCGGCGCGTCGGCCATCCCACGCCAGAACAACGCGATCACTAATCGGTTGGCGGTCAAAGTGTTTGGGTGCAACCATAACCGGTCGTCCGCTTTGCAGTGCGACCAAATCCGGTAACGCGATTGAAGGCAAGTCAGCATCGGTTTCGTCTGCCTGGCCGAGCAGTGTCATATCAAAGTAGCGCGCGTAAGTCGTAATGCTCGCGTTCGCTTCTCCCGCGGTTTGAATCCAGTGCGTTTTCTCTGGTACGCATCGAGTCGAAACCGTATTCGCCCATCGGTTTTCTAACTCGATGAATTTTTGTTTCTCGTTGTCGCGTATCGACTGTTTAATCGCATCTGGAATCCAGCCGTTCATAAAACCTGCTGAACTTGGGAGTTCGCGAGCAACCAGGCCGGTGATGTGCGCGTCAAATTTATCCTGCATGACGAGCGCGATATCCAGCGCATTTTGCGCTGACTCGCCGTCGTTGTATGCGACCAAAATATTTTTTACTGCCATCTTGATATCACCGAGACATATATTGTGCGTGTATCGTCATTGGTCTTCATTGTTGGACTCAGCGTG
The DNA here is from genome assembly GCA_039029275.1 of Pseudomonadota bacterium. GTDB lineage: Bacteria > Pseudomonadota > Gammaproteobacteria > JBCCGL01 > JBCCGL01 > JBCCGL01. The sequence goes on along the minus strand of JBCCGL010000006.1, from coordinate 177,780 downwards.
ACTCTGTTCGCGAGCGTTTCTGTACAATGACCACACGTTAAAAACAATGATTAACACAATCAGACCGAACAACGCCGCAGCGATCGGTCGATCAACGAAGTCCAGCGGGGACTTTACCCGGGCCATTGCGGAGCGAAGTTTCACTTCCATGATTCCACCCAAAACCATCCCCAATATGATCGGCACAGTTGGCAGGTTAAGGCGTTTTAGAATCAGACCGAATACGCCAAATGCGGCGCCAATCGCGCAGTCGGTTATCGAGTTTCTGAGGGAATACAAGCCGACGAAGCCGAGCGTTAAAATCGTCACGCCCAGAAAACGTGTCGGCACCTGAATTACCCGGAGGATCTGGTTAGTCGAAAACGTCAGAAACAGCAGCACCATGACATTGAGCAACAATAAAGCGATGTACAGCGCCGTGACAAAATCGAGCTGATTGGCAAACAACTGCGGACCCGGGATAACGTTGTGTACATAAAACACCGAGAGCATCATCGCGGTGAGCGCTTCACCCGGAATGCCGAGCGCGAGTAAGGGAATCATCGCGGCACCCGGGACGGAATTGTTGGCGGATTCAGACGCGACCAGTCCCTCGGGCGAACCCTTGCCAAAGAGTTCGGGTTTTTTCGATGTTTTTTGAGCGTAGGTGTACGACATAAACTGTGCGGTAAACTCGCCAACGCCCGGGATCATTCCCATTAAAACGCCGAATGAGGAACCGACAGTCACCACGCGTTTATAAATCCAAAGCTCTTTAATGCCCTCGAATAATCCGCCCTTGATCTGTGCGGTTTCGGGGCGATGATCTTTCTCAACCAAAAGTAAAAACGCCTGTGACAGGGCGAATAAACCCAGCACGACTACGATCAAATCAATTCCAGACGCGAGCCAGGTTTGATCGAAGGTGTAGCGTTTGGTGTATTTAACCGGTTCGAGCCCGACGGTATTCAGGAAAATCCCAAAGCAAGCCATCATTCCCGCCGCGAATATCTGCCCGCGATGGGCAAAAATAACGAGGATGATGCCGAGTAATGCCGCCAAAAAAATCTCGCGACTACCAAAGTGCGGGGCGATTTGCGCGAGTACTTGCGAAAACAAAATTAGGCAGACAACCGAGAAAATGCCGCTGAAAAATGACGCGGAGTACGCCAGCGAAAGTGCTCGCCTCGGGTTGCCGTCGCGCGCGATGGGATAACCGTCATACGTCGTCAGTGCATTAACCGCTGTGCCGGGTGTATTGACCAAAATGGCCGGAATGGCACCGCCGTACATTGATGATCCGTAGATTCCGAGCAGCATGGTGAGCCCGACGATGGGCTCCATTGCAAAGGTCGCGGGCAGTAGAATCGCGATCGCAACCGCCGCGCCAACACCCGGTATTGCACCGATGATTACGCCACCGACTGACCCGACCATCAGCGCGGCCAGCACATCCCATCGCGCGAGAATGTTGAGGGCTGATAAGAGGGTTTCCATCGATCGCGCGAACTAGAGATAGATCAGCATGAAATTGCGAATGCCGTCGGGCAGGTATTCGTAAATCTGTCCCGCAGGAATTTTGACCTGCAGAAACGCTTTAAACACAACGACGATTGCAATCGCGACGAGCGCGGCCGCAAGAAACATTCGTTTGTCGCGATAGCCGACCCGCCAGGTCAAACACAAAGCAAAGATCAACGTGCTCGGAAGATAGCCCAGCCTGGGCACGATCCACACATAGGCGAGAAACCAGAGCGCGTATTCAAGCGAGCGGATCCATAGCAACAGTTCGGGTTTTCGGCCGCCCGGTTTTTGTGAGACGGCTGAACCGACCAGGTGCAGCAAGGCGAACAGCGTCATTCCGATAAGGCTGACCGTTGGCCAGAACGCGGGCTGGGCGAAAAACTTGGTGCGCTTGACCCACTTCGCTTCTTCACCGAGCTGGCTAAGCAGAATCAGCGAAACAACAAGAAAGGCGATCGCAAAAACCAGATCGCCCGCGCGCCGATCGCGTTTCAAATACAGTTTTAACGCGTCAATTTTTCGAGGTTGTGACACAACCGTTTCCGCGCTGATCCACAGATGTTGCGGGGCTACAGAATCGCAGCGCCCGCAAGATCTGTTGCGAGCGGGCTACTCGCCGAGTACCTGACCAATGCGCGCCAACGCTTCGAGATCAGCCGCGATCTGCGCATTGGCGGCGGGTACGTCCTGCCAGTAGATGAGCGCGCCGGTGTCTTTCGCCAGCTGTTTCGCCGCATCCGATGCCATCACTTTTTTGGCGACTGCGATGATTTTTTCGCGCGCGTCTGCCGGTGTGTCCTTGTGCACGAACAGGCCATTCCACAGTGCGATATCCAGATCGGGTTCGAGTTCGGCGACGGTGGGCACATCGGGCGTGATGCCAATTCGTTCAGCGCCGATCGAAGCGAGGATTTTTATTTTGTCAGCGCACGGCAGTACCAGCTGCAAGGTGGTGTTGATGACATCGACATCACCCGAAGCCAGCGTGTTGCAATCGAGTGCATCGAATGCAGCGTCGGATGCGTACTCGAATCCCATTTTGACCGCCAGCGCTTGCGTCACCCGGGTCGGAATCAGCGGTGCGCCGAAGTGGCCCAGGGCGACATCGTTCGATTTCGCGTGAGCGGCGAGGCCCGCCATGTCATCGTAGGGCGCGTTCTCACCTGCAGCGATAACGAAGGGATAGGTGAGAAAGTTGCCGAGCGGCTCAAACGGATTCGGATTCAATTCCGGAATACCGATCTGCGGTCCAATGGTTGGAACCGCGATGATGAATGAACCCACGGTGTAGCCGTCGGCCGGCGCGTTGGCGACCTCAACCGCACCAGGAAACGGACCGCCGCCGCCACCGGGTTTGTTGACGACGGCAGCGGGAACGCCATAAGTCGCTTGAAACTCGTCGGCGATCATGCGCGTGAGCACATCTTCAAGATCGCCCGGAGGCCAGGGCACGATAAAACTGACGGGCTTTTCCGGGTACTGCGCCTGTGCGCCCATCGAGAACACGGACAGTCCAAGGACCAGTCCCAAAATGATTTTTTTCATGTTTCCTCCGGTATTTTTACTGTCTATTGGTGTGAGCGATCGATTGCGAGCTTAACAGTATGCCGCGATCAATCGAATTCTTATTTAATCAACTCCATCCGTCGTCGGGTCGGTCAAACCACACGTGAACCTGCCCGGTGCCGGTGGCGTTTTCATAATCGCTAAACTGACGGCCCAGCGCTTTGCAATCCCGACCACCCAGGGCCGCCGCCATCATGAGGTAGTGCGCAAACATTCCTTCCGGTTTGTGGGGGCGGTAGTCTTCCATATGGTCGATCACCCTGGCGTGGTCGCCCTCGGCAAACCAGCGCAGGCGCAATTCGTCGGCCGCACGCGCCTCTTGCGTGCGTATGTGGGCAGGGTCCGAGGACTCGTGTTGCTCGAGTTCTGCCAGTGGCCAGAAGCGATGGCTCATGCCGCCACTGGCAATCAATACCACGCGCCGATCGCTTGCCGCGATGGCGTCGCCGATTGCTTTTCCCAGGGTAAGAAAATCAGAATCCCGCCCGGTTTGGCAAACGCTGACAGACAGCCACGCTTCGTCACCTGGCAGGTGATGGGCAAGATTGGTCGTGGGGTAGTGGATCGGCAGACAGGGATCATCGCATGCCAGACACCGCGCTCCGCTGGAAGTCCCGGCCTCCGCAATCGCGTTCGCGAGTTCTGGGTCACCGCGCATTTTGTAAGGAATTTGCTTCATCCCGCGCGGCAGTTCTTCAGACGTATACAGGCCCTCTCGCATCGGGTGCGCGCTCACGACAAACTCCACGGTGGTGAACCAGTGTGTGTCGAAAACCACAAACGTATCGGCGTTAAGCGAATCGAGAACTTCACTTCGCAGCCGCTTCAAGCCCGGAACCAGCGAGATTTCCTTGCCCTCGTTGATTTCGAGTCTCAACTCCAGCGGGAACATGATAGTGGGAGCATGCGAGAGAAGACCCGCTCCTACGATTTCACCCATTGACTTCCCCCTCCGGCATATGATGGACTTTACATTTTGTTCGGTTCCGAACTATTATGCAAAAAAAGATGTAACTTTCAAGCATACGCGGCGATTTAGCGCGCCACCCGGAGGCCAGACTTGAGCGGCGATAGACGCATTGATATCGACGGAATTTCCGTCTCCTGCCTGCACTTCATCGACGGACAACGCGTTGATTCTGCCCTCACGTTTGATAATCACTCCCCGCTGGATTGGTCGATGTCGCTTGGCGATATCGCCCGGGGCGACGAAAAAACGGCCGACCAGGCGTTAACCGCGGCGCGACGCGCATTTCCGGCCTGGGCCGCGCTCAGCGCCACCGAGCGCGCCGCAACGATGACGCGTCTGGCGGAACTCATCGACGCCAACATCGACAAAATTGCGCATATCGAATGTTTGGATATGGCAATGCTGGAAGAAAGTCTGCGCCTGCGCGTGATTCCCCGTGCGGCGCTGAATTTCAAATCCTACGCTGATCTGGCCCGTGACTACGAAGAGCGCGTCTGGGACTCCAAAGGTACTGACAATCGGGTGATTCGCATGCCCAGCGGCGTCTCCGTCATCATCACCCCGTGGAACGCGCCGTTTATGCTCTCGACCTGGAAGTGCGCGCCCGCGCTTGCCGCAGGCAACACGGTCATCCTCAAGCCCGCGGAGTGGTCACCGCTCTCGGCATCGCTGTTGGCCGATTTAATCAACGAGGCCGGGTTCCCGCCGGGCGTGTTTAACATCGTGCAGGGGCTTGGCAGCGAAGTTGGCAGCGCGCTGGTCAGTGATCCACGTGTGAGTCGGATTTCCTTTACCGGCTCGACGCGAGCGGCTCGGGTAATCGGTAAGCTTGCGGCAGAGAATATCGTGCCATTCACCGCCGAGCTTGGGGGCAAAGGCCCACTGCTGGTGTTCGAAGACGCCGATATCGATGCAGCAGCGAAAAAGGCCGCCGGTCAGTACGATGACTCCGGCCAGGTTTGCATGGCGGGGACGCGATTGCTGGTACAGGAGTCCGTTGCCAACGAGTTTCTGGAGAAATTTAACCACTACACCGATCAGCACATCATGGGTGATAGTCGTGCGGCAGAGACTACGATCTCGCCGCTGATTCACCCCCGGCATATGGAAAACGTCGACGGTTTTGTCGAGCGCGCGCGCGACAACGGCGATGAGATCGTGCGCGGTGGTCAGGTGCGGCCCGAGGGCGGGTTGTGGTACGAACCGACTCTGATCAAGCCGCGTTCAAATGACTCTGAAATTGTGCAAGAAGAAGTCTTTGGGCCCGTGTTGTGTTTTCAGACCTTTGCTGATGAATCCGACGGCATCGCGCTCGCCAACAGCACGAAATACGGCCTCGCCGCCATGGTGTACACCGGCGATGCGGATCGCGCCGAGCGAGTCGGGCGTGCGGTCCGCGCGGGCACGGTCTGGGTTAATACCTTCTTGATTCGCGACCTCACCGCGCCATTCGGCGGTGTCGGCAACAGTGGAATCGGGCGCGAGGGCGGCGATTACGCGCTGGATTTTCACAGCGATCTGAAAACCCTGCAGATTTTGCAGGGAAGCGTCAGTTAACGGGTAGATTCCATGCCTATTATTAATCCCGACGACGACGGCTTTCTTAATCTGTCGGATCACGACAGTTTTGCCGGCGGTATTCCACACAACACGTTTTCGCGCATGCGCGACGAAGATCCGCTGCCGTGGACTGACTTTGCCGGAGGCAGGGGATTTTGGAGCATTGTGCGGCACGCCGACATTCTCAAAATGAATCGCAACTTCAGGCTGCTCAGCTCGGCGCAGGGGATTCGGATGGAAGATCAATCCCACGAGGAATACCTGGCGCGCCGCACCTTTCAGGAGACCGACCCTCCGGATCACACAAAAACCCGCATAAAGGTATCGAAAGCGTTTTCCAAGCCTGTCATTGCGCAGTTTGAAGATCAGATTCGCTCTCTGTGCGACGAGATTCTCGACGCGTCGTTTTCCTCTTCTGAGTTCGACGCTGTGACACATATTGCCAGGCAATTGCCGATGCGAATGCTCGGTCAGATACTCGCCGTGCCGGATAAAGATCTGGAATGGCTGGTCAAAAAAGGTGACGAACTGATCGCCAACAGCGACCCGGATTACACGGATCACGTGATCGATCAGGTCGATACCGATGAATTTCGACTGATGCCGTTTCGCTCGCCTGCGGGCGCCGAGCTTTACAGCTATGCGCGCGAGCTGATGGACGACAGGCGAGCAGCGGGAGAAGACGCCGGAATTATGGGAATGCTGTTAGAACCCGATGAGGACGGCAACACGATCTCAGAAGACGAATTCAGAAACTTTTTTTGCCTGTTGGTCGCCGCCGGGAATGACACAACGCGATACTCGATCGCGGCCTCGCTGCACGCGTTGGCAAACGATGCGTGCCTGGTGGCACAACTCCAACAGGCGGACGAAAAAACATGGGAGATGATGCCGGATGAAATGATTCGATGGGCGTCACCCACGTTTCACTTTCGCCGCACGGCGCTGGACGATTTTGAAATGCACGGCAAGCAGGTTAAAAAAGGGGACAAGGTCATCCTCTGGTTTGTGTCTGCCAATCGCGACGCTGATGAGTTTGAGCGGCCTTTTGAAATCGACATTCATCGCTCGCCCAATCGTCACGTGAGTTTTGGCCAGGGTGGTCCGCACGTGTGTTTGGGTATGTGGTTGGCTCGCCTCGAAGTGCGCGTACTGATGCAGGAGTTTGTAAAGCGCGTTAAATCTGTGGAGCAGGCGGGCGAGATTGCGTGCTTGCGTTCAAACTTTGTCGGCGGTATTAAAAAACTACCATTGCGCATTCAACTCGCGTAAACAACAACACCAGTAACGGGTAAAAAGTGGGGGGATAAATCCATGGCTAAACAACGCCTACGTATGCTGTTTTGCGATCACTTGAATTTAGCGCGCGGTAAATACTTGCCCGCAGAAAAAATGACGGATGCCTCAACGCGATTGTGTCAGGGCGTTTACGCGGTTACTTACGGTAAAGACTTAATTCCGGCACCGGGTAGCTCGCTGCTCGAGGGGCTGCACGATATGACCTTGTCCTATCAGGCCGATGAGATGCGCGACGGCTGGGAGCCCGATACCCAGGTCGTGATTGCCGATCAGTTCAACAACGACGGCTCGCCCCTGCCGATGTGCGGCCGCGGTTTGCTAAAACGTACAGTCGAGCAATGGCGCGCTAAGGGTTTAACGCCGAAAGTGGGAATCGAGTTGGAAGCCTACGCCTTTCGTTATAACGATTCGGGCGAACTGGTACCCTACGAAACGCCGGGTGCGTTCGTTTACAGCACGGGCCCGATTGGCGATCCATTGGGATTCACCGATGCGGTCTGGCACAAGGCCAGTGAAATGGGTTTTGCTATCGAGTGTATGACCAGTGAGTTTGACTCACCCCAATTTGAGTTCACGCTGAAATACGACGATGCGGTCAAAGCGGTTGACGACATTTTTCTTTTTAAGCAAATGGCGCGCGAAGTCGCCTATCAACAGGGAGTGATCCTGACATTTATGCCGAAGCCAATTCCGGATCTCGGCGGCAACGGCGTGCACATCAATTTCAGTCTCGTCGATGGTAAAGGCAACAACATCATTCTCGATGAAACCGGCGAACACGGCTTGAGCGAAATCGCTCGCAACAGCATCGCCGGCATGATGCACCACCACGAAGCGATGGCGGGAATCGCCGCGCCAACGGTCAACTCATACGAACGTTTGCAACCCGCCAGTTTGTCCGGCTACTGGAAAAACTGGGGGGTTGACCATCGAGGCGTCACCGTGCGCGTGGCAAATGACAGCGTCGCTTCGGCACGAATCGAACATCGCATGGGGGATGCAGGCGCGAATCCGTATACCTTAACCGCTGCAGTGTTACAGGCGGCGCTTCTGGGTGTCGACAACAACTACGCGCTGCAGGCGCCGGAGTCGCAGGATTGTCTCGAGTCTCAGGACGCAGAAACCGGGCTGGCAGAAAGTTTGTCAGCAGCGTTGGATACACTCGAATCCGATACCGCGTTTGTCAATGCAATGGGTGAAATGCTGGTGGGAAATATCGTTGGAATCAAGCGCGCAGAAATCGAGGAAGTGGCTAAGCTGGAAGGTAGCGCGGCGCGCGACTACTACATTCATTACATTTAGCTTGCGCCCGCGGTAATCGACGGGAGTGACTGGGGAATTCGGTTGGCGGACCCGCTTCGACAGCGCATTGAGAATTTTCTCGAACTAATGCAAGGGCAGGCCGATCACTTGCTCGGCTATCCAAGCGCGCGCGACTACGACTACCGCTGGCTTGCGCCGCTTTTAAATCTACCTTTTAACAACATCGGCGACCCTTTTGTTGAGGGCACGATGCACGTCAGCAGTCGAGACTTTGAACGCGAAGTGATCGAGTTCTGGGCGGAGCTGTTTCGCGCGCCGAAAGACAACTGGTGGGGATACGTCACCAACGGCGGCACCGAAGGAAATCTCTACGGCTTGTATCTGGCGCGCGAATCGTTTCCCGACGGTATCGTCTACTACTCGCAGGACACCCACTACAGCGTCAGCAAAAACCTGCACTTTCTGAACATGCGCAATATCATGATTCGCGCATTGCCTAATGGTGAAATCGATTACGACGACTTGCGTGAAACCTTGCGCATTAATCGCGATTTGCCGCCGATTATTTTTGCCAACATCGGTACCACCATGACCGAAGCGCGAGATGACATTGCAAAAATTTGTGAGATCCTGAAAGAGCTGGCGATCCCTGCGCACTACATACACTCAGACGCCGCCTTGTGTGGCGCATACGCACCGTTTCTCGATCCAAAACCGTCATTTGACTTCGCCGACGGCTGCGACAGTATTGCGCTGAGCGGGCACAAATTTATCGGCGCGCCTATGCCTTGCGGCATCGTCATCGCGCGCAAGAGTTATGTGAATAAAATTGCGCGCTCGGTTGCCTACATCGGCAATCTGGACACCACGGTAACCGGTTCGCGTAACGGTTTGACGCCTCTGTTGCTCTGGTACGCGACCGAGTCTCTGGGCGCAGAAGGATTAAAAACTCGAATTGCCGAGTCGCTGGAAATGACTGAGTACACGATTAATGCATTGCGGGATATCGGAATCGACGCGTGGTCCAATCCGAACGCCTTGACAGTGGTCATGCCGCAGTTAGACGACAATATCATCGATAAATGGCAATTGGCGACGGCCAACGGTATTTCGCACATTATGCTAATGCCCGGAATTGCGCGTGACCACATCGACGCGCTTTGTCGCGATATTGCAAACGGGTCTGGGAGCAAGGCGTGAAACAAATCACCGTTATCTGCAAGGGTTGTAAAAATCCGGTTCAGGAAATCACCGGTCTTCTTGGCAACAACGGCGTGGACATACGCGATATTGGCTTTCAGCAATTTGATGAAGATGCTGTGCTGAATCTTGTTGCGGATGATTTTGAGAAAGCGATGTCGCTGTTGTCGTCGCAGCAATACACCTTACTGACCGATGAAACCCTGCTGATCAAAGTTGAAGACAAGCTCGGTATGCTGGCAGAGATATCAAAAAAAATCACAGACGCGGGCGTGAGTATTCGATCCCTCGCTTTGATGAAAATTAGCAAGGGCGACAACGTCGTCACGATCAGTACGAACAACAATGCGCGCGTGCGCGAGATCTACAAAAATCAGTTAGTGAATTAAACGCCCGACTCAACGTTCGTCAATTTGAGGTAAAAATGACACCAGAGGAATTTCGCGAATCAGGTCACGCACTTATCGACTGGATTGCAGATTATCGAAAAACGATTGCAGAGCGGCCCGTGCGCGCTCAAGTCAAACCTGGCGAAACCCGCGCCAAGTTCTCTGTCGACCCGCCGAGTGATGTCGTTGCGTTTGAGCAACTCATACACGAGTTAGATCACGCGGTGGTGCCCGGTGTGACCCAGGTGCAAAGTCCAATGCATTACGGCTGGTTCCCTTCGAACGCATCGCTTTCGTCTGTGCTGGGTGATATCGCCAGTTCCGGTATCGGTGCGCTCGGCATTTCGTGGGAGAGTTGTCCTGCGTTGACTGAAGTTGAAGAGGTTACCGTCGACTGGATGCGACAGTTGGTGGGATTGTCTGAGCAATGGCACGGCACAATTCACGACACCGCCTCAACCGCGTGTTTAACCGCGCTAATGGCGGCGCGCGAACATGCGGGAGACTTCTGTTTAAACGACAAGGGCATGCAAGGATTGCCCGAGCCGTTGATGGTTTACTACAGCGAAGAAGCGCATTCATCGGTTGAAAAAGCGGCGTTGTTGGCCGGATTCGGTCGCGCGAATCTGCGGATTGTCGAAGTCGATCCTGCGACCCGATCCATGCAAACGGATGCGCTCGTCGATGCGATAAACAGCGATCTAAGCGCGGGCAATAAACCGGCAGCGATTGTCGCGTCAATCGGGTCGACCGGCGTCACCGCGTTTGATCCGCTAAAAGAAATCGTCGCGATTGCGAAGCAGCACGAGATCTGGGTGCACACGGATGCGGCAATGGCCGGAACAGCGATGCTGCTGCCCGAGTGCCGCCATCTTTGGGACGGTGTCGAAGAGTCGGATTCGATTTCGTGGAACCCACACAAATGGATGGGCACCATACTGGACACCTCTTTGTTTTTTGTGCGCGAGCCCGAGCACCTGATTCGCGTGATGTCAACAAATCCGAGCTATCTCCAATCGACGGTCGATGGGGCGGTCACCCAGTATCGGGACTGGGGCATTCCGCTCGGGCGCAGATTTCGCGCGCTTAAATTATGGTTTCAATTAAGCCTCGATGGGGTCGAGGCGATTCGAGCGCGCCTGCGTCGCGACTTGCAAAACGCTGCGTGGCTGGCGGGTCAGGTCGAGCAAACCGAAGCTTGGAAGCTGGTGTCGCCTGTGACGCTGCAAACGGTTTGCGTACGACACGAGCCCGAGGGTCTGGCGGGCGAGGCGCTGGACGCGCACACACTGCGTTGGGTCAATGCGATCAACCAGTCCGGGGCCGCCTTTATGTCGCCGTCCAAACTAAACGGAAGCTGGATGGTGCGTGTATCCGTCGGCGTGGAATCGACCGAGCACCATCACGTCGAAAAACTATGGGCGCTGATGCAAAAAACGGCTGGGGACAATTAACGCTTCGATTTGCTGATGACAGGCGCTGCGGGCTCACGGTTTCCTAAATTTTTCGCAGGAAGGTAAATCCAATGGCTTATTTTTCATCGTCCAGCGCGCTTTTGTAAAATTTGGCACCCTGACCGCCCGCCGCTCTTACACCGCGAAATTCCCAGTCGCCACCCATGGCTGTCGAGATGACTTCTTCGGATTCGGTCGGCTGCGCGCCGACATCGTCACGTATAGCCACAGGCCCGTGTACGATTGTGTTGCTTAACTTGCCGAGACCCTCGACCTCGACCTCGACCACGTCACCGGGCTGCACCGGGCGACTGTTGGCGGGCGTACCTGAGAGCAGAATGTCGCCCGGCTCCAAGGTGATGTTGCGGGCGATATCAGCGACGAGGTAGTGCATGTCCCATTCCATTTCGCTGGTGTTACCGTCCTGCTTGACTTCGCCATTAACAATTGTGCGAATTTGTTTATTGCGAAAGTCCCAGCCCGTAATCAGACCCGGACCAACGGGACAGAGCGTGTCTGATCCTTTTACGCGCAGCATCGAGCCGGAGTCGGTATCGCGGAAATCGTGCAGACCGTAATCATTGGCGATACTGTAACCGGCGATATAGTGTCCGGCCTCTTGCTGCGAAATGTTGCGGCAATGACGACCGATAATAATTGCGATTTCGCCTTCATAATTGAGCCACTTGCAGCGATCAGGACGAACGATATCACCGCCATGGGTGTTCAGCGCGGTAGTCGGTTTATGAAAATAAGTGGGCGCGACGGGGAGTTTGGTCATGTACTCATCAACTCGGCTTTTGTAGTTGAGGTGCACGCAAATAATTTTTTTGGGTTCTGTCGGCGGCAGATGCACAGCGCGGTCAATGTCAACGGATCGACCATCCCGAGCGACCAGCGCGTCGCCTTCTCGCTGCACTAAAGTGGGGTAACCATCCAGCAGTATTCGTCGGTATTCGGTCATGATAATCTCACGCTCGTTTCTGGGCTGTAGCACCCACGCAGGGTTTTAAAGTCGCCGGGCCAATGATAATATTGTTCGGAAGCGAACTAAATTTTACACAGCTTGATTCAACACGTAAACGTCTGGCTTAGCGAATAGACTGACACAAAAAACGGCAAAGGGGTTGCACTCCATGCACACAGACGACATCAAAAGCGTGGCCAAACGCCTGCACGAGGCCGAGCGCAATCGCGCGCGGATCAAGCAGACATCCCTCGAATACCCCGATATTACAATTGAGGATGCCTACGCGATTCAGAAGGCGTGGGTGGATATCAAACTTGCCGAAGGGCAGATCATCAAAGGCCACAAGATTGGCCTGACCTCGCGCGCGATGCAGAAAGATGCCGAAATCGATGAGCCCGATTTTGGAACCTTGTTCGACAAAATGTTTTTTGCCGATGGCTCGGCCATCTCTGCCGGGCGCTTTCTCACCCCGATGGTCGAAGTCGAGCTGGCGTTTGTTTTGGGCAAAGAATTATCTGGCGACAACGTGACTGTTTTTGATGTGCTGTCTGCAACTGATTACGTCACCCCAGCAATCGAAATTATCGACTTCCGCAACAACGGCGTTGACAAGGGTCAAACGCAAACACGCAAAGTTATGGATACGATTGCCGACAACGCGGCCAACGCAGGAATCGTGCTTGGTGGCCGCGCGGTTAAGCCAATGGACGTCGATTTGCGATGGGCAGCCGCGCTGTTGTACAAAAATGGGACCATCGAAGAGACGGGTGTCGCCGCAGGTGTGTTAAACAATCCCGTAAACGGAATTGTTTGGCTGGCTAAAAAATTCGCGCCTTTTGACATTGCGCTTGAACCCGGACAGGTTGTGCTGGCCGGGTCGTTTACCCGCCCGGTTCGAGTCTCGCCGGGAGACGTCATTCACGGTGACTACGGACCGCTTGGAAGTATTACCTGTCAATTCGTGTGAATATGCAAACGCCGGTCAATCAATTTAAAAAGGCACTGAAAACAGGCGAGGTGCAGTATGGACTTTGGCTGGCAATGGCTGACGCCTACAGCACAGAGATCGCAGCAGGAGCCGGATTCGATTGGCTACTGATCGACGCTGAACACGCGCCCAACGATGTGCGAACCACGCTATCTCAGCTTCAGGCTATCGCAGCTTACACGTCTAGCCCAATCGTTCGTCCCGTTGAGGGTAACGCCGCTCTGATCAAGCAACTCCTGGACATTGGCGCGCAGTCACTGTTGATTCCAATGATTGAATCGGCGGCGCAGGCTGAAGAAATGGTGAAGGCGATCCACTACCCGCCTGCGGGCGTTCGAGGCGTCGGTGCGGCGATTGCGCGGGCATCGAATTGGAACCGCGACGGTGACTATCATCATCACGCGCACGAGCACATTTGCCTTTTGTTGCAAATTGAATCGCTGGCAGGATTACGCAACCTCGACGAGATTCTTGCGGTTGACGGAGTTGATGGAATATTTATCGGGCCCGCAGATTTGGCCGCATCGCTCGGGTTTATCGGGCAGTCGGGACATCCGCAAGTGCAGGCCGCAATTTCCGAGGCGATGGAAAAAATTCGCGCGTCTGGCAAAGCGATTGGAATTCTAACGACAGAACCTGAACTCGCTAAACGTTACACAGAAAACGGTGCGACATTTATCGGGGTCGGCGTTGATGCGTTGGTCCTGACGCAATCTTTATCGAATCTAATCAGCGCCTACAAACCGTAATCCCTTAGATTTGTTCGCTTTGAATAATCTCGAGTAAGGCACGAATCCACTCACCGATGATCGGCATCATCTGAACCTGGCCGAGAATGTAAACCAGGACGGATACCACAATCGTTGCACCAACGACACTGCCAAGTCCGAACGCAATCCCTTTCAGGAACATAAAAAACAATAGTGATGGGAGCGAGTCATAAGTCCGTATTAAATTGTGGGCGTTGATTTTCTCCAGTTCGGCCCGAACACTTTTTGTCTCCGACAACAAATCATCGAGATTCGTTTTTGTTTCAGACTCACTCACCGTGCTGATCCAGAGAGTGCAGGACGATGCGCAGCATTCGCGCCAGCGAGTTTTTCTCCTGTGCCGTTAAGTCCTTTGTCACCGCGGCCTCAAGCAGGTTGAACTCGGGAAAAATCTGGCTCATTGTTTTTTTTCCCTTCGGTGTTGCACTGACGAACACTCTTCTGCGGTCTTTGGTATCCGGTTCGCGCACCACGATCGATTGTTTCTCCAGCGTTTTTACAATTCCGGTCAGTGTGCTTTTGGAGACGCCGGACTCGTTGGCCAACGCCTGCGATTCCATTTTCCCGTTTATCCAGAGTACCCATAGAACGGTGAACCCTGAGAAAGTCAGCTTGTGTTCTGACAATATGGTTCGTTCAGCAAAGTTACGCACCTTGTTGGCAACTCGAAATACATTCGAGACTGCGAACATTGATTGCTCGTCAACATTGAGGGATTTAACTTGCTTAAGCGCTAGGGCTTCGGCATCGGTAATAGTGGTGTCGCGTGTCACTTGGTGTATTTAAGTGGCCAGTGAGAAGGGTGAATCACATTGTGAAAACACGTATCGAGGAAACCTCGAGCAAATTAGTTTAACTGAGCGTTTGATTGTACACCGCTACCACGATCGATGCTTGGGGATAAATGCAAAATCGAAAAGAACTTATCAGACAAGCGTTCTCAAACTTTGAAGAACGCAACGTGCTTATTCAAATCTGAGCTCAGGCTTACCAGATGCTGACAGCTGTCTGCCGTCGAGTTACCGTTTTCCAGAATTGTCTCGCTCAAGCTGCTGATTGAGTCGATGTTGGCAGCAGCGTTTTTAGCCGTTGCGGATTGTTCGCCAACTTCACTCGCAACTGACGCGTTTGTGTCAGCAATGCTTTTGACAATTGTGGCAATTTCGGTCAGTGAGTCTTTAACGTTGTTGATCAGCTCCGCTGAATCAGAAACTTCGGCACGACCGGCTCCCATTGATGCCACTGCCTGTTGCGCGCCAGATTGTAAGGATTCAATTATTTCCTGAATTTCTTCGGTGGACTGCTGGGTTCGGCTGGCCAGCGTTCGCACTTCGTCAGCAACAACAGCGAACCCGCGGCCTTGTTCACCTGCACGCGCAGCTTCGATGGCGGCGTTAAGCGCAAGAAGATTGGTTTGCTCCGCAATTCCTTTAATTACATCCAGTACCGAACCGATGTTTTGCGAACGATCGTCCAGATCGCGAATTACCGTCTCGGTTTGTAAAACTTTTTCTGTCAGCCCGCTCACAGCCGTTACCGCTCGGCTGGCAGTTGCATTGGCAGAATCGGCAACACTGTTGGCATTTTGTGTTGACGAAGCAAGCTCCTGTGTCGATCCGACCATTCCTTCCAGCTTGTCGGAGATTTTTTGCAACGCATCGTTGGTATCTTTAAGCCTGCTTGTTTGCTGGTCCAGCAACGTTTGGTTTTGAGTCGCATTATTCCGTGCGAGGTCAACCGACTCACCGACACTGTCCACAGAGCAAACCACGTTACCCATCACGCCCTGGATTTTTTCGATAAACGAGTTGATGTTGTCAGACAGGTTTCCTAGCTCATCTTTCGAGTTCAAATCGAGGCGTCTGGTCAAGTCCCCGTCGCCATTGGCTAACTCGCTGGCAATTTCGGTAAGGGACTCCATAGGTTTGGAAAACAATACTCTTACAGCGACAAATATGACCGCAAACACTACAGCGATTCCTGTGAGCGAGATGATTGCCGCGGTAATTGTTTCAGTAAGCGCAAAACCATTCAGAGCTTGATTGGAAAACGCGATGGCAAGGTATCCGACCGGCTTACCGTTTTTCGCTGAAACCACTTCTGAAACGACAACTGTATGTGAGTCGTACTCCTCAACCATTGCACCGGTTTCGGAAATGGATTTTTGCCATTGCTCGCTAATGTTGGTAATTTCGAACTCAGGCAGCTGCTCGTGTGAAAAGCTCGTGACCGTATTGCCTTCCACATCCGCGGTAACAAGGGTCGCCACATCGGTGCCTGTATCGCTTACGAGTTTGGAATACGATTTCTCGATAATTTCATGCTTTTTCCAGCGCAAGCCGCCACTGACATTCTGCGCAAGTAAATCAGATACGGCGATCCGATCCTTGGTCGCAAGTGCATGAAGACCCGAGTTGAGGGCGAGCCACTGTTCTACCAACAGTGTTGAAAATCCAAGCAGCACGACGCTGCCAATACTCACGATCAATTTGAATGCGATAGTATTTGATTTCAGCATTGCTCGTCTCCTCATTCGAAGCAATCAGCTTCCCACCTATAGGCGGGGTTACTGTTTTTTTATGCGCATATAAAGCGGAGGGGGATCAGTTGAGTACTGATCCCCGAAAGGTTTTAAAGGGCGTCGACGTTTACACCGACTGTCACCGCGCCAATTACGCTGCCAGACGCGGGATCCACTACCGGCACGCTGACCTGGGCCTGAAATTCCTGAGTAGATTCATCCATCTCGATGTCACCGACGTGAACTGACTTTGGACCTTCAAGATAGGTTTTCTGCCATTTCGCCTCGTCGCCTTGCCAGTAATCGGAGGTCACATCACTTTGACCCACGTTAAGGCCTTTGTTGTCCATTACGAAGATTTCGGTATACAGGCCCTCAGATTCATTTTTGACTTTTTCAAGGTAGCTGGATAAGGCATTGCTAAGAACATCTTCGATAAGCGGACGGCTTAATGATTCCGTTTCAGCTCGCCACTGTTTATCCAATGCGATAATTTCGCTCTCAGAAAGTCCCGAGTTTTTCTTGTTCTGTGCTTTTACATGCTCAAGAACGGTTGAATCGTTAAGCCATTCCGGAAACGCGTTTGTCCCGAGATTGGCTAATGCTTCTTGTTGATTTGCGTGTGCTGAGAAGACTGCAGACGACAGAATGATCGTCGTGGCGATAAGCGTTTTCATTATAGATAACCCCCTGTGAAAGTAGAATGCAGGGGTTATAACGGCGAGATCGGCTATTACTTTAGACCGTAATAGCCGGCGGGCAATGGTGAGTCGATAAATCTAACTTGCGTTTCGCTCACGCTCGATCAATTGATTTATCACCTGAATCACGCGCGGGTACGAACCGGCCAATGAGCCTGAAGTAATGTATTTACCTGCGACGGTGACGGTTGGGACACCGCGAATCTTGTACGCGCGTGCGAGTTGCTGCGAACGGCGCAGGTTAGTCTCAACGGTAAAAGATTTCATCGTCGACAGGAACTTAGCTCTGTCAATTCCCTGCTCACCCGCAAAGTCAGCGAGATCCTCCATCTTGATGATGCGTTTTTTGTGTTTGTGCAGCGCGTCGAACAACGAATCGTGTATTTTGTCGACTTCGCCCATCGCCTCGGCAGCAAAATAGGCGCGCGCGTGGTTAACCCAGGAGGGATTCAGTACGCCGGGCATCAAGCGAAAATCGACGTCATCAGCGATGGTTTTTCGCCAGTCTTCCACCACGGGATGGAATTGATAACAGTGCGGGCAGCCGTACCAGAAAAATTCCATTACTTCGATTTTCCCATCGCTTGCAGTGGGTTGAGGTGGTTGAACTTCTTCGTAGCCGCTTGCCGCAAACGTCAGGCCGGATACTCCGCCAATTGCGGCACCAGTGATCCAGGTGAGTGCTTCCCGACGTGATAATTTCATTGACAATTTTCCTTTCCAGATAGAGTAATCGTTCTACAGTTCGCCATACGAATGTAAACCGGACAAAAACATATTTACGCCAAGAAACGCAAATAACGTAACAAAGAGACCAACGATCGACCACCAGGCCATGGGCGCACCGCGCCAGCCCTGCGTCAGCCGCATGTGCAGCCACGCTGCGTAATTGAGCCACACAATCAAAGCCCATGTTTCTTTCGGATCCCACGACCAATAACCGCCCCATGCCTCGGCAGCCCACATGGCGCCGAGTACTGTTGCGATGGTAAAAAACGCGAAACCCAGCGCGATGGACTTATACATGACATCGTCGAGCTGATCAGTTTCGGGGAAGCGATCGGCAATCGACTGATGGCCGCGACGTACGAACGTCCCTCGCAGCAGATAAATGACACCCACCATCGCGGCGATTGCGAAAGCGCCGTAGCCGACAAAGTTAGCCGGCACGTGAATTTTCATCCAGTAACTTTGCAAGGCAGGCACCAGCGGTTGAATCTCGTGAGCGCCGCGATCAAAGGTGTACCAGAGAATAAATGCGACGGCAGCGCTGATGATGAGTAATACAAAAGCACCCATCTGGCGGGTTTTGTAGCGCTGTTCGTAGTACAGGTACATCAATGCAACCATAACGCAGAAAAGGATAAAGACTTCGTACAGATTGCTGACCGGAATATGCCCGACATCGACATGAATTAAATACGACTCGCGCCATCGCACCAGTAATCCGATATAACCCATCGCCGCTGCACACCACGTCATGGCAGATCCGGTTTTAGCGCTGAAGTCTGACTTGATTACGAGTCCGAGAAAAAAACTTGCAGTTGCCAGCACAAAAAGCGCGCTCATCCACATGACGGCGGACTGACTGGCGAAGAAGTACTTCAGGAAGAATTTTTGCTCGCCCGCCGCAAGGTCATCTCCGTAGAGATAAATCGCGAACAGGGAGAGCAGAGCGACGCACACATGGTACATTTGCATCGGCTTCCAATACCAACCGAAGAAGCAGAGCGAAATCGCCGTCCCGATCAGTATGCCGCGCTCGTAGCCGTCCATTACCGCTGCGTACTGCATCCAGATGAAGACAGTAGAAAGCGTGACACCAACCGCCCAGATCCAGTCAACCCACGTGAGGCGCTGCCACAGGGACGGTTGTTCAAACTCTTTTAGTAGTGCTTCTTGGCTGCTGGACATCGTTGTTCTCTTAGATACTTCAGTCTGGCGTTTACGCCCTTACGCGCGGCGTCTCTATATGTTCAATTAAACGATAATAAACGATAAAAATTCCTGCACCTTATCCGATTATCCGATTGGTAATCCGAATTGTTATCGCTATGTTGCGTTTTTGTCGACCGACTTCGACGACAGCGAGTGCGCGAGCCCCGTTGCAATCTTATCGAATTCGCGATCAAAATCTGCTGACGGGCGCAAACTTGTGCCTGCGATTAAGGCATCGCTGCCGTTGTCGCTTGGTTGCAGGTAAATCCAAAAGCGCTGATGCTGAATATAGAACAGCATGAACACACCCGCGATCAGAAGCACGCAGCCCAGATAAACGGTGTTTTTTCCGGGCGAAAGCGTAATCTGAAGACCCGATGCTTCGATGTGTTCAAAACTCTTTAGTTGCAAATAAAACGGTGAACCGTAGCGCGAGATTCCGTTGAACGCGTCGATCGCAGTATCGAACCACCGTAGCTCGCGTTCGGTCACGTCGTCCAAGCCCTCTTCAAGCAGTACTTCGCGGTAGATCTCGCCAAACAGGGTTTGCAGCACGCGTATATACGCTTCAAACACTTGTTCCTGTTGCGCTTCGGGCGCGCGCCTCGCAACCGCCTGGAAAACGCCGTCGAACCCGCTGTCCAGAAAGGTCTGCACCAACGACACCAAAGATCGGATAATCATGTCTTCGTTGCTTTGATTACCGATTACGCCGCTCGATTGCATCGCTGCAAGCACTGATCCGCGCGCCAATTCCCCCACTGTTTGTTCATCGCGTGACTTTTTCAGAAAAGCGATGAATCGATCAATGCCGCCCCTGGCATCGACCGGAATGTGCAAAAACCGGTAGGGATCGGCTACCGATTCGCGCATTCCGCTGAGTAACACCATTTGCCCGTCCTGCATCACTGGCGACATATAGTTGAAGTACTCGCGTGCCTGACCGGATTCATTTCGCACTCGAAATTCCATACTCGGACCGAAGTTGCGCTGGTCGGTCTTGCCGTCTTCGCCTTCGACCGGATTGATGTTGAAGATCCGAAAATCGGTAAACTCAAGCTGCTTGCTCCCTTGCCCGTCGAACACGGTCTGGATCGTGTTGACTGCTGCATCTACATCGGAGAACTCGCCGACTGCGCCGTCCAGCGCCCACAGCCGAGTTTCCAGCTTGGATCCGCCGTCTCCGAAACTGGACTGGTAAATTGCGTACCCTTTGTAAATCAGCGGGTGGTTTACGGCGATAGTCTGCTCGAGCGGCTCATCGAGATCATCGTCGTAGATCACCAGATCACTTTCAAACGATTTGGGCTGGCCGGTCAGGTGGTGTTCGACACGAAACGCTTTTACTTCAACAGAGAAGGGTAGTTCCTGCACCAAAAAACCGTCGCGCATGTTGACGAAAACAACATCGGCCTGGCGCCCTTCCGGCACCTCGACGCTGCCGCGAAACGACGGGTTCCACACGGGCAGGCGACTGATTTGCGGAACCTCTGATGCCATGAGGTTGCGTGTCTCGGGTTCGAGCTTGCCCATCAACTCGGCGGCTTTGAATGGCAAACGACTGTCGAGCAAACCGCCGACACAAATAATCACAATTGCCGCGTGGGTAAAAAGATAACCGATGCGGTTGGCGCCACCTTTACGCGCGATTAGCAAGGTAGAATCCGACTCTGCTCCCTCTTTTGGCGCGACAACACGGATCGCGTATCCGCGGCGTTTCAACAATGCTGACAAAAGGGATACGCTCGCTTCAACGGACTCCTTGCTGCTCCACTTACGACTGTTCTTAAACGATTTCAGCGACGACTGCTGAACGTTTTCTTTCCAGCTGCGAATTTCCGCAAGCATCTTGGGTGCGTTGCGGTAAACGCATACCGACGTCGAAATCAGCAAAAACCCCAGTACCGACAAAAACCAGGTGGCGGAGTAGACATCATAAAGCGCGAGGGATTCGAATACTTCAAACCAGAACGGCCCGAACTTGATCAGGTAATCGTTGTAGGGTTGATTCTGCTGCAGGATCGTGCCAATCGCCGATGCTATTGATATGGCAACAAGCAGGCTGATGGCGAGGTTCATCGAGCCCAGAAATGCCAGCACGACCTTGCCTGTCGAGCGTCTATGAGTGCGTGCAGAAGGTGAGCGAACGGTACTCAAAGAAAACGGATTCCAGCGACGATAAAGAAGGCCTGGGGCGAAAAGAGAAGGGTCACTGCGCCACCCTATCTGTTCTGATTACAGCTTACCCCAATGCTCTGAAAATGTTACGAATGCAACAAATCGGTAATGTTAACCGCCGAGTGCACTCAAACCGCTACGCAGGCCGGGATTGCTAGTTAAGACCTTGAATGTAGTTGCTGACCGCGTCGATTTCAGCATCGGTCATGCGTTTTACGAGTGATCGCATTGCGCTGTTAGC
This sequence comes from Pseudomonadota bacterium, assembly GCA_039029275.1. GTDB lineage: Bacteria > Pseudomonadota > Gammaproteobacteria > JBCCGL01 > JBCCGL01 > JBCCGL01. The sequence continues at coordinate 156,269 of JBCCGL010000006.1, read as the reverse complement.
GTCATTATTGCGATTGCCACTGCGAAAATCTCTGAGCGTTTTTGCCGTGTATTCCGCGTGCTGCCCGGTTAACGCAGGGTAACCTGCGCCCGGATTGCCCTTACCCGCGGGGCCATGGCAAGCGAGACAGGCGGCAACACCCGGAGCCGCGATTCCTCCGCGATAGATTGACTCGCCAAGTTCGAGTGTTTCTTCACTTGCAATAGCGGGGGCGTTTGTCTGAGAGGCAAAGTAGGCGGAGATGTCTTCGATATCTTGCTCGGAAAGCGATGCAACCATGGACATCATCACGGGATCAGCACGATTGCCGGCTTGAAATTCGCGAATCTGTTTTGCCAGATAATCTGCGTGCTGACCTGCCAATTTGGGATTGATAGCGATATTGGAATTACCGTCGACACCGTGACAGGCAGCACATGCTGCGGACTTTGCTTGCCCTGCTTGTATATCGCCGGCGGCGAAAGCGGGACTGGCTAAACTTGCAATGAGCATTGCAAGACCCGTCAGAACGGTTTTGCTCATGTTGGATCACTCCAAGGTTTCGATTAATTCGCTCGGGCTGGCACACTCGGCGTGGCGCGCAAAATTCACCGATACAACTCGCTGATTTTATCAGACAATTTACTTCTGTGGCCGGATTTGTCGTCATTTCACAGCACTTTTACGCTAAGTTCAGCGGGCTGGATTTCCCATGTGTGCAATCGTGCGATAATCCGCGCCGTCTTTTTTTCGCTCGACACTTCTAATATCGATGCCCAACACGCTCTACTTTAATGCGCGATTTGAAACCAGCGCAAGCAAGCTTGCGCAATGCCCGCAAGACAGCGTAGTCGAGGTGGCGTTTGCTGGGCGCTCGAACGCCGGAAAGTCCAGCGCGATTAACACGATTTGCCGGCAACGCCAGCTGGCTCGAACGAGTAAAACGCCGGGTCGTACGCAGTTGATCAACTATTTTGCGCTTGGCGAGGATCGGTTTTTGGTTGACTTGCCCGGTTACGGTTATGCAAAAGTACCGATGGCGGTGCAAAGGGCGTGGCAGAAAAATCTCGAGTATTACCTGCAGAATCGCGAGCAGTTGCAGTGCCTGATCATCGTGATGGACATCCGCCGCCCGCTGACCGAGTTTGACTGGCAGTTAATCGAGTGGTGTCAGGCGTCCGGAGTCGCGCTCCATTGCCTGTTGACCAAGTCAGATAAGCTCAGTCGCAACCAGGCGATGAAAACACTGTTTAATGCACAAAAATCGCTGGAAGTGAATGGAGTGGAGGCGACGCTCCAGCTGTTCTCCGCCTTGAAACAAACCGGTGTCGATGACGCACACGAACTACTCGATCAGTTCTTCGTTGCGAGCTGACCGCGCGCCAATTCAGCGGTCCTGACAGCGCGTTAGAGCTGCACGCTGAGTTCAATCATAAGATCGTGCGACAAACTCTCAAGCTCGTGTTGAAGCGCATCGAGATCAACGTCCGCACCCGCGTTCATTTTTGCAGAGGCGATGAACAGTTCGTGGGATGACATCGGAGCCGGCGAAACCTCGGTGGTGAGTTCTTCTACGTTGACGCCGTGTCTCGCCAGCACACCGGTGATATCGCGCACGATCCCGGGTTGATCGCTGCCGGTGACGGATAGGCCAAGCGTTTGATGATCAGTCGCTTCAACGCTGGCCGCGCTGCTCTCGGTGACCACCGTTATCTGCAGATCCTCTTCCGAAAGCGCACCCAGCGCTGCGCGCAAGCCGGCACTGTTACCAGCCGGCACTTGCGCTCGCATCAGCCCGGCGAATTGCCCGGCCAGATGAGCCATGCGGCTCTCGTGCCAGTTGCCCCCGTGCGCGCTGATGGTCTCAGAGACACGATTAACAATGCCGGTATGATCGGGACCGATCACGGTCAAAATGAGAGTTTCCTTCATGAGTATTCCCCGTCTAAGCGTGCAAGTCCCATACATTTGATGGCGCAGAATGGCCGGTGAGAACATCGCGTGTGTTGTGGATCGCCGGCTGCGCGTGATTGCGCAACTCCTCGGTCTCATCTGCGCTCAGCGCGTTCACGTGCTGTAAGGTGGCGATCAGCGCGACCTCCGATGCTACCGTGGAGCCGTCGTCAATTTTAAGCGCAACACCCAAACTCATGTCTGGAATCGACGCGGTAAAAACGCCTTGTGCCCCGGTTTTTACGGCGACCCTGCGGCCGGTGATCTTCATTAATTCGGTGCACAATCGGCCATTGCCAGCGACCATGAACGGCTGAGCCGCGACGGCATCCGCGATGCGCGCGCTCGCATCGGCTCGCGCTGCCGACAAATCATCCGGTGCTGCGAATCGTGCAAACGCCGTTGCGACCGCGCGCAGCGGCATCGCCACTACCGGTATCCCGCAGCCGTCGTAATTCCACGGCAAATTGCGCGATTCGATGTCCGCCAGCGCGTCGAGTACATCGAACCAGGCTTGTTGCGACGGATGATCGCGCTCGATATAGCCTTGAGTCGCTTGGCCGTGGAACCTGGCGCAGGTGAGCATTCCGGCGTGCTTTCCCGAGCAGTTGTTGTGCACACGCGTGGGCGTGATTGCATCCTCAATTAACCGTTTTGCGCTCGCCTGGTTGAGGGGCTCGTGCGCCCCGCATTCGAGATCGTTTTCATCCAGCCCAATCTGCTCGAGCCAGGCGTTGACGGTTCTGGTGTGCTCGGGCTCGGCATTGTGTGAACTGCATGCCAGCGCGATCTCGATATCGCGGAGTCCATAGTGATCGGCGGCACCTGATTCAACCAGCGGAATCGCTTGCAAAGATTTGATGGACGAACGCGGGTAAACCAGCTCATCGACGTCGCCATGCGAAAAAACCACGCGACCGCGCGGGTCGCACACCACCACAGTACCGCGGTGGCGGTTTTCGACGACATCGCCGCGCCAGGTATTAACCAGGACCGGATTGCTCATTCGGCAATAGAATGCAAAAAAATTGAACCCCGAGAATGGTGAAAAATCACAGCAACTGCAAATACTTTCGCGCAATATTGCTCGGCAAGACCAGAAGTGTATGATTCTGCAAATAATTTACGACAAATAAGGAGGGCTCAATGGCGGCATTCGAACCGGCGTTTGAGATAATGATTCGGAACGAGGGTGGCTACGTTAATCACACGGTGTCCGGTGATCGTGGCGGGCAAACCTTCGCGGGCATCGCGCGCAACTTTCACAACGACTGGGAAGGGTGGAATCTGATCGATCAGAATGATACCGATAATCCCAGGCTCACCGAGCTGGTACGTGAATTCTACAAAGCCAAATTCTGGGACAAGGTCAAGGGCGACGACATCGACGATCAAGCCGTTGCCGAAACGCTTTTCGACTTTGCTGTTAATGCGGGATACCGGACGGCGTCTAAACTGGCGCAGCTGGTTGTGGATGCCACCCCCGATGGCATCATCGGCCCCAAGACGCTGGCAAAGATTAATGCCGTTGACGGTGAACACTTTGTCGCCAAGTACGCCCTGGCCAAGGTTGCGCGCTACGTTGAAATCTGCAAACGCGATCGCAGCCAGATGAAATTTATGCTGGGCTGGTTAAATCGCACGCTAAGGGGGGCAGCATGAACCTGTTAGGACTTGGAGATTTAGTCAAGGGTGTCGGCAGCATCGCGGATGACCTGTTTACCAGCGATGAAGAGCGCCTGAAAATCGCGCTTTCCGAAAAACAAATCGACGCCGATGTGATAAAAGGCCAGCTTGAAATCAACAAGGCCGAGGCACAGCACAGCAGCGTTTTTGTTGCGGGATGGCGGCCGTTTATTGGCTGGGTAGGTGGTCTGGCGCTGGCGTATCAATTTATCCTGTACCCGATCCTGATTTGGATCTGGGCGATTGCGCAAGCCAATCAATGGGTGCCGGCAGATTTATCGCATCCGCCTGAGCTTGATACCGGTGCGCTATTTGCGATTGTGACGGGAATGTTAGGTATTGGCGGAATGCGCTCTTACGACAAACTGAATCAAACAGACACAAAGAATGTGGGCGCACCGAGTGAGCCCGCTAACAATTCATCAAACGCCGAGCGCAGATAGCGTCACGTCTGACAGCACGGAATTACTCCGTGCTGTCGGTCAGCAACCGGGCCTCCAGCCACGCTAAGGTCGCGGAAACGCGAGTGTTTGCGATCAACCAGATCACCACAACACCCACTGCATTCGCGAGCATATCGAGCACGTCAAAATATCGCATGGGGTGAAATCCCTGAAGAATTTCGATTAATGCTCCCATTGCGATAAAGGCGACCGCAAGTATCAGATAGCTGCGTGCACCGTTAAAAAGCTGCACAAACCAAACCATCAAAATTGCGTAGGTAGCGGCGTGATAGAGCTTGTCGTAGTGCTCTTGCGGGACGTTTATCGGTGGCGTGAGTGAGAGGTAAAACACTGCGGCGATGATCACGACGCCAATTGACAGCCATACTCGAAACCATCGCAGTGGCGTCGGACTTAAGAACGTTTGCCACTGCAGCGTGCGCATTTCTAGCTGCCAGCTACCAGGCGCATCACCAGTGAAGCGAGCAGGGACACAATCACAAAGTGTAAAACGGGGGTCCAACTCAAGGCGTGTGTCCAGCTTACTTTTTTGATTCGTGCGAAAAAGAAAACACTGATGCAAAGCAGCGTTTGCCCGAGGACTGTCGGCACTGTTACGGTCCAGGCTTCATCGACCCAACGGTCCAGGGCTTCGCCGTCGAGAACCAGCCCCACAAGCGCGTAAACCAGAAAAAAACCGCTAATAACAGCCGGAATCAGCAGCAGTGGCAGCAGCACTACTGTCGAGACAAACGGCAGTTCAGTGTTTTCGGAGCGGGACATCGAATTAGCAGATTTCTTGAGTTACAAGACGCGACGTATTTTAAAAAACGGCATCATAGCGCAGGCGTGAATCAGGCGCAGCACTCGGCCACGCCGGTGGGATTTCGGGATTACTTTTTAAACGGCGCAGCTGACGCCGGTGCCACCAAGACCGCAATATCCCATCGGATTTTTGGCAAGATATTGCTGGTGGTACTCTTCGGCGAAGTAATAGGGGGGCGCGTCGAGAATTTCTGTGGTGATCGTGCCGTACCCGGATTCGCGCAACGCGCTCTGATAGCGCTTGCGAGACTCTTCCGCCGCTTGTTTTTGCTCGCTTGAGGTCGTGTAAATACCTGATCGGTACTGCGTGCCGCGATCATTGCCCTGGCGCATCCCCTGGGTTGGGTCGTGCGATTCCCAGAATACTGCGAGTAAATCCTCATAGCTGATTTCAGCCGGGTCGAAAACCACCTGGACGACTTCATTGTGGCCGGTCATTCCCGAGCATACTTCTTGATAAGTCGGGTTTGGCGTAATACCTCCAGCATAGCCAACCGAGGTCGTGAAAACGCCGTCGAGCTGCCAGAATTTACGTTCCGCGCCCCAGAAACAGCCCAGGCCAAAGATTGCAGTTTTAAGGTGTTCGGCAAACGGCGGCGCGATCGGATTGCCGTTGACATAATGCGCAGCGGGAATCGGCATGGTTTCAGCGCGACCCGGAAGTGCGGTCTCGGAAGTTGGCAGGTCGTACGATTTGGCAAAAAGGCCCATGGCGAAATCCGTTAAAAAGTCCGGCGTTTGATAGTAGCGCAGACGCGGGCGCAAGGCACCTGCGTCTGCACTACTCGTCTGGTGATTATTTACGGATGCCTTCGACGATCAGTTCAACGTCGACGTCGCCGACCCAGCCGGGCATGCCATAGTCAGCAGCTTTCAGCACTACATTGCCCTGAAATCCGCTGCGGTAGCCGCCCCAGGGATCTTTGCCCTCGCCGATTTGCTTGACGTCCAGAGTGACGCTTTTAGTGACCCCGTGCATGCTCAGATCGCCAACCAGTTTGTCGCCGCTAAAGCTGGTGCTGTTGAAGGTGATGGTTGGGAATTTGGCCACGTCAAAGAAATCGGAACTGCGCAGATGCTTGTCGCGCTCCGCATGATTGGTGTCGATACTCTTGGCCTGGATAACAACGTTGACCGACGAATTGCCCGGGTTGTCTTTATCGTGTTTGAAATCACCGTCGAAATCGTTGAAACGCCCGATGATGTAGGAATAGCCAAGATGACTGGCTTTAAAAGTGACAAAAGCGTGCTGGCCCTGCTTGTCGATGGCGTAGTCTGTCGCAAAAGCCGGCGCGCCAACCAGAGCGCTAAGCGCGATGATCGCACCGAGAATGTGTTTGGTCATGGGGTGGTCTCCTTAAGTAAAACAGTGGTGTCGTGGGTTAATCTGAACGCGGTGCTGTTCCCAGCATCCGCTTCAGGGTGTCGTCGTTGTCAAAAAAATGGTGTTTCAGGGCGGCGGCAGCGTGCACGGCCACCAGCGCCATCAGCGCGTAGGCCAGGTACTCGTGTACAAAGCCCGCGATATCCTCCTGCTCCGGTATGCCGGTAATCGATGCGGGAACAAAAAACCAGTCAAACACGCTAATCGGCAATCCGTCGGCGGTGGAAATCAAATAGCCGCTGAAAACAATCGCGAGCAAAAGCACATAAATAAGAAGGTGTGCGGCTTTGGCTGCAAATTTTTCAAACGATGAACTTCCGGCCAAAGGTTTCGGTGTTGGATTCATCAGTTTCCACACGATGCGAAACAGCAATACTGCCGCGAGCGTGATGCCGACACTCTTGTGATAGAACGGCAGGGTTTTGTAGAGTTCGTCGTAGTAGGTCAGATCAACCATGTACCAGCCCACGCCGAATAGACCAAAAATTGCCAGCGCCATCACCCAGTGCAACGCGATGGCAACAGTGCCAAATCGTTCAGGTGTGTTTGTCAGCTTCATGTGGCAAATGTTAGTGCCTTGTCCTTTGGTCAAAAAGCCCTATCACCGCAACAGATTATTTCCATTAGGCAAACAATTTGGTCGAAAGTTCGCTGCCAGCTTACGGAATGTTGTGAAAATCACCAGATTCGCGGGATGAATTGATACTTCACTTTTTCGCAGTATTGCGGGTATTCGGGATCCAGTCTCAAATGGCGCTCTTCTGTCATCGCGCGTAAATAGTAGATCAGCGACCATCCGGTAACGCTGAATAGTCCGTAGAGAAATGGTTGCATGCCATCGTCCCATTTGTTTGCCAGAATCGGCAGTGCGCCGATCCACCAGGCCAGTGTTTTTGTGCAGTAGGCCGGATGACGCACAAATGCATACGGGCCGGTACGCACGATACCGCGATTGGTCAGGTTGCTGGCCTTTAGATTCAGCGCAACCGATGCCCAGGCGTAGATGCCCATTAACACGAGGATGGCAATGCCGCCTATCGTTTGCACCACAGGGTCGTCAAAGCGGGGGTAGTCCGAGCTATGCCACGCCAGCATTTGGTTGGTTGCGCCGTTAAACGGTGGGTAACAAATCAGCGCGACAAACCAGCCAGAAAACCATGGCTCGACCGTGCGAATTTCGTTTTTCAGTTTTGGATGTTCAAGCGCATAGCCGAGTGTAAAAAAGGTGACATCGATGAGCAGGATCAAATTAAACAACAGCCAGTAGCCGTGCGGGAAAAACTGTTCTCGGTTCCAATAAATCATGCCGTGGTGGTAGATCGAGGCAAAATGCGACACCAGCCACACCGTCATCAGTGGCAGAAAAAACGCTTTGACCGCGGTCGACAAGAGTGCGATTTTTTCCTGCGGCGTCGGCATGCGCGAGGGAAAGCTCAGCAGGGCATTCCACACGTGCCGCGATTTGGTGACCACGCCGTCGTCAAAGCTGGCGTAAAACGGCACCAGCAAAATCGCGTAGGCAACGACGATTCCGGCCAAAATTTCCTTGTCGCTGAGTTTGAATCCCGGCAGCTTGTGCACAGAGGAGAACCAGCGGTCGTAGTGTGGTACCAGCGAATAGAACAGATATCCCGCCAGCAGCAGCGACATCACCGCCAGATAATTGCGAACAAGCTGCCCCGGCGAGGCGCGCATTTCGAATTGAATCATTGCTGAACTGCTAATTGTGATGCATTCGAGATGGCACGTGCTGCTAATGGCGGGGTAACGGGCCTATCCCTCAAAGGTGTTACGCAGCGTGCCGATGCCTTCGATATGAATCTCGACCTCTGCGCCGGAAGGAATCGGACCGGCGCCGACCGAAGTGCCACACGCGATAACATCGCCTGGAAAAAGCGTCATGTCATGCGACACTTTACTGACGATTTGCGGCGGGGAAAAAACCATATCCGCGACGGCATAATCCTGTTTGACCTCACCGTTGACAATTGCCTGAATCCGCGCGTTGGCAAAATCAAATTGCGTGTTGATCACAGGACCGATAGGCCCAAAGGTTGGCGCGCTTTTGGCGCGCGTCCACTGCGTAAAACTGTCGTCAGCGGTGAGCCATGCGCCAGCACCGATATCGTTCACGCAGGTGTAACCGAAAATGTAGTCCGGCGCGGCCAACTCTTTGACCCGATAGCAACGCTGGCCGATCACAATCCCCAGTTCAGCTTCGTAAATTAGATTCCCGTCGTAGCCCTGCGGGCGCACGATGGTGCCACCGTCGTGCAATAAACAGCTGCTGGTTTTAGCGAAATAAAGCGGGTGCGCGGGCGTGTTGAGGCCTTCGGCTTCGGCGCGTTCGTGAAAGTTATTCCACAACCCGAGGAACGTTTTTGGCGAGACCGGCGTCAGTAGTTCGACGGCCTCGAGCGGCACTTCATCGTCAACAGCAACCGGAGAGCAGAACAAACTGCCGCGATACAGTTCAATGGTATCGCCGTGCAGTACACCAATGCGGATCTTGTCTTCGTGCTCAAACCGCACCCAATTTGTCATGCCGCCTCCAGACTAAGCGAAACACCGGTAAAGCGTGTCCACAAGCTAAACCAAAAATACCGCGCATGTCGATACTTTATTGTGTCTACAGTGATTTATCCTGCGTGAAGAGCTGTTCGAGCTCTTCGCGCCCTTGCAGGTTGATTTTTATCATCTCGTCCATATCGCCAGCGTGTTCAAGTGAGCGGTCGAGAAGCTCGACGTCGTGCGCGCGAAAAATCTCCGCAGACCGGATCGCCTCGCCGGTACTGTAGCCGAGCGCGATCAGGGTTTCGGACGCCGCATTGAGACTTCCACTGAATACTTCGCGCAGGACTTTGTCAGCCCCCGCTACGCGCAGATTGATAAAGCTGCTGCGGTTGCGCGCCCGCGCGATGATCGTTGTGTGCGGGTGATGCTCGCGCACGACTTTAACGATATTCTCCGCCTCTTCCGGGTTGTCGATGGCAACCAGCACCGCGCGTGCGTGGCCCAGGCCCGCGGTCTCGAGAACGTCGAGCCGCGTCGCGTCTCCGAAGTGAATTTTGTTTCCAAAATTGTTCACAAAGCGAATGTGCGAGGCGTCTTTGTCAAGCGCTGAAAACGGTATGCGATGCGCGCGCAGGATGCGGCCGGCGATCTGCCCGAAACGTCCAAAGCCGAGAATCAGCACTTCAGGTGAATCGTCGTCGCGCACGTCGATCTCACCCGGTTCGTCCTCGCGCTCGCGGCACCGCAGCCGCTCGTAAATCATCACCAAAGGTGCGGTCAGCGCCATCGACAAGCCAACGGTGAGGGTGACTTCGCCGGCCAGACTCGGCGGAAGAATGTTCAAACCGCTCGCCTGCGCCATGATCACGAATGCGAATTCGCCACCCTGACTCAGGATCAAACCCATGTGCAGGCTTTGCCGCCATGCGAGCCCGCCGATGCGCAGAAGGATTCCGACAATGGCCGCCTTGAGCGTCATCAATAGCAGTGCTGCGTACAACAAGGCCAGTGGCCTGGCCAGCAAAAGACCAATATCGAGTGTCATGCCGATCGCGATAAAAAACAGCCCCAGCGTGAGCGCTTTGAACGGCTCGATGTCGGTTTCAAGCTGATGCCGAAAGCTCGAATTCGCCAGCATTATTCCTGCGATAAACGCACCCATGCCCATGGATAAACCAGCGGCTTGCATCAGCAGGGCGGAACCGACCACGATCAGCAGCGCGGCGGCGGTCATGATGTCGCGTCCGCCGTACTTTGACACAAACCCGAGCATTGGATTGAGCAGGTAACGACCGGCGAGCAGCAGCCCGCCGATGGCAACAATGCCAAACACGCCGACACCTTGCTGCGAGTCGTTGCCGATGGCGAACGATGACACGATGAACAGGATCGGGATCACGGCGAGATCCTGCATCAGCAGAATGGAAAATCCGCGCCGTCCGGCGGGTGAAGCCAGAATCCCTTTCTCCGCCATCAGTTGGATAGCAAACGCTGTCGAAGACAAGGCCAACGCAAGGCCAATGACAATCGCGTGTGTGATCGAAACGGCGAGCAAAAACAGCGAGAGAACGCCGACAAGCAACGCGGAGAGTGCGAGTTGGCCGCCACCGAGCAAGGCGATCTGTCGCCGCATCGCCCAGAGTTTTTCCGGATTCAGTTCCAGCCCGATAACAAACAGTAACAACACCACGCCGATTTCGGCAAAGTGCAGAATCGCCTCGGGATGGTCGATGAAGTTCATCCCGTGCGGCCCAATAAACACTCCGGCGCACAAATACCCAAGAATCGCGCCCAATCCGATGCGCCGAAAAAGCGGCACCGCGATTACGGCGGCGATCAGGAAAAACAAAATGCTGGCGAGTGGGTTATGCGGGTCCATACTTCAAAAGCCTTAAAATTTGATTAACTCTTTAACTAACTGTTGCGGTTCAAAATTATTGCCTTGCGCAATGCCTGACATAAATATTGTTAGTGCGATGGATTTTCAACAAGGGCCGCGATATCACCGTGATTGAACAAGCAGACCTTTACCTGAGACTCGCGTCCTCGTACAGGCAGGCTGGCAGTTGTGCAGTTGGAATAGTCGATCTCACCCTGCGCAAGCGTCTCGGCGGACACAATCACGTCGCACGCATTCTGCTTGGTTTGTGATTCCAGCCTTGCGGCGATGTTGATATTGTCACCGATTGCAGTAAGCAAGGGTGTTTTTGGTGGTCCCATAGTGCCAACGATCGCCTCGCCACCGTGGATGCCAATGCCCATTTTGATGGTTTCACCGAATTCTTCTTTGAGCTGAACATTCAGTTTTGCGAGTCGGTCCGCCATTGTTTTTGCCCCTGCCAGGGCATCGCTGCAGCTTTTACGTGGGTCATTTGTACCGATGCCGTAAAGCGCCATCAGGCCGTCACCCGCAAACTGCGCGTAGTGACCGTTGGTTTCTTCGAGCGCGAGCGAAAGCTCGGTAAAAAACCGATTGAGAATAAACACCACGTCGTAGGCGAGCGAGCGTTCACCGATTGCGGTTGAGCCGCGCATATCGACAAACATAGCGACCACATACTCTTCGTGACCCTGTACCCCTCCTGCGTGAAGCGCATTGCTGACGGGTTGCTGGCTTAGCACCAGCGGGGATACGCTGATCGCGTCGCGCGGGAAGGTCTGGCACGCGAGGCGCACGTTTTCTGCGGCGTTTATCCGTGCGAGTGCGGCCGACTCCAAATCACCCGGTGCTTCCAGTTTTTCCAGCCCTCGACCGACCCGTACCCTGCACGTGGTGCAGCGCCCGCGCCCGCCGCACACGGAGGCATGAGGTATGCGCGCGGTTCGAAGCGCTTCGAGGAGTGACCAGCCGACTTGCGCGCGCACATCGCGGCCATCGCTGTGCGCAATGGTGTACGTTCCTTTGCGCAGCTGACGCCATAGGCGGATTTTTCGTGCCAACAGCACCAATACGAGCAGTGACGTCATACCTAATACCGACTTAAGCTCGAAGTCGAGCAAAGTCTGGAGTGTTGAGGAGTCCATCGCGCGAACATCGGCGAAGATTGCTGACACGCGATCACCATCGGTCATCCAGCCAAGCGCCTCTTTGAACAAGCTTGTCAGTCCGGCAATGGCGAGCGTCGGGATCAGCACCGCCAACGCGTAGAGATACTGCACTGTCCGCCGATAGGCTTGTTTCAATCTCAGCCAGTAGTGCAAACCGATTACCATGTGCACCCAAACTACCAGTCCAAGAAGCGCGATCTGGGGGATACGCCAAGGGTTCGTCCACATCGCGGTGGTGATAAAAGTGTAGCCGACCTCGACGTCACCGAACCAATTGAGGCCGCGTGTAGAGATAATGTGCCCGATCAATAAAGGCATTATTGAAAGACCAAAACCTATCTGCATCCACTGCCAGAAAGGCATGCGCAAGCTCGCTTTCTTATAGAGAATTTTGTAGGCGTACAGACCGTGGAACAAAAATGAACTGTAAAGCGCCACTTGTCCGGGTGGCGTGTTAAATATAGCTTGACCAATATCGCGAAATGTTTCGGCCGCTTCGAAAGACACAAGACCGACCGCGTGATTGAAGAAATGCTGGATCACGTACACGGACAGCACCAGTCCGGTAATCAGACGTAATTTTCCCTCCAGCAAACTCATGCGTAGCCCCGCTGCAATTCAGTCCGCATCTTCGAAGATTACTGTGCTGTTGGCAAACCACAATGGCGAGACTTTTGCACGCCGTATCGGTAGAATGCGCGCCCTTTGATCTCAGCCCAGCCGCGCTTCATGGGCCACTACAACCACGGGAACTTCAGGTGACGGACAAGCTACGTAACATCGCCATTATTGCGCACGTCGACCACGGTAAAACTACGCTGGTCGACTGCCTGCTGCAACAATCAGGCACGCTCGACATGCGCACCGCGCCAGCCGAACGCGTGATGGACTCGAACGATCTTGAAAAAGAACGCGGCATCACGATTCTGTCCAAAAACACTGCGATCGAGTGGAACGGCTACCGCATCAATATCGTGGACACCCCCGGGCACGCCGACTTTGGCGGCGAAGTGGAGCGCGTGCTCTCAATGGTCGACTCGGTTCTGCTGCTGGTCGACGCGGTTGAGGGTCCGATGCCGCAAACGCGCTTTGTCACGCAAAAAGCGTTTGCAATGGGCTTTAAACCGATCGTCGTGATCAACAAAGTCGACCGCGATGGCGCGCGCCCGGGCTGGGTGCTCGATCAGACCTTCGATCTTTTTGACAACCTCGGCGCAAGCGACGAACAACTCGACTTTCCTGTTGTGTACGCGTCGGCGATCAACGGCTACGCGAGCCTCGACAGCAACACGCGGTCGGGTGATATGACAGCGCTGTTTGAAACGATTGTTGAAAGTGTTTCAGCGCCGCAGGTCGACGCCGACGGCCCGTTCCGAATGCAGGTATCGACGCTCGATTACAACAGCTATGTCGGCGTGATCGGCGTAGGGCGCATCGAGCGCGGGTCGGTCAAAACCAACACACCGGTAAAACTGGTGAATCGTGCGGGCGACGTGCGTGGGGCGAAAATCCAGCAGGTGCTCGGATTCAAAGGTCTTGAGCGCACCGAAGTGCCGCACGCCCGGGCCGGCGATATTGTCGCGGTCACCGGTATCGACCCGCTCGATATTTCCGACACCCTGTGTGATCCGACAGCGGTCGAAGCGCTGCCGGCGTTGACGGTGGACGAGCCGACGATCAGCATGAGCTTTCAGCCGAACACCTCGCCTTTTGCGGGAAAGGAAGGCAAGTTCATCACAAGCCGCAATATCTGGGATCGGCTGCAGCAAGAGCTAAAACACAACGTGGCGCTGCGCGTCGAGCAAACTGGCGCGGAGAGCTATCGCGTGTCCGGTCGCGGTGAATTGCACCTCTCGGTGCTTATCGAAAACATGCGTCGTGAGGGGTACGAGCTGGCGGTTGGTCGACCGCAAGTGATCGTCCGAGGCGAGGGCGATGCGCGCGAAGAGCCTTACGAACAGCTCACCGTCGATATCGAGGACCAGCATCAGGGCGCGGTTATGGAAGCGCTCGGTACCCGCCGAGGCGATCTCAAAAATATGGTGCCGGACGGCAAGGGCCGGGTGCGCCTCGACTATGTGATTCCAGCGCGCGGGCTGATCGGCTTTCGCACCGAGTTTCTGACCATGACATCTGGCACTGGCCTTATGTACAACGTGTTCGACCACTACGGTCCGTATCTGCCGGTTCGCCTCGGCCAGCGCGTTAGCGGGGTCCTGATCGCGATGGTACAGGGCAAGGCGCTGGGCTACGCGCTGTTCAACCTGCAGGAACGCGGCAAGCTGATGATCGGCCACGCCGAAGAAGTCTACGAAGGCATGGTCATCGGCATTCACTCACGCGGCAACGATCTCGTCGTTAATCCGCTCAAGGGAAAGCAGCTCACCAACATTCGCGCGGCCGGGTCCGACGAAAACATCATCCTCACGCCGCCGATTCGTATGTCGCTGGAGCAAGCGCTCGAATTTATCGACGACGACGAACTGGTTGAAGTGACCCCGACAGCGATCAGGATTCGCAAGAAAGAATTGAAAGAGCACGAGCGCAAGCGCACGGCGCGGCAGACGGGATAGACATCAGCCGTTTGTACTTCGACAGGCTCAGCACGAACGGAAAAATCACCGATCCCCCTGAGCGCTCGCATCGCGAGCAGTCGAAGGGTTGCTCTTTATTCGCCACGGTTGTTCTTCGCACCTACACCCCCCTGCAAGCCCAATCGCAACTTTTTTTTCACCGCCTGACCAACGTCACAACCTTAATCGCAATCCGTCTTGCGGCGACCTTTTTGTGAACCCGTCGACCCGCCAAGTGTGACGCAGTTGAATCTCCCCCGCAGACCCTGTGGCAACCTGCCAGCCATCGCATTAACACGCACAGCAAGGTTGGTTGAGACATGCCTCTTCAAGCCAGAGTTTTTACCCATTTCACACGCGGTGCACTACTCGGCAGCCTGATAATTTTCTGGTTGTTTTGGGCAAACGCGGCGCAGGCAATGTCGCAGTACGCAGTCACTCCCCAATTTTCCGCCTCGGTTGCGGTGATGTTGGAACGCGCGATTCGCGCATCGGGTGAGGATGAACAACTCATTGGTCTTTACCGCAATCGTTCGTTTCGACCGATCTGGGTAGGTGACGACGAAGCCCAACGACGCTCTTCGGCACTACGCAATTTTGTGGTGCAAATCGTTGACGAGGGATTGAACGCGCACGACTACGTGTTGCCCGCGCAGCCTGTGCAACACGCGCTGGCGGCGGCGGCGTTTGATTTGGCCATGAGCATCAACCTGCTCACAGTGGTCGAGGATGTCACGCACGGTCGGATCCGCCCGGATGAACTCGGCATCGAATGGGACATCGCCCGTGACGACGGCGACACCGTAACGATCGCGCGCCGACTGGTCGCCTCTCCGAATATGGCGATTGCCTTGAATGATCTTCTCCCGCAGCACCGGCACTACCAGGATTTGCGCGCGGCGTACTCGCATTACCTCGCACTCTCGGCCAACGGAGGGTGGGAAGTTGTACCCGACGACTACTTACTTAAAAAAGGTGTGGTCGACGAGCGCGTTGTCGCGCTGCGCAGACGGCTTATTACAGAAAACGATCATGCAGGGTTAATTCAGGTCGAGCGCCCAGAGCTGTTCGACGCGACGGTCGAGCAGGCGGTCATTGCATTTCAACGTCAGTACGGTCTTGACGACGACGGTATTGTCGGTCGCGCCACGCTGGCGGCGATGAATGTCACCGCAGCACAGCGCGCGGCGCAGATTGCGATCAATCTCGAGCGCTGGCGCTGGCTACCGCGTGACCTCGGTGAACGCCACATTCTGGTTAACAGCGCGGACTTCACACTCGGCTTGTTCGACCAGGGCGAATCGATTCTGGATATGCGCGTCGTGGTTGGAAAAACATACCGCCAGACCCCCGTGCTGTCGAAAAACATGAAATATCTGGTGTTGAACCCGACCTGGACGGTACCGCCCGGTATTTTGCGCAAGGATATTCTGCCCAAACTTAAAACCAACCCGAATTATTTACAGGATAAAGGCATGCAGGTGTTTGAGGGTTGGGATGCGAGCGCTGTGGCGCTGAACGCGGACGAGGTCGACTGGTCGCGCGTATCGGTGCGTCACTCGCCGTATAAAGTCCAGCAGGCGGCGGGCAGCCAGAACGCGCTGGGTCAGGTCAAGTTTATGTTTCCGAATCAGCACAGCGTGTACCTGCACGACACGCCGTCGCGCAGCTTGTTTGGCGAACGCGTGCGCGCATTCAGTTCGGGTTGCGTGCGTCTCGAACGTCCCCTGGAACTGGCCAGCGCGCTGATGGGCTTAGGTGGCGAAGGGCGAAGCACCGACGCGTGGACCGACAACACGCTGCAATCAGCGCTGGCAAGCGGTGAAACCTCAAACGTGATTTTGGAAAACCCGGTGCCCGTGCACCTGACCTATCTAACAGCATGGACGAACGTTGATGGCCGCGTGCAATTCCGCGACGACATTTACAACCGCGACACGCGCCTGCAACTTGCACTCAACGATCAATTCTCGGTCGCCGCAAACTCAAATTAATGCCGTGGCCGATAAGGGCTTACTTACGAACTCTGGTGAATTCCCGATAAATTGTTAAGGTCTCAGCCGACTCAGCCGCTATAATCGCCAGCGGCGTAAAAGCCGCCCGTTGCGTTAGCGGGAGTCGGAGTTATGGGGCCAGCACACATTCACCACGACAGTTCGAAATTATGCCAGTCGCGTCGGCGGTTTATTTGCGGCCTGGCAGCGCTGGGCGCGTTATCTGTCAATCCGGCCTTGGCAAACTTCGTTGCACCGTTGACTGGCTGCCGTTCGTTAAAATTGAACAACCTTCACACTGGCGAAACAATCTCGACCATTTACTGGGAAAACGGCCAGTACCACGAGCAGGCCCTGCTGGAACTTAATCATGTTCTGCGCGATCACCGCAGCAACGAAGTCTCCGATATCGACAGAAATCTGCTCGACATGCTGGCCGAGCTGCAAAACAGCACCGGTAACACAAATCCGTGGGATGTGATTTCCGCGTTCCGGTCTGAGTCGACCAACGCCAAATTGCGCAAAGCCGGAAGTGGCGTCGCCAAAAAAAGTTATCATTGTCTGGGTCGCGCGATTGACGTTCGCTTACCCGGCACTGCGTTAACAGACCTGCACAAGGCCGCGTTGGCGATGAAATCCGGCGGCGTCGGCTACTATCCTAAATCCGATTTCGTTCACGTCGACACCGGCCCCGTCCGACGCTGGTAACGCGTTCGGCTCTGCTTGTTTTAAGCGCGCTCTGCCTCGGCTATCCTGAGACATTCTGAAGTCGCGCGCCGCTGGCGTGCGGCAGTTGGATCGCACTGTTGAAAAAAGTAGACTTCATTGTATTGGGCGCTGGTATTGTCGGCGCCGCAACTGCGTTCGGGTTGCTGCGGCGAGGGCGCAGTGTGGCCCTCGTCGATCGCAGCACACCCGGCAACGCCACTTCGTACGGCAACGCCGGGATTCTCGAGTCAAACAGCTACCTGCCAATCAGCTTTCCGCGTGAGGCAACGCAGTTGCTGCGTTACGCGAGCAATCGAGCGCCGGAGGCGCATTATCATTTTTCCCATTTGCCCAAGTCAGCACCGTGGCTACTGGCGTTGCGCGAGCAATCGGATCAACAGGCTAGGACGCACTTTTTCAGTGCGATGCTGCCGTTGTTGACGCAACTGGTGGATGCGCACTACGAACTCGCTCGGCACACAGGCACCGCGGCGCTGTATCGCCACACCGGCGTACTGCGTTTGTACGCCAGTGAAAAAGGTTTCGCGGGCGCGGCGCAGCAGCTTGCGTTTGCCGATCAGGCCGGGACTCGGTACCAAGTACTGGACGACAACGCGGTGCGCGAACTCGAACCCCATCTGATACGTCGCGTCCACCGGGGAATCTTGTGGCCGGAATCGCACACGGTCAGCAACCCCGGGCGAATCAGCGCGGCGATTGCGGAGTGCGTTGCCGCCAACGGCGGAGTACTGGTGCAGGCGGATGCCAAAAACCTGCAGCGCGACGGCGATCAGTGGCAGCTTGCGGGCGGTGATGGGGGGGTGTGCGCGCCGCAACTGGTGGTTGCACTTGGCCCGTGGTCGAAAGAGCTGCTCGGTCGGTTCGGCTACGACTTTCCGCTGGCCAGCGTGCGTGGTTACCACACGCATTTGTCCGGCGCTGCGGGTGCCTCGCTTACGCGCCCGGTTGTCGATATGGAAAAAGGGTTTGTACTAAGCCCGATGCAGCAGGGTTATCGGCTCACGAGTGCATACGAGTTTGCGGCGCTCGACAGCCCGCCGACACCGGTGCAGATAGATCGCCTGCTGCCGGCGGCGCGCAAACTGTTTCCGTTGGGCGACGAAATCGACAGCAATCGATGGGTCGGATCGCGCCCGTGCTTTCCCGACACACTGCCGCTGATCGACCGATCTGAGCGGCACGAAGGTCTGTGGTTCAACTTTGGCCACAGTTATCTTGGGTTTAGTCTCGGGCCGTTGTGCGGTGAATTGCTGGCCGCACGAATGTGCGATGAGCCAGACACGCTCGACCTCGCGCCGTTTTCTGCGCGCCGATTCAGCGCGACCTAATCGAACGCAACAACTCTACCAACTGCCTGTTTTCGGCATGCTCGCCCATGGCTCGGCCGCGGGCAGGGCGTCCCCTTCCTGTAACAGTTCAATCGAGACGCCGCTCGGGTCCTTCACAAAGGCCATGTAACCGTCGATCGGAGGGCAGAGAATATCGACGCCGCCATCCATCAGCTTCTGGCAGGTCTCGTACACGTTGTCGACTCGAAACGCCAGATGGCCAAAGTTGTCGCCGTTTGAGTAATCGCGGTCGTCGTGGTTTTTGGTTAACTCAATCTCGGGTTCACCCTCTGCGGTCGCCAGGTAGTAGAGGCTGAATTCGTATTCGGGATAGTGATTCTCGCGAATTAATTTCAAGTCGAGCAATTCGGTATAAAAGTGCAATGACGCTTCGACGTCTTTGACCCGGATCATGGCATGCAGGTACTTCACGGCTACTCCCGGTTCGGATGTCCGAACTCATTGAAAACTGAAGAAATCGCCCACACCGGCTACACTCTAGGTGAATGTCTGATCAACGGCGGGGCAAGGCTTGTCTAGCGTAAACGATTCTGTGGAGTTTTCCACGGATAACACTGATTCAAACCAAAAATTGCGGCTGCTTCTGGCAGACGACTCGCGCATCGTGCGCGTTGCCGTACAGCGCATTCTGGCCGACCAGTTTGATTTGATTGAAGCGGACGACGGTGAAAGCGCGTGGAATCTGCTCACCGAGGATGAGTCCATCGACGTCCTGCTCACCGACCTGCACATGCCCAAGCTCGATGGCTACGAGTTGATTGGAAAAATCCGGGCACCAGAGAATCCACTGCGTCTGCGCAATCTGCCGGTAATGGTGCTTTCGGGCAACGACGACATGGCCGAGCGCGATAGGGCGATTGAATGCGGTGCCACGGATTACGTTACCAAGCCGTTCGACACCAATCAGATCACCGCACGCGTTGAAGCGCTCGCCCGACAGGCGCGCCAGCAACAGGAAGAGCTACGACATTCTGGCGCGAAAGAGGATACCGCGACGGTTGACCCACTGACGGGGTTATCCAACCGGGCATACTTCGAACACCACGGCGCCAAAGATCTTTCATTTACTCAGCGACACAGCAAGGATTTATCGATCATCCTGATTCGCGTCGACAATATCGAAGGACTGATTGAAGACGTCGGCCCCGGGGTTGTCGACCAGCTCTTGCAGAAACTCGGTGAATTTCTGGCCGGATCTGTACGCACGCTTGAAACGGTCGCCCGCATCGCGCCCCACAAGTTTGGCGTGATCGCACCAATGACCAATGACATCGGTGTGCTCGAACTCGCCAATCGCATCATGAAAAAAGTCCACAAAACGGTTTTCCGCAATTCGAGCGGCGAAATCCGTTTTACCGTGAGCATGGGGCTGGCGTCGCCGCGCGTTCATTTGATCAAAAACTTTGAGCAGTTGGTCGACATCGCAGAACGCCGTTTAGGACTGGCTGTTGAAAACGGCGGCGACTGTATTGTTCATGAGGACGCGCTGCCACGAAAAGTTGAGCAAGAGCCGGTTGCCGCTGAGGCGCCTCCAGAACCTGCCGCAGAAAATATCAAAAAACCGAAAGTCGACAGCGCCGAACCCCTGCCTGACTCGAACGACGCGCCGCCAATCGAAACCGCGCTCTGGTTGTTGCAGGACGGGCAGGGCGAACACATTCGCTTCCACTACAAAACCCTGTTAACGCGATTGTTGCCATTGCTCGAACACGCAGACGAATGCTGGTCCTTGGGGATCGATGACGCAGTTGTTAAGTTGAAGGATAGGTTGGCCTTAAAAGAGGACAAGGTGGAGTAAAGCTTTCAGGATGTGTGGAGATCGCACTCGCTAATCCATCGCATTTATTCTCGGATATTTAAGTAACTTGAATATCTACCACGCTTTGTCGTCGCGAGACCTGACAGGCAAACAAAACTCAATCGTCGAACTCGGGTTGCCTTTCAAATCGCGCAGGTACACTTCGAATGCAGGTCGATCATCCGGTTGAAAAGGGCTGGAAGGCAACCAGACGTGGGTTAACCAAGTCCAGATTCGTCGACAGTTCAGGTAGAGCTCGTCGTATTCAACGTCCGCGCGAAATACTGCGTTAAGCCCGCCTTTTAAACTTAGCTCGCGCATGCCTGGGCCGAGGGTTATGTCGTCGTTGAGCACGCCACACACTTCGTGGATGCATCGCCAATGTGGAGTGATTCCAGGGATGGAGCGAGGGATGCCGAACATCATCGAATTGGGCGTGTATTGACCGATCCAGTCGACCATGCGATCGAACCACTCTTCGAGCATTTCTGCGCTGTAGGGGCCGATTGTGCGAAAGTACGCCACGCGATAATCAGGCAAATTTGAAATCTCGATATCCTTTTCATGCCAGTTTCCAAACGCAAAGCTGTCTAACGCAAACTTTCTATACGTATTGTCGGGCTCCCGTAGCGATGTTCTCTCGTTCAAAAACTGCAGGTTTGAACGCACATCACGCGGACTCAATCCATACGCCGTCCTGAACGCTTTTGACAAATGCTGTGATGAGGTGAATCCACAGCTGATACCAACGTCAGTGACGCGGATAGCGTTGTTGTAAATTAGCATTCGAGCGGCTCGATCCAGACGTTGGTTTAAATGAAACTGCATCGGTGTTTGCCGCGTTATCGAGCGAAAGACTCTCAAAAAATGGTATGGCGAAAAGCTGGACAGCGACGCCAGCTCATCGATCGAATGACAATGACACGGATGCGTAATGATGTAGTCAATTGCCGAGTTGATGCGCTGGGTTTGGTGGATGCCTATTCCCATAACAATGAATCCCACTTAAGCGCTTTCAAAAACTATCTCTCGAAAAGTTCAGGTCTTGCCGCAACTGAAATTTCTTGCATTTTGCCGACAAACTGAAACGTAGGTTAACGCGCATCAATTCGATCACGCAAGTCAACGAAGCGTGAGAGGTTGGATAGCACCGATACCTAAAAAAACAGCAATTCAGGGAAAGTATTTTTATCTGTGGTGGTTATTGTTGGCGTTATAGCGCCAAGCCGAACGTCGTCTGGTGACCTGCTAATTACTTGTAGAGGTGGAATGTGAGTCGATCCAAAAAAATAAGTGTAGTACTTGCGATATTCGGTCTATTCGCATTCGCTACCAAAATCATGGCGAACGAATTTGATTCACCGCTTGGTGAGTGGCGTACAAAAATACAAATCGATGGTGGCTCCTGGATCTCCCATGGCGTGATGACATTTTCTGAGGACGGGAAGGTTGGCTATACATTGCGTAACGGAAGAATATTTTTTAACGAGAAAGACGGAAAAGGAAAATGGAAGGGACATTGGGTGGAAGACAAGCAGCCCTGGGTCGTTTGCGATGAAAAGCTTGATGGCAGTACAGCGTGGGGAGAAGCGATTTTTCAGTTTGATGATGAATTCAAAACATTTAGGGGTACATGGGATAAGTGCGGTGATGGGAAAAGGAATATTTGGCAAGGCTATCGGTTGTAGTTTTTTCTGTCTGACTTGTCGGTAAGCAGGAATCGAGTGCACCTCGCCGCTGCGCACGTGGCGCAGAAAATACATAAAGTTTTAGCGAGCGAGATTCAGCGTAATGCGCAAGAACCGCATTATCAGACGCGGTCATTCATACACAGACGGGAATACTTAAATACCAGTGACAAGTGGATCCCCGCCTTCGCGGGGATGACGAATTGAGATTGTGTAGCTCGGAAGATCAGAACACCCTTCGACAACTCGCTTCGCGAGTGCTCGGGGTGAACGGTCCAGAGGACTGTTCGTGCTGACAGCTACGTGGGAGCAGTTTTGTTTCCTACTTAAATTGCGACGATTATCTAAATTTAACGCTCACAAGAATAACTAAGCTAAATTCACGCACCCTGAAATCTATCGGTGTGCAATAGGACGGCTTTACAGGAATTGCATTCGCAGGCGCGGTAATTCATTAGGCCGCGAGATGCGGTTTTAAAATTCATAGCGGTCAATCGCGGCGCGACTCAGACCCACAAAACCAATTCACCATAAAGCGCATTTTTCGCCCCTTTTGGGCGCAAGAAAAAAGGGCCTCGCTCGCTGCGCACGTGGCACAGGAAATACACAAAGGTTTAGCGAGCGAAATTCTGTGTATTGCGCAAGAGCCAAAATATTAGATGCGGTCATTTCCGCACAGACATGAATACTTAAATACCAGTGACAAGTGGATCCCCGCCTTCGCGGGGATGACGAATGGAGATTGTGTAGCTCGGAAGATTAAGAACACCTTTCGACTACTCGTTTTGTGAGTGCTCAGGGTGATAGGCCCAGAGGACTGTGCGTGCTGAAGACAACCTAGGTGCAGTTACGTTACACAACGAAATGCATCGAAAAAACCAAATTATCAGATCCGGTCATTCCCGCACCTAACTCAAGGTTCTACCCCTGCTCCAACAGCGCACGCAAATCAATCACCGCCGCATTCGCGCTCGAAATATACGATGCCATCACCAGTGAATGATTGGCCACCAGCGAAAAACCGCTACCGTTCAGAATCATCGGGCTCCACACAGTTTCCTGCGTTGATTCCAACTCGCGGATGATCTGTCGCAGACTCACGAGCGCATTTTTCTTTTCCAGCACTTGTTGAAAATCAATTTCAACGGCTTTCAGAAAATGAACCAGCGCCCACGACGCGCCACGCGATTCGTAAAACACATCATCAATCTCCAGCCACGGGGTTTTGACTTCGACTTCGCTCGGCTTGGCGGTCGATTGTGTCGCGCCCGCGTCGCCTGCCAGGTCGGTGTTGATGCGCGTTTGGCCGACGCTCGCGCTCAGGCGTTGCGCAAGCGAGCCGAGGCGTTTTTCGACCAGCGCCAACCAGTCACGCAGATTGTCGGCACGTGCGAAAAACTGTGCGCTTTGTTCTTCCGGATCGGCCAGACGCGTGAGGTAGCGTTCGAACGCGACGATACCGTCCTTGTACTCGCCTTCAGTCGGCGGGAACAACCACGACTTGCTGTCGAAGCTGAACTGCGGCTCGCCTTCGGCAAGGTCTGTATCCTCTACCGATTGCGACTGCGAGCGGCTGATATCGTTGCGCAGTGCGCGCGCCAGATCGCGAACCTGCGTGAGTACGCCAAATTCCCAGTTGGGGATGTTGTCGAGGAAGATGCTCGGCGGGGTAACGTCGTTACTCAAGTAACCGCCGGGCTTTTCCAGCATCGTTCGGGACACTTCGATTAGCGTTGCTGTTGTGGCGTAGCCGATCACGGTTTGTGTGTCTTCCTGTGCGGCTTTTTGCACCGCGATGTCGGCGACGACAAAAGCTGAGGGTTCGCGGCTCCACCACCACCCGAGCACCAAAAACAATATCAGAATGAGTGCTATGGCTGAACTAATGACCTTGCCCATTTTGGGAGATTCTCCGTTGATCGCGTCTGCGTTACTAAATGTCACTCACTGTATAGGTGACTGGGCAAATTGCAACACGCGAATCGCTCCTGCTGTCGTGATGGTAAGAGGCAATCAACCCTGAACAAAGGATACGTTACACTACACACCTGCCGCGGCGAAACGCGCGTGGCGAGTGTGTTGCGATAGATGGCTGTATGAAACTTTTTAAATGGATTGTTATTGGATTGCTCGCGCTGGTGCTGCTGGCGTTTATCGGTGTTGCCGTTTTGTTGCTTGCGGTCGACCGCGGCGAGTACAAGCAGGAAATTGTCGAGCTGGTTAACCAGCACACCGGCCGCGAACTGACCATCGCAGGCGACCTCGATATTTCACTTTTCCCCTGGGTTGGTCTCAGCATTGGCGAGTTGTCGATGAGCAACGCCCAAGGGTTTGGTGACGCACCGTTTGTGAAGGCACACGCGGCGAATATCAAGGTCGAAGTGCTGCCGCTTCTGCGTCAGGAATTGCGAGTGGATCGCATCGAGCTGGTCGACGTTGCACTTGATCTGCAGCGCAATGCGGTCGGCGTCAACAATTGGGATGATCTCACCACAAGTGACAATGCAGACGCGACCAGCAGCGGCGGCAGTAACAGCGCCGGTGCTGATGTGCAGAATTCACCGATAGCAGCGCTGGCGATTCGAGGCATTGAAATCAGCAACGCTCAAATTCGATGGCGTGACGCACAGCAACTGACCGATGCCTTGCTGAGCAGTTTCAACCTGCGCGTCGGTGAAATTACGTTGCACGAATCGTTTCCCTTAAATATGGACTTTGTATTTCGCGATCAAACCAGCGGTCTCCGCGCTGTCCTGGATCTAAGCAGCGATGTGGCGCTGGATATTCAACAACAGCGCTATCAGTTCGACGGGCTCGAATTTCGCGCCAGCGTAGAAGGCAGTGGGTTCCCCGAGAAGGGTGCAGCGGTCGAGCTCAACGCATCCTTACTGATCGATCTGGTCGAGCAGACTGCGGCGATCCGTTCGCTCAAGGGTGTGGCCATGGCGATACCGTTTGACGGCGGGTTTATGGCGGAACAGATACTCGGCACGCCGCAGGTAATGGGTGAGTTGAACGTCGGCACTTTTGTCCCGCGCGATCTGATCGCGGCGCTCGGTGCCGTCGCACCGGAAACCGCGAACAAAGACGCGCTATCGTCAGCGAGTGCCAAGGTCATGCTCTCGGCAACTCCGCAAGCGGCGAGCCTCGAATTGCAAGAAGTCACACTCGACAGCACAACGATCACGGGCAAGCTGGACGCACGCCTCGGCGACGCGCCGTCACAATCCATTGCGCTAAACATTGACGCGCTTAACCTTGATGACTACCTGCCACCCAAAAGCGAGGCGGGAGAATCCGCCGCAACGGGGAATGCGCCGGCAGAGGAAGACGCACTAATCGGATTGCCGGTCGACGTGATTAAAGCTCAAGACATCACCACCAATCTCAATGTCGGTGAGCTGGTTGTTTCCGGCGTTCGCGTGAGCAAGTTGAACCTGCCGTTGCTGGTGCGCAACGGCCGCATTGATATTCGCGATGCCAGCGCCGAACTCTACGATGGCACAGCCGATCTAAACGCCAATGTGGATGTAAATCGCGCACCTGTCTTCGCCACAAAAACGCATTTGTTCGGTGTGAAAATTGGCCCGCTGTTGGATGATCTTCAAGGCGACGGACTGCTCTCCGGCACCGGCGATGTGCGACTCGATTTGCGCACACAAGGCGAGCGTGTGAGTGAATTGAAGAGTGCATTGAACGGCACGATGGCACTGAATTTCCGCGACGGTCAGATCAAGGGCATCAATGTGGCGCAGTCGCTGCGGGTCGCCAAAGCCAAACTCAGCGGCGGCGATGCGGATGACGCTGATGCGCCAAAAGCCACCGACTTCTCGCAACTCAGCGTAAGCGCACGGGCCGTTAACGGCGTGCTGCGCAGCGACGATCTCGATGTGCGCTCACCGCTGCTGCGCCTGACCGGCAAAGGCGATGTTGATCTCACGCGCGACTTTGTTGACTACAAGGCGCGCGTGCTGGTGACCGACGACGCGGTCGGTCAAGGCGGTGCGGCGTACGCCGACCTCAGTGGCTTAAAACTGTCGGTGCCGATTCGCGGGCACTTCGATGATTTGAGCGCCGACATTACTGGCGCGATTATTGGCGCGGTTAAAGACGACTTCGACGCCAAGCTCGACGATAAAAAAGACGAGCTGCAAGACGCATTGGACGAGAAAAAAGACAAGGCGGCGGAAAAAGCCAAAGACAAGTTGGATCAGAAAAAAGAAAAGGCCGAGGAAAAAGCCAAAAAGAAACTCGAAGACAAACTCAAAAAACTGCTTGAGTGAAACAGCCGATTAACTTCTCCGACTCAGTACTCGCGTGGTTCGACGAGCACGGGCGCAAAGATTTGCCGTGGCAGCAAAACCCGACGCCGTACCGCGTGTGGGTGAGCGAGGTGATGCTGCAGCAGACGCAAGTCACAACCGTTATCGGTTACTTCGACCGCTTTATGCAGCGATTCCCGACGCTTAATGATCTTGCCGATGCACCGATGGACGATGTGCTGGCGTATTGGTCTGGACTCGGTTACTACGCGCGCGGGCGCAACCTGCACAAGGCGGCGCGGCTGGTGCGCGATGAACACGAAGGCGAAATGCCGCAAGACATCGACGCGCTCATCGCCCTGCCGGGAATCGGTCGCTCGACTGCCGGTGCCATTCTCAGCCTTGCAAGCGATCAGCGACACCCGATTTTGGACGGCAACGTCAAACGCGTGTTGGCCCGGTATTTCGCCGTTGAAGGCTGGCCGGGCAAACCTGCTGTCGCCAATGCCTTGTGGGTGCACGCAGAAGAGCAAACGCCGACCAAACGGGTCGCCCATTACACGCAGGCGATGATGGATCTTGGCGCAACCCTCTGCACGCGCAGCAAACCGGCGTGCGCGCGTTGTCCCTTGCAAAGCGATTGCATGGCACACTCGCAAGATGCGGTCAGTCACTATCCCGGTAAAAAACCCAAAAAGGTGCAACCCGTTCGCAGTACCTGCATGCTGATGTTGCAGGACGATCACGGTGCGGTTTTGCTCCAGCGACGCCCGCCAGTCGGAATTTGGGGCGGGCTGCTCAGTCTGCCGATGTTCGATGATGTCGGCGCGCTTGAAACCTTTTGCAACCAGCAGGGCGCGAACGCGGATGTGCTCGAGTCGCGCGCACAGTTTCGCCACACGTTCAGCCACTTTCATCTGGATATCCATCCCTACCTGTGCCGGCTGTCAGCGCATAGCGACCGGGTGATGGAAGCGCCTGATCAGGTCTGGTATAAAGGCGGCTCTCTGCCGGGCGGGCTTGCGGCCCCGGTTTCCCGGCTACTCGAACAAACATTCGGCGAAGCCAGTTAAGTAGCAAGATCAGGAGAGTTGTGATGACGCGAATGGTGCAGTGTGTGAAATTGGGCGTCGAAGCCGAAGGTCTGGACAGGCCAACCTACCCTGGCGATCTGGGCAAGAAGATCTACCTCAATGTATCCAAAGAAGCGTGGGGCGCGTGGGTGCGTCACCAGACCATGCTGATCAACGAATACCGACTGACCCCGGTCGACCCGCAGGCGCGCAAGTTTCTGGAAGAGGAAATGGAAAAATACTTCTTCGGAGAAGGCTCGGCGGTGCCCGATCAGTTCGTTCCCGAATAAGCATCTCAATTCCTGTCGCGGCTTGACTCGGGCGGAATCAGCCGCTTTAATACGCGCTCTTTTCGAGGCGGCAATCGCGCGCCTTGAATGCCACCCCAAAATGGCCAGGTAGCTCAGTCGGTAGAGCAGAGGACTGAAAATCCTCGTGTCGGCGGTTCGATTCCGTCCCTGGCCACCATTTCAGTCCTCAAGTTAAGTTCGTCGAATCATCAATGTGCTTGCTTAAAAAGAATTCGCGGCAGGTTTACTAAACAACTGAAGTCGGGTTCAAACATATTGAAACAACAGTTAGTTGATTAATAAAAGTATCCCGAAGAAAAATCGCATTAATCCACCAATTTGTAACTTACTTCTCCTCGCCGATTAATTAATCGCCCCCAGTAATCATCATACGGGTGAATGCGAGCCGTGTTTCCCGCTTCGTTGACCACTGGCATTTCTGCGTTATGCCAACCAAAAATACCTTGCTTTAAGTTGTACACTGCACGAGCGCCGCTTTGGATCAAACGATCCTGCACGTCCTCCGCAAGGTCGGAAGACCGATAACCGACGGAGCAATAAAAAATCACGATTTTGTCCTTTACGCTGGATTCGAATCGCTGCATAAATTTCCGATTGCTAATGTCGGGGTCAACTTGAATCGCATTTTCAAGATGGCTGACGGCATACTCCTCAACTTCGCGCACATCAATTAAAACGACCTGGTCGGATGGAAGCCTGTCCAGTTGATCGGCAGACATATGACTGACCTCGTCGAATTTGTCCGCGAGTTCCTGATGAACGTTTTTCAGCTCTTCATTGTCTGCAGCAAAAACCATGAAAGGTGCGCAGAGCACAATCGCCCTGATCGAAAGTGCGGGAGTCGAAAAATTGAACCAAGCGGTTTTGATACGTGCCATGTCGCTAATTTTGAGTAAACGCGGATTAAAAAGTTCGTTACGATAATAATCTCCGAGCCCCCGATATTATGCCTGTTTATTTTTACAATCGTTCGGAGTGTGCCGAGCGCACTAGGCGTTTAACTTCTGTAAGATCTGATCTTTGTATTCGAGCTAAGAAAGACAGATCACGCATGTCCAATTCCACGCAAAGCCATTCGCCCACGTATATCAGTCGCCCCATCATCGACCAACCCAGCGCGATCAAGTCGCGCTCATTGGCAGGCGCCGCAAGATGAAAAAAGAATCAATCAACGTCGCTGGAGATGGTTTACCCAAGATCAGCCACGGGCAGGGTTCGTATGTCTGGGACACGAGCGGCAAGCAGTATATCGACGGCTCAGGCGGCCCGGCGGTCTACAGTCTCGGTTATGGCCACGCAGAAGTTCGTGAGGCAATTGTTAATCAATTGGATCGCATCATGCACGGCTATCGCTTTACGTTCACCAGCGATCCGCTTGAACAGCTGACTGAAATCCTCGGTAATGCATGCGGCGGTGACCTCAACGCGATGGTGTTTGTGTGCAGCGGATCGGAGGCCGTCGAATCTGCGTTGAAGATCGCTCTGCAATACCATTCAGCGCGCGGCGATATGACACGACGCCGATTCATCGCGCGGCGCAGATCGTGGCACGGCAACACCCTGGGGGCGCTTTCGGTTTCCGATTTTCTGGAGCGGCGTGCGCCGTTCGAAGGCGCACTGCTGGATGCTTCATTCCTGTCGCAGGTTAATGCCTACCGACCGATGGATGGTGCGAGCCCGGAGACAGTCGCGCAGTGCGGTGCAGCCGAGCTTGAGGCTGAAATTGAGCGAGTTGGCCCTGAAAATATCGCCGCCTTCATTTTCGAACCGGTGGTCGGCGCTGCGGGTGGCGTCGTGCCGTCGCCGACGGGCTACGCAAAAGCCGTCCGTGAGATTTGCGATCGCCACGGCATTCTGATGATTGCGGACGAGGTGATGTGCGGCAGCGGGCGATGCGGATCATTTCGCGCGCTCGAATTTGACGATGTCGTGCCGGACATCATGACCGTGGCCAAAGGCCTGGCCGCGGGCTACATCCCGATAGGTGCTGCGATTTACCGGCGCGAAATTCACTCGCTGCTGGTCGATGCGCACGGCGGGCCATTGACTGGCCATACTTTCACCGGACACACCACCGCGTGCGCGGCCGCGGTTGCGGTGCAGACTGTTATCAGGCGCGATGATTTGCTTAACCGGGTGACGGCAAACGGGCCACTCCTGTTAAACGCACTTGCCGACGCCTTAGTTGGTGTGCCTGAGATTGGCGATCTGCGCGGGCGAGGTCATTTTATCGGGATCGAACTGGTCGCGGATCCTGCGTCTAAGCGCCCGTTCGACAGCAATCACGCGCTTTATCTTCAGGTGCGCCGCGAAGCGATGTCGCGGGGTCTGATTTGTTACCCGTCAGGTGGCAACGTCGACGGTCGACTCGGTGACTGCGTGATCCTGGCGCCGCCGTACAACGCAAGCGACGACGAGCTCGGCGAAATCGTCGACAAGACCTCTGCCTCGATTCGCGCAGCCCTGCACAATCTGCCGCGTCACGCCTGGTCGTGAAGCGTATCCATTTCGCTCGCGTTCACTTTTGACCCGCAGCGAACGGCTTCTTCGAGGCAGCAAATACCTGATTGCTTGAACGAAATCCCGTGTTGTAATCGATTAACTTTTAAACGGCGCGATCGGCGACGTCGATGCGCGAAAACACGATAACCACACCGTGTCTTACTCAATGCAAACTGAGCAGACCGTGTTCCGCGTAGAGGCCTTGCGCCGTCGGCCCATTCAAAAATGCAACAAAGTCGTGACCCCTGCGACCGCCGTCGCCCACCACCCCGACGTGATAGCGCGTCGTTGGGTTACCCGGCTGATGCGGAGAATCGGACACGCCGGAGATATCGACGATTTCAAATTCCTGCGGAAATATTCGCGTATAGCGCAGCGCGAGGTGATAATAAATGATCGCCGCATCCGCCTGTCCGGAGGCGATCAAGGTCGGCACTTCGCGATGATGAATAACTTGCGAATGCACCGTTCGCTCGCCCGCGATAGACAGCTTGGCGACCAGCGCCTCGGCATCAACTCCTGACGACAGCGAGAGTTTTTCGGCTGTTTCGCGGTATACCACGAAGCTGGCTTTTTCAGACTGTGGGTTTGAGCAGGTGATGCACACTTCATCCGACAACAAGTCTCCGATTGCCTGGATCGATTTCGGATTGCCGCGTCGCACCAGTATGACGTTGCCGCGACTTTCCGCGAACGCCGCGTGGCGCGCAACAAACCCATCATCGACCAGCGAGTCGAGGATATTTTCGGGGCTGATAAATACGTCGGGTTTGCGACCGATACACAGATTGCCCAGCACCAGACCGTCTCCCTTGAGGGCGTCCACCAGCGGTGCTGGGGGGGTGGTCGTGTAGAACACGTCGCGCAGTCCATCGCATTCCTGCACGAATGCCCGAATCGCCGCTTCCAGAGCCATGTGGTGGTTTCCGTCGGAAAACACCGCAAGCTCGGCAGTCGCCGGGTCGCCGTGAAAGTCCAGGACGAGATTGCTGCCGGGCGCTGAAAATTTTCGGGTTGTGTGACTTCTATCGACTGCCGCCTCAGTCGGCCAGGGCAATGTAAACATCAGTTCTCCTCCGTCTGGATCAGCTCGCGCTTTGTTCGATAAGATGCTGAAAGTGGCTTGGATTCATAATATGGATGTGGTGCCCCTCCATACGAATTGCGTCGCGCCTTCGAAGGCTCAGCAATGTCGATGTCACGGTCTGGCGGCTTGCGCCAATGAGATTGGCGATATCCTGATGCCTGAGGCGCACGTTAACGCATACCTCCTCTTGCTCGACTTTCACAGAGCATCTGGCCTGCGAGGAAACGGCGGCAAAGCGCATTAACAAGCGGGCAATTCGTGTCTCGACATTATCCAGAGTCAGGCCCGCCAGAACGTAACCGAATGCTCGAACCCTTGCCGAGAGGATGCCAATGGCTTTCATCGCGGCCTCTGGATGTTTGCCCAGAAATTGGATGAAGTCAGTTCTGCGCACACATAAAACTTCTGACGCGTCGTTGGCCACAGCGTTGATCTGGCGCTCAATTCCGCTGCTCAACTCAGCAAGACCGAAGACCTCTCCGGGAAAATTGAACCAGAGTATGGTTTCTTTTCCGGTTGGCGATATCTGGAATTGACGGACGCATCCGATAGCCAGGATGTAGACATCGCCCGAATGATCACCCGCCTGAAAAAGGTATTCCCGAGGTTTCAGTGTTCGACGTCGAGCGAACGTCAACAGATCTTGTCTTTCCGCATCGAGCAGGCTTGAAAGGAAGTTTGCGTGGGCGTCTGACCACGCGGCGTCACCGTCATCAACGCTGATCAAATGCGTTGCCGACCCGGCGATTAGCTCGGTCGCCGATTGGATCATCGCGCTTGCCACGGCTATGCGTCCTCCAACGGTTACGGACGACATCATGACACGCATTGACAGGTCTGTCATAGCATCCGCGCGAGAATGAGCTCGGCCACTAAACCATTTCGTCTTAAATTGAGTTCAAAGACCAAGGAGCAGACTGGCCGTGAGCCCCGAGTCTCGACAGGCGCAGGTAAAGCAAAACAACTACGGCTAATTGTCATCTAGGCGACAAACTCAGCTCGCCAAATTGGTAATACTCAGCACTTATAAGGGTATAAAAAATCATATTCCCTGTATTCAGGGTTCAACCCAAAAAGCACAAGTGAGGAGGATTCAAGATGAAAAAACTGGTCAGTTTGTCTCTGGGTGCGCTGTTCACGTTTTCCGTAGCTGCGGTAAGCGCGAGCGACTATCCCGCCCGACCAATCACGTTTTTGACCATGACCCAGCCAGGTGCGCAAATTGATCGTCTGACCCGAGGTCTGGGTCAGCGCATGAGCAACATTCTGGGACAGCCAATCAACGTTAAAAACGTCACCGGATCTCACGGTACCGTGATGGCGACCGAATTGAGCCGTGCCAAAGGTGATGGTTACACCATTGGTGTAACGTCGTTGACCGCTTACACCTACGCACCCCACCACGGGCAGCTCAGCTATAACCCGGATGATTTCGATTTTCTGACACTGGTGGCACTCAATTCCAGCGGGTTTATCTCCAAGAGTGATAAACCCTGGAATACGCTCAAGGAAGCGTTTGACTATCACAAGCAGAATGACAAGGCGATGGTGGCGATGTTCCACGGTGCCGACGATCGCGACGCGATTATCAGGATTGCCAAGAAAGAAGGCGTGAAATTGTCATTAATTCCCTCAAAGGGCGGCCCTTCAGTAATCAAGGCAGTAACGGGCGGGCATGCGGATGTCGGTTACGTCGGCGCAATCCTCTACAAGCATGTTGAAGCCGGGACGATCAAACTTATCGCTGCAGCGCTGGGTGATCGACTTCCGCCAATCCCCGAGGTACCGACGCTTCGCGAACAGGGGTATGACGAGCAGGTCGAGATGATAGTTGGTCTGGTGGCGCCGAAAGGGATCGATCCTGCGGCGAAGTCTGCGCTCTTGGCGGCCGCCAGCGATCTTGCGGAAAACTCGGAAACCGCAGATTTTATTACTGGCAACCTGTTGATGCGGCCCGTCGAATGGGGCGAAGAGCACGCCGATGCCACAGTCGCAAAGCTCTACGAGACCTTCGGGAAACAGGCGGCCGCGAAGTAACGTCTGCGCCCGGATTTTCGACTTTTCGGCCCGGTTAATCCCCGGGCCGATCTTCCTTCGGTTTGGCATCTGGAAAAGAGAAAACCACGTGACGCGTATAACCCGAGATTCGCTTGGCTATGCAGTGCTGATCATTTTCAGCATCGTGCTACTGACCTGGGCGATCCCGAAATACACCCCGGAATACCCCGGTTACGGGGCCCCTGCTGACCTCGTCCCAATCGTTGCAGTTTGTGTGATGCTGGTGATGGCGCTGGTGTCGCTGACCCGTGTACTGGTCGCGCTAAAACTGGGCAGGCCAATCGCGCCACAGGAGCGGGACTACCCTGAGGATCGCGCGGAGGGGGGCGGCTTCACGCAAGTTGGCCGGGTCAATCTCAAGCATCTGGCCAGCATCATGATCCCGGCGATCCTGTTGTTGGTCGCCATTGAATACGTCGGATACATCCCTGCATCGCTCGCATTTCTCATCTTGCTTCAGTATCTGATCGGCAGCCGGCGCTGGGTCCAGTCGATTGTGATTGCCGTGGCATTGACGGCAGTGCTGTACATCATCATGCGGTACGGATTCGGCGTTCCGGTGCCCGGCCCGCAGCTTTTCTGAATCAAACAACCAGCGGATTCGCATATTCATGGAACTTATTCTCGCAGGCCTGTTAGACGCGGTTTCGATGCAAAGCCTGATGTTCTTGTTCTTGGGTGTGACCATCGGCGTCGTCGTCGGTGCTATTCCGGGCATTAACGGCCCGATGGCAATCGCGCTGTTTATTCCAATCACGTACTACATGACGCCGCTGACCGCGATTGGATTTCTGGTTGGCTTGAATAAGGGCGCGTTTTTTGGCGGAGCGGTCTCTGCCGTCCTGCTGCGAACGCCCGGCACGCCCGAAGCCGCCGCGACGTCCTGGGACGGGTATCCCCTGACCGAACAGGGAAAAGGCGAGAAGGCTCTGAGAATGGCACTTTACAGCTCGGTTGCCGGCGATTTCCTGTCCACAATCGTATTGATAATGATCGCAGCCCCCCTCGCTGCAATCGCACTGTTCATGGGGCCTGCGGAAATCTTTGCATTGATCTCATTGGCGCTGACGGTGATCGCGGGAATCGGCACCGGCTCGATTGGCCGCGGGCTAATCGCAGCGGCGTTTGGCATTCTGATCGGTTTGATCGGGACGGAACCGGTCACGGCACTTCCGCGGCTCACCTTCGATATGTATCAATTGGGCAGCGGTCTGTCGCTTATACCCGTGGCGATCGGGCTATTGGCCTTCTCCGAAATTCTGGTCCAACTGGAGAAATTCACGGTCAAGGGCAATGTCGAGCAGTCCGCTCACGTGTTCTCAAAAAAAATTGAAGATCGGCTGATCGGTATTCGCGAATTTTTTGCGAATTTCAAAACCCTGTTGCGCGGGAGCGTTATCGGCATCGTGGTCGGTGCCATGCCCGGTCTGGGCGCCCCCGTGGCGTCGTTTATGTCTTACGACCAGGCGATGAAGCGGTCACCGCACAAAGACGAATTTGGTAAGGGGCGACTCGAAGGTATCGCCGCCTCCGAATCTGCAAACAGCTCGGTCGTGGCGTCGAGTCTGATTCCCCTGTTTGTGCTCGGGATTCCCGGCAACCTCGCCGCTGCCATGTTGATGGGGGCGTTTATGATCCATGGCATGCAACCCGGGCCGCTGCTGTTCAAGGAAAACGCCCAACTGATGTATGGCATTTACGGAAGTCTGGTGCTGGCGAGTCTGTTTCTGTTGGTGATTGGTCGCTTCGGCCTCAGGCTGTTCTGTCGCGCGGTTGACATTCCCGCGATGGTCCTCTACCCCATCGTGATCTTCACCTGCTTGATGGGCGCCTACCTCGGTAAATCGTCGCTGTTCGACGTTGGCGTGATGCTGGTGTTCGGATTCATTGGCTACTTCATGCGCAAATTTGACTACTCGTACGTCGCGTTGCTGATCGGTTTCATCCTCGCGCCGGAGTGGGAGCGCGCCCTGCAACAGGTTGTGATTATCTCGGAACACGATCCTTACATGATTTTCACGCGACCTGTCGCACTGCTGCTGATGGCGCTGACCCTGTTTGTCGTCGTGCGCACGTTCTGGACCAACATGAAACCTTCCGGCAAGCGTTGAACGAATCGAATTAAAACTGTAATCGAAGAGGAACCCCCATGGAAAAGATGAACGATGAACAACTCAGAGAAAAACTTGGCGACGATTACTATGCACCATCAGGGTTGTACAGCAAGACCAAAGACATGTCGTTTCTTGGTTCGGTGTCGTGCAACGTCAACGAATTTGACGCGGGGTCCTGGCAGGAGGTGATCATCGACTACGAACTTGGACAATCCGGCATGGCCGACGGCTCCTGGTTTAAGGCGACGTTTCGATTCTACTCCGATTGGGAGTTGTTCCAGACCACCGACCCGAGCGCGGCAAACTACGTGTCCGCCGAGTATCACGCGGGCCCGACCGTGGACGGACAAAGCCCGGCGTCGGTACAGAAACTCTCGGTCCGTTTTGACCAAAAAGGCCACGAGCGTCCGTTTCAAAAAGCGATCATCGTGGATACCTACGACGGCTACCTTAAAGCCGGCGATCACATCGTGATCCGCATGGGTGATCGCCGCTTTGGCGGTCCAGGCACGCGCGTGCAGACATTCACCGAACAGGACTTCAAGTTTCGCTGCTACGTCGATCCACTCGGTACCTCGCGCTTTGCGGCGGTCGAGCCCGATCTCGTCATCAACATAAAGCCGGGTGCGCCCGCCATATTGCAATGGGCAGGATCGCGGATCGCCAAGCAGGGTGAGAATCTGCCGTTGCGCATTCGCAGCGAAGATGCGTGGGGGAATACATGTTGGAACCGAGGTGACCGGGTCGAAGTCACCGCCACGCTCGATGGCGCTAACTGCTACGAGCGTTCAATCGAATTGCCATCAAACGGCTGGAGTGTCTCGCTGCTCGACGACATTCCCACCGACAAACCCGGCGAGCTCGCGATCACGGCGACGCTGGTCGATCACCCCGCAGTCAAACCGCAATCCTTCTATGCCACCATCGACGCCGATCTCACATTTCCGCGAATTTACTATACTGATCTGCACGTCCACTCAAACGACACGATAGGCACCAATTCCACCGAGTACAACCTGACCTACGGACGCGATGTCACAGGGCTCGACGTGCTTGCCTTTGCCCACAACGACTTCAATATCACCACTGAGCGCTGGAAAAAAACAGTCGAACTGATCCGGGAAATCTGCAAGGACGGCGAGTTCATCGCGTATCCCGGCACCGAGTGGTGCGGCAGTTCCTGCGCGGGCGGCGACCACAACGTCATATTTCTGCACGACGACGAGCCCGAATTTCCGTATCTCAAGGACGGAACACACGTGCGGTCAGTCGACTGGAATGAGGACTCCGGTACCACCGAGGCGGTGCCCGGTGCCTGGCCGCTCGAGGAGCTGTGGGCGGCCTATGTGCATA
The DNA here is from genome assembly GCA_039029275.1 of Pseudomonadota bacterium. GTDB lineage: Bacteria > Pseudomonadota > Gammaproteobacteria > JBCCGL01 > JBCCGL01 > JBCCGL01. The sequence goes on along the minus strand of JBCCGL010000006.1, from coordinate 119,546 downwards.
ACCCGGAAGGACACCTACTCACCCCGCACGTCGGCGGTCGGCGCTGCATTCTCGACTGGCATCACCCGGATCTCGAACGGTTGATCGAGATTGGCTCTGCCTGGGGACATTTTGGATGGCTATATCAGGAGGCGATGGAGCGTGGTTACAAGATCGGCGCCAGTATGGCCGGGGACGAGCACCGTGGCCGCTGTGGCGGCGGCGTGCCGGGGACCGCGGTGTTTGGAACCAAAGGCGGTATTTCGGGCGTGATTTCTCCAGAACTGACGCGCAAGGCGATTGGCGTCGCGCTGCGTCAGCGGCACACGTTCGCCTCCACCGGCGAGCGTACTTTTGGTCTAACGACCTGCGGTGACCACCTTATGGGCGACGAGTGCGAGCACAGCGGGCCCGCCACCATCAATTACCGTTTCCTCGGTGATCGCGGCTGGGACAAGGTGATTGCCTACGATCACAGCGGTGAGATCTGGCGACGCAACCTGCAGGAGGAGCTTGGTTATTCCGAGCGTAAAGTTCGCTTCCGTTGGGGCGGCGCTCGGATCAAGGACCGCTACCGCTGGGCCGCATGGAAAGGCACGATCACGATTACCAACGCGGTGATCAATGAATTTGTCGGGCTCGGTTTCGAGCACCTCGAAGAAACCTGCTGGCGCGAGAGTGGCACCACGGTCGGTTTCAAGAGTGACACCTACGGCGATGTGGATGCCATCGAACTTGATTTAACCGGCATCGAAAACGCGACGATCCGGATCGAAGGCAGTATCGACGGCTACGTTAAAGTCGGGGACCCTCTCAAGGGCAATCCCTTTATCCACTGCCCGAAGTTCGCCTGGGAAATAACCGGTCGCGAACTGCTCGAAGCTTCCAGCTTGCAAAAAGACTTACCGGGCGTGGACATGTTCCTCGCCATGGATCGGATGAGCGACAAGCCGACCCCAAGAGAGATCTCGGGCAGCTTTGAGGTGGACGCGAGCAACGGCCCGCACGGGCATCGCCCTGTTTATATGGTTGCGCACCAGGGTGACGATGCCAAGGTCTGGACCTCGGCGCACTTCATCACGTTTAAATAGTTCAACGTGACACGCGACGCCTGGCACGAAGAAGGATTCGCCGCGTCCTGGAGTGATGCTGACAATATACACACCAACCCGGACCGACTGAATCAGCTAAGCCTGTTGGCCGACCTGTTGGCGGCCAGCAATCCTCGCCATCTGCTCGATCTGGGAATCGGCTCGGCGCTGGTTGAAGCTGCGATCCATAATCAACACCCCAGCTTCTTTGACCACTGCCGGGTCACCGGTATCGACGCCTCCAAGGCGATGCTGGCGCTGGCCGAAACGACGCTGAAAAATCGGCACATTGCGGGGATTAAGCTGCATTGCACTGATTTCAGCGATCTTGCCCGCTTCGACCTGAACACCGCGCCCGACGCGGTGATTTGTGTTCAGGCGCTGCACGAGGTGCCCGACGAAATTAAGCAATCGGTATTTGAATGGGTTTATTCAGTGTTACCCAGCGGCCGCCCGTTTTTCATCCTCGATCGCTTTGTATACCCGGATGATCCGTGGATGAAAGACTGGGACGCAATATGGAACTGGATGCGCGCGAGGGTGCGCGAGGATGTCCTGGAGTTCTCCGAATATCACCCGCGCTATCAACAAAAAACCGATGCGATTTCGAGTGTCGAACAGTACCAATCGTGGCTCGAAGCGCACGGGTTTAGAACCGTCTGCCCGTATCGGTGTTTCAACCGGGCGCTGATCATCGCGCGCAAGTAATTCATTGATGACATCTATATAGGCCCGCATCGCGGTGTGTGGGGCACTCCTGCAGTCGGCTAGCAAATGAAGCGCGTCATAGTCTGGGCACGCCGCACTCTTGACTAAAACTATTGCGGCCATCCAGGCGTTTTCATCACCCTAAAGGTTGGCGATTGGTTGACGTTACACAGATGAATTCCCAGATATCGACGGGCTGTCGCGAGTGCCGTTGCGTGATGTTTCCCTACCGGTATCCCAGTGTGTATGACGGTTGCGTCGTGTGTTGGAGCTTTTGTAATGAGTTTTATCAGTAAGATGTTTGTTAATGATAATCCTGTGGATCAGATGGACAGCAATGCGCAGGGATATCTGGATGCGATAGACCGGGTTCAAGCGGTCATCGAGTTTGACCTAGATGGCACGATTCGCCACGCCAACGCTAACTTTCTTGCTGCGACGGGTTACGCGCTGGAGGAAATTCAGGGCAATCACCACAGTATGTTTGTCGAAGACCAATACGCGCGCAGTCGCGAATACCGCGAGTTTTGGGCGGCGCTCAACCGTGGCGAGTTCATGACGGGTGAGTACAAACGTTTTGGAAAAGAAGGCAATGAGATCTGGATCGCCGCTTCGTACAATCCCATTTTAGACCTAGAGGGCAGACCCACAGGTGTCGTTAAGTTTGCTTCTGACATTACCGAGCAAAAGCTGCGCAATGCAGAAGTGGCCGGACAGCTGGATGCGATAAATCGCTCGCAAGCGGTGATTGAATTTCAAACCGACGGCACGATTATCAACGCCAACGAGAACTTTCTTGGTGCCATGGGATATTCGCTAAATGAAATTCAGGGAAAACATCATCGCATGTTTGTCGACGCCGAATTCGCCGCCAGCGGTGAATACGCCGAGTTCTGGGATGACCTGAAAAAGGGAAAATTCGCATCAGGTGAATTTCCGCGTGTCGCCAAAGGTGGGAGAGATATCTGGATTCAAGCGACCTACAACCCGATTCTGGATTCTAGCGGTCGTGTAACAAAAGTCGTCAAATTCGCCAGCGATATCACCGAGCAGAAGCAACTGCAGAAAAAAATCGAGTCTGTTTTAGGCGAGGTGACAAACGCGATGGATTTGTTAGCCAAAGGCAGTCTTGCGCACCGTATGCGCGATGATCAAGGCGGCGAGTTCAAGGGTTTGGTCGATTCGGTCAATTCAAGCTTATCCAACCTCAGCAAGATGGTCGGCGAGATCAATGAAGTTGCCCTAATGGTAGACGGAGGTGCATCTGAAATTTCCGATGGCAACAATAACCTCAGCCATCGCACCGAGGCGCAGGCGGCCAATCTCGAGCAGGCCGCACACAGCATAGACGAGATTTCCAACTCGGCAAAACGCAATGCCGAGAGTGCGTCTGATGCCAACTCGTTGGCAATCGAAACGCTTAATCAAGCGAAAAATGGCGGAAGTGTTGTGCAGGATGCTGTCAATGCAATGGAGCAAATCAATCAGGCCAGCACCAAGATTTCTGCCATTATTGGTGTCATCGATGAGATCGCGTTTCAAACCAATCTTTTAGCACTTAATGCCTCGGTTGAAGCCGCGCGCGCCGGCGAGCATGGCCGCGGGTTTGGTGTGGTTGCCACCGAGGTTCGCAATCTGGCCGGGCGGTCTGCCACTGCGGCAAAAGAAATTAAAGAATTGATCAAAGACAGTGGCGAAAAGGTGACCAGCGGATCTGCGCTGGTGAATCAGTCCGGTGAAACGCTGGACGACATCGTTCAAAGCACGCAGAAACTGGCTGATATTGTGGGCGAGATTGCGACGGCAACGGTAGATCAGTCCGGCAGTATCGAAAAGGTCAATGTTTCGGTGCGCGACATGGAAGGTATGACCCAGCAAAATGCCGCGCTGGTCGAAGAGGCAGCGGCGGCCAGCGAGAGTTTGAGTGGCGAAGCACGCCGACTAAAATCACTCGTCGGTACGTTCCAGATCCAATCGACGATGTAACACAAGCACGCTGCTGGCGTTCAGTACTCCAGGCCACCGATGCTGAGCCATTCCTGATAAATAGCATCAGACCACCAGTTCTGAAAATAGGCGATTACCGCTACTTTTTCTTCTTTTGTCAGCAGTTGTCGAAAGCCCGGCATTTTTCCTCCGAGTGGGACTCCGCCATCATTGATCGTGCGCAAAAGTTGTGAAATCGGGTGATGCCAAGCGTGTGCAGTGCCGTTGAGAGGAGGCGGCGGGTAAGAGCCATCGGCGAGTGGTTTTCTCCAGTCGTCGGCGAGGCCTTGTCCTTGCGACCCATGACACGCAGCGCAATTTTGGTCGAAAACACGTTTTCCAGTTTGCACCAGTTTCGGGGAATACCAACGTGAATCGCTCCGGTCTTGTGCTGACGCAATAGAGATTAAAAATGCGAACGAAAAAAACGCGAGAATAGAATTTTTCATTCGCAGGTTTCGTCTGAGTCGCTCAATAAAGACAAGATGATTGGGCAGTGTTCCGCATCACCATCTGAACCGTCGCACTGTTCCCAAACGGCAGATAGCGTTGACTCCATCTTTTGTAACGTAAGAATTCGCTGTCTTATCGTATTGATATGTGCCTCGGTCAGCGCTTTGACTTCCGCGCGCGTGTGATTTTCCGGGCCGTCCGCGATGTTCAGAAGTTCGTGAATTTCCTTGTTGTCAAAACCGAGTTGTTTGGCGCGGTCAATGAACTTCAGATGGGAGACGTGGGTATCGTAATAATAACGGTAGCCATTTTCGCCGCGATTGGGTTCTGCAAGTAGTCCGATTTGTTCGTAATATCGGATAGTCTCGCTACTGCACCCGGTTAACTTCGCGATATACCCACGCGTTATCGGTTTATCTGAGTTCAGTGGCATGCCTTGCCCCATTTTTTAAGGCGCCAGTAATTGTAGGGCCAGGGGGTGACGAACCCGGCCAGCAGCATGATCGGTATGACCCACCAGGTGAGTCGCGCCCCGCCGGTCAAAAACCAATCGGTCGCGTTCATTGCGGCTTCCATGCTCACCATGGAAATTAAGCTCATACCGAGCGCGGTTTTCAATGCCAGTTTTAGCGCCATTCCCGCTCGCGCCAGAATAATTGTTTCGAGCAGTATGCTGGTCAGCAAACCGTTGATAATCGCCAGCGACATTATCGCCAGCGTCGGCCAAGGAATCCCGGTGAATTGAAAAAAAGCGATAGTGCCAAGGTCGCCAATCGAGCAGCCGATCAAGCACCACATCGTGTTGTAGGCGCTTTGCCTCCAGGTGCTGGTGCACGACCAAAAACCAAAACCAGACGGTATAACTGTTACAGACATTCCCAAGCTCAATAAGGGTCGGTAATATCGAAATTGTAAACCCTGTAGTCAATACAGAGTCAAACATCTTTGACGATAATTTTGCCGTGCGCTGCCGACACTGAGCGATAGTGTAGTCAACTGCACCAGCTTAACGCTGGATTTGCGTGCAAGAAAAATGCAGTACTGAGCGCTCTAATTCAGCGGTTTAAGGACGACGACGTTCGAATCTTTGTTGATCGATTGCGTCCGAGTCTCGAACTCGCTGATCACACTGGTCTTTAGCTTAAAATCCGGGGGCAAGTACGAAAATATCGCGAGTGCGAATTTTGTCAGTACCGCGATGTTCTGGCATCGCGCGCTATAACGAGCGGAATACTCGCGAGTGGAGTCTGTTTCGCGAATGGATACAGAGGCTGGTTGAAAACGGCATTGCGCAAACTCATTCGTCACAATCAAACGGCTCGGTTGGTCGAGGATTAATTCCAGTTGTTGGCCTTGACTCGCGTGCGCAAGGCTTACCTTTTGCAATTCCAGATTCAGGGCTACCAACAAACGGTCCTCATCAACGCCTGTTTGAAGACTGTTGGATTTGGAGGTGTCACCCGAACTCACTGGCGGGTGACTCAAAAACACGATCAACGCTAGAATCGCGAGTCGCATGATTTATCAAAACCTCGCTGTGTCTGACTGGTGTAAAACCGGCGAATCGTTTTATTGTGTCTGCGGTTTCAATCCAGCAAGTGTTAACACATGAAAAAGACTGTTTACTTTACCGTTCTGTTCGCCACTTTCTCTACGCTTTGTGGTTTTTTATCCGTGTCTCAAGCGCACATTCTCGACGGGCAGGATAATCCTGAATTTGAGCTGGCAGTTGAGCTGTGGCTGGATGACAACGATGCGGAAAGTCTACCACTGCTGGCAGCGCTGGCGCAGGGCGAAAACGCGGCGGCGCGGTTGCTGCTGGCCCGAATCGAGTCGACCGATCGCGCATTCAGCGATTTTGTTCGTGATTTGAGTCGACGCGATCGCATGGAGATTTTTCGTGCACCCAATCAGTCCGGCGTTTTTTATCCGAGCTGGTTGAGGGTCGAAAGCGACAACGGTCTCCGCCTGGCTCGCGTCTTGTTGCGATCAACCGCGTTGGGTATCGATCTCGCCACGATTCAGCAACTGATCGACCTTGGAGAAGGCGAAGCGGCGGAGCACTTGATTCGCAAAGTTGCCGTTGATGGCAGTGCGGAGCAACGCGACAGTCTTCTAAATGCCCTCGAGGTCACGCACGAACTGTATCCGTACCTGCTGGGATTTCAGTTCTCACACGCGGGTCAGACCACCGGGCGCACCGCGCTGCAAAATGTGCTGTCACAAACCGATGTTGACAACAGCGTGCTCGAATCAAACGACGACACGAAGATGGCCGAGCTGTTTCTTGATATGGGCTACCAGGCCGGAGATCAGGTCGTCGAGTACACGCAAGGTGCTGCGCTTTTCGAATACATCGCGCAGTGGCTGGATTTATCCGCGCACGCGGTAAGCATTAAAACAATTTGCGACAATGCGTGCCTGGAATCGGAGCGCGCTGTATGCAAAGTGACGTCGCTTGGGCTGGTGGGCGGCTATTATGAATTGATCCGCTTCGATTCACCATTGGAGTCGATCATTACCCAGGATGAATTTATGCGCAGCAGGCGTGCGCGGGGTATGACGCTGCGCAAAATAAAAACGGCACGAACCGAGGCGGATGTGCCGGTGTTTACTGCAAATGAATTAATGGAAAAAAGCGAATGCCTGGCGGATGTAATTGCCTCGTATGATTCGTATGACAACTAACTAAAGATTGATTTTTTTAGCACGCTAATAGATCCGCGAGTTCAATAAAATCTGTCGCGTGGTAAGTGTTCGCATCGTTTTTCGACACATCCTTGATATGCGATTCGCCAAACTCGGCGGGGCGTTCGATGTACGCGGTTTGCAAACCGCATTCACGCGCGGCTTCGAGGTCGTCCTGATGCGCTGCAACCATCATGACGTCAGCCGGCGCTGCGTCGAAAACGTTGGCAACACCTCTGTACGTTGCGGGGTCCGGTTTGTACGCGCGGAACACTTCGGCGCACAGAATGCAATCCCACGGCAAGTGCGCGCGTTTGGCCATGTCAGTCAGCAAGCCGAGGTTGCCGTTAGAGAGCGTACAGATCGTGAATTTGGACTTGAGTCGGCGTAAACCTTCGACGCTATCCGGCCACGCATCGAGTCGGTGCCAGACATGATTCAATTCATCGATTTGTTCATCACTCAAGCCATCGATGTTGAATTCGTCCAAAACCTGTAAAAGATTTTCGCGGTGCAACTCATCCAGCACCACCCAACCGCGTTCGCCGCTGCGCACTCGCGCCATCGACGGCGCGTACGCTGAGCGCCATGCGCGCGCAAAGTCGCCGCCGTCAACGTCGGGTAACACTCGCTCGACTTCACGCGCTACGCTGCCGCACCAGTCCACGACGGTGCCAAATACGTCAAAAGCCAGAATGCGTGGCGCTTGTGTCATTTTGAATTCGCCAGACCAAAATGCGCGAGGGCAGCGCGTGCAATCGGTTCGCCATATTCCTGCACAAAGTGGCCCGCATCAGGAACGCGCATCGGCTCGGGACACCCTCGAATGAGTTTTTGAAGCACCAGCATTGCGGCTTCGCCGAGCACTTGATCGCGCATGCCAATGGCCATAAAACTGTCGCCCGCCCATTCTCCCTGAAAAAAATTGCGCGCCGCCCGACCCAGATCGGCTCCCGGCATATTGGGTTCGATAGGCACCAGTTGCGGGAAGCGGCGAACCCCGGCTTTGTAGCGGTTGTCGGGAAAGGGTGCATCGTAGGCGAGCGCGTCCATGAGGGTCACCGCTCCTGCGGCATCTGACGCGATCAAACCGCTGACCGGAATTTCCGGGGCCTTGGCGGCAAACCCCCGCCATTGCATAAACCCTTTGCTGACCGCATCGCCGTTGGGTATCGCCGTGTTCATGACCAAAACGCGCTTGAAGCGTTCGGGCATTTCCATCGGTAGCGTGAGCCCGATAATTCCACCCCAATCCTGGCAGACCAACGTGATATTTTTGAGGTCAAGTCGCTCCAGTAATCGCATCAGCGCAGTGCGATGAAAATCAAACGTGTAGACCGCATCGTCCTCGGGCTTGTCGGAGCGGCCAAAGCCAAACAAATCGGGTGCAACAACGCGATGCCCGGCTTCGGTAAATACCGGCGTCATCTTTCGATAGAGGTAACTCCAGGTCGGTTCACCGTGCAGGCACAGAAAAACATTTTCAGCTTTGGCTTCGCCCAAATCGTAGTAGGCCATTCGCAGCGATTCATATTGGGCAAGGTCGTCGACGTAGCGCGGTGTGTGCGGAAAAGCCGGTAACATCGAGAATCGTTCATCGGGTGTGCGTAGAACGTTCATGCCATAACCTAAATCGAGAGCGAGTAGGCGTAAAAGTCTTCGTTGACCTTTTTGTACCCGAGTTTTTCGTACAAGTGTTGTCCAGGTTTGTTGCTATGCGCTGTGAGCAGATCGACGCGCTGTGCACCTTCGTCTTTCGCATAGGCGTGCGCGGTTTGCATCAATTGCCTGCCGACACCCTTATTGCGGCCGGACTCATCGACAAATAAATCGTACAGAATAAAAATTTTGATTGCGTCAACCGAACAAAATGAAGGATACAGTTGGGTAAAGCCGACAACGTCAACACCGTCCATGGCGATAAAGATCACGGATTCCTTTTTTGTGATTCGCTGAAAAATAAAGTCACTGGCAAGATCAATATCCGCCTCGCACTCGTAGAACTGGCGGTACAGATCAAACAGTCGCGCGACGTCCGCGACGTGCTGCATGGTAGCTTGAATAATGCGCATTAAACCGGCGTCCGTTTACTCCCAACGAAACGCCATTGTGCGATGAGCACGATGTCTTCGCAAGCTGCCGCGGTCACTTGGCTCTATGCGGCGATTTCCTTTTTACGCTTTTCGACGTAGTCCTTTAAGGCCTCGTCGACCGCTGGGTCGATAGGCGGTTGCTCGTAGTCGTTAAGGACCTGTTTCCAGATTTGATTTGCGCGTTGCTCACTCGTGACCGAACCGCGCTCGATCCAGTTTTCGTAGTTGTCCCAGTTGGAAATCATCGGCGCATAGAATGCGGACTCGAACCGCTCCATCGTATGCGCGGTACCAAAATAATGCCCGGCGGGTCCGACGTCACGTATTGCATCCATCGCCAGCGTGCCCGCGTTAACGTCAAAAGGCCGCGTGTACGCCGCCATCATCTGCAGCATCTCGGCGTCGATAATCAGTTTTTCGAAAGAGGCAGTCAGCCCGCCGTGCATCCATCCGGCAGCGTGCTTGATCACGTTGGCATGGCCTGTAATCGCGCCCCACAACGACATGCTGCTCTCGTAGGCCGCCTGGGCGTCAACCGCATTCGCAGCGGTTACATTGCTGGAGCGAAACGGCACGTTCAACAGGCGCGCGAGCTGGCCGGATGCCTGCGCGGCCTGCACGTATTCGGGCGTGCCAAACGCCGGTGATCCGGTTTTCATATCCACGTTCGAGGTGAAACCGCCGTACACCACCGGACACCCCGCGCGCACGATCTGCGTGAGCGCAATCCCGGCCATCGCTTCGGCGTGTTGTTGGGCGAGCGCCCCGGCAATCGTGACCGGTGCCATAGCGCCTGCCAGTGTAAACGGTGTGACGGCGATGCCTTGCCCGTACTCGGCCATCGCAATTAAACCTTCGGCCATCGGAATATCGAGCTGCAGGGGTGAGTTGGTGTTGATGATGCAATAAAAGACCGGCGTGTCGATTAGCGTGTCCGGTGTCACCGACATGCTGATCGCTGCCATCTCAATCGCGTCGATGGCCTGGTCGCGCCCGATCGTCCACGGCACCCAGTTTTTATCCAGCAGCGTGCACTGCGCGTAATACAAATCGAGATGGCGCGACGCGGCGGGCAGGTTGAGCGCTTCGAATCCGCCGCCGCCTTCCTGGTGCAAAATATCGAGGCTTTGGACAACCTTTAAAAAATCACATTGTTCGGCGTAGGTGCCGTCGCGGCGGCCTTTGTCGAGGTCCATCACGTACGCCGGTCCACCGACCGAACACATCGCCCCAAAGCCGTCACCAATTTTGATGTTTTTTTGCGGATTGCGCGCGTGCAGGGTAAACGACGATGGTGCAAGCGCGAGGTATTGCATCAAACCGTTCCGATCAAAGCGTACGCGCTCATTTGCATCGTCAACGTCAAAACCCGCAGCGGCGTATTTGTCGCGCGCGGAGTTCGACAGCACGGTCATGCCGATTTCCTCCAATACGGTGAGTGCGGTCTCGTGAATTTCAGCGACTGCGTCATCGCTGATGATATTGATAGGCGGCCGCTGGTATTCGAGCTGACGCCACGGTAGTTGCGGCAGTGCGCTTGCGTTGCGCATGCGTTTGTCATTGCGACGGGCTCGACTGCGACTCATGCCACGGCTCCTGTTAAATCAGAAAAAATTATTGCCTGCTCGCGTCTGGGCACGCGCAACTCGCGAGGTACGCCGACCTCGCGCGCAAACTTGTGTCCGGAGTAAACCGCGTCTGCAATGCTCGATGGAACCCGACAGTCACCGATCAGACTGATTGCGGAGTCACCGAGGGAATCGACGATGCTTTGGTCTGACTCGCGGCTGGTTGCCAGAATCAGTGTGTCGAAACGGAACTGCGACGGCTTTGCGGTATAGGCACACGCGGTGTTCAACAATCCCTCCTCGATAGAATCGATTCGCTGCAAGTAGTGCGCTTCGATCCCCAGTTCCATCAAACGCGTTTGAATAAACTCCTGCTCGTTTGTCATCACCGTCCAGCTTGAGATGATCGATTCAGGGGTCACATACGTCACGCGATGACCGGCGCGCAAAAATTTCTCAGCCAGTGCGCCGGCCATAAAATAGTGGTCGTCGTCATAGATCAGTACGTCGCCAGTGACGTCGGCACCTGAAAATATATCGTCTGGTGTCAGCACATCGTCGCTGACAGATTGCAGTGGCGTGCGCGCCGTTGCGCCTACTCCGTCGCGACGCCATCGGCTTCCGGTCGCCATCACCTTGTAATCTGCTTCGAATTCACGCACATCGTCCGAGGTCATTTCGCTTTGCGTGTAGACGTTCACGTTGGGCATCTGCTGGAGCAGATTGACGCGATAGTCGCGCACTCTTATCCAGTGCGCGAGCCCTGGCAGGGTCGACTCGCGCAGCAGTCGACCGCCGAGCTGTTCGGATTGTTCAGCCAGATCAACCTGATACCCGCGCTTGCCCAGCGCCAGCGCCGCTTCGAGTCCGGCGGGACCACCGCCGACAATCAGAACACTCGCGTCCGTGTGTTTAGCGGGAATGTTTTCCGGATGCCAGCCGCGTCGCCATTCTTCACCCATGGTGGGGTTTTGCGTGCAGCGCAGCGGCACGCCCTCGTTATTGGATGAACGACAGATGTTGCAGCCGATGCATTCGCGGATTTCGTCTTCGCGCCCCTCGGCTATCTTTTTGGGCAAAAACGGATCGGCAATCGAGGGTCGCGCGGCGCCGATAAAATCCTGCACGCCGCGCTTAATCTGGCTGACCATTGCATCCGGCGAGGTAAATCGGCCAACGCTGACAACCGGTTTGCTGGTCAGCGGTTTAACGACGTTGGCGTACTGTTCCTGATATCCCTCGGCTGAAAAACGCGAACTGCACGAATCGGTGCCGAGGCTGCCGCCGAGCGCGATGTCCCACAAGTCGGGCAGTTCGGCCAGCATTTCGACCACGTCGCGACCCTCATTTTCGCTGGTGATCCCGCTGTTGCCATGCAATTCATCAATTGCGAGGCGAACCGCGACCGCACAGTCCTGGCCTACCGCATCGCGCGTGTCCTCGATCATTTCGCGTAATAATCGGGTGCGGTTTTCCAGGCTGCCGCCGTACTCATCGTCGCGCTGGTTGAATCGACGCGATAAAAACTGAAACGGCAGATATTCGTGCCCGGCATACACGTAAACGATATCAAAACCCGCATCGCGCGCACGGATAGCGGCAGCGCGTTGCCACGCGCGCATGTCTTGAATGTCGCGGTGCGTCATCGCGCGCACCTGGCCGGGGTGCACGTACTCGGTGTTACCCGCGGTGGGTGCAATCGGCGTCTCGCGCGTGCCGCGGTTGTTTACGTGAAATCCGCCGTGCCAGAGTTCGATTCCTGCCAATGAACCGTGCGCGTGAATCGCGTCGGTGGTCTGCGCCAACTGGCGCATATCGTCGTCGTCCCACAGGGTGAGATACGCGTAGGGCGTCTCATCGGAACTTGGGTGAATCGAGCAATACTCCGTGCAAACCACGCCCCAGCCCCCTTCGGCCTTGATCGCGCGCAGCGCCGCGCTGCTGTTTGGGTTATTTCGCCCCATGCCAGTCGCGTGCGGCGTCTGGTAAAAACGATTGGGCGCGACAACGGGCCCGATCGTTATCGGCTCGAACAGGATATTGTAGCGGGGGTTGCAGTGCATCGTAATCAGTGCAAAATGTTATGTTGAATGATCGTACAACAAGAACGTTCATAGCACAATTGTTGTATGATCGTTCAATAACAAAATTAGCACGTGCAATTTGATGAAAGCTCGATACCAGCGCAAGTCTCAGAAGCAGCGGCAACAGGAGTTGATTGATGCAGGCATTCGCTGCCTGGGTGAGGGTGGTATGTCGGGATTCACCATCGACCGAATTTGCCAACAGGCAGGCATATCGCGCGGCCTGATCAATCACCACTTCAAAACCAAAGACGAGTTGCTTCTGCGCATTTATGATCGGATGACAGAACATCTGGTGCTTGCGCCCACCTCGATCGAACCCACTACTCAATTACAGGAAATCATCGACGCCAGTTTTGATGACAACACCTTTGAGAAATCCAACCTGCGCGCGTGGTTGGCAATATGGGGGCAGGTCGCGACCGAGCAATCGCTTAGGTCTCTGCACGAGCAGCGCTACGGCGAGTACAAGAAACGTATCTCAGCCTGTTTGCGCAAGATCGCCAAAGCGAATTCGCTGGATGTCAACGTCGGTTCAGTTGCACGGCAATTTATCGCCTTGATCGACGGCTTGTGGCTGGAATATTGTCTGCATTCGCATAGCTTTTCACTTAAAACGGCGCGACGAGATTGTTACGCTTTTTTGAATGCCAGCTTCGGTGAGACCTGGGCCGAGGAAGTGACTTCATCGAAATGAGCAGGAGACGAACATGAGCGACAAGAAAATCCGCGTTGAGCAGTTTGACGATCGCCTGGCGCGCGCCTATACGCGCACGCACGACAAGCAAGCGCAGTACGATGAATGGGCCAGCACATATGATCAGGATTTGGTTGGCGATATGGATTACTCCGCGCATATTGACGCGGGCAATATATTCGCTGATCTGGTACCAGACACGGCAATTCGAGTGCTCGACGTCGCCTGCGGTACTGGGTTGGCGGGGCAGCATCTGCGCGAGCTGGGTTACACGAAAATTGATGGCGTTGATTTTTCTGCGGAGATGCTGGCGATCGCCGAGTCGCGCGAAATTTACAACAAAACCTGGCAACACGACTTTACCTTGCCAGCGGATATTCCTCAGCGCTACGACGCGCTTCTATGCGTCGGACTGTTTTCATTTGCGATTCCGAAAATCAGCGACATGCACAACGTGGTCAATTGCGTAGTGCCGGGCGGGCGTTGCGTGATCACGGTAAATGGCGCGGCCTGGGAGCAGCTTGATCTTGAACCCGAAGTGCACAAGGAAGCGAAAGCGCACAATTTTTCCATCGACGAGAGCCGCAAGGCGGACTATATTCGCGCGCAGGGAATTGACGCACGTGTATTGATCATTACCCGCTGAGTTTTAACCTTACCTTTTTGCAGGTTTGTCATGCTGAGAATCTTGATTGTCGAAAGCAACACGCCCGACATGGTCGAGCGCAGTCGCGCGGATGGCTTTTTCGCTCCCACCGATTGCTTTGTGAACGCTATGTCAGCGATGGGGTTCGAAATCGACTTCAGTTATTGCAACCCGTATCAACATTCGCCAGAAAGTAGCGTCTACGACGACCTTGATGGTGTGATCTTTACCGGTTCTGGCGTCGAGTGGTCGACCGATGCGCCGCAGGCTGAGCCCCTGCGCGACGCAATGGAGGCGGTGTTTAGGCGATCATTGCCGACCTACGGGTCGTGCAACGGAATGCAACTGGCAGCGGTCGTGTTGGGGGGAGCAGTCGCGCATTCACCTAACGGTCAAGAGGTCGGCGTTGCGCGCATCATTCGTCTTACCGAATCGCTCAATGGCCACCCCATGTTAAATGGCCGTGCGGATGCTTATTTCGTTCCCACTATTCATCGCGACGAGGTCAGCGTATTACCTGCAGGTGCGGTGCATCTGGCGTGCAACTCGCACAGCGCCAATCAGGCTTTTGCTTACACTCGCGATGGTGTCGATTTTTGGGGCACGCAATACCACCCGGAAATGCGTCCGCTCGACGTAGGGAACTGTCCAAAAAGAGACGGCGATGCGTTCGAAAAAAATGCCGAGCTTGCCGAAGACTTACTGCGTGTGCAGGATGATTCTGAAGCTGCCGCGCGCCTGGGGACAACGCCTGCAGAAATGCAGGTCGAATCGCGTGCATTGGAATTGCGTAACTGGCTTGTCTATCTCGATGCCAAGTCACGTGCTCGAACGGCCGCGTGACATTTTGTAACCGATTAGCCGATGCTAAAACGCGAGATCACCAAATCCCCAAATCACGGTGCCAGCAATAATGGTCAGGTGCAGCAAAATGCTTTTTTTGTTGTGCCACCGTGACGGCGAATAATCTTTTGTGTGAACAAATCCGTCGGCGCTGTTTCCCAGACGTTCGTAGAGGCGAAACAGCTCGCCTTTAAGCAATGAAAATTCCCCGATTATCGCAAAAAGAACAATCAGGCTGCCAAAACGACCGAACAAGCTACCGTCGACGGAAATTCCCAGAGCCAAACCAACTGCCCCCATGAGCCATGCGAGAAGTAAGCACAACACAGGTAGGCGAGGGTGCTCGAATGAAAATGGTTGCATGCGAAGCCAATTCTAATTTTGTGTATTGTAAGGATGGATCGCGCGCCAGTTAAACATCGGCGAGGACGATTGCACCCTGGCACTTAATACCGCCAGCTTATCACTGATGGTTCTTGGCAAGGAATGCGTCTCAAACGCTTCGAAAATCTCCGCTTCAGAAGCTGCGGATTTTTCTCCACCGACAAAAATCGAATCCGTCGTTCGGCAGACGCGATCGAGATCACGATAAAACGATCGCATCTGCTCATGAACGAACGCGACCGCGCTGTCAAAAATCTCTTCATCATCTGCTGCCAGTGTGACGCGATTGTGAGGATCGACGCCGAACGGATTCAGATGCCCGTAAATCAGAACCTCGCCGCGCAAATTTTTTGCGTTATGAAAATAGCCTTGGAGGGTCGAAACAAAGCGATCGTTTGCCTGCCACACCGATTCCATACTTATGCGCGCGCGCTCCGGATTGAGTCGAACGACGCCGTCGGTATGACCTTTAAACGAAAATTTCCCTTGCGGTGACTGCATTCGCGCCGCGAAAGGAACGCCTTCGCGCACCGCGCGCATTTGTTCGGGGTCGTTAAACACTTCCGCGTAGTCGAGTGCAATACCGGCGATTGATGGACTGGCGCTGTTAGCATCATCAACTAACTGCATGAGAAATTCATCGGTAGATTTGTCACTGTAGGCGTTGATGAACAAAACGCCGTTGACGTTCATTTCCTTGCAGTTGTTTAGTATTTGCCGCGCGCGCCGGGTGAGGTCGTTGTCGCCGGATTGCAAAAACAGCTGCATCGCGTCGGCGGTGATGTGCTCGATACCAAAAACGAGATCATTGCTATTCTGCCGGTTTTTAAAACCGTTTGCGGCCGGCTCAAAAAAACAGTAGTCGCAAAGATGCGTGAGCAAACGAGCAAGATCGCCATGGTCGTTTGAAATCGGCAAGGCGAAGGCGATCTCGTTTTCAGGTAGCGCATGATAGTGACAGCACACTGCTGTGACGATCCCACTCCATCCGTAGGCACCGGCGTGTTGCTGCGCCGACTCACCGCTGAGGCAAACGATCTCGTTGCCGTCAAACAGTGCAATCGAATCTACGCTGTCGCTGAAATAACGGCGTTGCGGGCCCATACCGCCGGTCATAAACGTCGCGCCAACCTGCGCGTAGGTATAACTGGTGAGATCAGCGCCCAGCACCTTTTGTTCAGCACCGATTTCGTAGGCGAGCGTGCGGTTCAACTGATCGAGCGTGATAGAGGCTCCGGCATATATACGGCGAACTTGCGCGTCCAAAACAATCTCATCCAGCGCGATTTGTGTAATGTCGGGGGATTTTTCGTGTCGAATGTTGGGCTCGGTTGCTGGGGCAATTTGCAGCCCGATAACCGGATCACCGCTCACCGGTTTGCGCTGGAAAATACCGCCTCCGCCCGAGTGTCCGGATATTGGAAGCAGATGAATGTGTGGCCCGTGCGTTTGGAGAATTGCCCGCATTGTATCCATGAACTGATTGCGACCAACGCGATAGGCGACGTCGTACGTGATGGCATTGTTTTCACCATCGTTCAATTTGTCAGCAATTGGGCGTAGCGGATTCAAGGACACGGTGATTGTCAGGATGTTGCGACAAAATACGCGAAAAACGCGCAATGAGAAACCCTTGATAACAGTGGCCAAACCGTGTTGCAAATGTCTGCGTTGCTGAGGTTTCGAATCGATTTTTGGAGCGAAAATTACCCAGGCATCCTGATGACTTTACACGCGTAAATGATACGATGTATCATTCGCGCGGCATTAACTGCGCTCATAACAACTACCGCGATTTTTTCATTCGCTCTTTTTTAGACAGGGTTTCAAAATGACCAATCACACTTCTGGTTCGACGCTCCTTGTAAGAGGACTATTGCTCTCATCGCTGGTTTTTTTCATCGGTTGCGGCGGTAGCTCAAATTCTGAATCCGACGATGCCTCAGACGCCGCCGATGTTTTACCTGATGGCATGATTCTGGCATTTTTGAATGCAAATTCAGCTGCTTATATCGCTTATGACACAACCACCGAGGAAAGCGTTGATCTGAACGAAAGAGCGTCCGGCAGTAGCGACTCAGCGGTGCAAAACATGCTGATCAGTGATACCGCCACTATCGGGTTTTTTCTGCACTGGCCGGATTTTCGTGTCATCGATGAAGAAGAAAATCTGGACATGAAATATCTGTTGATGCGACCCGGCTATGCCTACCAGTCCGGCGCCGAAATTGACGGCGATCAATTTACTCAATTGGTGCATTTACATGACGATGAATTGGCCGCGCACAGTGCAGACGAATACGTGAGCCCGGAGGTCGGCAGTACTCAGGAAGCGGAGCTGACTCGGTTGAACGAATCAGTGACGGCTCAGGCGGATCTGGTAACTGAAATAAGCGAAGCGTTGGATGCCGAGGGAGAAACACTCTGTCGCGCATTTATCGATCCGTATCTCGCGTTTGAGCATGAACACGAAGAGGAAGAGGCAGACGCAGACGCGTCAGATGACGAAGACCACGAACACGGTGAACTGGTTCATTACGCTCTGACTCAATCCGGTCGCATGTATTTTTACGAAGAACACGAAGAAGAACTGGAAAGCATGCAGGCTTTTGTTGTGCTGGACGCAATTTCCTCAATAAGTGACTGCAGCCATACCACAATAGGTCGAGTGAATGACGAAGGTGTTCTTGTTTTTGTTCCGGACACACAAATGCTTTACTTTGTTGACGCCCACGGTGGCGACTTTCATCAACATTCCACATGGGATCTGACTGAGATACTTCCCGAAGGGTTTCAGGCTGACATGATGGCTGTTGTAAATGAGGGGGGCGATCACGATCATGATGATGAGGACGACCACGACCACGAGGATGAAGACGATCATGAGGACGAGGACGACCACGACCACGAGGATGAAGAAGAGGAATAAGCACTTCGGCCTGTAGCACCTAATTCAATCCCACAAGAAAAGAACCACCACCGAGGTGGTTCTTTTTTACGTTTTTGAATCTGATTGAACATTTGATGCAGAATCGATGGCTGAATTATCACCGCCATCGGCTTGTGCGCGCACTGGGGTGGGTTTTTCGAGCGCAATTGTGCGGGCTTACTCTGGTGCTATCGACAGGATTGGCTTTCGCGCATGAAACACACGTTATCCCCTCAGTCGAGATAACCGCGCCAGCTGTGCCGGACACGCAAATCCACTCCACCGAAACCGAGCAGTTGCATCAACAGTCCAGCGGCGAAACGCTGGGAGAATATCTTGATCAACTCCCCAATGTTGATTCGGCGAGTTACGGACCGGCGGTAGGTCGGCCGGTTATTCGCGGCATGGAAGGTTATCGCGTTAAGATTTTGCAAAATGACGTGGAAGTTTCCGATTTATCGGCGATGAGTCATGACCATGCGGTGGGGGTGCTGCCAAAGGCATCCGAGCGAATCGAATTGTTAAAGGGTCCCGCGTCGATTGTTTACGGGGCCCACGCCGGTGGCGCAGTGCGCCTGATCGATCAATTTGACCATCATTTTCCTGAGCCAGGACAGAGTGGCTTTCTGGAAGCGGCGGCTGGGTCCAACAATTCTTTGGTTTCTTCGGGAATACGACTGAATACCACGTCGGAAAACTTTACGTTCAGCGTTTCCGATTTCAGGAATTACACCGAAGACTACAGCGACGGTCGCGGTAACAGGATCGCCGACTCTGACGTGGACAGTGAACTGAGCCAGTTTGATGCGGGGTGGCGTTTTAGCGATTCAGGGAATGTGTTTTTTGGATTTGCCGGATTAAACAAAGACTATGGTATTCCGAACCAGACCCCGCAAGAAACGCGCATCGATATGCAAAGCGACAGCTATACCCTGCGCGTGTCCGACGAATTTGAGGACAGCTGGTTGGGCAGGTACAGCGTCGAGCTTGGCTACGTTGACTATTTGCACGACGAGACCGAGGGAGGTCGCAGAGACGGCCTGTTTGGTCAGAAAACTGCGAGCGCATTGTTGAGTCTGGACTATTTCCACAGCGTGTGGATTGGAAAACTGCTTATCGGCTATCGCGAAAACGAGTTAAAAGTTTGTCATGAACACGGCGCGTGCGATCGTTTCACCTTCGCTGCCAGTAGCGGCATAAATTCCAATGTCGGCGTATCGTTGGAGAATTACCTCAACGACACTGGCTTACCTTACAGTCACGGGCATCCGATGCCGAATACGAATTCCAGAAATTTTATGATCGGGATTAACGGAGACAGGCTGATTGATTTTCTTGACGCTGAAGCAACGCTCAGCCTGGGCGCGCATCTGGAATTTCGCGACCTGCAATCTGACCCCAGAAATATCCAGGAGACTTGGATCGTCCCGGACAGAGTTGACCCAAGCTATTATGACGACGACCGCGAATTTGCCGGAAGCCTCTCTGTCGGATTAGAGCACCCCCTTGGCGATCGAGTGACATCGCAATTTAATCTGAGTTATCTGGAACGCCTGCCCAGTGTCGACGAACTGTTTTGGAATGGTTTCCATCACGCGACTGATACTTATATCTTCGGAGATCGCGATCTAAAAAAAGAGCGTTCGATAAATCTAGATTGGGATCTCGGATTTTCGGCCGGGTCAGCAAACTGGTATTTGGGCGCATTTGCTTACTTTTTTGATCGCTATACCTATCAGGATCAGCTCTTCGACGAAGACGGAGAGCCGATTTCCGATCCATTCCACCTCAGCGACGTTTGGCAGACAAAGCAAGCCAGCGCCCGATTTACCGGTTTATCAGTGCGCAGTGAGTGGTCGCTGAATGAAGCGCGGCAGGCACCGCTCGTTTTGACGAATCAAATCGATGTCATCCGGGCCACCCGGTCAAATGGAGAAAAACTGCCGCGAACCGCACCCGCCAGCTGGCTCATCAAACTGACTTACACGCCCGGCGAGTGGTCAATGAATGCGTCAGTCAAACGGGTGATGGAGTCATCGGCAGCAGCCAACGAAACCCGCACCCCGGCATACACCTGGGTGTCGGCCAACGTTGCTTGGAGAAAAACGTATTCATATGGCGATTGGTACTTTTGGCTCAAGGGTGACAATCTGGGAGACAGCTATGCGCAAAATCATTTGTCTTTTTTAAAAGACAGCGCGCCCCTGATGGGTCGTTCCGTTTCCGCAGGAATACGACTGGAATTTTAGTTTACCGCGGCGCGGAATCAGTCGTATTGCACCATTTGACATAGCTCCCGCGTGATTTCGCTCGGCTCAATAACTAAATAAAACCTTTTAAGTAGAAAGATTATTCAGGGTCAATGACGGTGCGCTAAAACTCGATGTTTACGCCACTAAAAACTACCGTTGCGAATGTGTTCGTTGCGGGGCGTGCGAATCGTTTTTGCGGTGCGAATCGCGCAAGCACTGTCGATAAAGTTCAAGCACGATATCTCGATCTGCTTCGGCCCTGTCAACGTCCCAGTCACACTTTAGCTGCTCGCGGATATTCATGCGCCACAAAGCACTTTGACGGTAGGCGATAAAGTTGCGTAAGTCGCGCTCGGCCGGTTTGTCTTCGCAATACCGATACAAGGTTACGAACGATTTATCGGGCAAGGCTCCGCGCTTAACCTGATCTGCCAAACGTTCGTCAGTGAGCATCGATTCAACGAAATTGTTGCTAAACACTTCCGGCGTCATATCGCGATCAAAAAACGCGGTGAACAAAGCGGAGCGTTCGTGATCGTCGAGTGCGAACTCGTTACTCAAAATTGAGAGATTCATAGTGGTGTAGCGATCCGCCCATAGCATCACGTTTCTAAGCAAGTGCCGAAGGCATTGAATCATTTCCCGCGACAACGCCGTATCGGCATTAAAATAATGCATCGCTGTTTCACTATCGAGAATCTCATCGTGCAGTCGCTCGATTAGCGGATTCACGATTGCACCGCGCGTGCATTGCGCCCAGTAAATACGCGCACCGCTGTGTCGCCACCAGCCCGACATCAGTTCCGGATTTCGAATGCCTTCCTCAAACGTAACAGCAGTGTCGCACAGCTTTACCACAATGCCTTCAAGCGTATAGGGTTGCTCGCCGTCGGTTGGCTGCAAATGCATGGTTGAAAAGCGGTCGACGTTGTATTGCTTTTCCGGTTGTGCGATGTGCGGCCACTGCAACGTGAGCTGGGCTTTTTTCTCACCGTCGAGATGCGATTGCGAGTCGGTGAGCTCCGCGACCATCGCCGCCAATGGGCCACCAAAACGCAGTCTGAGTTTATGCAGGGACTGATCGTATCCGGCAACCGAATGTGATCCGTCCTCAACCACATCGTGTAGCAGCGCCATACTGGCGAGGCGTGGTTGCATCGACGCACCAAGCGAGGCTTCGATAGCGCCGGCGATGTGAAAGGCGTGTGCCAACATGGTGTTGTAGGCTTTGCGTCGGCACTTGTCGAGATAGCGCATTAACTCGAGCGCCGCGACGTGCACGGTGGCGATGTCGTTGGGATGCTCGGTCGCATCGTAGTACTCAAGCATGGGTAAATTATTATGCACGTCGTGGATGGCCTTGCCGCGCCGACCGACCAGCCTGCGCACTTTGCCCGCGTCTTCTAAGACGTCGCCGACCGCCATCATCAAGGTGCTTTCGATCGGCTCACGCAGCGCGGCGTGATCGATACCAGGCAAGGCCAAAGCCGCCTGCGCGATCCGATAGTCGTGCTCCAAAAAAACGCGCTCGGGGAACTCGCCGTCGGTATTGATTCCCTTGCTGCGCAGCTCGTCGAGTTTGGCGTCGTCGAGGGTCGAAATAATCTGATCCCCTGCGGCGCGCGCACTCAGGCGCAGGTGTCCCAAGGCCCGTGCCGCGATGACGTTGGCGTACGCGGGCGGAATATTCGCGACAACTTCATCTGGCTGTTCGAGCGCGTGCGCAAATGCAGTTTCGTAAGCGCGTATCGCCGCGACGTGAGCGAGTACCTCGGCGCCGAGCGTCGACTCGATCATCGCGTCGTCAATTCTGACGCAGTCACAGGTGAGCAACGCCGAGTGATAGTGGCGACGCCCAATGCAGTCGACAATTAGCGCCGCGACGATAAGATCGTGTTCGATTTCTTCGCGCCCCTTGCCTTTATTACCGTAGCGCTGAACCCCCAGCAGGACCGTGCCCGCGAGCACCGCCGCGTTGATTGTGGGTTCGAGCTTGGGTAATCGGTTGCTGTTTATGCGTATGTCTGCAAGTGCATCGGGCAAGGCGGTGGTGAAGGGGTCTACACTCGCCGGGTCTACATCCGCATCCGGAAACAATTCTTTGGCAAGAATGTCGCGACCGCGTACCGATGCCAGCAACCCTTTGGAAATTTCGCTAAGCGGAATGTCGCGTTCGATTTCGCTCGCGATCCAGGAGCGGGAGACCGTACCGACCAGCGCGCGCTGATCGTCGCAGCTTGCTGCAAGCAAATTGTACGCGCGGATCAGTTTCTGTAAGTCGCTAAGTGCCATGTGAGGCCAATCTTTCTTCACTGAGTGCGTTCTTACGTGACGCAAGGCGTCGAAATACCACTTCTTTGATCAATTTTCCGGAGTGATGTCACATGCCTGCAATTTGATCGTTAAATCGTGCATTTGTTAACACCTTATCGGCCTGCGTTGAACAATTCTTTGGTCTTATTAAGCGTTTAGTCCCACTCCAGCCAGGGCGCGACATCGACAAATTCCGGGCGAAAATACGCGATCATACGTCCATCATCGGTGGCAATCGCGTTTTCATCCCATGGGGCCATTCCGTGAACACTCAATCGGTGAGCGAGAAACGCCTGCCCGGGGTTGACGTGAATCTCTACCCGACGGCAGCGCTCAAACACCTCGCGACGCGCACCCTGATAGGCGTCCGTGATGTCTTGCTCACCCCACTGCGAAGGATCAATACCGTGCAAACGTGCTCGAAGAGCATCACGAATAACATGATGCGAGCCTTCCCACACAACAAAGGGGGACGCGTCGGCTGAAAATGGAACCATCGGAATTCCGAGAATAAACGCATGGTGTTCACGCAGGTGGCGACGACGATCGGGGCCTTCCGGAAGCAGGCCGTCGACGTGTGCCGCGTCGCGGTCGCGCCGAAACCGATGCAGCGGAGCCGATTGCCCCTGCATGGGCTGCGGATACCCGGGATAACAGATTGATACCTGTGCGCGGTCCCATACGAAATCGCGAAGCTCGAGTACCTCGTGGACAAAGTCGATCACCTTGCCGGCCAGTGGCGGACCGCCCGGCAGGCGTCCGTTGGCGTCATTGGGCAAAGCGTTAACGCCGGCAAACCAGGTGCCCTGATAGCGCAACCACTGCGCTTGTCTGGGATCGTTCAGTGTTTCGCGCGCGGCGGGCAGCGCGTGCGTCACCCAATTGCTGAGTTTTTCATCGACGTCGAAGGTGCACCAGCTGTCCCGCAGCAGCCGCATTTTCCTGGTGGCAAACGAATCGTCGGGTGGCGTGAGAGATTCGTAATTACTCATGATATGTATTGCTGGCAACACCGCGCATTCCATTCAGCGCGGTCTCCAGTGCGGTTTCGTCTTTGGGAGACGTTGTCGACACCATGTACGCGGGGCGTTTCATCTCCGGTGCGTCGGCCACACGGTGCAAGCGGCCCGTAGCGATCAGCGGTTCGACAACACGCAGCGGAAAGTAGCCCGAACCACCGTTTTGCAGAATGTACTCGAGACCGAGCCCGCCAAGGCCGACCGAAACCGCCGAGGTTTCGAGCTTCGGGAAATGCTCGCTGTGCGCCGCACGAAAGGTATCACCCCAGTCAACGAAGACGTAGCGTTCGACCCAGCCGTCGGCTACTTCGCGCGTTTGTGTATCGACCAGGACCAGGGTTTCTTCGAACAGGGCTTCGATCTGTAAGCCCGGCGTACGGCGAGGCTGGTACATGATGCCGATATCGAGCATGCCGTCGGTTAACTGACGCATCAGGCTGAGTGAGTAGTCGGCCTCGACCCGCAGTGCGACGTCCGGTGCCTGATCGCGCATCCACGGAATCCAGCGCAGGACCAGTCGCTCCCAAAGGCTGACCTGCGAACCCAGGCCGATGACGGTGCGAAAGCCGTCGGGCAGGCTGATCCCTTGATGCGCCTGCTGCCAAAGTCGCTGGATTCCAAGCGCGTAGTGACGAAAATTCTGCCCCGCCGAAGTCAGCTCGACACCGGCGTGGCCGCGCGCAAACAGCTGTTGACCAAAGCTGTCTTCCATTGTCTTGACGCGCGCGCTGATGGTCGACTGGGTGACGTTGAGATTTTCCGCGGCGCGGTTGAAGTTGCCGCAGGAGGCGATTTCGAGAAAAGTGCGGATGTGCTCAATTTTCATACGACGCGACTATCGAGAACTTCGATATATTTAATCATAAAAAGTCGCTTTTCAAATACATACTTCAACACCAAACTGAATAAAACAGCGCCATCAGCCCATTGAAGTGCACAGCGTGTTTCCGCGTTGCGCGCAAAAAGGCTTAGAACTATTCAGGAGGACCAACACGTGCAGGCCGAAGAACGTCCGCTCACGGGAATCGCTATTCTCGTATTCGCGCTGTTTCTGTTCTCGGTTCAGGATATCGTGATGAAATCGTTTAGCGGCGATTACTCGGTCCTGCAGATTGTGTACGTGCGCTGCGTTATCGGCCTTGCCTTGTTATTTGTGGTCCTGGGCGTGCGTCGGGGTATCCGTTTGTCGCGATCAAAGCGGCCCAACCTTGCTTTTGCGCGCGGACTACTCGGGTTTTTTTCCTATCTCGGCTACTACATGGCGATGGCGTCGTTACCACTGGCAGAGCTTGTCGCGATCGTGTTTACGATGCCGATTTTTGTCACTATTTTCTCGGCGATTCTGCTGCGCGAACAAGTCGGTGTGCGGCGGTGGTCGGCCGTGATTGTAGGGTTTGTCGGCGTATTGATCGTGGTAGGACCCGAGAGTCTGAGCGGTAACATCGCCGTGCTGTTCGCTTTTGCCGCTGCGATCACATACGCAGGCTCGACTATTCTGACGCGCTTTTTGAGCCCGCACGATGAGCCGGTAACTATTTCGATGTACTCGATGATTATGTTTGTCGTCGGTGCGGCAGTTTTGAGTATTGTCATTGGCGTGGGCGTCACTGCTGAGTCATCGCACCCGTCACTGCAGTTTTTACTTCGCGATTGGGCGATACCGTCTCTTTTTGATCTCGGTCTAATGGTGTTGATCGGCGGGATATGGTCGCTGGGGATGTACCTGTTAACCAAAAGCTACTGTCTTGCACCGGCCAGTCTGCTTTCGCCGTTTGAATACACGTACATAATTTGGGCAGTGGTGTTTGGTTTCTTTATTTGGTCTGAAGTACCGTCTGTCAACACGTTTATCGGCATAGTGATTCTGGTCAGCAGCAGTATTTACATCGCCCGTCGAGAAATGGTCAATGGCACAGCAGAAAAATTCGCTAATTCGATTGATCAGTTGAATACTGCAAAACAAGAGAGTTGATTTAGTTGCGTGGCAGGAATAACTCGAATTCAGTACCCACTCCGAGTTCACTTTTAACGAATATTGCTCCGTTATGACGACTGGCCACAGCTTTAACGAAAGCGAGGCCTAAGCCAGAACCTTTGACATTGTCACGAGATGCGTTCGACACGCGATGATAAATATCAAAAAGTTTCGGGAGTGCCTCCTGTGGAATTCCACAGCCGTGATCAGACACCGTGCACGTGTAGCCTTTGTCATTCGAGTTAATCATTAGCGTGACTTCAGTGCCTGACTCACTGTACTTGACCGCGTTGTCCAATAGGTTGACCAAGGCTCGTTCTATTAAATCTGGATCAATGTGAATGTAGCAACCATCCATTTCACCCATTTGTTTCAATTTGATTTGTTTTTGATGTGCGCGTGTCCAGATGTGTTCAACCGCATTCGTAGCGATTTCAGCCAGGTCGAGTTCGATGATGCTGTCCGGTTGGACAATTTCAGCACGAATCAACTCCACAAACTGCTCAGAAAGATTAAGTGCCGATTTCGTGTAGTTCTTAATTCTTTTTAAATGATTTTCACCATTTGCATTGACTGAGTCTCGCTCCGCAACCTCAATTAGCGCTAATACAGATACCAGTGGTGAACGCAGATCATGCGATAGAAAAGAAAGCATTTCTCCGCGTTTTTTTTCTGCTTCACGCAGTTCGCTAATATCGGACAGCGTAACGACAACATGGTTAGGCGAAGTGTCAATGTCACCAACGTAGGTTATCTGGATTAATACATGTTGGGATTGTTCAATACGCGCAGTGACAGAGATATTGTTTTGATGAAGATAGGCATCCCGCAGAACGGTTTCCCAATTTGTGCTGTCGAGAAGCTCCATGCAATTAAACAGGTTGAATGCGTGCAGATTGACGACGTCTTCATTTGCAGACTTACCAGTTAATTCTCTAGCACGCTTGTTTATAAGAATTACGTTGCCTTGCTCACCTAAAACAACGACACCATCTGCCATATCTGCGAGGCTATTTTCGTTAACCTTTCGAAGAGACTGTAATTCTTGCGACAAGTCCCGCAATTTGTGGATCTGTCGCTGAACAACTTCAGTGCCCTTCGGTGAATTTGTTAGGTGAGCTAGGTCTTCTTGCCGCAGGATTTTTTTTGCGAGTTTGAGTTCCCGATCACTGAAGAACTTATCTTTGTTTAAATTCAGTCTTACGGCACGATTTCCCGTCAACTCAATTGAAACGCTTTGTCGCGCATATGGAACATGCCGATCGATTTTTTGAATTTCATCGTTTGAAGAATCTTGAGACAAACCGTTAGCGATTGCTGAATTCCTGTCAATGATGTCCCAGCTGTGGAGTGAAAAAAGAATTTTCAGAAAATCTAGAGAAACCTCGATAGACGGTGAATGCTTATGGTAAACATCCTCGCGTATTAAACTGGCGGAATCGATTTCTTCTCTGAGATAGCGAACAGTCTCTTCAAGTCGTAGCCAACTTACAATCGGATAGGCAGCGCATATGATTAGCGCACCCGGGATTGGGCTGTTCCATGTTCCCCAGAAAGCCAAAATCAGATAGCTCATCAAGAAACAGCTTCCGATAACTGAAATCGCCAAAACCAAGGTTGGCAATGGCATAAGACGTTGAAACAGAAGCATGAATGCAAGTATCGGTAAAACGGCGGCGAATTGGTTAAGCAATGTGCTTGCGTCACGAATGATAAACTTGTTGATTAGCCCGGAGATAACGTTGGCAAAAATCTCGACGCCAGGCATCAACTGGCTATCTTGGGTAAACGGTGTTGGGAAACGATCCCCTTCACCAGATGCCGTTATACCCACCAATAGAAACGCGTTCTTAATTTGATCCGGCTCAATTCGACCCTCTAATACATCCACATAAGAAACTTGCTTGAACGAACCTGGCGGTCCTGCAAAGGGAATTCTAATGGGTTGTGATTGAACCCATATGCGTGCTTTTGTGTCGGCGTCTGTTGAGCGTGAAGAATCAGTATTGGGAGTATCAATGGGTAATGTAATTGCACGAGAACTGAGTACTGCCAGTGGCAGTGACTGCCAGATTGGTTGACCCAATCCTGCTCGCAAAAAGACCTCACGTGATACGCCGTCTTCGTCAATCTCGATATGTATATGACCAAAATTTTGAGCATAGCGTCCAATCTCAGGTATCGGAAACCTTTCTCGTAATTGGCCGCCAAGCCTAAGTTGCTCAGCATAGATTGGAAGAATCACTCGGCCGTTGCGCCGTATCGCATTACCAAAATCTGTGTCGTACTCTGTGTTTGATTTGTCAGGTTCTGAAAAGAAGACATCAAAACCGATTGCTCGCGGGTTGAATCGCGACAGCGAATCGAGAAACCGAGCGTGTACATTACGAGGCCACGGCCATGGACCAAGTTTGTCGATACTAGCGTCGTCTATTGCAACGACAATCACATCGTCGCTAACGTCGATGGGTAGTAACCTGAGGAGCATGTCATAACTGACATTGTTTAACTTCTGCAGCATGTCGGATTGGGTTAACAACAACCCAGCGCAAACAAAACAGATCGTTAACAGGTGATAACGAAAGCGCCGCAAAAACTGCATGAATCTATTTGCGATAGCGTCTGCTCGTTAGGGTTAGAATTGCGGCGAAAACAGAAAACAAAAACAACAACAGGATGTAAACGCCAACGTTTGTTTCTGTTTTGGCAATCACTACGTCGCTGTATTCCCCGATTGAATTAAGTTCGCCTCGTGCTCGCAGTCTCAAGTAGGCTTGATCTCGGTCTTCGAGGGTGAGTTTCATCGTGGTTTGAGTAGTCGCAATCGTTTCGATTGCCGGATCAAATTTTTCATTTTCTGATACCTGTAGTTCGTAGTTTATTGCACCATTGATTGGCTTCCATGAAACTTCAATATTGTTGCCACTAACCAATGTTTGTAATATGGATGCTTTTACAGGTTGGATGACGACAGTGAACGATAGCACTTCGCTCCAGTCGCTGCTTATCGAGTATTCATCTCGCGCTGCGACACGCCAATAGTACGTGTCGGGATCCAGACTAATCGGCAAGACAAGTGAATCAGAATTTTTTCTCTCTTCGCTATGAATGACACTTGAAAAGTTTCTATCGGCAGATATTTGATATATATAGGTGCCACCGAGGTTGGTTTTTTCCCAGTCAAACGAGAGGTTCTCACCCAGTTGTAAACTGTTGTCTTCAGGGGACCGCAGTATCGGAGTCGCCGGTAATTCAGCAACTTTGAAATTGTGCTCTGAGGCTGACCCTCGAAGATTAAGCTGATCGACAGCCTGTACTCTTAGTGTGTACTCACCTGCTCGCAAACGATCAAATTGGATTGCGGGGGTTTGTGTTTCTAGCGAGTGGATGATTGCGTTTGTATCCGCGTCAAACACGTGCACACGGTAAGATGCTGCGTCTATCAACGTTGGCCAGCCAAATTCAACCCCAAGTTCACTGACGACTTTTGGTAGCGCGGACAAATCAGTTTTAGGCAACAATTTTGATGGCGTGCCTGGCGGCTGACCTTTCTTTGTTACAGAGCCAAACCCTTCGTTAACCACAATTTCCTGGCCCTCTGCGCTAACACCTATAGATCCGGTTCGAACTTCCGCAAGTGTAGTGTCGGACTTTGCCTGGTAACTCATGTCAAATTTTGTACCCTTAACGCCGGCGATAGCGGGTGGAGTCAAAACTCTGAAGCGGGTATTGGGCTCTCTTTTTGGGTTTATTTGACTCTCTATGTGACCACCACGTAGCCGAAAGCTAGTGTCGATCATGCCGGTATCATCGTAAGATGAAAGTGAATCCAGAGTTATTGATGAGTTAGGGAAAACGGTAATACGACTTTTGTCCGCCAACTCAATTATTGCCAGCCCATTTTCTCCAGTCGTTACTGAATCCTTTACACGTAGCGTGAGCCCAGATAAGTCCGCGGATTTGGTGGAGCCATCCGACGCTAGTTTAGCCCAAACAGAACCTTGCGCAAGAACCAGCGTCGCACTCGCAGGTTGTATTCGTAACCAGTCCAAAGGGACGCGGAGCAATGTGCCTGGCTCAATGTGGTCTGAAACAGCGATATCGTTGTGTTCAGCCAACTTTTCCCGGAATGATTGGTCAATCAAAAATTTTTCAGTTATCTCCCATAAGTTATCGCCAGGCCGGACGCTGTAGCTCCATTCCTCGGCGCTGATGGGGTCTACATAAGCGCACGCGGCCCAAGTGAGAATACTTAAAGCTAAGACTTGGACGCGATCTTTCATTTTAATGATGTACGAATTTTCCAATTTACTACACACAACCATCGTTAAGTGGGCGAGATTTTCTCAAGCCGGTAGCCGAATTTGTAAACTGGCTTCAGTCGCCATCCTTTTTCTGGTGAGAGCTGCAGCTTTCGCCTCACCCGTGATACATGAGTGTCTACTGTTCGTGTGTCAAGATCACCTCTCGTACCCCAAACAGTCTCAAGAACAAATGCACGGGAGAGCATTCGACCGACATTTTGGAATAGCAATCGCGCTAACATAAACTCTTTCTCTGTCATCGGTATGTTAACTCCGTTGTCTGTAAGTTTCCGCGCCTCAACATCGAATCGATAAGGCGGATACTCATGGATCATCTGCTTTTGGTTGCTTCGAGTCAGGCGTCGTGTGATGGCATCGACTCGAGCCAATAATTCATCACGGCCAATCGGTTTTGTCATATAGTCGTCTGCACCCAATGTCAGCGCTTCCACTATATTCGCTTCTTGATCTCGTACCGTAGTGCAGACGACCGGGATATCGATATTTAGCGTATCACGCAAAGTCTGTAGTATTGTGTCACCGCACATGTCTGGCAACTCCCAGTCCAGAATTGCGATGTCGTATGTTTCTCGTTGTATTTCGTTTAGAAAACTCTTCCCTTCCGTAAAGTGTTTACAGCTATGGCCTGATTCCTCCAGCCACATTGACACCATCTCCATTTGCGCTGGATCATCCTCAAGGTATATGACTCTCACCCCAAACTCTCCTCAACTTTTTGTTAGAGCACGCTGGATCGCTGCATCTGCAGCTTAGCAGCCAAATGCGGTAGATAGCATAATAAAGCTACTCATACAGCGTGCGAGTGGTGGCTTTGGATATGTCACAAATGTTCACACATATATTTTGCCGTAGGAGTAGCCTTCCATTCGGGCTAAATGAAGTGCCGCGCTGAAAACAACGGATCATGGAATAAATGCCCACTTGCTGACATGTACTTGCCAACGTTTAACGCTGGCGTAATTGATAGTGACAGAGGTGATAAAAATGGCGACAAAATCGATAGAGGCAATCGAAGGTATAGGTCCTGCGTACGGGGCAAAGCTTCGAGAAGCGGGCTGCAGCAGCGCTGCAAAGCTGTTAGCTGCAGGTGCGACTCGCAAAGGCCGTGAGCAGCTTGCAAAATCAACCGGCATCAGTGGCTCAATTATTCTTCGATGTGTGAATATGGCAGACCTTTTCCGGATCACTGGAGTTGCAAGTCAGTTTGCTGAACTCCTTGAAGCTGCGGGAGTGGATACGGTAAAGGAATTGAAGAACCGAAACGCTGCCAACCTTACAGCCAAGATGAAAGAGGTGAATAGCGCTAAGAAGCTGACTCGCGCTGTCCCTAGCGAGAAAATGGTTTCAGATTGGATTCAACAAGCATCACAACTTCCGCCCGTAGTGACGTACTAGCGATTTCGCTTTAGAAAGTTGCGATAGCTGCTTTTACCTCGCACACCATCGTCAATGTAATTTAGCGCATTGGCGCTCGCAAGGGTGTGCGAGGCTTTTCAAAAAAATTCCAAAAGTCTGTTTCTAGCCAAAGGAGATTATTGTGGACATTTCTGGTTTGTTGGATTCACTCCTAAACACTCTAGGAGAGCATTTGCCGAAGATCGCCGGCGCTTTAATCATTTTAGTTATCGGATGGATCGTTGCGCTTGTTGTTCGAGCGATCGTTCGCAAGGCGCTCAGTTTTTTAAAGTTGAATCAGCGTGCGAGCTCAGATTCCAGCTTGGATCTTGAGGGTGGTATTGCATCCGGAGCATTCTGGGTAGTCTTGATGATCGCGTTCATTGCCGTTTTTGACACATTGAATCTGCAGTTGGTGTCACAACCCTTGAACACGTTAGTGACACAAGTATTTGACTATATACCGCAAATTGTAGGAGGTGCGGTGCTCGCATTGGTCGCGTGGTTGTTGGCAACCGCTGTCCGAATGCTTTCTGCAAAGGCGCTCGCAGCGACCACTCTGGATGAAAAGTTAAGTGTCGAAGCTGGCGTGAAACCAATGAGTGACAATATCGGCAATGTTCTTTTTTGGTTCATTATCCTGATATTTCTTCCAGCGATTTTGGGCGCGTTCCAACTGCACGGTTTGCTCGACCCCGTGCAAAACATGGTAAACAAGATTCTTAACATGTTACCCAACATTTTTGCCGCTGCGGTGATTGGGGTTGTTGGCTGGTTTGTCGCGAGAATACTGCGGGACCTCGTATCTAATCTTCTTTCCGCCGTCGGTGCGGACAAGCTCGGTGAAAAAGCCGGACTTCAGGGCACTGTTAGTATTTCACGGCTTGTCGGAACGATTATCTTTGTGTTCGTATTTGTGCCGGCATTGATCGCATCACTGAATGCACTGGAAATCGAGAGTATCTCACGACCTGCTACCGATATGCTGACGTTGATGATCGGCTCGATTCCCGACATATTTGGCGCAGCGATCATTCTTGTTATCACCTATTTTGTTGCTCAGTTAATTTCCGACTTGGTGAGTAGTCTATTGATGGGTATAGGGTTTGATTCTCTACCCGCCAAACTTGGTATTAATATTCCGAGTGAAAATAGTCCTACACCTTCACAGATGGTCGGCAAGGTAGTCGTTTTCTTCGCGATGCTTTTCGCGACAGTTGAGGCTGCCAATAGACTAGGGTTTGAGCAAGTTCGCGACATCGTATCGGTATTCATCCAATTCGGTGGCCAAATACTTCTCGGCGGTACGATACTCGCGGTTGGTTTTTGGTTAGCCAACCTGGCCTACTCCTCAATCTCCAAAGTCGGCAGTGCCGGAGCGGCGAATATCGCGCGCATGGCCATAATGATGCTTGTCGCCGGCATGGGATTGCGTGCGATGGGTATCGCAGACGATATCGTCAATCTCGCTTTTGGCCTAACACTCGGCGCCGTCGCTGTCGCTATTGCGCTGTCGTTTGGTCTCGGTGGTCGGGAAGCTGCAGGCAAGCAAATGGATCATTGGTTAAGCAAAATGCGTAATCAATAGATGGTTTGAAGGGACCACTGTCCAAGTGGTCTCTTCGCAAGTCTATCTAACACTTTTAACAAAAAGCATGATTAAGGAATTCTGTGTTGACTAACCAATTATTGTGTTTGGGCGTGGCTTGGATCACCTTGACTACTGTCACAGCAGTCCTTAGTAAAGGTGCAATCGAACATGACTTGCACGCTGCAAGTATGAGGCATGTGAATGATGGCGACTCTGAATGGTTGAATATTACTCTGTCTGGTCGAGACGCAAAGGTTTCAGGTGTTGCGCCTGCAAGTACTGACGTCCAGTCGATCATGAAAAGGATTTCGTCAGTATATGGAGTTCGGGTTGTCTCGAATGATATTGAAGTTCACCAGAGAGTTGCATCTGAGTCGGAAATCATCGGGACAAATCTGGATGCAGTGGATAACGACGAAATCAAAGTGGCTAAAACCGATCGAGATCACGGGGAGAGCGACAACGCTTTCGTCATCGAAAAAGCTACGACAGTAGAAGAGAGTTTGTCGGCGAATCCCGAAAAAATCAAGGAAGCAGCAGATTCTAAAATTGGCAGCACTGAGGCAATTGAAGAAGATATTGAAGAGCATCTTTACATTGATGATGTAGTGAGTAAAAACGACAGTGTCACAGTGCAAGCGCAGTCCTTGATTCAAGGGAGCGTTGATGAAGATCAAACCTTATACGTTAGCGACAGCATTGGTAATAGCACTGAAATCGTAATGGATACGCAGAACACCATTGATGAAGAAAAAACGAGCCGGGTCTCCATCCCGATTGTTGTCGATCACCCTTATCCGGATTCTGAAGTTGGTGAAGATTTGAAGCTCGCTGAAAATGATGACGTCAATCGTTCTGCTGAATGTGGTGTCGGATTAAGCAGTAATGACTTTGACTCCCTTATCTTTTTTGAAACGGGTGAGTACACAATAAGCCAGATGATGCGCTCTACATTGAACGACACAGCAAGGGTTGCCGACGTTTGTCAGGATTATCAAATTCAAATTACTGGGCACACGGATTCGAGCGGTAAGCAAATCTATAACGAATGGTTAAGTGTGAAGCGCGCAGACGTAGTGGCAGATTTTCTATCAGAAAAAGGTATACCAAGAAGCCGGATGAAGGTTCTCTCCGCTTCGCACAAATCACCGGTCGACACTAACGAAACATCCGACGGCCGGGCAAACAATCGACGTACAGAAATTAACGTAATCAGTTGGAGTGGGTCATGATGTATCTCTTTGATCAGATCGCATGGTTTTTATTAGCAGGTGTGATTTTGGGATTTTTGATTGCTTTTTTTACACACAGAGATACAGCAGTCGACCGAGCACGGAATCAGCTTGCCGAATTGAATGAAGAGAAGCGAGGGCTACAGAGTTCGCTTGCTGAATGTCAAGAATGTTTAGGTGAGGGAGCGTAGCGTGGTTGTTTTTCTTCTTCAGTTGGCGTTGTTCATATTGGTCGCGATACTGCTTGGGTTCGCACTCGGGATTCTTATCAAACAGTACTTCTCTTCGTATCACCTCAATACAATTTCCGACGAGGTTCGTGAGATGAAATTGAGTATCAGTCGAACAAGGCGTTCGCTGCAAGATTGCGAGGCCCGTCGGGACGTACTGACTCATGACAGCTCAACACAGCCACGTTCTTTGGTGGAAGACTCCGTAACAACAAACCAAATTCCCGATTTTGGTCAATCTGAAAAAGGAATTTGTGATGATTTACAACTCATATCGGGTATTGGGCCCAAGCTTGAGGCCACACTTAACGAATTGGGAATTTGTAGGTTTCAACAAATTGCGTCTCTAACCGACGTCAATGTCGCGTGGGTTGACTCTTATCTGCGCTTTAAAGGAAGAATTGGGCGGGAAATGTGGATAGAGCAAGCGAAAGTGTTAGCTGAAGGCGGAACGACCGAATTCAGTTCCCGGAAAAAAAGAAAATCGATAGCAGTCGATCCTGATTGACGGGATCGCGAATGTACAAAACATATAGATTTATTAGGCAGTGTTTCAAGGAGTCATGATGAGTATATTGAATGTCGCAGCTCAGTTGTTCGCGCAAAAAGTAGGTGGTGGTGAGAATATGGATCTCGGCCCGATCGCAAGCGCGCTACAAAATTTATTACCTATGGCAGGAGGAGATATTGATATTCCGGGCTTAGTTGAGAAATTTGCTTCTGGCGATATGTTATCTATGGTTGAATCGTGGTTGGGAGATGGTGAAAATAAATCGATGGATGCATCCGGTATTGTTGAAGCCCTAGGTACTGACAAGCTGTCGTCGTTCGCCTCTGATGTTGGCATTAGTGAAGAGGCGGCGTCTGAGGGGTTGGCTGGAATGCTCCCGGATTTGGTAAGTCAAAACAGTCAAGGCGGATCTATTCTCGATTCTGTCGGCGGAGTCGGAAATGCGCTTGATATGGCCAAGAAGTTTTTCTAGTCACATCAACTGAAATAAGATGTGAGAGATTACGCGCTCTGAATTAATGTTAAAGCTAGCCTTCACGTGGCTTCGCGTATCCACCATCAAACAAAGCCATTCTGAAGTTGATATCGAAGCTCTACTCTGTGTAGGGCTTTGAGGTCGTTCTTTAGATCGTCCAATACTCTTAACAGTCAGGTTCAGAACTTGGAGGTATTAACGATCGGTATTGTCTGTTAAGCTCGCGCGTATTTCGTCGCATTTGAAGTTCTCGGTTTCACTCCAGCGCCTTAGCATGAACGATCGGGCCGAATTACGTAACAAATTCATTTCTCACACACCATGGTCAGGCGCTGTTCTTGACGCGTTCGACCAAGACGCGTCTTTTCGCCGTTATTTTCGTTTGCATGGTGGGCCAAGCCCGGCCCTGTTAATGGATGCGCCTCCACCTCGCGAGTCTCTGCAGCCGTTTATTGGTATTGCTGATCATCTCCGCGCAATCGGATTCAGCACACCCAGAGTGTTTGTCGCAGATCATCAAGCCGGGCTCGCCGTGATCGAGGACTTTGGGGACGACACGTTCACCCGGCTGCTTGCGGCGGGTCACGATGAGCGCGATTTGTATCGCCTGGCGACGGATTGTTTGATCGAGCTGCACAATCATCCCGAATCAACCAACTTCGAACTGCCGCGACGCGCTGAGTCTTTTCTTCAGGAGGTCGAGTTGTTTTGCCAGTGGTTTTATCCGTTTTCGACGGGACGCGAGTGCGGAGTAAAAATACGCGAGGAATTTGTCAACGCGTGGCGAGACGTGCTTGCAAAAAGACCGCGGTCACGGGATGTCATCGTGCTGCGCGATTTCCACATCGACAATGCAATGTTGCTGGATGATCGCGAAGGCGTCAAAAAATGTGGTCTGCTCGATTTTCAGGATGCGGCCATCGGCCCCGCTGCATACGACGTGATGTCGTTGCTCGAAGATGCGCGCCGCGATGTGGATGACAACACTGCAGGAGAATGTTTGAAGCTGTATCGATCACACAGCGATGTGTGTACCGATGTGCGCGATTTTGAAACTGATTGCGCAATTGTCGCGGCACAGCGACACACGCGCGTTGCGGGTGTGTTCGCACGCTTACATTTGCGTGACAATAAACCGCACTATCTGGAACATCTGCCGCGAGTGACACGATTGCTGCGTAAACATCTTTCGCACCCTGCGCTGTGCGAATTCTCGAACTGGATCGATTCTCACCTCCCCGATTTTGACAGGTCCGCGATATTTCGTGAGATAACGTGTGCATAGTCGTAAAACCATTGTGCGACCGGCAGCGCGATCTGACGCGGCCGCGCTGACTGACATTTCGTTTCGCGCCAAGGCCTACTGGGGGTATTCAGACGAATTCATGCGACTCTGCACGAACGAGCTGACGGTTACAGCGCACGATATCGAGTCCCCGGATTTTCTGTATTACGTGGCAGAGAGCAGCAGCGGTACAATCGGCTTCTACTCGCTCGCGGTACTAACAAAAACTGAATATGAACTCGATGCAATGTACATCGATCCTGACTACATCGGACAAGGCATTGGTAAAACCCTGATCCAGCACGCCAGGGTGACATCACGTGGTAAAGGCATTGAATGTCTAACAATACAGAGTGACCCGAATGCCGAGGCTTTTTACAAGGCAATGGGTGCAACAAAAATAGGTGAGCGGGAATCAGCCAGCGTTGGAGGACGGATGCTGCCGCTGTTAACTCTTCGGTGTCAGTCAGATGAGGATGGCGCAAGCAGTGTTAGATAGAAAATCGAAAATTACTTCGCTCCTTAAGGCGATTGAAACCGGTGACGACGCCGGCATTGCTGTTATCAATCCGGATAAATACATTCAGCACAATCCGCAGACACACGAAGGTGGCGAAGGGCTTGCCGCTTTGTTCAAGCGTTTGGCGAAACTCGAACCCAAAGTCGCCATCGTACGAATTTTTGAAGACGGAGACTACGTGTTTGCGCACACAGAATACGATTTCGATACGGTGCGAATCGGGTTCGAGGTGTTTCGTTTCGAAGGTGAGCAAACCGTGGAGCACTGGGACAATATCCAGCCGCAAATGGGCCCGAATCCCTCAGGCCATACTATGCTGGGTGGCGAGACGAGCGTTTTGGATCTGGACAACACCGAAATCAATCGGCAGCGCGTAACGTCATTTGTGCAAAATGTTTTGATTGCGCGTGATCCTGACCGACTCCCTGATTTTATCGACGCCCGAAGCTTCATTGAACATGACCCAGGCCTCAGCGATGACTTAAGCGGTTTGCGCGATGCTTTGTCCGTTGCGCAAGGTCAAGACGAGTCAATCACGCGTTACGCAACGCTACACAGAGTGCTGGCGCAGGGAAATTTTGTTCTGTCAGTCAGCGAAGGTTTTCGCCACCGCGACCATGTTGCCTACTACGATCTTTTTCGACTGCAGGATGAAATGATTGTGGAACATTGGGATACAACGGAAACAGTGGCACCGCCGGATGAATGGAAAAATGACAACGGTAAGTTTTAACGCCAGTTGACGGCTCGCACTAATTTCAATTTTTTAACACAGGACATTCACTTTGTTTTACGACGCGATAAAAAACGACCACGGACTTCCTCATGATCCTTTTAAGGCGCTGATCGCGCCGCGACCCATTGGATGGATCACATCGATTAGTCAATCTGGAATTGTGAACCTCGCGCCCTATAGCTTTTTCAATGCGATGGCGACTGGCCCACACTACGTTTGTTTTGGCTCTGGCGGAATGAAGGACAGCTGGCGCAATATTGAAGAAACCGGCGAGTTCGTGTGTAACCTAGCGACCTGGGAACTGCGCGATGCAATGAACGCGACTTCTGCCGATGTCAGCGGCGACATAAACGAGATGGAACTAGCAGGTTTGGAAGCGGCACCGTGCGAATTTGTCAAACCACCGCGAGTTGCGAAAAGTCCGGCCGTGTTCGAGTGCACGCATTTCCAAACCGTCGCGCTGGACCAGTCATCACAAGGCGATCACGAATACGCAATCATCATTGGCAAGGTTGTTGGTATTCACATCGATGAAGCGTATATCGATGCGAACGGTTTATTCGATACGGCGAAAGCGATGCCGATTGCACGCGGCGGCTATCGCGATTACTCCGTAGTGCGTGCAGACAACGTTTTTTCCATGTCCCGTCCGGACTGAACGTTGTCACCGATTGTTCCCGCCATTTACGAGTGCTTGTATTGCCCGATTTGACTGAGAAGCTGCTTATTTTTTGTCGCCAGTTGCCCGCAATTTTCTCTGTTCTCCTCGGCCTTGTTCATCGATGTCTGGCTGAGCGATGCGATTGATTTAATGTTCTGCGTGACAAAATCAACCGTCTCCAACTGCTTGTTCGCCAGATCATTCAAACGTGCATTCATCTCGTCGATGCTGCTAACGGCCGTGAACACATGTTTAAGCGCCTCGTGCGTACTGTTTATTCCCTCAACCGATTCGCGCGTAATGTTTTGCCCGCTTTCAATGTTCGAAACAGCGTTTTGCGTGACCGATTGTAACTGTTCGATGATTCCCTGAATTTCAGTTGTCGATTCACGAGTTCGCTGTGCGAGGGTGCGCACTTCGTCTGCTACGACCGCGAAACCGCGACCGGATTCACCGGCACGGGCGGCTTCGATAGCGGCATTAAGTGCGAGTAGGTTAGTTTGTTCTGAAATACTCTGAATAACACCGACGACACTGCCAATGCTTTCCGCACTTTTTGCGAGTTCTTTAATCGAGCTGGAGGTCATCGACATGGATGATTCCAGCTGTTGAGCGAGCTTGACCGATGAATCCACCTCGCGCGAGGCGACGTTGGCTTGATCATTTGCCGCGTTGGCAGCTTCGGACATACTTGAAATCTGTGATGTGACAGTTTGGATCGTTTGGGTCATATCATCCATCGCGTCGACTACCGCTTCGGTCTGTTCGGTTTGTTGGTTAATCGATTGATGCGAGAGGCTTGCCGATTGGTTCAGGTTTTCTGCGGTGATGTCAATCGATTGAGCAACATTGGAAATTTCATGTGTCAGTTTGTCAAAGTTGGCCAACAGGTTGTTAAATTCATCCTCGACGCCGATATTCGCACCGGAGTCGATGCGAACTGACAAGTCCTGTTCGCGCTGCACTTTTTTGACCGCGGTCACGAGTTCGCTGGCGCTGCGTTCCTCGCGTCGCATGATGATCGAAAAGTAAATGAGCACCGCGCTTTCAAAAACAACAAAGGCGGCATGTACAAACGTAATTGACCAGCTGCAGTCGTAAGCAAACGCTTGAATCGGTACTCCCCCGAGTGTCGCTCCATTAAGTTGCAACGCGGTAAATGCAAGGTGGTGAACGGCGATGACGCCAGCGGCGACCGCTATATTCAGCCAGTTTCGATAAATCAGTAAAATCGCCAGCGCGCCAAAAATGTGAAAATGCATTTCCAGCCTGCCCAACTGTGCCTGAATCATCACCGCCGAGAATGCCATCAATGCAATGCCGGCGAGGAATCCAAATATCGGTGTGCCGCGCTTGAAATAATAGGCGACGCTGGTTATCAGTCCGATTACAACCGCGCTGACAGTGGCAAACGCAGATGTGCCGAATCCCAGTGGTACTAAAAATGCCACCACAGGAATATGCGCCATCAGGATGAAGAAAACGACCTTGTCATAATGCGCAAGTTTGTTTGATCGCGGTGTTTGGTTTTCAGGTTTCATTGAATGCACCATTTTTTGTCAGGTTTTGTTGGTGAGATAAGTTATTGAGGTCTTTGATGATCTCTTTGTATTCGAGAAAAGCGCCCGTATATACGATTCGAATAACGCCTTCAGGATCGACGAGATAAAGTCGGGACGGGTGTTCAATCGTGTAGTCCACTGAAT
Source organism: Pseudomonadota bacterium (assembly GCA_039029275.1). Taxonomy (GTDB): domain Bacteria; phylum Pseudomonadota; class Gammaproteobacteria; order JBCCGL01; family JBCCGL01; genus JBCCGL01. Next base: position 79,171 of record JBCCGL010000006.1, on the reverse strand, counting down.
CAGCCGGTTTGGCAACGCGGTACCCTGCGTTGAACCGGGAAGCAACGGATTGCATCGTTGCTAACGAACGCGCATTCAAGCTTACGAAGTTTTCACCGCGGCTATCAAAATACTGCCGCAGCTCATAGGGTGTGTCGCGTTCGACATCCATCGCCATATAGACGAACTGGGCATTGTCACCGCTGACATTTCTCGAAATCAATTCGAGCAAGCCAACGTAGTTGTGGCATACGTTTTCACAGTTGATAAAGCCAAAAACCACAAACGTGTATCGACCCAGCAAATCATCTGGGGTGAACGCGGTGCCGTTTGCGTCATGAAGCGAAAATCGAGGAGCGTTAAGATTGATCGGCATGCCGTAGTAGCCCTGGCTGTTTATCCGATTCACCGTCGGAATGAGCCCAATAATGAGGGCGACAAAAACCGACACCAAAAACAGATTGGGCACTGTGACGATGCGATGTCTTTTGGCTACAAAGACACTCATTTTGCAAGTATCGGTTACCCGATGGTTTACTTTAGCGCGCGAATCCGGCGTTGCCTTATCGAAGCGTCCACAGCGCCATCAAGACAACGACGATCAGCGACGACGCCATGGCGTAGTTGATATTGCGCTGTGCCCGTTCACCAAGGTTCAAGCGCTGAATCATTGCACCCAGCTGCATCCAGCCCAGATGCATTGGTACCCAGATCGCACTACAGATTATCAGCTTGATCAGCATTTCGAGTGGCCAGTTCTCTGGATAAAACGGGAAATTGAGAAACAGGAACGCGTTGAATATGTAGCACTTGGGGTTGATAAACTGCAGCGCGGTACCGTCGCGCAGGCCGGGCGCGCGCGCTTGAACTTTGAACTGGATCGATGAGTTCGCACGCGCGATTTTGATCGCGATGTAAGAAAAATAAATCAGCGAGGCGATACCCATGACAAACTTCGCAACAGGCAAGGTCTCGACCAGCGCCCACAGTCCTGAAATAACCAGAACAGCGACCAGCCAGTTGCCGAGAAACAGCCCGGCAACATAGGGAAGACCCGCGCGAAATCCAAACGCAGCGCCAACACCGGCCGCAGACAGCAATCCCGGACCCGGCGTAATCAGCATCAAAAAAGTTGCAGAAGCGAAGGCGAGCACTGCGGTCCTCAGGTTTAGGGTGGATGCAGTCTCGCAAACTATGGCAGGATTGTCGAAAGACTCACGAGTGATCAAGTGGCGCCCGACCAAATCCATATCGAAAAAAATCCCACTCGGTGGCGGGTCACGCTCAACCGCCCGCGCAAGGCCAATGCGATTACGCATGCCATGCTTGAGCAACTGCACGATCTATTTGTGAGGGCTGGCGAAAATCATGACCTGCGTACGCTGGTGATTACCGGTGCTGGTGAGCGGGTGTTCTGCGGTGGCGCGGATTTGCAGGAAGTGTCTGACAAAGATGATCCGCGTGACGCGCTGTGGGATTCGATGTCGGAGGCGCTTGTGAAAATACCGGCTTTTACGGTCGCGCAAATCAACGGTCACTGCATTGGCGGTGGGCTGGTTTTGGCGCTGTGTTGTGATGTGCGTGTCAGTGTGCCCGCTGCCAGGTTTGCCTACCCCGCGCTGCGAATGGGCGCGCTGCCGGGCAAACTTGACGCGCGGCGACTGCACCACTTGATCGGTTCCGCGCGAACGTCGCTACTCCTTTTGGGCGATCAGCAAATTGAAGCGAGCGAGGCGTACAAATGGGGGCTGATCGATCGAGTGGTAGCACCCGATGCGCTGGAAGATTCGGTGGATGCGATTTGTTTGACTGCAAATCAATCCGACCCAACGCACTTGCACAAGCTAACAAACGTCTGCCGGGACGTTAATTGATGAAGGGCGTTCGGGTTATCGACATGACCAGCGTGCTGTCCGGGCCGTTCTGCACCTGGTTGCTGTCCACGCTCGGCGCCGACGTGATCAAAGTGGAAAGCCCGGGGGGTGATTCAGCGCGCGGTACTCCGCCGTTTAAAGAGGAGGTCAGCCTGTACTTCGCGTCATTGAATCGTAACAAGCGTTCGCTGGCGCTCGACCTGAAGACCGAGGACGGAAAAGCCGCCCTGCACAAGCTGCTCGCCAGCGCCGACGTGCTTATCGAGAATATGCGCCCCGGCGTGCGCGATCGTCTGGGTTGCAGCGATAGCGATTTAAAACGAATCAATCCAGCGCTTGTGGTTGCATCGATTAGCGGTTTTGGTCAGGACGGCAGCCTTGCCAATCGTCCAGCATACGATATCGTGGTGCAGGCGATGAGCGGAATGATGAGCATCAATGGACCATTAGACGGCGAACCCACGCGCGTCGGATTTTCTGTCGGCGATATCGCGGCCGGATTGTTCGCGGCAGTTGGCATTCTCGAGCGACTGTACCGTCGTGACGCTCAAAATGAATCGACAATCGACAAACTCGATGTGTCGATGCTGGCGTGTCAGTGGGCGTGCATGGAAAACGCCTACGCGCGCTATTTAAACGCTGGCATCGTCGCAAAGCCGCTCGGCTCGCGGCACCCCTCGGCGACGCCGTTTGAAGTCTACCCGACGGCAGACAGAGACATTGTCATCGCCATCGGCGGCGCGCACGACTGGTTTCGATTGTGTGGTGCGCTGAACCTGGAGTCGCTCGCGCACGATGAGCGTTTTTTCGAGGATTCCGTACGAATTGCGCACAGGGATAGTTTGTACGAGTTGTTGTCTGACCGGCTCAGACAAGAATCGTCAGATCACTGGATCCGACAGTTAACCGACGTTTCGATCCCGTGTTCCAGAATAGAAAATGTTGAAACCGTCGCGAACAGTGAGATGGTCGAGGAGTACCTGGCATTTTCTGAAGTTGAGGCAGCGCAGCACGGCAGCATGCGTTTTGTTCGCAGTCCTGTCGCCAATCCAAATCATCGCGAAACGGCTGCGCCAAAACTCGGGGAGCACAATCACGAAATACTGGGCGAACTCGGCTACAGTGCCGAACAGATTACTGAGCGATTTACGCCGTGATAGCAAAACTTGCTGATATTTCAAACTACATCGATGTCGAGCGTTATCCGTTGCACGATCGTTCCGGTGGCAGATACAAAGAGCTCGTCGAGCGCGCGCGGTCCGATCTTGAAATCGACGGAATGTTTAATCTCGACGGTTTTTTAAAAACCGAGGCGTGCAAACACGCGGTAAAAGAAATCGCGCCCACGATGCAGCACCAATCGTTTGAACATCGGCGCTTTCACAATCTTTATTTTCTCGACGGCATCGATGGCTTATCGCCAGATCATCCCGCATTGCAAAAAGTAGAAACGGTTAACCATACGGTGTGCGCGGACCAGATGACCGACAGCGTTGTTCTCGCCGTTTACGAGTGGCAACCGCTCCTGCATTTTCTCGCCGATGTAATGCAAAAGCCCGAGCTGTATTTGATGGACGATCACATGGCGCGCGCAAACGTCATGGCGTATCGCGACAGTGAAGCTCTGAATTGGCATTTTGATCGATCAGAGTTCACCACGACACTGTTGCTTCAATCACCGGACGTTGGCGGCGACTTTGAGTACCGCACGAATCTTCGCAGCGACGATGACCCCAACTACGACGGCGTTGCCCGGCTGTTACAGGGTTCCGATGGTGAAAAGAAGACGCTCGTAGTTGAGCCCGGCACGCTCAACGTTTTTCGCGGCAAAAATACCGCACACCGTGTTACGCCGGTGGAGGGAGACCGCGAACGCATAATCGCCGTTTTTTCCTACTACGAATTTCCGGGTAAGGTTTTTTCTGCGAAAGAACGCATCGGGTTTTACGGGCGGCCAGAGTAGTGAGCGAAGTCGTGATCAATCAGATGCGCGCGCAGCTTGAGTCGATAAAAGGGCAGCCGTACGCACACGCGCATTCACTGCCGGCGGATTTTTATCGCGACCCCACATGGTTTGAGTACGAGAGTGACGCGCTTTTTTCAAATCAGTGGGTATGCGTCGGTCGCGTCGAAGAAGTGGCAAACCCGCAGGACTACTTCACCACGCAAATTTGCAGTGAGCCGGTTTTGGTGGTGCGTGATGATGCCGACGAATTACGCGCTTTTTCCAACGTCTGTCGTCATCGCGGTACGGTATTGACCGAAGGTGCGGGCAGTAGCCCGCAGCATGCCTGCCCTTACCACCATTGGGTCTACAACAGTTCCGGAAAATTGATCGCTGCGCCCGGCATGTCCGATTCTGAAAATTTTGACTCCGACAAAATCAAACTGCCGGAATTCCAGTGCACGCAGTGGAGTGGTTTTATTTTTGTTTGCCTGTGCAGTGATCCGCCTGATCTGAAAAAACAATTGGTGGGATTGGATCAGCACATCGCGGGCTACCATCTCGATTCGATGCAGCTCAAGTACACCGCAGACGAAGAGTGGCCGGTCAACTGGAAAAGTCTGCTGGAAAATTACATGGAGGGTTATCACTTGACGCCGCTGCATCTTGAAACCCTGCACAAGGTGAATCCAAGCAGACTGTGCGAACACTTGTCGCCGGGCGATGATTACTTCGGGTACAAGGTCGGGTTTGCCACGCGCGTGCCGGACGATACGATCGGCCATCCCGAACTGAGCGAAGAGGAACGCAACACCTGTGTGATGGCGGCTGTTCCACCCGGTTTGGGTATCGGAATCGGCAGCGACTACAGTTCGTATCTGTGTTTTCAACCGCTCAGCCCCGAGAGTGTTCGAATTAAAATCGGTCTCATTTTTTACGGCGATACCTGGTCGCCGAACGATATCGAGAGTGCGGTAGAATTGTTTAACGAAACCATGCAGGAAGACAAAGACGTTCTCCTGCGTGTTCGCGACGGATTGCGCTCAAAGTTTTATCAACCCGGCCCCCTGGCGCCTCCAGCGATGGAAGGCACGATCTGGGATTTTTACCAATACCTGAGTCGAAGTTTAACGTGAGTAACTACCTTTTCGACGGCCTGCTTGGCGGCGCTGTGCGCGACAAGCGGTTTGCTGAACTTATCAATAATCGCAGTTACACCTATGGCGATGTGCTCGATGTGACGGGGCGATTCGCGAATGTGTTGGTCGGGCTGGGCGTGCAACCCGGTGATCGTGTCGCGGTACAGGTCAATAAATCGATTGAAGCCGTGATGCTTTATCCCGCTACCGTGCGCGCCGGCGGTGCTTTTCTGCCGCTGAACACGGCGTATACCGCGAGCGAAATTGAATACTTTCTCGACAATGCAAAGCCGCGTGTCTTCGTCTGCGATCCGTCAAAGTACGGCGATTATGAATCGATCTGCGAAGCGCGCGGGATTCGATTGGAAGCCCTCGGCGTTTACGGCACGGACGAGAATATCGGTTCCCTGGCTGAGGCGGGATCAAGCGCACCGGTCGAGTTCGAAACGGTCGTGCGCGGTGCCGATGACCTCGCCGCGATACTGTATACCTCGGGAACAACAGGGCGTTCCAAAGGCGCGATGTTGACGCATGAGAATTTATTGTCGAACGCAAAAGTGCTGGCCGATTATTGGCGGTTCACCAGCGACGATGTCTTGCTGCACATTTTGCCGATTTTTCACACACACGGTTTGTTTGTCGCGATCAACACGGTTTTACTCGCGCGCGCTTCGATGTATTTTCGCCACGGGTTTTCGGTTGACGATGTGATCGAAAACCTGCCGCATTGCACAACGATGATGGGTGTGCCAACGCACTACACGCGCTTGCTGGATGATGATCGATTTAATCAGGAACTGACTTCGCATATGCGTTTATTCACCTCGGGCAGCGCACCGCTACTGGCGGAAACGCACAAACACTTCGAGGCACGAACCGGTCACCGCATTCTCGAACGCTACGGCATGACCGAAACCAATATGAACACATCCAACCCTTACGAGGGCGAACGCCGTGCGGGCACGGTGGGTTTCCCATTGCCGGGTACAGAAGTGGTCATCAACAATGCGGAAACTGGAGAGCAGGTTCCGAACGGCGAAACCGGCGCTATCGAAGTGCGCGGGCCAAACGTGTTTAAAGGCTATTGGGAAATGCCGGATAAAACGCGCGAAGAACTACGCGACAACGGATTTTTTATCACCGGCGATTTGGGCAAGATCGATGAAGACGGTTACGTGCACATCGTTGGTCGCGCGAAAGATCTAATTATTTCCGGTGGGTTTAATGTGTATCCAAAAGAAATTGAATCGGTGCTCGATGATATTGACGGGGTTTCAGAATCTGCCGTCATTGGAATCCCGCATTCGGATTTTGGTGAGGCGGTTGTTGGTGTGCTGGTGGCAGAGAGAAATGCAGAGTTGGATGAAAATTCGATTCTTGAATCACTGAAAACAAAAATAGCGCGGTTTAAGCAGCCGAAGAAAATATTTGTAATTGATGAATTGCCGAGGAATACGATGGGGAAAGTGCAGAAGAATGTGTTGAGGGATCGGTACCAAGACTTATTCACATAGGCTTTCTATCTTTTCGGATCCGTCATTCCCGCGCAGGCGGGAATCCATTTTCCACTTAGCTTGGATCCCCGCCTTCGCGGGGATGACAGCTGATTGCGTTATTGTGTTAACGCACTATCCAACGCCTTAACAATTTTCTCAACTTCTTCTTCGTTGCTGTAGTGCACCAGCGAAATCCGCACAACACCGTCTTCCGGATCAATACCTAAATCCCGAATTAATCGGTACGCATAGAAATTTCCGCTTTCGGTGCCGATGCCGTGTTGCTGCATTTTACCCGCAACGTCGAAGGCGGACTGATTCGTCGGTTGAAACGCGATCGTCGGCGCGCGGTCGTTGTCGGCAGTCGTCGCTTTTCCGATCAATCGCGCGTTCGTGCTGTTGGATAAATAATCGAGTATCGGTGCACCGAGGGTGTTTTCATGCGCGACGATTCCGTCGTGGATCGCAGTAATTTTTTCGCGCAGCGTTGCATCGCCGTTGTCCGCGTGGTGCGCGTACAGATCGCTGAAGTAGTCGATCACACCGGCGCACGCCGCGACCTGCGCGTGCTGTGGCCCTGCAGGGTTAAACATTTTTTCGCCGTGCCCTTTATTAAAAAAGTGGCACTGCGGCGCAAGCGTTTCATGCAGATCGCGTTTGACATACATCAGGCTTTGGTGCGGCCCGTAGACTTTGTACAAGCTGAAGGCATAGCCATCGACACCCAGCGCGCGAAGATCGCTGATGCAGTGCGGAGCGTAGGCAACCGCGTCGATAAACACGCGCGCGTTGGAGTTTTGCTTGATCATCGCGGTTAACTCGGCAACGGGATTCGCGGTGCCGACAATATTCGAGCAGTGCGTAAAAAACACCCAGCGCGTGTTCTCGGTTAACAGCGCGCGCAGTTTTTCCGGATCGAGCAATCCCGTGTCCGGTTCGACCTGCCACTCACGCAACGTCGCGCCGCTGGCCTCGGCCATTCTTCGCCATGCGCCGCTGTTGGCTTCGTGATCCTGATTGGTGACGATGACTTCGTCGCCCGGTTTCAACGTCGCTCCGATCCCTTGCGACAGTACGTAGGTGTTCATCGAAGTCGATGGGCCGATGGTCAGCTCGTCGTCATCGATATTGAGCGCCTCACACCATAGCGCACGCGCGCGATCCATCGCCTTGCCAGCGGTATCCGAGCTGCCGTAGCGCTCGTAGGGCTGCACGCGCGTGTGGCGGTTGTAGTGTTCGACGACCGCGTTCACCTGATTGGCGACGTAGCTGCCGCCGGCGTTGGAAGCGAACACAAAGTTCGGATCGTCGCCGAGTTGGTCAAACTGGGCGCGTACAAAGTTGAGGTCGAGTTGCATCGATGAATCTCCGAGTTATTCGTCGCTAGCTTAACGTTTTATTGTTTATCCGCAATCGCGACGTACGACTGCATGGTCGCAGGAGGCAGGGCGACGTCGTATGCAAAAGCCGAGACAGTTTTCAGGAGATAGTTTTCAAAAGAGTTCGATAGAACCCGTTTCATGCTCGATCACTTCCAGTTCGCCTCGGTCGATCAAGTCGGAATACTCGTGCACGCAATTGCGACCGTGCTCCTTGGCGTAGTAAAGCGCCTGGTCTGCGCGCTCCAACACTTGCGCCGGATAATCCCGCTCGGTCACCAGCGCATAGCCAATGCTGATGGTGATCTGGCCGACCTGCGAAAACTTGTGCTGTTCGATTTGCTCGCGAAATTTATTTAGCGTGGCTTTCGCCATCGGCGCGGTAATCGGCTCGAGAATCATCACAAATTCCTCGCCGCCGAAACGAAACAGCAGGTCGGAGTTACGAAACGCCTCGCGCATTTTCTGCGCAAGCGTGAGGATGACCTCGTCGCCGAACAGATGCCCGTAGGTGTCGTTGACCCGCTTGAAGTGATCGATGTCGATTATCACCAGCCAGGCGAAGGAGTCAGGCCCCAGATAGCGCTTCTCGCGCATTCCTTCGGAACCGACCAGAATCTGTTTGTTGTGCAACTGCGTACGCAGCAGGCGGTCGAGGCGCGTGTCGAACGTGCGACGGTTGAGCAGGCCGGTGAGCGTGTCGCGCTCGCTTTCGTTAAACAGCGTTTGGTAATTGTTGAACACGCGCACTATACCTTCGACCGTTTTCAGCTCCGACGTCAGCGGGTGCACGCTCTCGATCAGCAAGGCGCCGTTGACACGCGAGTCGCACAGCACGGGTAAAAGCGTTTGCGTGGTTTTGTCATTCGGCGACCACACAACGGTGGTGTTATGACTAACGCAGTCCTTGAGCTTGCCTTCAACGTCTAAGGTGGGGGGTTCGTCGAGCAGCTGAAAGCGCTGATGGCCCGTCGCGTCAAGCAGCGCGGACAGGTTCATCACCACGCTGAGGATGTCTTTGCGACCGTCCGAAGGAAATTTAAGCAGCATGATGCGCGACGCCGGGATGACGTCCAGCAGCGTCACTACCAGCGTGTTTTCGAGCGAATCCAGATCACGCTGGCCGGTTATTTCGACGATGGCGTCGAGAATTTCATTGTCCATTACCGCTTGCTCTGCGCGCCTCAACGGTCGAATTCTAACCAGAATTTAATGTTAAGTCCCACCCAGGCGCGAATGACGAGTGGCGCGGCGCTCCAGAAAAACGATCGCGAGGCCGCAGATTACAACGAGACCGGCGCCCAGCAGCATGGTGGCGGTAGGCAAATCACCGAAGACAAACCAGCCCAGCACCAGCGCCCACAGGATGGTGACGTATTCAAACGGCGCGATCACGTAAACGGCAGCGAACTGGTAGCTGCTGACGATGGAATATTGAGCAAACAGAGTGATAACGCCAAGGCCGAGCATCATCAGGTATTGCATCGGTGTGGCCGAATCCCAGCGGTACAGGAGCATCGCGCCGGTCACGATCAAAAACGCGGCGGCAGCGTAAAACACCATCAACTCGCTCGACTCCGTCGCGGACATACGCCGCGTTTGCAAGGCCAGCAGCGCAAATAAGAGCGCGCCGAGCAGCGCCGCGCCGACGCCGATCCAGTCGACCGATTCGGCCGTCGGTTGAATCACGATCAGCACGCCAACAAAGCCGGTGAGCAACGCCATTTTGCGCGGCAGGTCGGCCGGCTCGCCAAGAATCGGACCAGACAGCGCGGTCATAATCAGCGGCGCTGAGAGCGCGATCGCGGTGGCATCCGCCAGAGGCATGCGCGTGACCGCGAAGTAGTAGCTCAGAAACGCGGAGAAATTAAAAAACGTCCGCAGCGCGTGATCTTTCGTCCGCGCGGTGGCAAAACCGCGGCGACCGTAGCGAACGCCGAGGTAGGTCGCGGTGACGGCGACGATAACCAGGCTGCGAAAAAACAACAGCTGGATCAGCCAGAAATCTTGCGCCAGCCATTTGATGTACGCGTCCTGTATCGAGAAAAATGACATTGACACAAACGCCAGCGCCGCACCGACCATCGGTCGATTGTAGCGGCCATGCAGCACGGGATTGGCGGTCGAGGACATGGTTTGTTTTATCGTTTTGCTATTGGCGAATTGCCGCGCGATAAGCGCTTATAGCAAGATTAATTTCGTGCTGCCAGATTTTCACGTTGGGAGCCGCTGCCTGAAAATCGTTCGATAACGTTTTGCCTCATGCGCTCGATCGCGCGGTTGTTGCGAAGATGGATCTCCGCGCACGATGAACGCCGGGTGATGCGCATGATGTCTAGAAGTGAGAGACATTGATAGACGGCTGGCTGGAGATAGACAACAACTAATTCAATAAAGCGATGGGGTTAATTCATGTTTTTTGATTGACGACTGTTCACATCGCAGACAATCTTCGCCATCAACTCCAAGGCTGTGAATCGTGACATGACAGATGTAACCGAACGCCCGCTATCGGGTATCCGCGTTCTCGACTTTGGCCAGTATCTGGCGGGGCCGCTGGTCGGCATGATGCTGGCAGACATGGGCGCAGAAGTGATTCGCGTCGACCCGCCTGGTGGGCCGCGATTCAAAGACCCGGCAAGCGATATGCTCGCGCGCGGCAAGTCGTCGATCGTTCTTGATCTGAAGAGCGACGACGGTCGCGACACCGCAATCGAATTGGCTAAACGATCCGACGTTGTTATCGAAAACTTTCGACCCGGGACGATGGCGCGACTGGGCTTGGATGCGGATCGCTTGCACAAACACAACCCGCAGCTGATTTATCTTTCGATGCCTGGATTTGCCTCGCGCGATCCGGATCTCGCCGATATTCCCGCGTGGGAAGCGGTGATCGCAGCGCGCACCGGTCAGTTCACCGACATGGGATTGAATCGTCGACTGATGGGAATCAACCCCTCGTTCACGCCGCTGACGTTGGCTTCTGCATACGGTTCCGCGTTCGGCGCGATGTCCGTGCTGTTCGCCTTGTGTGCCCGTGAAAATATCGACGGCGATTGGGGCGGCGATCACATCGAAGTCCCGCTCGCGTCAGCCTTGCTCGAAGGCCTCGTCTACAACTGTGAGCAGATCGAAAACTATCCGCAGCGCTATAAGTCACCACGCGAGATCGAGATCGAGCGGCGCCAGGCCGAGGGCTTGCCGATGAATCTCGCGTTCGAGGAACTTTCCGAATTTCTCGATCCTTTCTATCGCACCTATACCTGCGCCGACGGGCGCGGCTTTTACGTCGTATCTGGCAGCGTCGCCACCCATCCCAAACGCGTGCTGGAAACATTGGGGTTGCACGATCTGCTGGCAGCGTTACCCGACTTCAGCGCCTATCTCGATACCGCGGACTGGCCGGCCGAATGGACGCTGCGTAATTATCCCGTCGGTGCGAGTGATCGGGAGCGCGTGTCGAGCGCGATGAAAAAAGCGTTTCTGCAAAAACCGTCGCACGAATGGGAGGAATTGTTTGGCAGCGCCAAAGCCCCCGCGACCGCGCAGCGAACAACGCAGGAATGGTTGGCCGATCCGCACGCCTTGGCGTCGGGTCTGGTTGTGAAAGTCGATGATCCTGCGCACGGTGCAATGCGACAGATGGGCAACGTAGCGTGGATTGCGGACGACGCTGATTCTGCGACCAAGCAAGCTGCGCCCAGCCTCGACAATGCGCGCGAAGCGGTCGAGCGGATTTTGCGCGAACCCGCGAACGATCAACGCGCAGGAGCTGGCGGCCGGGGTTGGCTGGATGGCCTGAAAGTGCTTGACCTGACCAATGTAATCGCAGGGCCGACGATCGGCTCGACGCTCGCGCGCTTCGGCGCGCAGGTCACGTTGGTGCAGCCGGTTGAGCCTTCGGTCGACCCTTGGAATACGATTATTTTCGGACTGCACGCGCAGCGCGGCAAAGACAGTATTCTGTTGAATCTTTCCGACGAAAAGGGAAGGGAAATTCTTGATCAACTAATTGCTGACGTCGATGTCATTACGTTCAACGGAACGGACGAGCAACGCGACAAGCTCGGCCTCTCGCCGCAACGTTTGCGCGCAATCGATCCGCGTTTGATTCTGGTGCAACTCGACGCCTTTGGCGGGCCGATGCGTGGTCCTAAATCGGATCACCTCGGTTACGACGATCTCGCGCAGGCGGCCACCGGCGTGATGCTGCGCTTTGGCGGCGGTATGCAAACCCCGGAAGAACACGCGCACTTCGGCACGATTGACGTGTTGACCGGATTCTGCGCCTGCGTATCGCTCGGCGCTGCATTGCTCCGTCGGTCAAAAATCGGGCGAGGTGGTGTTGCGCGCGCGTCGCTGGCTGCAGCGGGCAATCTCATCCAGGCCCCTTTTATGTACGACTTTGAAGGGCGCGCACCGTTTGACGAACCAAGTGGGCGCGAAGCGCGCGGCTGGGGACCTTTTTATCACTGTTATGAAGCGAGCGACGGCTGGATGTTTTTTGCCGCTCCAACCGAGCGGTTCGATGCATTGAAGCGCGTTTCAGAGCTCGCCGATTTGTGTGAGGTACCAGAAGAAAACCTGCAATCAAAACTCGCCACCCGATTTAAATCACAAAGTTTTGAACATTGGAAAAATCGGTTTGCAGGAAGTTCAAGCACCGTGGTTCGCTTGTCATCGCTGCACCAGACCCGCGACGACAGTTCGCAACTTGAAAGCGCAGGTGAAATTGATTTGCGCGACGCAACGTTCCGCGTTATTCGACACGATCAACACCCGATGGGGCGCTGGTGCGATCTGGTAGCGCCGAATGCCGTCAGGCCGAAAAAGGCAGAGATAAAAATTCCCGAGCCGATGCCAAAGTACGGGCGAGATACGCGCAAGATTTTATCGAGACTCGCTTATAACGAAGACGAAGTTCAAACGCTGATTGATAACGGAGTTGTTGGTACGGGTTGGTCGGAGAAGTATTTGCCGGAGTAGGGTTTTAGTTTGAAGGGTGTGTTCGATTCATTTCAACTTACGAGAAGTTTCGCTCGCTATCTCTGGAAATTCTATTTGTCTACGTGCACTGCGAGCAAGGCCACTTTTGATTGCGCCCAAAAATGGCCGAATAATGCGCTTTGCGTGCTGAACTTGCTTCGCTCTAACAACACCGCGCAGAAAATCCACAAGGACTTCTAGCCAGCAAAAAACACCACCAACATTGAAAGAGTCGCTATTGTTGTTAGTACCATCCGCATACGTCGGTAAGCGGGATCGAGCTGTGAAAAACTCGTATCCGATTTTTCGATAACAAAAATACACGCAAGGATTACGGCAAGCACCAGCGCGAGCGATTGCGATGCGAAGCCGAACACCAGAAATGCGGCGACAAAAACAACATTACTCAGGATCAACAGTCGATTGGATTCGGATTTAATTCCCACACCCCACCACGTGCCGGTAAGAAAACAGATAATGCCAAAGGCGTAGGCATTGGCGATGCCAATCGCGTGTCCGGAGTGCTCGTGGCCCATCGCAACAAGAATTGCCGGAACGACAAATGGAGTAAGACCCGCGTAGCCGAGCTTTTGCATCGCGGAAGTCTGCATAAACGAAGTGCTTAAATCTGACATAAGTTTTAAGTGTGAGGGGAACCAGTTGTCTAACTTGAGCAAGAGGATAACCGAAAGCTCGAATCTTTCGGAGTGCTGGCTTCGATAAATGTCATTCTTCGCTCACAGTCTGCGTACGATCTTGTGTTAGTCTGCTTCGAAATTGATGAGCAGGAGGTCAGCTTTGTCAGACCCGGTTTACGCCCTGAACTTGTTTAATGTGACGAACAAGCAAGAATATCTCGCGTACTCAAAACGGTCGGCGCAAGAAGTGGGTGCGCACGGAGGCAAGGTCGTCGCTCTGGGCAAATATCGCGAAACCGTTGTTGGCGACATCGAGCCACGCAGCGTGATGATCGTAGTCGAGTGGAAGTCGCTCGAAGCGTTTGAGCATTACTGCACCGATCCGGCGCTTGCGGATTTGCACCCGCATCGCGTTAATGGCACCGATCAGTACGTCTGGCATCTGTTCGACAAGCTCTCGGATCTTCGACCTATCGTCAAGTAGCCCGAATCGTGTCCCTGTCGTCGCAAATACTGCGCGCTCGCGCGACTCATCACTCGCCCGATCAGGCGGTTGACCACGCACAGCGGTTGGCTGTTATCGCACTGATTTTTTGGGAGGACGAAGACGGCTTGAGCGTTTGCCTCGGCCGACGCGCGATTAACCCGCTCGACCCGTGGTCAGGTGATATGGCGTTTCCCGGCGGACGCGCAGAAACCATTGATCGCAATCTGCACGATGTCGCCGCGCGCGAAACCAAGGAAGAAGTGGGTTTGATATTGCCGCGTGAATCCCTGCTTGGCCGAATGGATAAAATGGAGGCGACGGGCAGTTCCACCCGCCCACTCACCACGGTGTGGCCGTTGGTGTATTTGCTCGAATCAGCGCCCGAACCTTTTCGTCTCAATGAAGAAATGAGCGACGCTATGTGGGTGCCAACGGCCCACTTGTGGAATCCAAAAAACTGGATGGCGTTTTCGTTTCCGCCAACTCAGGCGCAGCGTTCCGGCATCAGCATCGGCAATCATTTTCTGTGGGGCTTTTCGCTTAAGGTTCTCGTTACCTTGAGCGAACAAATCGGAAAGCCGATCAGCGACATCGCGCAGTTGGAGTCGGTTCTGCATTCGGACCACTTATCATTTTAGTCACGCTTGAGTTAACGCATGCCTGGCCTGCTATCGCTTGATCCTGTTCTTATCGTCGTAGTCGTCGCGGTCATGCTGTTTGCCGGTTTGGTTCACGGCACCCTGGGCCTGGGTTTTCCGATGGTCGCAACGCCCATACTCGCGATTTTTTTCGATGTGCGCAGTGCAATCCTGCTGACCTTGTTGCCGACCGTCGCGGTTAACGTTGTCAGCATTTGGCACAGTCCTGACTCGGTCGAAAACGTCCGCCGTTTTTTTCCGTTAATCGCGTTTTCATTGCTCGGTGCATTGATTGGCGCGTTGATACTCGCGAGCGTTGATCCGTCGCCGTTTCGAATCGTGCTCGCTGCACTCATCGCTCTTTACCTCGTGAGCAATAGGATTGGGCGAATCCGCGGCGACTGGTTGCAGCAAAATTTATTCGCGGCGATGGTGTTGTTTGGCTTGGTGGCGGGACTGTCGGCAGGCACAACGAATGTCATGGTGGCAGTGCTGATCATATTTTTTCTCGCGCTTGAAACGCCACGCGAATCGATGGTGCCCGCGCTCAACAGTTGTTTTTTAATGGGCAAGCTTGCGCAGATTGTCGTCCTGTCTTTTGCAGGGTTTGTCACCTGGACTTTGCTTGCCGAAACTTCACCTCTCGCGCTCGTGGGTGTGGCGGCGCTTTTGGCGGGACAGCGAATTCGTGCGTCGATTCCCGTTGATACGTATCGCAGAGTTTTGCATGGGTTATTGGTATTGCTGGCGGTTGTTTTGATCGCTCAGTTTGTTGCGGAGTAGCCGCCGATTAGTCGATCACTATGAGACCGCGATGCACATCGCAGAGTCGGTCACCGCCTGCCGGAGTCACCACGAACGGCTCGGAAACCGCCGCGCCAAAATCATCCAGCCACACGCCGGATTGGAAATGAAAACACATCCCTTCTTCGAGTGTCGTTGTTTCCCCCGGGCGCAGACTCGCGGTGCGCTCGCCCCAGTCGGGAGGAAAATTGAGCCCAATTGAGTAGCCGACGCGGCTTTCTTTTTTGTAGCCGTGTTTGTTCAAAATGCCTTGCCAGACAGCCTCGACCTCTTCGCACGTCGAACCCGGTTTTGCGATTTCAAGCGCAGCGGTAACGCCTTCGACGATTGCGTCTGCAAGGCGAGCAACGTCTGCTGGCGGTTTGCCGAGGTGCATGGTGCGCGTCAGCGGTGCGTGGTAATGACGCCGCGCGGCGCCCAGTTCCATCACCACCAGTGAGTCGTTCGGCAGCGGATCGGAACTCCATGTGAGGTGCGGCGTGCTGGTGCCTTCACCGACCTGAATCAGCGGGCACAGGCTGGTGTAGTCGCCAAACTTTCCCGGTATTCCGAGCACCTGGGTTTCGTACACGGCGGCGATAATTTCATTTTGCGGTACACCGGGTTGCATTAACTCGACAGCGCGATTCATCACCCGTGTGCAGATTTGTCCCGCCTCGCGCATGTACGCAACTTCGGCCGGCGACTTGTGCAATCGCGCCCAGTTAACCAGTTCGTGGTTGTCGGAAATCGTTGCGTCAGGCAGGCCTTTGACTAAATGGTGGTGCGCGCGCGCGGTGTAATAGTGCGCGTCAAAATCGACCCCGATTGCGGCACTTGCCCAACCGCGCTCGCGCACCAAATTGCAAAGCTCGTCGAAGGGGTGCTCGGTCGGATGATGCACAAGCGGCTCGGAAAACGAGACAATATTGTCAGCCGGTAAATCCGTCGTTATGTGCCCAGACTTCGCATCCTGCGCGCGACCAAACCAGATCGGGTCAGCGTCGTCGACGTGAACCAGCAATGCCTGAGGTGTGTAAAATGACCACCCGTCGAAACCGCTGAGGTAGCACATGTTCGCCGGATCCTGACATATCAGCAAATCAAAACCGGCCTCGCGCATGCTCGCCTGCACGCGTGCCACGCGAGCGTCGTATTCGGACTTCTCAAAAGCTTTTTCAAAACTCACGGATGTGTCCTCACATTATTTTGTTTGTTGCTCTCGATTGATAAGGCGGTATGCCATTACTTCGCGCGAATCGCAATCGCAACGCCAAGAAAAATCAGTACAGACGCGAAGATAAACTGCGCGTTTATTGTCTCCCCCAGGAGCAGCCACGCCAGGATAATCCCGGAAACTGGTTGCAGGAACTGCATCAATCCGACGCGCTCGATGCCGCCTTTGCCAAGCGCCCAGTACCAGCAGATGTAGCCTACAATCGTCACGCCAATTGCCAGATACAAAACCGCCAGCCACGACTGCGTAGACGCCGCGCTCAACTCTACAGAGCCACTCACAAATGGTAAAAAAGGCAGCAGGACGACTGCGTAAATTGCCGCGCCCCAGAACGTTGTGCCGGTGGCTGCGTATCCGGAACGCTGCAGGCGACCGCCGACCACATAGCCAAGCGACGCGAACACGTTGGAAAGCAGCACCAGCATATCGCCCGCTACAGAGGACTGCTGACCGTTTGAGCTGTCTGTGGAACTGATCAGCCAGGCTTCGCCTGCGAGCGCGACAGCGCAACCGATCCACCAGATTCGCTGTGGGTGCTTTTGATCCCACGCCATCGCGATCGCGCCAGTGAAGATAGGCAGGGTCGCGAGAATCATCGACGCGTGATTCGCGGAGGTTAGCTTGACTCCGATTGTGAATAAAATCGGGAATCCGACAAACCCGCAAAAGCCGGAAAGTGCGACGAGACAGCGCTGCTCGCGTGTCGCGGGAAACGGCACGCGCATGATCACGGCCACAAACAGCGCCGCGAATCCGCCGATAATTGTGCGTAACAAAGCTACACTGATCGGCGACAGTGTAACGACCGCGATTTTAGCGGCGACGGCTGATGCGCCCCACAGCACGACGGCGAACAGCGCCGCAAGAACGATCGACAGCGGCATAGCGTGTGATTCTTTAAAAAACCAGCGCGGTATTCTATGGCACGTGTCTGCGAGTCTGTAGTCTCAATTTCAGATTCATCGGCGGCACAATTTTCGGATCACGTCACCTGCGTTATCATGCGCGCCAGTTTAGATTCACGGCTCGCTCGATGAACAAAAGTCTGGTCACCAATCTGCTCGCGGCGATGACTGTTGCGGTCGGTTACTTTTATCCGCATCCGCTGATTTTTTCGATCGGTCTG
Organism: Pseudomonadota bacterium; assembly: GCA_039029275.1. Classification (GTDB taxonomy): domain Bacteria; phylum Pseudomonadota; class Gammaproteobacteria; order JBCCGL01; family JBCCGL01; genus JBCCGL01. The sequence continues at coordinate 61,464 of JBCCGL010000006.1, read as the reverse complement.
TTTGCCTTGTCGGGTGCTATTACCAACTGGCTCGCAGTGCATATGTTGTTCGAAAAGGTGCCTGGCCTGTATGGCTCAGGTGTCGTGCCCGCGCGTTTTGAAGAGTTCAAGGGTGCAATTCGAACGTTAATGATGGAGCAGTTTTTTACCTCCGAAAACATCCAGCGATTTTTGTCCGGCGGCGACGAACAAATTGACCTTGCGCCGGTGATCGAGAAAACTGACCTGTCGCCGGCGTTTGATGGGCTGGTCAAAGTGATTCAGGAATCGGCGTTCGGCGGCATGCTGGCGATGGTCGGCGGCGTCGAGGCTTTGCAGCCACTGCGTGATCCCTTCACCAATAGAATGAAAAAGTCATTGCAGGACATATCACAAACCGACGAGTTCAAGGCAATGTTGCGTGAAGGTATCACTCACACGTCGGGGGATTCAGACGTTCGCAGTAAAATTGAAGACATGATCGATAAACGCCTCAACGAGTTAACCCCAAAAATGGTCAAAGAAATAGTACAGAAAATGATTCGTAAACACCTGGGCTGGCTGGTGGTGTGGGGCGGCGTGCTCGGCGGTCTAATCGGCGGCATCGCCAGTGTCGTCACTAACGTATAGGAAAACCATGAATTCTGTAATCGAACTCCTGCAGTCGCATCGATCAATTCGTAAATTCACGGATAAAAAAATTGCTGAAGCAGAACTCGCCGAGTTGATAAAAGCTGGACAAGCCGCGGCGACGTCCAGCTTTTTGCAAGGCACGACCGTCATTCGCGTAACCAAACCTGATATTCGCGATGAGTTTGTCGAACTCGCGGGCAATCAGCCGTATATAGCGAGTTGCGCGGAATTTCTGGTCTTCTGCGCTGATCTGCGCCGCTCATCGAACTGCTGCGACATGCACGGTGCGCAAGCGACAGAGGGAATGACCGAGCAATTTATTATCGCCACGGTCGACGTCGCGCTGATGGCACAGAACGTTGTCGTTGCCGCTGAATCAATGGGCCTGGGCATTTGCTACATCGGGGGAATTCGAAATAATCCGAAGCGCGCCACCGAACTGCTTGAAATACCGCGCGGCGTATATCCGGTCTTTGGATTGTGTCTGGGCTATCCCGCGCAAGACCCTGAAGTCAAACCTCGACTGCCGCTTTCCGTCGTGATGAAAACGGATGTTTACGATGAGAGCGAAGATGAAAAAACAATACGTGAATACGACGAACACGTTCGTGAGTATTATCGAACGCGGACGGGCGGGAAAAAATCCATGTGTTGGAGCGAGCAAATGTCAGGGCTACTGGGGAAAGAATCTCGTCCGCATATGAAAGGGTTTTTAGAAGGGCAGGGGTTTGAAATGAAGTGAATGGTTTGAGATCGTTGTTGGTTCAAACTAAGGTCCCGCTTGCCAATCGACAACTGTTCTCATTCGCACACAGCGAAGCGAACGCACGCAAGTCGGCGGCTTAAGCCTTTGATCCTAAGCTAATATTAAGAACTAAGAAGTAGCAGCATGTAATTGACCAGTAAGCGAATATCGGTCCTTGCGGCGGCGGGGTACAGGCCGATTCTTCTGGAAACAAACAGGCATTGCATCTCTATAACCTGATTCTTGCTGGTTTTCAGTCTGCATTACCGGCACACCAGCCTGTCCAGCCAGGATTAACACCCTTACACAGCATTAGTCGCAGTTACAGAGTATAAAGTCTTGACGCAATGCTTGTGCGGAACTTTGGCAAGATGGCAAAATTGTGGGAGTATAAGCAGAGAAAAAACACCTTACTAATATTGACTTTCAAAACACCAAGAATCCAATAGGTGAATGCCCAAAAGAGAGCCCTGAAAATGTTGTGAATACCAGCACTGACGGCAGCCTGAGCGCAATCTGAATTCATGAGTCGAAAGACACGATCGTAGAAGCGGATTGTGGTTACTGACAATCAAAGCTACCTAAACCGGAACGTGGGTGCGTTCGATTTGTTCAGCGGATTATTGGTGAAATCTGAAAATACAATCAAAACTAACGGGTAGCTTGATCATAAAAATGCTTACGAATCTGAAACAGCTATTTTGTGTGCTGATTTTGTTGCTGACTTACTCGAGCGCTTTGTTAGCCCATCATGCGCCCATTAACGTCGCTGTCGTCTCACCCGACACAGACGTTAACAATTTTTGGCGTGTTGTACATAACTTTGCTCGCGCAAGTGCTGTCGATCTCGATATTAATTTGAAAATTCACACTCGAAAAGAAAACAATTTTTCGTATATAGATTCTTTAAGGTCTGCATTTGAGACGGATCCTCCGCCTGACATTGTACTTGCGATTTTTTATAAAAAATTACTCAAGCAAACTTTAGGTATGGCAGATGAATACGAAATCCCAATTTTCATGTTTAATACATTTGTAACTGAAAATGAAAACAACGATTTTTATATACGAAAAACGTATAAAAGTTTTCTCGGTCATATGCATCCGGATGAAAAATCAGCAGGGTACAAGCTGGCCAAGCACCTGATTCGTGCGCAAAAGGAAAAACGTCCAAACGAAATCATCAATGTCGTGGGAATTTCTGGGCACAGGAATAGCTACGTGACGCAGCAACGCAATCTGGGGTTGGAAAAAGCAGTTAGAGAAGAAGGTGCTGTACTTTATCAAGTAGTAAACGCCAATTGGTCATCGGAAGTATCCTACAATCAAGCGGCGGTTTTGATGGATAGGTATCCTGACTTAGATGTTATTTGGGCCGCGTCTGACCTGATGGCAATAAGTAGCGGAAGAGCGATAAAAGATAAGAAAATGGATGAGATCCTGACTGGAGGTATCGACTGGACGAAAGAGGGAGTCGAAAAAATAAAAAGCGGCGAAATTAGTGCTTCCGTTGGTGGTCATTTCAGCGAAATAGGTTTTGCGCTCGTTTTAATTCATGACTATTTCCACGGCGTAGATTTCTACGATGAGTTGGGCGGTGAAATTACCACTGAGATGTCACTTTTAACTTATGACAATTTGAACAAGTATCACGATTTCATCATCCGTCAGGATTGGAACAGAGTGGATTTCACGAGATATTCAAAAGTCTTGAATCCGTCGATCAATGCATACGATTTTTCTTTCGCGTCGTTAATAGACAATTTTCATGCAAGTCATTAGCTCGAAAGTGTGCAGCTTTGAGATTTGTTCGACGATTATTGGGAAATGGTGCGTAGGTTTTTTGTGGCTCTTTTGGACAGTCAGTGTGCTGATTCAAAGGAATTGGCGCGAAGTTACTTTAAATAATTATATTCTGTTTTTTCGAATGCTCCCGATACGTTTTTATTGCAACAGAATGATTTGTGTTTACCCGAACAAACACTGGTAGTGGAAATACCATTCGTGAACTTTACTACCTCACTATTCTCACTCGCGGATCGACGGTCGATATCGTACAAGGTGCTGCTTAGTATTTTAGTGTTCAGTTCGTTTGTTACATTGCTTATAACAATATATCAGCTTTATTCGTATTACCTTGAGCAATCAGACCTGGTTGAGCAAAGGATGGAGCAGATTGAGCATAGTTACAGCGACAGTTTAGCTACAGCAATTTGGGACATTAATGCGATACAAATTGAAAGCATCCTTGCGGGCATAATGGAATTCGATGATGTTCATTATGTTTACGTGAAAACGAAAAGTGGTGAGGAATATCAGCTTGGTGAGCGTCGGTTCCATGAAGAGACGCTCCGTTACCATGTTCAGGTCTGGTATATGTTCGAGGATGTAGAAAATTACGTTGGGGATCTCAGTATCGAGTCCAACCTGGAAGGAGTAATACAAAGACTCGGCAATCAGTTCTGGTTGATTCTGATTTCGCAGGCGCTAAAAACATTTTTCGTTTCCTTGTTTATTTTGTTTGTCATCTACTTTCTGGTAACCCGACACCTTACGAGATTGGCAAACTATACAACAAGCATTTCATTCGATAAACGCGCGCTATCCTCGCCCCTCGTGCTGAGTCGAAAAAAGTCGCACTCCGGCTCGTTGGATGAATTGGATCAAGTTGTCGACGCAATTAACAACATGCAACTTCAATTAGTCAAAAATATCGATGAGTTGCATAAACTCACTAGCGCCGTGGATGCCAGTTCGTCATCGATGATAATGACTGATACCAAAGGGAACATAGAGTACATAAATTCGAAGTTTACCGATATCACCGGCTACACGCGTGAAGATGTAGTAGGTAAGAATCTTCGAATATTGCAGTCCGATGATACGCCTCTGCCCGTGTTTGTTGATATGTGGGACATAATACTTGATGGCAGAGAATCGCGAGAGTGGAAGGGTGTTTTTCAAAACAGGAAAAAGGACGGTAGCCTTTACTGGATTAGATCATCTACAACCTGTATCAGGGATTCCGATCAGGAAATTACTCATTTTTTGTCGATTCAAGACGACGTAACTCACGAGCTTGAATTGACCGGACAGCTTGACTATCAGTCATCTCACGACGAGTTAACGGGGCTTATTAATCGGCGAGAATTTGAGCGTCGCGCGGAGCGACTTTTTTCAACCGTTAGACTTTACAAAGGAAAACACGCACTGTGCTACCTGGATCTTGATCAATTCAAACTGGTTAATGATAGCTGTGGTCACATTGCTGGGGATGAGCTTCTACGAAAGCTGGCTAGTGAGTTAAAAAGCGTCGTTAAATATCGTGACACATTGGCAAGACTGGGAGGTGATGAATTTGGCGTTATTATCGAGAACTGCTCATTGGATGACGCTAATCGGGTAGCTGAGGAGATGCAACACGTTATTCGAAACTATCAGTTCAATTGGGAGGGGCACCGTTTTAGACTTGGGGTCAGTATCGGGCTGGTTGCTATAGACGAAACGACCAGTAGTTTTTCTGAGTTACTGAAAAACGCGGATGCGGCTTGCTACATGGCGAAGGACAGAGGCCGGAATAGGATTCACGTTTATCACGGAGAAGATATCGATTTGTCGCAACGTCATGGCGAAATGCAATGGGCTACGCAGGTCCAACGCGCTTTAGATGACGATCGGCTCAGTCTCTATGCTCAAAGTATTAGAACACTGGAAACTGCGAGTGATGAGCACTATGAATTGTTGGTCAGAATGAAAGGCGTACAGGGTGAATCCATACTGCCGGGTAACTTTTTGCCTGCAGCCGAGCGCTACAATCTGGCAACGCATATTGACCGCTGGGTCATCAGGTCAGCCTTTGCCACATTCGCGGGGCATCCAGATTTTCTTCAAAACGTTAATCATATTTTTATCAATCTTTCGGGGCAGTCTTTAGCCGATGAAGGATTCGAGGATTTTGTCAGTGAGCAGTTTGAACTGAGTGGCCTTAAGCCAGAAAAAATATGCTTTGAAATTACAGAAACCGCGACTATTGCAAACATGAGTGCTGCCAAAAAATTTATCTCAACGATAAAAAGCCTTGGATGCTATTTTGCGTTAGATGATTTTGGCAGCGGATTATCCTCGTTTGGATATTTAAAGAATTTGCAAGTTGATTATCTGAAAATCGACGGCATGTTTGTCAAAGACATGGTCGAGGACGAAATTGATCGAGCGATGGTGAAGTCAATTAATGAAATAGGTCAACTGATGTCGATGCTAACCATCGCGGAATTTGTTGAGAATGATGCGATTCTAGATATTGTTTCTGATATTGGGGTTAACTACGCGCAGGGATATGGTATTTCAACGCCCACTCCTCTGGAAACGCTTATTCACCTGTAGATACAGGTGATTGGTAAACTCGATGCTAATTAGCTCATTGCGCTTAACGGTTTTGCGGCGGAAGTATTTGCGGACAATAAAATGCGTTCGTCGGACTAGGTGCCAAACTGGAGGCTTTCAATATGGGTAAGAACTCTCATTGAAGATGACGACAATCGTAAGTAACCAGGTTTAATCAGAGATTCATAATCACGTCTGATTTCGATAGCGAAACAATATTGTGCAATCGCTCAGAGATAAGATTTATTTTTTTAAAAGAAAATTTAAAGCACACCAATCAACGCACCAATCACCAATATCTTCACCACCTGCAAAAGAATTAATGCCACCAGAGGCGATAAGTCCAGTCCACCGACGGGTTTTACAAATCCTCGGATAGGGCGAAGCAGCGGTCCGGTTATGCTGTCCAGCAGGCCGCTCACAGGGTTGTAGCTGCCGGGGTTGATCCAGCTGATCACTGCCTGAATGATGATCGCGAAAAAAAAGATATTGAAAAACAGCGCGAGCAAATCGACGGCGGCAAGATAGACAAGCAACGGTGCGGCGATACTTGCGGGGTTAAGCGTGTAGCTGGCCGCATTCAACGACAAGCCCAGCGCTTTGAACAAAAACATTTTCGCGATCAAAAGAATCAGGCAAAGCATCAGTGCAGCGATATCCTGCCCGCCAATGCCCGGAATCACGCGCCGCAGTGGTATCAGCGGTGGGTTGCTCGCCTTGACCACAAACTGCGCCAGCGGGTTGTAGTAGTCGGCGCGCACCGCCTGCATCACGAATCGTAAGGCGATAACCATGACATACAAGTCGATGACGGTGTTGAGTAAAAAGCTCAGCGCTTGTGTGCCTGGCCCCATTTATTGTTCTCCCAGTTGATCGCCGAGCTCAACGGATCGCTCGGCTGCAGCCCGCATGGCGCTTGCAAAAATTTCGCGAAGTTGTTCACGCTCGAAAACCGATATAGCGGCAGCTGTCGTGCCACCTTTGGAGGTCACGTTCGCGCGCAGGGTCGCGGCGTCGTCGCTGCTGGTGCGCGCCATCGCACACGCGCCGAAGGCGGTTTCGAGAACCAGTGTTTTTGCCTGCTCTGGACTGAGCCCCTGTGCTTCTGCCGCCGCCTGCATCGCCTCGATAACCAGAAAGTAGTAGGCCGGTCCACTGCCAGACACTGCGGTCACAGCGTCGATCTGCTGGTCGGAATCCACCCATACCACGCGGCTGACAGCACTGAGGATTTGCTCTGCCAGCTCGCGCTGCTGATCGCTGACTTGAGCATTGGCGAACAGACCGCTGGCCCCGTGTTGAATGAGGGCGGGTGTGTTGGGCATGCAGCGCACGATGGCGATGTCGCCACCGAGCCAGCGATCCATGTCCACAGCGCGGATACCGGCAGCGATAGATACGACCAGAGGCGAGCGCGCCTGGACGATGGCTTTCAGGCTGTCGCAGACTTCGCGCATCTGCTGCGGTTTGGTCGCCAGTACGAGAACATCGGCGGCTTTAGCGGCTGTCGCGTTATCCAAATAAGTGTCCACGCCAAAATCGGCCTTGAGGCGAGTTAAGGCGTCGGGGTTGATATCGGTCGCGCCGATGGCGCTGGCGGGATAGCCGTCGTCGATCAGTCCGCCGATCAGGCTGCGCGCCATATTGCCGGCACCGATAAATATGAGACGCGCATGTTGAGTTGAATCGTTCATGGATGCTGCAAGTGTAGTGAAGTTTAAGTGATTGTGTACGCTGAAATTTTTGTTAAAGCGGCTAGGGCTTGGGCGGGCGCGCGCCAAAAATCGCGGTGCCAATGCGCACCATGGTGGCACCTTCAGCGACCGCCGCGCGCAGATCCGCGCTCATCCCCATAGAAAGTGTGTCAATTTGCGGGTGTGAGGTTCGCAGGCGCTCGAATGCCTCCCGCGTTCGCGCCAACGGTGCGCGCTGTGCGTCAAACGTTTCGGCGGGACGGGGGATCACCATCAAGCCGCGCAGACTTAGGCGTGGAAGCGCGGCGATTTTATCCGCCAGTGGCTCGATCTCATCAAGCGTAATGCCTGCCTTGCTGTCTTCGTTGTCGATGTTGATTTGGATGCAAACGTTGAGCTGATGTAAATGTTCAGGTCGTTGGTCGGACATTCGTCGCGCGATCTTTTCGCGGTCGATGCAATGCACCCAATCGCAGTGCGCCGCCGCGAGCTTGGTTTTATTCGACTGGATCGAGCCGATGAAATGCCAGATCAGCTCCGGGTTGTTGACCTCCTTGACCTTCGCAACTGCTTCATCCAGGTAGTTCTCGCCAAAGTCGCGTTGACCGCACGCAATTGCGGCGTGGATGTCGTCGACCGGCTTGGTTTTACTCACCGCGATCAATTGCACGCTGTTCGGTTCGCGGCCGAATTCGCGCTCAGCTGCGCGTATCTCGTCTCGCGTGGTTTCCAGGCGCTGTTCGATTGTGGTTTCACCAGCGTTCATTGGCGGCACCGGACATTGCGACAAACTTGGGTGAATCCAGATGAAAAAGTTGGAAATTGGTAAGACATCACATCAATGAAAGTGCTTATGTAACATATACTTTATGGGTATTAATTAGACTTTGCTTTGGTTATATTGGCAACTCACCCGCGTTCAAGTCACGCGAATGCCTGCCGCCAGAACTTGGCGATAGTTTGGCTAAAACAAGAGTAATTGTATGGATATTTCTCAACTACTGATGTTCAGCGTCAAAAACGGCGCTTCGGATTTGCACTTGTCCGCCGGTGAGTCTCCCATGATACGCGTTGACGGCGAGATCCGCAGAATCAATCTGCCGGCAATGGAACACAAGGAAGTTCACGGCATGGTCTACGACATCATGAACGACAAACAGCGCAAGACATACGAGGAGTTCCTCGAGGTGGATTTCTCCTTTGAGCTGCCCAACGTTGCACGCTTTCGTGTGAATGCCTTCAACCACAATCGCGGTGCTGGCGGCGTCTTTCGGACCATTCCGACCAAAATCGAAACGCTCGATGATCTTGATGCGCCCGGAATTTTCAAAGACATTGCGTCCTACCCGCGCGGCATCGTGCTGGTAACCGGCCCGACGGGGTCGGGTAAGTCGACCACACTGGCGGCGATGGTGAATCACAAGAACGAAACCGAGTCGAGCCACATCCTGACCGTCGAAGATCCCATCGAATTCGTGCACGTCAGCAAGAAATCGCTGATCAACCAGCGCGAGGTGCATCGCGATACCCACGGCTTCAACGAGGCGCTGCGGTCCGCCTTGCGCGAGGACCCGGATACGATTCTTGTCGGCGAAATGCGCGATCTGGAGACCATTCGTTTGGCGCTCTCTGCTGCAGAAACCGGCCACCTTGTGTTTGGTACGCTGCACACCAGCTCGGCGGCGAAAACCATCGACCGCATCATCGACGTGTTCCCCGCCGAAGAAAAATCGATGACGCGTTCAATGCTGTCAGAATCGTTGCGCGCGGTGATCTCGCAGAGCTTGCTGCGCCGACCCGGAGGCGGGCGTATCGCCGCGCACGAAATCATGATTGGCACCCCGGCGATCCGCAACCTGATCCGAGAGGACAAGGTCGCGCAGATGTACTCGGCAATCCAGACCGGCGGCGCCGCCGGCATGCAGACGCTTGATCAGAACTTGTCCCAATTGATCAAACGCGGCTCAGTCGTGGTCGCCGACGCCAAAAAAGCCGCCGTTAACGCGGATTCGCTCTAGGCGAGCAGGTTGAATCACAACTTTTGAGCGCCACGCGGGACAATTGCTCTACGGGAGAAATTCGTGGATAGAGAAAAAGCGATTAAGTACATGCACGATATGCTGCGCATGTTAAAGACCCGCGACGGCTCGGATCTGTACATTACCGCGGGCGCCGCGCCAGCGATGAAAATCCACGGCAAGATCACCCCTGTGACCGATCAGAAGCTGATGCCCGGCCACACGCAAATGCTGGCGCGCTCGATCATGAACGATAAGCAAGCGGCCGAGTTTGAAGCCTCGAATGAATGCAATTTCGCGATCAGCTTGCCGGGCGTTTCGCGTTTTCGTGTCAACACCTACGTGCAGCGCAGCAGCGTGGCCATGGTGGTGCGGCTGATTTCCAACCACATCCCCTCGTTTGAGGATTTGAATCTGCCCGATATTTTGCGCGACGTCGCCATGACCAAGCGCGGATTGGTTATTCTGGTCGGCGGCACCGGTGCGGGTAAGTCGACCACGCTCGCGTCCATGATCGACCTGCGCAACGAGCGCGGCTCAGGGCACATTATTTCGATCGAAGACCCCGTCGAGTTTATTCACCAGCACAAGGGTTGTTTGATCTCTCAACGCGAGGTTGGCACCGACACCGAATCCTTCGCGATCGCGCTCAAGAACAGTTTGCGGCAGGCGCCCGATGTCATCCTGATCGGTGAGATTCGCGACCAGCAAACGATGGAACACGCGATAACCTTTGCCGAAACCGGGCACCTGTGCCTTGCCACTCTGCATGCCAATAACACCAATCAGGCGCTGGATCGCATCATCAACTTCTTTCCCGAGGAACGTCGGCAGCAGCTGCTGCTCGATTTGTCACTCAACCTGCGCGCGCTGATCTCGCAACGCCTGTTGCGCACAATCGACGGCGAAGGTCGTCGTGCCGCGATTGAAATACTGCTCAATTCACCCCTGATGTCAGACCTCATTCTCAAAGGTGAAGTCCACGAGATGAAAGATCTGATGAAGAAATCGAATGAGGCAGGCATGAAAACCTTCGATCAGGCGCTTTTCGACCTGGTTGAGGAAGATGCGATTTCCATCGACGAGGCGATGCGTAACGCCGACTCGGTGAATGATCTGCGATTGCGCATCAAGCTCGAGAGCAAACACGGACGCGATCCGGAGCTCAACTCCTATTCAGACTTGTCAATGCAGGACAACGGCGATGACGACAGTGGAATGGTTCGCTAATGGGTGCGATTGATCCATTTCTGAACCACATGGCGGAGAAAAACGCCTCCGACCTGTACTTTACAACCGGCGCACCGCCCAGTGTAAAAATTGACGGTGTCACCCGGCCGATAACGCGCTCCCTGCTCAAACCCGGCGCGATCAAGGAGATCGCCTACGAGATCATGAGCGAAGAGCAGCGCAGCCGCTTTGAGCGCTATTTGGAAATGAACCTCGGCCTGACGCGCAACACTGGCCGCTTTCGCGTCAACATCTATTACCAGCGTGGCGAAGTGTCGATGGTTGTGCGATACATCAAATCCAGCATTCCGGCAATTGCGGATCTCGGCTTGCCCAAAGTGCTGGAAGATATCGTCATGCTGAAACAGGGGCTGATTCTGGTTGTTGGCTCAACCGGATCAGGCAAGTCAACCAGTCTCGCATCAATGCTGCAAAGCCGAAATTCTCGCAAGACCGGCCACATCCTCACAGTTGAAGACCCGATCGAATACCTTTTCACGCACGACCAATCGATTATTGGCCAGCGCGAAGTGGGGTTGGATACGCTTAGCTACGAAAACGCTTTGCGCGAAGCGATGCGCGAGGCGCCCGACGTGATCATGATCGGCGAGGTGCGCGATCGTCGCACGATGGAGGCGGCTATCAGCTACGCCGACACGGGCCACCTTTGCCTCTCGACCCTGCACGCCGTCAACGCCTACCAGGCGCTCGATCGCATTATCAATATGTTTCCGCCGGACGCGAAAAATCAGGTGTTGATGGACTTGTCGCTCAATCTCAATGCCATCGTTTCACAGCGTCTGGTGCACGGCAAAACCGGCACTCGCCATCCGGCGGTTGAAGTGATGATCCGCAGCCCGTACATCGCGGAGCTTATCCGACGCGGTGACATCCACGAGATCAAAGACATGATGGCCAAGGGCGCGCGCGACGGCATGCAGACATTCGACCAGTCGCTGTACGAGCTTTACAAGGCCAACAAAATTGAGCTGGAAACCGCGCTCGAAAACGCCGACTCGCGCGGCGACCTCGAGTGGCAGATTAACTTTGGCGGAGGCGCAGGCAAGCTTTCAATGGAAGAGGAGAATCTGAAAATGCCCAGCCTGGACAACGCCTTTGGCGAGGCCCCGACGTCGGAAATATCATCGCCGCAGGAAACGCCCTAGCTGCGACCAATCTCGCCCAGCGATCAGTCAGCGCGCGTCAGCTACCTGATCTGGTCGTTAAATCAGCCTGCCAGCGATAACAGACGTGCTCGCCGCTCCCCGCATCATCCAGCCGGCGTAAGGCGTGTTGGTCCCTGCGCTTTTCATACTGGCGCCGCTCACTTCCCACTCTTTTTCTGGATCGATCACGACGATGTCGGCGTTCGCGCCCGGCGCAAGGGTGCCCGAGTCGATGCTTAGAATTCGAGCTGGCGCAGCGCTGGCAAGCTCGACACAGCGGTTGAGATCGATGCCTTCATCCTGCAATCGAAGCAAAAGCGGGAGCAAGGTGTCGAGGCTCGATATGCCGGCATGCGTGGCTTCGAAGGGCGCAAGCTTGGCATCCGACTCGCACGGATTGTGATCGCTGCAAATTGCGTCGATCGTTCCATCTTTGATGCCCTCTATGAGCGCTTCCCGATCGCGCTGCGTTCGCAATGGCGGCAGCGTGTGGCAGAGACTGTTAAACCCATTGACGTCGATGTCGGTGAGGTAGAGGTGATTGATACCGACGTCTGCTGTGATCGCCAACCCCTCTGCGCGCGCGCGTCGAACCGTCTCAACGCCGCGCGCCGACGTCAAACGTGACAGGTGCAGGCGCGCACCCGTGTGCGCGGCGAGCTCGATCAACATCGCAATCGCGACGGTTTCGGCGGCCACTGGAATTCCAGGCAGGCCGAGCCGAGTAGCGACAGCACCCTCGTGCGCGCAGCCACCGGTCGCGAGCCAGGCGTCCTGTGGTTGAATCAGCATGGGGATGTCAAAGGTGCCGGCATACTCCATCGCGCGCCGCAGCACGCGCACATCACGAATTGGCGCATCCGCGTGGCTGAGAGCGACGCAACCTTCGTGCATCAGCGCAGACGCCTCGGTCAGGTGCTCACCGCGCAAGCCGAGAGTGAGCGCACCCAGCGGGAGAACCCTCGCGCAACCCGCGCTTTGAGCGCGATTTAGGATTAGTTCGACGACCGAGGGCTCGTCGATAACGGGTAAGGTATCCGGTGGACAGCACACCGAGGTGACACCGGCATGCGCGGCCGCGCGGGTTTCGCTGGCGATGGTGCCGCGTTGCTCAAAGCCCGGCTCTCCCAGTCGTGCGCACAGATCAATCAACCCGGGGCAGACGAGTGTAGCGTCGGCGTCGATGGTCTGATCGGCTGTAAACCCATCGGGCGCATCGCCCATCGCAAGGATTTGGCCATCGGCGATGTGAAGGTCAGCGATTTCGTCTGTGCCGTTGGCAGGGTCGAGTATTCGACCCCCCGCGATACTGATTCGGGGCAGGGTCATGCGCTTGCCCCTGTGCCACCCGACCCCGCACCTCCCGACCCCGCACCTCCAAGGGCCATCGACATCACTGCCATGCGCACAGCGATACCGTAGGTGACTTGTTGCAGGATGACTGACTGCGCGCCATCGGCCACGCTGGCTTCTATCTCGACGCCACGATTGGTCGGGCCAGGATGCATCACGATGGCCTCCGGATGCGCAAGTTTTAGCCGCTCCGGGGTCAGACCATATTCGGTGAAATACTCACCGGCACTCGGCAGGAACCCGCCCTGCATACGCTCACGTTGCAGGCGCATCATGATCACAACGTCAACGTCTTTGAGGCCTTGATCGAGGTTCGTGTGTACGCGCACGCCGAGCTGCTCGACATCGATCGGCAGCAGCGTTTTCGGCCCGATGACCCGCACCTCACCGGCTCCAAGCGTGTTGAGCGCGTGGATTTGCGAGCGAAAAACCCGCGAGTGCAGCAAGTCACCGACAATGGCAAAGCGCAGGTCGTGGAAACCAACGCCGTTATTGCATTTCTCGCGGCGGATGGTGAACATATCCAGCATCGCCTGCGTGGGGTGCGCGTGCTGGCCATCACCGGCGTTGACGATACTGACGTGTGGCTCGACATGGCGCGCGATAAAGTGCGCAGCGCCGGACTGCGCGTGTCGCACCACAAACATATCGCAGTGCATCGCCTGCAGGTTGTGCAGCGTGTCGAGAAGTGACTCGCCCTTGGCTGTTGCTGAGGTTGCGATGTTGATATTGAGCACATCGGCCGAGAGCCGTTTGGCCGCAAGCTCAAACGTGGTGCGCGTGCGCGTGCTGTTTTCGAAAAACAAATTAGCCACGGTTTTACCACGCAGCAGCGGCACCTTGCGCAGGTCGCGTTCGTCGACTCCGGCGAAGTTTTCAGCGGTGTCGAGAATTTCGGTCAGCGTGGCTTTTTTAAGCCCTTCAACGGTTAAAAAATGGCGCAGCTTGCCCTCGTCGGTGAGTTGGATGTTATGTGCCGTTGGCCCTGCACTGGGGCGGTTGATATCGTTGCCTCTCACGCGGTCGCACCGGCAGTGGATTGCAGCACGTTTAGCTCCAGGGTTGCGTCGTCGAGCTTGACCTGTACATCCGATTCCAGCGCCATGCGTTGCCCGGCAACATCGGCGCGGATCGGCAACTCGTGGCCCTTGCGTTCGACCAGCACTGCGAGAATGATTCTGCTTGGTCGACCGTAGTCGAATATCTCGTTCATGGCAGCACGGATCGTTCTACCGCTGTAGAGGACGTCATCGACGAGAATAATTGTTTGGTTCTCGACATCGAATGGCAGCGCACTGGGTGTGACCGTCGGGTGCAATCCGATACGGCTGAAATCGTCGCGGTAAAACGCGATGTTCAGGCTGCCGAGCGGCTGCGTGAGTTGCAGTTTTTGATGCAAGATTTCGGCGATTTTGATACCGCCGGATTGAACGCCGATCATCGCGATGTCGTCGTGACCGGACGGGTTGATTGGATGAAGCAAAGACTGCAGATCGGTGGCCATCGTATCCAGCCATGAGTTGACGGTGGCGGCGTCAGCCGTCTGCATTTCGGGTCTCCAGCCAATGCTGCAAAATCAGAGCGGCGGCTATTCTATCCTCATCGCCGCGTCGCGTCTTGCCCCGATTGCCTTTTTCGCGCTCGTTTTTAATAAAATCAGCCGCCTCCGCACTGCTGAGGCGTTCGTCCATGGTGTGCACCGGCAGGCCAAAGCGACCGCGCAAGCGGTTGGCAAATTTCTGCGCGAGGCGCGTTACTTCCTGACGGGTTCCATCCATTTGCAGGGGTAAGCCAACCACCAGCGCGCGCGGTTTCCATTCTTGGATCAAGTCTGCAACCACGCCCCAATCGGGTTGGCCGTGCTCGGCTTTAAGCGTGACCAAGGGGTTGGCGGTGCTGGTAAGTGCGTGTCCGACGGCGACGCCGATTTTTCGTTCCCCAAAATCGAAACCGAGGAAGCAGCCCTCGCTCGACACCTACGCGTGGCCCGCGGTGGTCGAAAGCTGTGACATGTCGATTCCGAGTTTGGCCGCAGCAGCGTTTAATTTTTTGTCGATGCCAATGTTGAAAATGATATCGCTGTCGGCGGGACAGGTAAGCCAGAAGTTTTGCAGCAACTCATGTTCGAGTTGGCCCGCAGTCCACGCGGCGTAGCCAAGCACGATGATCGCATCTTTGGGGCCATCCCCGTGCGCCAGCGACTCGAGAATTTCACGCGAGCTGGTCACGCATATGCCATCGCCGGTTTGTAGCGTGTTGTCCCAGTTAACGTCGGATGAATGCAGAACGAAACCACGCTCCTGGTCCACCGGGCCGCCTTGATGCGCGCGGTGGTGGGCAATCTCGAGATGACCGGGGTCGATGTCCATTTGTACAAAAATATCGCCGACAGTCATATCCAATTGGCGATTGACCATCAGGCCCATTGCGCCATTCTCGTCGTGCTCGCAAATATAGGTAAGCGAATGTGAGAAAAAATTCGGCTCCGTCATGCTTGGCATCGAGAGCAGGAAGTGGTGTTGAAGGCGCATATGCGCCTATTTTAGCTGCGTTTGCTGAGCCTTGCACAAGACAGCCGGCGTCTGGCACATTAGCGCGTTGTAAGATTTTCCTGACTTGAAAATTCCCACGTTCGCGTGATGTAAAGAACGTCCGCTTGCTCAGCCAATTTTCCCGTTATCGGCTCAAACGGTGCGGCGAGTTGGACGATGCGCTTGGCTGCATCGTCCAGCAGTTGGTGTCCGGATGAGCTGCGCAGAATCAGCTCGTTAATCGTGCCATTTTTGTTGATGCCGACGGCGAGCACGAGCGACCCCGACAGTTTTCGCCGCCGCGCGTTGTCGGGGTAGTTGAGGTTACCAACGCGCTCGACTTTGCGCACCCATGCGTGCATATACGCAGCGGCGAGTGCCTCTTTGGTTCGTGCGGTGATGAATTTCTTTTTCGGTCTTTTGGCGTACTGTTCGAGCTGTTCGCTGATTTCGGCGCTCAAGCGCGCAATTTCCAGATTTTGCTGGATCACCCGGTCGCTAATTTGCTGCTTGGGTGTATTGGTTTGTTTGGCTTGCTGACTTTGCTGGATGCGCCGTTCGGACTCGATCTGCGTTAGAAATCGCTCATGGGCTTGTTCCTGCAGTTGCGGTGATGTTGCCACCAGCGGGATCGGTGCAATGCCGTCGCTGGTGAGTTTTTCCGGCGTGGAAAACGGAGTGGTCGGGCGCGTGCGCTCGTCGCTGCTGCCGCCTCCATCTTGCGAGACTTGCGCGAGGTAGTCCGCTTCTTCGGGCGTGTCAGGGCTGTGGTTTTGAACCAGAATCACGTCAAGCGAGGCCGGCGCATTGGGTGAAAACTCGACCGCCTGAAAACCGACCCCAAGAATAATAATCCCGTGAAACGCAGCAGCGAGAAACAGCGTCAGGCTGAGTCGGTCTGAGGGTGCTGCGGGGGCGTCGAGCGAGAGCGAAGCGACAGTGGCGGACATGGCGCGGGATTATAGCCCGACAACCCGGTTTAGGTGTCAGCGTCGTTGATCTGCTTTTCGATCGCGTCCATCAGTTGCCCGCCGATATCGAGTCCACACTCGGTATCCAGCTCGCGGATGCAAGTCGGGCTGGTCACGTTGATTTCAGTCAGGTAGTCCCCGATCACGTCGATGCCGACAAACAGCAGTTGTTTTTCGCGCAATGTTGGCGCGATTTCGTTGCAAATCCAGCGGTCGCGGTCAGTCAAGGCAACGGCAACGCCAGTGCCGCCGGCGGCCAGGTTGCCGCGGGTTTCGCCCTGGCTCGGAATCCGTGCAAGCGCATACGGAACGGGCTCGCCGTCAATCAGCAGGATGCGCTTGTCGCCTTCGCTGATTTGCGGGATGAATCGTTGCGCCATGCTTTGACGGGTGTTTTTGCGCGTGAGCGTTTCCAGCACCACGTTGACGTTGGGGTCGTCTTTGCGCAGGCGAAAGATTGACTCGCCGCCCATACCATCGAGCGGTTTGACGATAACGTCGGCGTGATTTTGCACAAATTCTTTTATGCGCGATTGTTGCGCGCTAACCAGGGTTGGTACGCAACACTGGGGAAACCAGGCCGTGCTCAGTTTCTCGTTTGCGTCACGCAGGCTGGCCGGTTTGTTCACAACTAAAACGCCTGAACGCTCTGCCTGCTCGAGCAGATAGGTTGCGTAGATGTAGTCCATATCGAAAGGCGGGTCCTTGCGCATCATGATCACGTCGAGCGTATCGAGCCGGTTATCGGAAGATTCGCCCAGTTGGTACCACTCGTCGTCGTTGTCGCTGACCACCAGCGGTGTAAGATTCGCCTTGGCAACGCCGTCTTCGAGGTATATATCAGTAGGCGTTAGGTACAACAAAGACCAGCCGCGACGCGCGGCAGCGCGCATCATCGCCACGCTGCTATCTTTGTAGGCTTTGATCGATTCGATTGGGTCGGTCACAAAACCGATGCGAAGAGTGCTGCGTTGCTGGGTCATGTTTGCTCGGGTCGCGGTGTTTAACGATTTGGAGTATTTAGGCCAGCGCATTAGCCGAGAAATCAGCTGTTTGCGCGCGCTACGCAATGATGGGGGCAGGCGCAAACGGTTTCAACAATGCGTGACGGATAACGCAGTGGCTTAACGCGTAGTGCCTATAATGCAAGCCAGTTCGGGTGAGCGAAAACGAAGTTGTCGATCCGATAGATAGACAACGCTGTGATGCACCCGACACGTCACATGAAAAATACGCAGTAAAGTGTTGAATTACTGCTGCTTCTCGTGTTGGTCAGATTGATTATGAACAGGGCATCGGCTACATTAGAAACGCAATACTATGGGGGATAGCGACGCTCGCTCTCCTTGATTCTGCAAGTGGCTGCAAAGATGCCTGAATTAGCAGGCGTCCATGCGTGAAACGGACTGCAACGAATATGACCGAAAATACCGCTGAAAATAAGGGCGACTTTGCTGATTTGACCGTGATGGTCATTGACGACAGCAAGACCATTAGACGTTCAGCAGAGAACCTGCTGACGCGCGAAGGATGCACTGTCGTGACTGCCGAAGACGGATTTCAGGCTTTGGCTAAAATCGCCGAACACAAGCCAAACATCATTTTTGTCGACATCATGATGCCACGTCTTGATGGCTACCAAACCTGCGCACTGATCAAGCATAACCGAGTGTTCCGCAGCACGCCTGTGATTATGCTTTCAAGCAAAGACAGCATCTTTGACAAGGCGCGCGGTAAGATTGTCGGCTCCGAACGTTATTTAACCAAACCATTCACGCGCGAAGATCTGCTGGGTGCGATCAAGGCGTACGTGATTTAAACGGTGCTTAAAGAGCAACCACTTGAAAATCAATAATTGCAATAAAGTGATGAATACTGGAGTGCAAAAATGGCGACTGTTTTAGTGGTCGACGACTCCCCCACTGAGGTACACGTGTTTCAAGCGGCCCTCGAAAAGAACGGCTTCGAGGTTGCGGTCGCCACCAGCGGAGAAGAAGGTGTCAAAACCGCTCGCGAGATCAGGCCTGATCTAATTTTAATGGACGTCGTCATGCCGGGACTAAACGGCTTTCAGGCGACGCGTCAGTTACACCGTGACGTCAATACCTCGGGTATTCCGATTATCATCGTGACCACCAAGGATCAGGAAACCGACCGCGTCTGGGGAATGCGCCAGGGTGCAAAGGACTACCTGGTCAAACCAGTCAACGAGAGCGAGTTGATCACTTCGGTGCGCTCGGCGCTCGAAGGTTAAACCACGACTCCGATCATGTCCGCATCGCAGGCACCACTCGACATACTTCTCGGTTACCAGGCGCGGGTACTTGATATTCGTGCCGAAATACCGGTGGTACAAACCGCTCGCGAAGAATGGGCGGGACTGGCGTTCAGTCTGCTGGGGCAACTGTTCGTTGCACCCATGTCCGAAGTGGACGAGATCGTTTACACGCCGGACTGCACACCGGTGCCAAATACGCGCGACTGGTTTCTTGGTATAGGCAATGTACGTGGCAATCTTATACCAATTTCGGATCTCAGTTGTTTTGTCCGGGGCGATATTGACGACACGCGTCGCAATTCGCGCGTGCTCACATGCAGCAACGGCGATTCAATGGCGGGTATTGTGGTCGACGAAATTCTTGGTTTGCGGCGATTTTATGTCGACGAGCAGGCCGCGTTAGAAACGCAAGTCCCGGAGGCGTTAAGTGCATTCGTGCCCTACGTATATTCGCGAGATGCGCAGGAATATCCCGTATTTGAAATTAACAAATTTATTAACAGCAATGAGTTTTTACACATCGCGCGATAGCTTCTGGCGCGTGCGTATGCTGTGCAAGTTCAACGAATTCGCAAGCAAGCAGTGCGAAGAGCGGAGAAAATCTAAATGAAATCACCCGTAGGACGTTCAATGTCACTTGGATCGAGCATCAACAGATGGATTTTGACGCTCAGCATCCTGCTTCTTGTGGGTTTATTCGTAATGGCGGGTAGTTTTATTTACGCTACTTTCCAGAGCCAGAGCAGCAGTGACTACGTGTCACTGGTGGGTGAGCAGCAACTGCTTTCGCAGCGGGTTTCAACGAATGCCCTGGAAGCCTCGCGCGGGATGGCAGCACCGGGAGCGAGGCTCAACGCATTTATTTCGCGATTCGACTCGATTCAGCAGGTGTTTCGCAACGGCGATCCGGTGAGCGGGCTGGCGCCACTGAGTGGAGATTTGATCGACCCTCTGAACGCGCTTGACGGTGAATGGCAGCGCGTGCGCAGCTCGCTTGCGGCAATTAACAACGGCCTGCCGACGATCCGTGCGATCACTGAAATTTCCAAAGAAGTCCAGCAAAAGGAACCTCGACTGGTCGAAGAGGCCGACCGCATTGCATCGTTGCTCATCAGCAACCGTGCATCGCAGGAACTCGTGTACGCCGCGTCGCGTCAGCTCATGTTGATCCAGCGCATGTCCAACAACCTGAGTGCGATCGCCAACGGTAAGGAAGATCTCACGAGTGCGGCGAAACAGCTCGGTGAAGATCAGGCGCTGATGGGGAACGTGATCGATGGCATGTTGGGCGTCGGCTCTAATCCGCTACGCATCACTCAGGTACGTGACGCCAAGGCGGTCGATGCACTGCGTCGCCTGCGTGCGGAATTCAGGGAAGTCAGCGCTAAGCTGACAGAAGTGGTCAGACTTGCCCCTGAGATGAGCCAGATCAGCGCGTCAGCACAGGTAGTTAGCGAGCAAAGCGCTTCACTTCTCGCTGCATCGACAACCTTGCGTGAAGCGCTACTCACGTCATCTCAAGCCCTCGATTTCGTATACCTCGCAGGTGCGCTTGGCGCGGCGTTGGTGATTGCGTCGCTGGGCATTCTGGCGTACATGGTATGGAAAGATTCGGAACGACGAATCGACGCTACCACCGAGCAGAACAGACGTAACCAGCGCGCGATTCTGCGCCTGCTGGATGAGATGACCAACCTCGCCGACGGCGACCTTTCCTCGCACGCAACGGTGACCGAGGACATCACCGGCGCGATCGCCGACTCGGTCAACTACGCGATCGACGCCCTGCGCAGTCTGGTCGCGACGATTAACCGCACATCCGTACAGGTATCCGGCGCGGCTGGTCGCACCCAATCCACCGCGGCTCGTCTCGCGGACGCCAGCAGTCTGCAGGCACGTGAGATCGCTTCGGCCAGTGCCTCGATTTCCGAAATGGCGGAAACGATGACGCGCATGTCCGAAAACGCTGCCGATTCACAAAGCGTTGCACTCAGCTCAGTCAGCATCGCGAAAAACGGTGCCGAGACCGTGCAGCGCAACATCGATGCTATGGACAGCATCCGCGAGCAAATTCAGGAAACGTCAAAGCGAATTAAACGCCTGGGTGAATCGTCGCAAGAGATTGGTGACATCATTGGGCTGATTAACGAGATTGCGGATCGCACCAACATCCTCGCGCTTAACGCCGCGATTCAGGCTTCGACCGCCGGTGAGGCGGGGCGCGGCTTTGCGGTGGTCGCGGACGAGGTACAGCGCCTGGCGGAACGCGCCGGTGACGCGACCAAGCAGGTTGAAGCGCTGGTAAAAACCATTCAGGCCGACACCAGCGAGGCTGTCGCGTCAATGGAACAGAGTACCAGCGGTGTTGTCAGCGGGGCGAAATTGGCGGAGAACGCGGGTGCCGCGTTGACCGAGGTTGAAACGGTATCGGAACAGCTCGCGGGACTGATTCAGAATATGTCGAAAGAGGCGAGCCAGCAGGCCGATGTCGCGAACACCCTGTCCAACAACATGAGCGTTATTCGCGACATTACTGTTCAAACCTCTGACGGAACAACGGAGACGGCTAACTCGATTGGTAAGCTGACATCGCTGGCAAACGAATTGCGCGAGTCAGTGTCCGGATTCCAGCTGCCCGACGAAGACCAGAAGATGATGGACAGTATCGTCATGCAAGCCGATGGGGATCGGTCCTGATTGCGGGGCTGATAAGCTAAATCGAATTTCACGTATTGCGACGTTGAATAAATGAGCGCGGGACATACAGCGGACCTCACCTCGGTTAAATGGGTTCTGCGCGAACTCACACCGATTCTGAACGATGTAAAAAGTGCCATCGTCAGTTATGTCGAGGCACCGGAATACTCCGGGTCGATGGACGGCGTCGTCGGAATGCTGCGCCAGGTCTACGGCACCACGCAGATGATCGAGCTCTACGGCGCGGCAATGCTCGCCGAGGAAATGGAGCGTATCGTGCAAGAGCTGCGGGAAGAGAAGCTCAGCAACCGCGACGAGTGCCTGGAAATCCTGATGCGCGCGGCGCTACAGCTGCCAGACTACCTCGAACGTATCAAAGCCGGCAGCCCGGATGTACCGCTGGTATTGCTGCCTTTGTTGAACGATTTGCGCGCAGCGCGCGGCGAAGCTCTGTTATCCGAAGCTGTGTTGTTTGTGCCGGATCTCTCGACCATCGACGACGGTACCATCACTCTTGAAGAGGAGCAGGAACTCACCAATGTTGTGCGTTCGCAGCGCTTGCCGTTCATGCGCGCGCTGCTTGATTGGTACAACGACGACGGAGATCGCGATAGCCTCGACCGCATGTCGCGGGTTTTCAGCACTATCGAAAACTCCACGCATAGCCCGAACTCGCAGAAAATCTGGATTATCTGCCGGGCACTGGTTGAGTCGCTCGTCGACGAAGGTTTAAAAACCGGTACCTCGATCAAGTTGTTGTTCGGGCAAATCGAACGCTCGTTGAAGCAGTTGCTCGAACGCGGCGAGATGGAGTTCGTGCGCTCCCTGCCGCAGGACATGCTCAAAAACCTGCTGTATTACATCGCGCGATCATCCTCGACCAGTCCTCTGGTTGCTGAGATTCGCACTGAATACCGACTTGAAGAACTGTTGCCGCAACAGAACATACTCGAAGAAGCGCGTCGCACCCATCAGGGGCCGAGTATCGAATTGTTACGCGTGGCAAACGAGGGCGTGCGCGACGACATCGGCGTGATCAAAGATTTGATCGAAATTTACGTGCACGCCGATGAGCGCAAACTCTCGATGCTTGACTCGCTCGATGGTCTGCTCTCGCGGGTTTGCGACACTCTGTCGATGCTGGGTATTGGTGAAGCCCGCGGTTTACTTGCCCCGCGCCAAACCGAAGTGCGCGAAATTCTGGCGCGCGAAGAAGACCCCGGTGACGATCGATTGTTCGACATTGCCGCGCTGTTGCTCAAGATTGAGGACATGCTCGATCGTCACGTCACCGAGCAGACCCAGCTTATTAAAACCGACCAGCCGGTTAAATCCGACACGCCTGACATTCTCTCGCTGCGTGATCTGCCCGAACGCGAATACGACTCCCTGATCCAGTCGCTGGTGAAAGAGTCCATGCGCGCGATTGCACGCACGCGTGAAGCCTTTCTCGAGTTTGCCGGACAGTCCGATAACGCTGCACAAATCCAGCAAGTACCGGGTGTGTTGCGCGAAGTGCGTGGCGCGTTTTCATTTACCTCCAGCGAATTGATTCTGCCTTTGCTGGATGAGCTGTCCGCGCTGTTTGCAATACGCTACGTCGAACGAGGTGTCGTCCCCGATCAGTTCGAGCAGGAATTGATAGCCGACGCTATCGCCGGGCTGGAGTATTACCTTGAAGCCGTGCCCGAAGAAGCCGAGGCGGCAGAGCGCGAATACGTGCTGGACATGAGCCGCTCTGCGCTGGAGCAGCTTAAAGCGTTCGACGACGTCGAACCTGCCTCCGACACAGAGGGCGCTGACGCCGAAGATGATTCGGTGCAATTCGATGAGGAAGACGACACTCAAGTTGTTGACCTCACCGACATCGGAGCGGACGCGCAAGAATCCGATGAGCCTCTGCCCGACCTTGTCGAAGTTGACGCTGACGGTGATTCGGGTGCTCCGGCGCCGTCGCCCGATTTGTTGGCGAATGACCTGACAATGCAGATCGACAATCTGGTTGAAGGCGATATGGAGCACGATCAAACGATCATGCTCGAGTCGCTGCTCGACTCGGACATCGATGACGATCTGACCATCCAACTCGATCGATTCACGCTCACAGAAGACGAATACGAGACGCAGGACGAAAACACAGACGAGGCACGACAAACGACTCCGCCACCGCAAAGACCGGAGCAAGCAAAAGCGACGCAGCCGGTTGCCAGCGAACCTGCGCGGACTACCCCAGCCCGAACTGCGACAATCAGCTCAGGTGATCTGCGCATCATTAGTGATGATGTCGACGAAGAAATCCTCGAAGTCTTTATCGAAGAAGCATTGGATGAGCTCTCTGCAATTACCGAGCACCTGCCCAAGTGGAAGCAAAATCCGGATGACGAGGAATCACTCGCACGCGTGCGCCGCGCCTTTCATACGCTTAAAGGCAGTGGCCGCCTGGTCGGTGCTGAGCGCCTCGGTGAGTTTGCCTGGCACAACGAAAATACGCTCAACTATGTAATGCGGGGAGACCTTCCTGTAAATGATCGCCTTCTCGGACTGCTCGACGAGTCAATAGCCGTTCTTCCACAGTTAATTGCGCAACTGCGAGAACAAAACACAGAAGTTGAGATTACCGAGCTTCTGGACAATATTTCCCAACTCACCAAACCAACGAGTGCGCCGAAAACAGACAGCGCCGATGCCTCGCCGACGCTGGCCGATATCGAGGCTGCGGACACGGTTGAGGCGAGCGCAGAACCCGAGAGCCTTGCACCCGAAGCTCCCGCTGTTGTCGCGAACGACAGCGTCGACTTTGATCTGGGAGACGACGGCGTCGACCCACTCGATATTTCGGTTGTCGACGTCGACGAATTCGATGACATTGATGTCGAGGAAGTAATTGCATTCGATCTGGACGATCTTGACTTCACGGTTGGGGACCCAGACGAGGAGCCGAGCGCGGAAGTGGTCGCTGGCCTGCCGCGAGGGGTTGTTGACCACGGCATTGACCCGGCGTTGCTGGAAATTTTCAACAAGGAATCGCGAGTGCACCTCGACGCGCTGCGCGAGATTCTCGATCAATCACAGCAACTCAGCGGTACGGTTCAGCCCAATGACAATTTGATTCGCGCCTTGCACACCTTGCACGGAAGTGCCCAGACTGCGCAAGTCGACGCGATTGCCAAACTGACCGGACCGTTCGAAAAAGTCGCCAAGCATAAACGCGAGATCGGTTCGGCGTTCGATCCCAAGGAAAATGAGCTGCTTGATGAGTCGGTCGAGTGCGTGCGCGAAACATTGGACGCATTAATTACAAACAACGAGATTCCGGATCGCGCCCACGTATTGGCCGAACAAATCGCGGGCTACACCGAGCAGTCGTTAGCGGAAATCGATGATGCACCAGTTGACGATGGCGATGGCGAACTGCGGCGCATTTTTATTGAAGAAGCCGAAGAGCTCATCAACTCGGCCGAGTCAATCATCACGATGTGGCGCGAGTCGCCCGAAGACAATCGCCCCGTATCCGAGATGAAACGACGCCTGCACACGCTTAAAGGCGGTGCACGCATGGCGGGTTATTCACCCGTGGCCGATCTCACGCACGCATTGGAGTCATCGATCATCGCGCGCGAAGTACGCGGCGGCGCGCCCGACCCTGAGTACTTTGATTTGTTGCAGGAAGCCGTCGATGCGCTCGCGGTCAACGTCGAGCAGGCGCGTAAAGGGCAAGCAATCGGGCACTTTGACTGGATTATCGAAGACCTTAATCGTGCTCTGGGCGCTGACGTCACCGACGCCGATGAGATTCCAGAACCCGACTCGATTGAACCGGAACCCAGTCAGGAACAGGACGACTACGCCGCTGCGCGCATGGTCGCTGACCCTGATAGTGCCCCGACAATTGCGGAACTTGCGAGTCGCGCGCAAGAATCAACTGTCGAAAAGCAGTCGGACGAACCGGCGGCGGAAGATGGCGTGGCCGAGCAAGCCCACGACACGTCAGAACCGATCGTCGAGTCGATCGAAGTTGTCGAAGTCCCGGCGGATCCTCCGCCACCACCTGCGCCAGAAACGTCGCCTGCAACCCCTGCGCAAGCGGCTGCGCCAACCGATGAAAGCGACAATCTGATTCCGCTGAAGGTGACTGCGCGTGCCATCGATACGGCGCTGCGCGAGCACGCGCAATCAGCAGAGGCATCGTCACCCGCATCCAGCGATGATCGTCATCAGGAGCAGGTGCGGGTGCGCTCAGAACTGCTCGACAACCTCGTCAATAACGCCGGTGAGGTCAGCATTTATCACGCGCGATTTGGTCAGCAGATCGGGGATATGCGCTTTAATCTGAACGAACTCGACCAGACCGTTGATCGCCTGCGAGAGCAACTGCGCTTGATGGATCAGGAAACTGAGGCGCAGATTCTTTACGGTTATGACAAGGATTCAGAAAAGGAAAACAAAGAATTTGACCCGCTCGAGCTCGATCGCTATTCGCAGATTCAGGAACTGTCGCGTTCGCTGCTGGAGAGCGTCGCCGACCTCGAGAGTATCAAGGGCACACTGGCTGATTTAACACGCGATTCGGAAACCCTGCTGATGCAGCAGTCGCGCGTCAGCACCGAGTTGCAAGAAGGCCTGCTTCGGACACGCATGGTTCGTTTCGACGGGGTTGAAGCGCGTCTGTCACGTATCGTTCGTCAAACTGCAACGTCATTGAAAAAGAAAGCCGCACTGTCTCTCACTGGCGGCGAAAACGAGATCGACCGCGGTGTGCAGGAGCGCATGATTGCACCTATCGAGCATATCCTGCGCAACGCAGTCGCGCACGGTATTGAATCGCCCAAGGATCGCGAAAAGGCGGGCAAACCCGTAAACGGCAAGGTTGCGATTCGCTTGTCTTTGGACGGCGGGGATATTTTGATTCGCATCGTCGACGACGGCGCTGGTATCAGCGTCGAGTCAGTCCGCAAAACCGCGATTGAAAGAGAACTCGTCTCGCCGGACGTCAAACTTGCGGATCAGGAAGTGCTGAACTTGTTATTCGAGTCAGGCTTTAGCACCGCGTCGGAGGTCACCCAGATCGCGGGTCGCGGCATCGGTCTCGACGTGGTCGGGCGTGAAATCAAGCAGCTCGGTGGATCCTTGACCTTGGAGTCCGAAGAGGGCGTCGGCACAATGTTTGTCATTCGACTGCCGCAAACCCTGGCGATCAGCCAGGCGCTGCTGGTTGAAAGCGCGGGGCAGACTTATGCAGTGCCGATTAACGGTATTCGCGGGGTTAGCCGTGTGAACGTTGCCGAGTTGAGCCAATACTATCTGGACCCCGAAAAACGCTACAACTACGCAGGTGAGGACTACAGCGTCGTCCATTTGAACGAGCTTTTGCAGGTCGATTCGCCAACGCGCCAGCCGGCCCAGCAGGCGCCGTTGATAATGGTGCGCTCAGGCGACGAAATGGCCGGGGTCCAGGTCGATGAACTGATCGGCCGTCGAGAGATCGTGGTCAAGTCCGCGGGTGAACAAGTCAGCATGCTGCGCGGTATTGCCGGTGCGACTCTTCTGGGAGACGGCAAAGTGGTCCTGGTGCTCGACATCGGCGGTCTGTTGCAAACCATGGAACGCGGCAACATTGGGCGCGAACTCGACCTGACCCGCTCAAGTGAAGATACTGACGTATCTTCTTCGCGCGCGCTCGAAACCCCGTTAGGTTCAGCGATCGAAAAAGATGCGACCACGGTGTTGGTAGTCGATGATTCGATCACAATACGTAAGGTCACCGCGCGTATGCTTGAACGGCATAAGCTCAACGTAATAACCGCCAAAGACGGAGTCGACGCTGTTTCGCTGCTAAACGATACGGTACCCGAGTTGATGCTTTTGGATATCGAAATGCCGCGAATGGACGGCTTCGAAGTCGCGAGTTACGTGCGCGCCGATGAACGCCTGCGGGATTTACCAATAATCGTCATCACCTCGCGCACCGGCGAAAAACATCGCCAACGCATGTTCGATATCGGCGTGGACAAATACCTTGGCAAGCCGTATCAGGAAAATGAGTTGATCGCGTTGATTTCAGAAGTTCTGGACAAAGAATTGGTCGCACAATAAGCAATGGAAGAGTCGCGCGTAAAATGTCTGATATTGCCCTTGAAGAAGGGTGTGTTGCTCGTCCCCAATGCCGTAGTCGCCGAGGTCCTGAACAACGAAACCTTGCAGGATTCGCCCGCGACCGCGCCTGCATGGCAGGTCGGGCAGATTAGCTGGCGCGATCAAACTGCGTTGCCAATCCTCTCGTTTGAGGGCGTATGCGGTGAACAGATTCCGAGCGTCGAAGTCGGTGCAAACGTCGTCGTGATGCACTCGATCAAGCCCGAGCAAAAGACGCGCTACTACGGGCTGCACATCACCGACGTCCCGACTTTCGAATTTGTCGACGCCGCAACCCTGACGCTCGCACCCGATCAGGACACGAATCCAGACTTTGTCGCCAGCCGGGTTTTCGTGAACGGGATCGAAGGGTTTATTCCGGATTTGGACGAACTCGCGCGATTACTGGATTAGTCGAGCGAAAGGTCTCCGTACAGGGTTTGCAACGCCGTAATCGCCGCGACGGCCGCCGTTTCCGTTCGCAAAACACGCGGACCAAGCTTGGCCGCGGTAATCTTGTGATCCCTGATCTGCGCAATTTCATTGGCTGAAAATCCGCTCTCTGGCCCGACCAGCAGCACACATTCCTTGTCGACCGCACAGTCGCGCAGCGTTTTTTCAGCTGTCGGTTCCAGTGCGATAATTTTCTCTGGGTAGTCGGAATCGGCAAGCCACTGCGTGAGTGTTACTGGCGCTTTTACATCGACAATTCTGCTGCGTCCGGATTGTTCAGCCGCGCTGATCGCAACGGACTGCCAGTGTTTGACTTTTTTATCCGCGCGCGTGGCATCGAGTTTGACCGAGGATTTTTCGGTAAACACGGGCGCAAATTCGACAATGCCGAGTTCGACCGACTTTTGCAGGGCGTAGTCCATGCGATCGCTGCGGCTGACGCCCTGCACCAGTGTAATTCGCAGAGGCGACTCGGTCGTATTCGCCTGCTGTTCCTTAACGCAAACATTGACGAATTTTCCTGCTTGAACAATTTCGGCAGCGTAGTTGTAACCGTCGCCGTTAAAAATGATGAGCGAATCTCCGCACGACATTCGCAGCACTTTGGCAATGTGCGCGCTGGCGGACTTCTCCAGTGTAATTGTGTCGTCGACGGCGAGATCGACTGGTGTGTAGATGCGCGGTATCAACGTGATTAGCGGCTATTCTGAATAGGGAATTCTGGCGCGCAGCTGCGCCTTTAGCTCATCGTCGAGATCACTGCCCGCTGCAAGGGCGCGCAGCGCTGCGTCGCCGCGACGTTGCTGTGCTTTGGCCAGTTGCTTCACGCTGCCGAGAAACATCACCTTGGCGCGGGCGGCGTCGTCGTCCTCAATGCCGGGAATCGGCTGCGTCGCCAGTTTGCGCAGGAATCCCCACTCGCTGCTGTCGCGGAATTTTTCCAACAGGTTTGCGGCGCGAATCCCAGGCTGGCCCAGCACAATGCCGATCAGCTTTTGCAAGACGTAACCGCCCGGCTGGTCTTCGTCAAACTGGTAGTGGTCGATGTCATCGGCGTCGACCACATCGGGGTATTGCAGTACCAGGCGCACCGCGCTGCGCATCGGGCTTAATTGAACCGCGCTATCATTTTGTTTTTGCGCAGATCCAGTCGATTCGCGCGCGAAAGCAAAGTCGGCGTCGCGATGAATGCGGGTGCCGACGAGATCGCTCAACTGCTGAAAAAGCAGGGTGCGGTAGACCTCGCCCGGAATGGTTTTGATCAGTGGTTTGGCACTCTCGGCCAGTCGCGTGCGATTGCCAATCGACTGCAGGCCGCCGTCGCCGATCAACGACTGGAACAGAAAATCGGCGGTGGGCAGCGCGTCGTCGAGCAGCGCCAGAAACGCGTCTTTACCCGCTGTCTTGACCAGGCTGTCTGGATCCTCGCCGTCGGCGAGAAACAAAAACCGCGCCTCGCGCCCGTCCTGCAATGCGGGCAGCGTATTTTTAAGCGCGCGCCACGCGGCTTGTTTTCCCGCGCGGTCGCCGTCGAAACAAAAAACCACGTCGTTGACGGTTCGGAACAAGCGCTCCATGTGTTCTGGCGTTGTCGCGGTCCCGAGCGTCGCCACAGCGTTGCTTATGCCGTGCTGGCTCAGGCCGATGACATCCATATAGCCTTCGACAACCAGCAGGCTGTCGAGGTTGCGATTGCTCTGGCGTGCTTCGAAAAGACCGTAAAGTTCCTCGCCCTTGCGGAAGATATCGGTTTCCGGCGAGTTCAGGTATTTGGGTTCGCCGCCGTCCATCAAACGCCCGCCGAAACCAATGATCCGACCGCGCCGGTCGCGGATCGGAAACATGACCCGATCGCGGAATCGGTCATAGATTTTGCCGTTTTCGTTTTTAATCAGCATACCGGAGGCAAGAAGGTGCGTTTCGCTGCAACCTGAAACGTGCTGTGACATCGAATCCCATGCGTTTGGTGCGTAGCCGATTCCGAATGTTTTGGCGGTCTCGCCGCTCAAGCCTCGCTGTTTAAGATACTCAATTGCCGGCGGATGCTCGCGCAGGGCGCGTTGGAAAAATGCGGCACATTGCGTCACGACATCGTAAAGCGGCGACTGGGTGCTCGGTGCGGGACCGTCGTAATTTTCGCGCGGCACTTCCAACCCTGCCATCGCCGCCAGCTCTTCGATAGCCTCGGGAAAACTCAGGTGGTCGTACTCCATCAAAAACGAGATAGCCGATCCGTTCGCGCCACACCCGTAGCAGTGGTAGAACTGCTTGACCGGGTTGACGATAAACGACGGGGTTTTCTCGTTGTGAAACGGGCAGCACGCCTTGTAGCTGACGCCCGCTTTTTTCAGATCAACGCGCGACCCGATCAGGTCAACGATCTCGGTGCGATCAAGCAGGTTGTCGATAAAGCTTTGCGGAATGCGGCCGGCCATGGGCGCTATTGTAGTGCCACCCGCAGCTAGAGTGTTAAGGCCAGAGTGATCAGCGCGACCATTTCAATCACTTCGATCACGCCCCCTATCGTATCGCCGGTCATCCCGTTGATTTGATTGATCATCAACCAGCGCAGCGCGGCGAGCGCCAGAGCCGCGGCGACAACTAAAATTAAACCGCCAAACAATGTGCACAGCAGCGCAGTGATCGCGAGCGCGATCAGCGCGGGTGTTCGCTCCAAACCGTCCACGTAAGGGTGTCCCAATCCATTGCTGCTCACATACGGTGTTGTCAGGAACAGCGCGATTACCGCAGTGCGTGCGATCACCGGTACCAACACGATGCCGAACAATTGTTCGCCTTCAACGATTGCGGCTAGCGCGGCAAATTTGACAATCAGCACAATCACAACGACGACCACTGCGATCGGGCCGCAGCGCGGGTCCTTCATCACTTCGAGCGCGCGTTCGGGATTACCTCGCGCCGCGCCCCACGCGTCAGCACTGTCGGCCAGCCCGTCGAGATGCAGTCCGCCGCTGCTCATCACCCACAGCACCAACGCAATTGCCGCTGCAAGCAGGGGCGTGCCCGCGATTGATGCCACCAGCCCGCTGACAAGCGCGCCGATTGCCAGTCCAACCACGGGAAAAAACCACAGCGAGCGCGCGATATCGCGTTCACTGAACGCGCGCCGGACCGGCACAATGCTGAGAAACTGAAACGCCGCGAGTAGTGGGTTAATCATCGTAGATCGAGAGCTCGGCCGCATGCGACAACAGCGAGTAAACGGTGGGCTTTTGTGGCGACTGCCACGCGCGCAATCGTGTCATTGAGGCGTATTGCACGTCGAAGCGCCACATGCCCTCGAGCGGTATGCCCAGCGTGTGGCAGAGGATGGCGCGGATGGTGCCGCCGTGCGCGACGACGAGCACGTGTTCGCCGGCATGTTCATCGAGCAACGTGTCCCAGGCATCGCCCACACGCGCGGCAAAATCCAGCAGCCGTTCGCCGCCCGGTGGTGTATGCGCTATCGAGTCTTGCCAGACTTTCTCGAGCAGGCCGGGCGACACCTCGTGGACTTCATTTGTGGTCAGCCCTTCCCACTCGCCGAAATGAATTTCGCGAATATCGTGCGCGACGGATACGGCGATGTCGTTGGCGTGCGCCAACTCCTGCGCGAACTCGTGGCAACGCAGCAGCGGTGACGACACCACCTTTGACCACGGCTGGGCGGATGCCACTGCCCCGCGCATTTGCTCCCAGCCGAGTTCCGACAAGGGGTCGTCCTGCGAGCCACGAAAGCGACGACCGCCGACCGGTTCGCCGTGGCGAATCAAGTCAACCGTTGTGGTGCGCTCGTCGGCGAACATCAGAGTTTTCCCGAGACTTCTGCTTCGGCAAATGTGGCCATTTGCGCGTGCAATTGACAGGCGAGACGCAACAGGTGCGCGGCGACACCGGCGCCGCTGCCTTCGCCCAGACGCATGCCCAGATCAAGCATTGGCCCGGCGTCGAGCGCCTGCATCATGGCGGCGTGGCCGGGCTCGGCCGAGGCGTGCGAGTAGTGCAGCCAGTTCGTGACGTCCGGGTTGTGGCGCACCGCGACCAGCGCGGCTGCGCTGGCGATAAACCCGTCTACCAGCGCGGGAACGCCCTGCTGTGCGCAATGCAGATACGCCCCGGCGAGCGCGGCGATTTCAAAACCGCCCATCCGACGCAGGGTTTCGAGCGGCGTGTGCTCGCGACCGTGCAGTGCCAGCGCCGCGTCGATCACCTTGGCCTTGGCATTGACGCCGTCGGCGTCGAGACCGGTGCCAGGCCCGGTGAGGTCGCGCGCAGGCAGCCCGAGTAAGGCGCAGGCAACGGCGGTCGCGGCACTGGTGTTGGCGATTCCCATGTCGCCGCCGATAAACAACTCCACGTCGCTATCAACCGCACGCTGCACGGCGGCCTTTCCCGCGTCCAGCGCGGCTGCCAGTTGCGCCTCGGTCATCGCGTCGCCCCTGGCAAAGTTGGCAGTGCCCGCCGCGATGGGTGCGTCGATTACGTTTGCGAGTGGGGCATCGGTTTGCAAAACGGTGCCGAGATTGACGACCTCCAGCTTCGCGCCGAGCGCATCAGCCAGCACGCAGATGGCCGCACCGCCGTTGTTGAAATTTTTCACCATTTCGAGCGTGACGGCCTGTGGGAAAGCGGAAACCCCTTCTTCGGCGATGCCGTGATCGGCCGCGAACACGGTGATCTGAATGTGATCAATCCACGGCTGCTCTTGCCCCTGCTGCGCGGCCAGTCTAATCGCGAGGTTTTCCAACTCGCCCAGTGCGCCGGGCGGCTTGGTGAGCTGCGCCTGTCGTGCGATCGCCGCGTCGCGGGCGCTCTCATCGAGCGCACGGCAGGGGGTGTTCAACCAATCGTTCACGCTTTTGTCTCTCCGGATTTCAATACATTCGGCAGGCCCGCAACAGCCATCGTTACGCGCTCGCAGCGCGCTGCCACACGCTGATTTAACTCGCCCAACAGGTCAGCGTACTCGCGCGCCAGCGCGTTGTCCGGCATTACGCCGAGCCCGACCTCGCTGCTGACGAGAATAATGTGCCCCCGCGCTGACGACAGCGCGCTCTCGAGTCGTGCTATCGCATCGCGCGCATTGTATTCGTCCGCGAACATGATGTTGCTCAGCCACAGCGTCAAGCAGTCGATGAGCAAACAGCGGTGTTCGCCCGAGTGCTGTTGTACAACTTCTGCCAGCGCCAGTGGTTCTTCGATCAGCGCCCAGCTCTCGGGTCTGCGGGCCTTGTGCGTGTCAATGCGCGCCTGCATGCTGGTGTCCAGCGCCTGCGCGGTAGCGATGTACGTGACAGGCGCCGCGCAGGCGGAAGCGGCCGCTTCTGCCAGGGCACTTTTGCCGGATCGCACTCCGCCGAGAAATAGTTGCCGCATAGTTATCAGGCTTGGTTTCGGTGCGGCGCATTATAATCGCCCATTCGGGTTTTGCGATTGTTGCGAGCACGACCTGAGCAGTGACAAACGCGTCGGTTGTGTTGCCGAAGGAT
Organism: Pseudomonadota bacterium; assembly: GCA_039029275.1. Lineage (GTDB taxonomy): Bacteria > Pseudomonadota > Gammaproteobacteria > JBCCGL01 > JBCCGL01 > JBCCGL01. The sequence goes on along the minus strand of JBCCGL010000006.1, from coordinate 27,712 downwards.
GTGCGCTTAAGTAAGCTCCGGCGCTCACAGTTCTCCCGAGCGCACGCCATGAAACTCGAAAAATTGCCCGCAACCGTAGTGACCGGTTTTCTCGGCAGCGGAAAAACCACATTGATGTCGCACGTGCTTAAAAACGCGGGTGGCAAGCGTATCGCAGTGATCGTGAACGAGTTCGGCGAGCTCGACGTCGACGCCGAGCTGCTGCGAAACTGCCCAATCGAGGGCTGCGAGGACGAAACCATTGTCGGCGACGAAGAGTCCGGTATCTACGAGCTGGCCAACGGCTGCATATGCTGCACGGTGCAGGAGGAGTTCCACCCGGTGCTGCGTCAGCTGATCGAGCGCCGCGACCAGATCGATCACGTGCTGATCGAGACTTCCGGCCTCGCTTTGCCAAAACCGCTGGTGCAGGCGTTTAACTGGCCGGACATCAAGGCGCATTGCACGGTCGACGCTGTCGTCACCGTAGTCGACGCCCCGGCGATCGCCGACGGTCGCTACGCGAACGATCCCGACGCGGTCGAACAACAGCGGCTCGCCGACCAAGGTCTGGATCACGACCCCAGCCTGCGCGAGCTGTTTGACGATCAACTCAGCGCCGCCGATCTGGTGGTGCTGAACAAATCGGATTTGATCGACGCTGCGGCGCGTTCATCCGTGCAGGCACGCATTAACGAGCAACTGCCGCGCGAGGTCAAAATAGTGACCGCCGAGCACGGCCAGCTTGCCAACGACCTGCTGCTCGGCATTGGGGCCGCCGCCGAAGACCAGATCGAGTCGTTGCACACGCACCACGATCATCACCACCATCACGACGAAGAGCACGAACACGCGCACGACAATTTCGATTCGTTTGTCATCTCGCTGGGTGAGGTCGATAGCGATGCGCTGGTCCAGGCGATTGAAACGCTGGTGCGCGAGAATGAGATTTATCGCGTAAAAGGGTTTGTGGCAGTCAACGGAAAACCGATGCGCCAGGTCATTCATACGGTGGGCAATCGCACGGACCGCTACTTTGACCGCGCGTGGGATGGTGACGAGGAGCGTAAAACGGGGTTGGTCGTGATTGGGCAGCGACTCAGCAAAGATAAGCTGGAAAGCGAACTGCGCAAAGCGGCCGCCTGATCGCCGTGTCGTTTGCGCGGCACATGACAATCAACTAAAGCGGTGGCACGATAATGCCTGGCTGGTTTTATGCGAGGTAGCACCGTGCCCGGATTTTTTCAGATTATTTTGCGATGCGTATTGGCAACCGCGTTGGTGATTGCCAGCGCAGCTCATGCGTCTCAGGTTAAGTTCAAGCGCATCCCGCTGCAGTTTATCGCCGCCAAAGACAGCCCTTCGGCTACGTCCGGACGCGGCGCCCAGCACTGGGGCTATTGGGACGTCGACCCCGGCCCGCGCGGCAACAAGCTGGCGGACTTTAATAAACTGGTTGCCAACAACGGAGTAGCGGACGCGGGTTGGCAGTTTGACCACGGTGACTGGTGGCTGGAGGAAAACGGTTTGATTATGGAAAAACCGACATTTCCGCTGCCACCGGGTCGTTACCTCGTGACCGGCGACCGCAGCGTCGTCACCATGCTGACGATCCACGAAGACGACGAAAATGGTGACCGGCGCTGGGAGCTGGATCAGGGGGCAAATCTGTTCGATGTGACCCACCTCGCGTGCCGCTCCGCCCGCTACACCCCGGAGACAAAAGACGCCAACTGCACGCCCGCACTGGCGCCGCAGTCCAGGTTTCCAATTCAGCTAAATGAAGCGATGCCAGCGGTAAATGGGTGCAAAAAGGAAGATTACGCCGTGCTCTTTTTAATTGGCGTCGAGGCCAAGGACGAACCTTGAACCATTCGCACCCGATTGAAATTTACAGCCAAAGGAGCGGCGTTGCCGCAGATATCGCCGCTCGGTTTTATCAGGTCGTTGCATCATGACAATGTTTGATCCCTTGGTCGCGCAAGCCAAATCCGCATCGAAAACCATCGTGCTGCCGGAATCGGGCGACCCCCGCATTCTTCAGGCCGCGGCGAAACTCATTGCTGAGGGTGTCGCCGACGTCATGTTAGTCGGCGATCCCGAGAGCATTCAGACATCCGCCAGCGAAGCCGCCTGCGATATATCGAGTGCCGCAATAATCAACCCGCACGAGAATACAGAAGAGTACGCGGAGACTTTTTTTGAACTTCGCAAATCCAAAGGCGTCACGCGTGAGCAGGCAGGAGAGGTCGTTCGCGATCCATTGGTGTTTGCCAACCTAATGGTTCGACGCGGTGAGGTCGACGGCTGTGTTGCGGGCGCGCAATACGCCACTGCCGATGTTGTTCGCAGCGCGCTACAAATCGTGGGCAAGCATCCGGACTACTCGCTGGTGTCGAGCTTTTTTATGATGTTGTTCGACAAGCCGTTTCACGCGTACCCCGGCATAATGATTTTCGCCGACTGCGGGCTTGTGATTGATCCGAATGCCGAGCAACTCGGCAATATCGCCGCTGCGACCGCAGACACGGCCAGGAATCTTCTGGGCCTCGAACCCCGCGTTGCGATGTTGTCTTTCTCAACGCGCGGCAGCGCAAAGCACGAATTGGTGGACAAGGTTGTAGAGGCAACGCGCGTCGCGAAGTCTTTGCGGCCCGAGTTCGACTTTTTTGGCGACGTACAACTTGACGCCGCGATTGTTCCCGAAGTGCTGGCACAAAAAGCACCGGAGTTCGCCAGCGAAAAGCAAACCAACGTGCTGGTCTTTCCTGGACTTGAGGCGGCCAATATCGGATACAAACTGGTTCAGCGGTTTGCGCAGGCCGAGGCCATCGGCCCAATCCTGCAGGGCTTGAACAAGCCGGTTAATGATCTATCGCGGGGGTGCAGCGCGGATGACGTTTATCGCGCGGCCGTTGTGACAGCAGTGCAGGCATCTGGGGGAGGATCGCGCGATTAAAAAAAGCTGCAGGTATGTGTCAATACCCGCAGCATTGAGTTGAAATGAGACTTCGTGCTAGAGAGGTTTAGCAGCGATTGCTAATCAATCGACTTTAGCAACAACACCTGTCTTTGCAGCACTCGCACGTTTTGTTTTTGCAGCAATCCCCTTTGTCACATTTGCAGTTACACTTCTTTTCTTCAGCCATGTCTACTCTCCAAGGTTAAGCTGCCGCTAGATCACTCGCTTCGATCTTTGCAGCAAGTGATCGAAGCTCTTTCGCCACGTTGACCCTATCCAGTGAATAAGACCGTTCGCGTCCCTTTTTCTCCAACTTTAAGATCCCGGCCTGAGTAAGCGTTTTCAAATGCCTGGACACCACCGATGCATCGACACTGCAGCATTCGCAGAGGCACATGGCATTTTGTGGCGTTTTGCATTCACACAATTTGCACACCAGTGAAAGCCGGTTGAACTCACCAAGCGCTTTAAGCAGGATCGCGGTTTCTTCAATTTCTGCTGGATTCATGACTTATTAATTGCACATTTGTGCAAATATGTCAATGTGGGTTTGGCGGGGACGAATTGCGTTGTCGTCAGCGGTCATCTTCTTGAAACGCTTCGTATCCGCGCGTCAGGCGATTTTCTGGTTGGTCTGATCGAAGTCTGTTATGGAGTGAATCGCGACCTGCAAGGTTTCGGCGCTCGATTCGGCGTTAATCAAACTCGCGTAACTACAGGCGGACTCCAGTTTGCTCTGCAGGATTTCCACGAACGCATCTTGCGCGATGCCAATGCGTTGTTCTGACTCGCTCAGCAGTCTGTTTACGTCGGCTGCCTCTTCTGTTTCAGAACAAAACGAGGCGTCGACGACGGCAGCGCAATACGCGGTGATCACCGGGATCAGTTCGTCGCTTCTGGAGGCAAGCGGCGTGGCGCTGCGTGGAATCGGCGACATTGACTTCAGGATCGTCTCGGGCAGAGCCCATGTTTTGCCAACCTGTTGACCAATCTGATGGTACGGCAGCCCGAGAATTTCGCGGGACACGGTGAGCTCCATCTCACGATTGTTTGAGCGCGAGCGAATCAAGGAATACTCACCCTGAAAGTAATGCGCGACCAGCATGTCGCCGAGCTTGTGAAACATGCCGGACAAGAACGCGTCCTCCGCTCCACGTTCTGAAAGGGCTAACACGCACGCCCGGCTGAGCTGTGCACAATAAAATCCCGTGACCTGAATCAGTTTTATCTCCGCCGAGCTGCTTTTGAATTCCGAGTTGAGCAGGCAGGCGGTCACACAGTTTCGCACCTGATCTAATCCCAGCCACGCTATCGCGCGCGAAAGTTTGGTGACAGGCTGCCCGGGGTTCATCGCCGAGTTCGCGAGCGAGAGCACGCGCTGGGTCAGGGTCACATCGCGCACGAGCACATTCGAGAGTTTTTTCGCGCCGTCCTTGCTATCTCGATTTGCCAGTTTCAACACCAATCCAATTTTGTCTGAGAATGCGCTAAATCCGGGCGCATGCTTGAGTCTGCGCAACAGAAATTCAACCGTGCTGTGTTGCGGCGCTTTCTCCTCCTCTCGGGGAATCCGGTATTTGTCGAGCTCCTTTTTCATTTCCAGCGCTGTCGGATAACGGCGCGAACGATTACGCGTAAGCGCACTGCCGATGATGTGATCGAGCAAAGGCGGCAGATCGCGATTAATCGAGGTCACCTCGCGGGTTTTACCGTACAGGATGGATTCGAAGAGTTTGTCCCGGCTGGTTTGCGAGAAGTGCTTTTCACCCGTCAGCATTTCAAAAAATACGGCACCAAGCGCGAAGACATCGGAGCGAAAGCCAAGTGGCTCGCCTCGGAGGTGTTCCGGCGACATGTAAGCTGGCGTGCCGGCTATCAAACCGTCGCTGCTGCCCGCTTCTGCGAGTATCGAGGAAAGGCCAAAATCCATGACTTTGGGTAAATCGTCGTTTGTCAGGATAATGTTCTTGGGCGACAGGTCGCAGTGCGCGATTCCCGCCGCGTGCGCGGTCGCGACGCCACCGAGTATTTGACTCATCAATACCACACTGCGCTTTAACCCCAGCGCACCGCACTGCTGCATCTCCTCAAAAAGTGATCGTCCTTTTAGACGTTCGAATACCAGATACGGCTGACCGCCCTTGAGACCAAAATCGAGCAGCGTAACGACGTTTGGGTGGCGAAGTTTGCTGACGATCCGCGCTTCCTGGGTCAGGCGGCGTGTTTCGTCTGGCGTGGGTTTGCCGCGGAGTACTTTGATCGCAACTTCGCGACTTAACACATTATCAACACCCAATAGCACGGTGCCCTGCGTGCCGGCGCCAAGCTTTCCGGTAACGCGGTATTTCCCTATGCGCAGCTGTTTTTTCTTCATGTCAGGGAGATGAAATCGAGCGAGTGGATTCCTCTTTCTCCAATCAGCGGTAGACAATTCAAAAGGTTATCGGCGGTTCATCCGAAAACTTGCACAATGGGCGTGCCTTGTTGAAGGCGATCAGGATTGCGCCGCCACTCGTCGGCGCGAGGCGGATTGATTAATCGCTTGCGGTCTGCCTTAGAAGAAATTCCTGCACGTGCGGCGCAACTCGTTCAGGGCCCTCAATCAAAATTGAATGCTTGATGTTGTCGAGAATGACGAGGTCTGAGTTCGGCAACTGATCGTGAATAAATTGATTCAACCTCGGGTTGCAGCCGCCGTCCAGCTCGCCGGTTAACACGAGGCAGGGGCACTGGACTTCATGCAGCCACGGTGCCATTTCGGTTTCGGCGTAAATACGAAAAACCTCGAGGAAAACGTCCGGCGGTGTATCGACCACTTGCTGGATGCGGTTTTGAATCAAGTCCGGGCGCGCGTCGATAAATTCATCCGTGTACCAGCGCTCGATGAGTGTTTTCAGAACAGGCTCGATGCCTTTTTCTTTCATTGCGTTGATCACCCCCGCGAGCTTTGCGCGATCTTCGTCGCTGCGCCCGGCGGCAGTGCTGAGCAGCCCGACCGACAGACACTGTTCGGGATAAGCGCGCGCATACGCCGGGCCAATCATCCCGCCGAGCGAATGCCCGACGACGTGAATTTTGTCGTGGCCGAGTTTTACCCGCAACGCTTCCAGATCCTCGACCAGATCGTCGAGCGAATAGGGCAGCGGCGGCACTGGGCTGTCACCGTGCCCGCGCAGATCGCAGGTCACACAGGTAAAGTGCTCTTTCAGATGTGGAAGCAAACCGGCCCACGTCACCTTGCGCGATCCAATGCCGTGCACCATGTAAAGCGGTGGACCACTGCCCTCGACGGCGTAGTCAACGTTAATAGCGGTCATTACGATTTCCTGTTTTTGCGGTGAGCGCGTTAATCCAGAATCTTGCGCAAATCTTCGATCAAGTCATCGGCGTCTTCAAGCCCGATAGACAATCGGAACAATCCTTCTCCGGCTACGGTTTCGTATTTTTCCAATTCCTTGCCGTCAAGCCTGTAGGACGACCCGATCAGGTCTTCCGTCTCCATCAGATAAATAAGGCTGCGATGGTGCCCGAGCGACACGGCGTAGTGAATAATCTCTAGCTCACGCATCATTCGCGCCGCGTCCTCGCCGGGCTGGTCTGTAGTAAAACTGATCATGCCGGAAAAATTCTTCATCTGGCTTTGGGCCAGCGCGTGCTGCGGATGACTCGGCAGGCCGGGGTACAGAACCCGATTCACGCGCGGGTGATTCTCCAGAAATTCCGCGACGGCAAGGGCGTTTTCCTGATGCACGCGCATTCGCAGCGGCAGCGTTGCCATGCCGCGCATGATCAACCAGGCATTAAACGGGCTGATAACGCCGCCGTAGTGGATCAGCCCCTCACCGCGCAGGGGGCCGGTTAACGCCTGTCGTCCGGCGACCGCGCCGCCGAGCGCATCACCGTGCCCGCCGATGTATTTGGTCAGTGAGTGGATCACCAGGTCGGCGCCGAGATCGAGCGGCGTCGTGGCGATCGGTGTGGCAAAGGTCGAGTCGACCACCAACAGTGCGCCCTCTTGGCGCGCGATTTCTGCTGCACCCGCAATATCCGTTATCCGCAGCAAAGGGTTCGACGGCGTTTCGACCCAGATCATTTTCGTATTGGGTTGAATGGCGGAGCGAATATCGTCCAGCGAACTGGTGTCGACCGGCGTCGACTCGATTCCAAAACGCGGCAGGGTGTCGCGCGAAACTTCGGCCGTTCCGGGGTAGTTGGTGTTGCTGATAACGAGATGGTCACCCTGGCTCAGGCAGCTCATCAAAATGGAACTCGACGCCGCCATTCCGGAAGAAAAAGCAACGCAGGTCTCGGCGTTTTCGAGCACCGCTAATTTTTCTTCGAGCTGTGCCGTGGTGGGATTCGCCCAGCGCGTGTAGATCAGCGGCGTGTCCGGCTCAAGATTGTTGGCGGAAAAACTCAGCGGCTCGTCGACAACGAAGGTGCTCGACATGGAAATATGCGGCGCCGATGCCCCGTTTTGTTTGTCGGGTGATTCGCCAGCGTGGATCGCCTTGGTTTGCTGACCTTTGCCTGAGATATTGTTGTTCATGCGTTCCTCGTCTTACACGTACGTTTAAACTGTGATTCGAAATTTTACCAACGGCGCTAACAGAATATTCCACTATTTGCTCCATCAAGCAGAAAAGCCTTGCTTGCGCGGCACGTTGCTGTCGCCAATTACGTCGCCGGACTGGCCGTTGCGAAGGTAGGAGCCTGAGAGTATTCTCCTCCTTCTTTTCGGTTTGCGTTAAAGGTTGGCGTTTCTTATGACTCTCAATATCTCTGACAAAGCCCTGCTCAAAACACAGGCGTACATCAACGGGCAGTGGGTGGATGCCGATAGCGGCGCGACGTTCGAAGTGACCAACCCCGCAACCGGCGATGTCATTGCCAACGTCGCCAAATGCAGCACCGCCGAAACGCGTCGCGGCATCGAGGCCGCCGCCGAAGCGCTGCCCGCGTGGCGCAGTAAAACGGTTAAGGAGCGCGCGGCGTACCTGCGCAAATGGTTCAACCTGATGATGGAAGCGCAGGAAGACCTCGCCGTTATCCTGACCGCCGAGCAGGGCAAACCGCTGGCCGAAGCGCGCGGCGAAGTCGCCTACGGTGCCAACTACATCGAGTGGTTTGCCGAAGAAGGCAAACGCGTTTATGGCGACACCATTCCGCAACCCGCGAACGACAAGCGCGTGGTGTGCATCAAGCAACCGGTTGGCGTTGTCGCCTGCATTACGCCGTGGAACTTTCCCAACGCGATGCTCACGCGCAAAATCGCGCCCGCACTTGCAGCGGGTTGCACCGTTATCTGCAAACCCGCCAACAACACACCGCTGTCGGCGTACGCATTTGTTGAGCTGGCCGAGCGTGCGGGTATTCCGGCGGGTGTGATCAACATTGTTACGGGCGAAACCGCCGCAATCGGCGCGGAGATGACCGGCAACCCGACGGTCAAAAAACTCACCTTCACCGGTTCTACGCCGGTCGGCAAACAACTGATGGCCGAGTGCGCGCAAACCGTTAAACGTACATCTATGGAACTCGGCGGCAACGCACCGTTTATCGTGTTTGATGACGCCGATCTCGACGCCGCTGTCGCGGGCGCGATGATTTGCAAATACCGCAATGCCGGTCAGACCTGTGTATGCGCAAATCGCATACTAGTGCAGGAGGGTATCTACGACGCCTTCTCTGAAAGACTCGCAGAAGCGGTCGGCAAACTGCAAATGGGTAACGGTCAGGATGACGGCGTCACCGTCGGCCCGCTGATTACCGAACAGGCCGCGAACGATGTGATGAGTTTTATCGACGATGCCGTCAGCAAAGGTGCGAGCGCGGTGGCCGGTGGCAGCCGCTCGGAACTCGGCGGCAACTTTGTCGAGCCGACTATTCTCACCAACGTGAGTGCAGAAATGCGCGTATTCCGCGAAGAGATTTTTGGCCCGGTTGCGCCGCTGTTTAAATTCAAAACCGAAGAAGAAGCCATCCAAATGGCGAACGACACCGAATTCGGGTTGGCGTGCTACTTCTACTCGCGCGATATCGGCCGCGTTTGGCGTGTGTCCGAAGCTTTGGAATACGGCATCGTCGGGATTAACGAAGGGATTATCTCAAATGAAATGGCACCGTTTGGCGGTGTGAAAGAATCGGGGCAGGGGCGTGAAGGGTCGAAGTACGGTCTCGATGATTATCTTGAAATTAAGTATATGTGTATGGGTGGGATTGATTCGTAAACAATACGGAATCAACTGCTCAAAAAATTAGCGCGCGTTCGTGCTGAGCGCGCGTTAGCGTAGTCGAAGTACACGCGCAATAATCTAACTCTTTTTACATTTTTAGCTGTCCTTTCGGCACACGAATTTCCAATCTGCGCTTGTCATCAGACCAGCGCGCACCAAAGTTTTCATCCGTTTGTTCATCAGCGAACCACGCCAGCATTTCAAACCCGGGTTGTACACTGTTGTTTGAGAAAAAATTAAGATAGCGATGTAACTTTGGGTCGGCGGGTAGAGTGTAACTAGCACCGTCTTCCGTGTGTTCGCTAGTTTGAATAGGGTTACCGTCTGATCGTATAAGAACTAGTGAGACGTGTGCTTCTTCGAATTCCGCTTGAAAAACAATATCATTGTTCGCGAACAAAAGCCGCTCGCAATTGAATCCGAGAGTGTTCCAAACCTTCGTAATGTTGTCTCTTGTAGTTGTGATGATTCGTGTGCCGTCGAGGGAGAAGGTGGCACTTTGTACGCCGCTTTCGTGTTGAGAGAACGAGTGAAGAAGTTCGTTGGTCTGTGTATCGTAGAGGTCGGCAGAGTACTCTCGCGAGGATTTGACAAAGCGTGTACCGTCGGGGGAAAAAGCAGCTTCCAGACTGTACTGATTATTTTTGTCAGACAACTCAATAGATTTGAAAGATTGAGCATCAAAATATTTCTTCGTGTTTCCAGATAAAGTCGTAATGATATATTTACCATCGCGGGAGAAGGTGGCATTTTGCACCCAGTCCTCGTGCTGGCCGAATGAGTGAATCAGTTCGAAGGATTGTGAATCGTACAGTTTTGCAGTTTTGTCGTTAGATGCGGTGATAATCCAGTTACCGTCTGGCGAGAATTCGGCGCTTCGCACCCAGTCTTCGTGCTGATCAAACGAGTGAATCAGTTCGAATGATCTTGCGTCGAAGAGTTTCGCAGTTTTGTCGGTCGATACAGTGAGTAGTCGCATACCATCTTGCGAGAACTTACCATTGCGGATGCCGTCTTTCTTACTAAAGGAGTGAACGATTTCAAAGGAATTTGCGTCCAAGAGCTGAGCAGTATTTTCACCAGATTCGGCGATCAGTATTTTCGCAAAATCATGAGAAAACACGACATCGAAGAAAGCTTTTCCTAATATCGCGCTACCAGGCTTTTCGAACGAATGTATAAGCTCAAATGTCTGCGCGTTATATAGCTTGACGGTATTGTCTTCTGAGGTGGTTGCAATGCGCGCACCATCAGGAGAGAAAGCTGCGCTGGTCACATAGTAATCATGTTGGTTGAACGAGTGAATACGTTCGAAAGAAGTTGCGTCGAATAGCGTTACAGCGTGAGCTTGTCTCTCCGCGATGATGATGTGTTCACCCAGAGGTGAAAAGCCAACGAATGTGATCGAATTTTCCTCATATATTTTAAAACGGTTAATGAGATCGAAGGATTCTAAGTCAATAACTTGGGCGATGTTGTCTCCAATGGAAGTAATTAGGCGCTTGCTATCAGGTGAAAAGGCGACGTAACTAGCAGAACTAATGTACTCCTCGAAAGTATGAACAATCTCAAACGAATTCGCGTCAATAAGTTTCGCAGGTGCATTGCGCGAGACGACAACTATTTTATCTCCGTCTGGGGAAAATTCAGCGTGCCGAACAGAACTTTTATGTTGTTCAAGTGTGTGAGTAATCTCGAAGGAGTTAGCGTCGAAAATACTAGTAGTATCGTCTGTTGCGGAAATTATTATTCGGGTTCCATCAGGGGAAAACTTAGCGCTTGCAACGGGATGATTATGTTTACGAAATGAATGAATCAGATCGTGTGACTCGACGTCAAATAGTTTAGCAGTGTTATCGTATGATGTAGTAAAGAGCACCTGTTTGCCGCTAGGAGAGAATACAGCGTCACGCAGATAGCTGTTGGTTACTTTAAATGTATTAATAAGTTCGAAATACTGGGCGTCAAACAGTTTTGCGTTACCATCTTCTAGAGTAGTGATCATGAGTGATCCGTCAGGAGAAAAGTTAACACGTCTAAATCCATCAGAACGCTGGTTGATTGCTTGAAGAATTAGTGGATATGCACTTTTATCTTTCGCGCTTTTCGGATTACGCAAACGACAGTTTTTTTTGAGTAGTTGACTAATAGATTCACTTTTGCCACCAAGCAAGTCTGCCCATTGTAGTGCTTTGTTGTTTCCAACATCCATGCCACGCAAGTACAGATTGGCGCTTGTGAGTTGCTTAGGATCAAGATTGTCTTCACCAAATCCATCTAGGAATTTTGGACGTCGCCACTCGGGGTTAGCTTTGCGGCATAAAGTCTCCAATGCGTTTTCAAGCGGGGACTTTCTCATTACCAGATTTCTTCTGAGTATGCGGTTTGATCTTGCAGGTTCTCTATAAGATCGGTTTCACTATATAAGTGTTTGAGTTGTTTGGTTGAGGTAATGTCACTCATATCGTTTAACCAGTCACGGTCTGACTGGTGTGTCAGAGTTGTCCCATCCAAGATTTTTTGTAGTAAATCCTCGCTAATCATCTTTCCGCGCATATCATTACCAATCATGAATTCACGACGGGACGCTGCATTGAGCAACAGAAGCGTGGTCGCCGCCTCTGAAATACTCACCCTTAGCTCCGGCTGTTCTACCGGTTCGTTTGTCTCAAATGGTGTATCGGATATTTTTGGAGGCTCGCCGTTAAGATAGAATCTTTCTAAGTCTTCCATGAAGCCACTAGTAAAACTGGATTTCATTCGTCCGTCATTGACAACAGCCAAAGGGTCCTTTTGATATCGATTATTCGCTGCATCCGTTAATGCATTCTTGAATAGTCGAAGATTATTCTGATCAACAAGATCGATCTCTTTTGTTTTAGGGGGGCCGCCTTCTTCTTCACTCGGAATGGAGACTGTCCTTTTAGAGAACGGGTAACAATATCTATTATCACTGGATTGATTCTTGGTGGTTTGAAACAGCCACTCGTAATATTTAGAACCGTTTCTTATCAGACGGTATATTTCCGGATATAGCTGCTGAATAATCGTTAACCTTGCCACCGTAACAATATCAATCTGATAGCGAATACTGTGAATTTTTAAAGTGGACAAAAGTTGCATATACCGCAATTGAGTACCTTCCGCTGCTCTTATCAGCTTTCTGGGTACGAGTGGGATAGCTCTTATAAACAGGGTTAACAGATCCTTGTTAAGTTGAAATTCGTTTTCTTGGTTTTCCTTCGGTTTAACGGAAGGAATACTGCCTTGTAGAACTATGTCGGCGTATTGACTGTTAGACCAATTGGTCGAGAAAATCTCGTTGTGATTTTTTATTAAAAAATCTTTGGCTCTGTCTTCACTCCAACGAGATATAAAAACAGGTAAGTGAACAATTTTCTCTAAGTATTCATTGCCAGTTATTGGTAGACCATGTGTTAGCGGATTAGGTTGGCCGCTAATGTTTTCAAGGTTTTTACTATCGCTAGCTAATCCACGATAGTAATTTCTGTAACGATAGTTAATACCGCGCTCAACAACCTCTTCATCTACAGCTAAGACGAAAGAAAAGTTATGCTTTAGATCGAGAAATAGTTTGATTGATTCAAGCATTTCCACAGATTTTTCTGGTAAACATCGATCGAGATCGTCAATTAGAACTACAAACCTAATCGATTTATAGTGCGCCAACCCTTCAATCTGCGAGAATGCATCGTAGTAAAGCGACTCCAACTTTTCTTTCTCTGCACTTTTCCTCCCAACTAATTTGCTAAATATTCCCTTTACGGAAATCCACACGCTGGTTACTAGAGGGCCAATTTGACCACCTAGGGAGTCCGTTATTGCAATAGCGAATCCACTAAAAATTGTGGCTATCGCTTTTAGATTGCTAGATAGCGATGCGCTTACGTTTCCTTGGTTTTTCGAGTACCAGCTTTTTGTTTGTCGTTCTAGAGTTATGAGCAAAGGAACTATTAGGTGTGATTCTTTTTCATAGCGCCACGGTGAGAAAAAAATTGGTATATATACTTTGTTCGCCGCTTCCTCTGGAGAAATATAGCTTTTTATCCATGTTGAGCGGCCGAACAGCCTTTCCTGAATGTTCCATATCTTGGGGACCCAAGTCTCTCTTGGTAGTGGATAGGTTCTTTTTGTGCTGGAGTTCGGATTTTTATGTTCGAAATAGCTTTCCAACTCTTTTAGCTGGCGGGTTTTTCCGATCCCCCATTCACCGTAAATAGAAACAACCAGCGCTTCACCACTGGGCTGATGCGGGTAGCTGTTTTCGATTGCGTGGGCGATGGCTCCGGTAGTTGGCGTCGTCCAATCGTCTTGTTTGGATTCTTGTTCCAAAATATCCCTTTGGTTTCTTAGGACTGATTACGTGAAATGTTAGGGATTTGGTGAAACTCCGTCAATGGTGGTGTGAGAGTTCAATCCTCAACGATCCCCGCGCCTGCAATATTCGATCATGGTCTTGGTCCAGATAGAAAAGCAATGTGCGATGGACCGCGTATGCAATTTGATACGGCTCGAACTACCGTTTGACCCTCGAACCAATCCTGCACATCACCCCGGATAGATTAATTCGGCATAGTGCGATACTGTTCTCCTATAACCAAAACCAAGCACTTTGTCAGGTGTCATTCGATCGTTCTTGAGGCATTTCTTTTGTCAATTCATTGGGGACAGGAATTTTGGTAAGCAAGTCATTCACCACGACCGTTGAGGTGCTCGACGACGAGGCGGGCTTTTGCGCCTATTTGTGCGAGGTGGCGACAGGGTTGGGTTTCGACGCGATTAGCAACGACTCACCGCAGTCGTTTATCGAACAATACACACCGGGAAAGCAAGTTGTATTCGTAGACCTTTACATGCCGGGTGTCGATGGTGTCGAGCTGCTGAGATTTATGGCCAGCAATTCTCCCCCTGAAGCCATCGTACTGATGAGCGGCGGTGACTACCATGTGCTACGCGCTGCCAGGCAACTGGCTCTTGAGCTAGAGCTGAATGTGATCGATGTCATTCAAAAACCTATCAAGAAAAATGAACTCGAACTGGTGCTCAAAAAAATCCCCGGTGTTTTGGGGTTAGCAGATAAATCCGGCTTTCGTAGAGTTAAGCCATCGGTTAATCAGTTACAAAGAGCGATTCAACAAAAAGAACTCGATCTCGAATTTCAGCCGCAATATTCGTGCGCGACCGGAGAAATGATTGGAGTCGAAGCACTGGCACGCTGGCATTCGACCGAACTCGGATCAGTGTCGCCCAGCATATTCGTACCAATCGCTGAATCAGCGGGACTTATCGGTGATCTCGATCGCCTGATACTTGATCTCGCAATTCAAAAGTTCGCGACACTGAAAAAGTTGAAATCCGACCTGCGGTTGTCGGTCAATATGTCTGCACGAACTTTAGATGACTTGGCACTCCCCGAACTGATTACAACGGAATTGATGCGTTTTGAATTGGAACCGGAAACGCTATCTATCGAAGTGACAGAGACTGGCGTAATGCTCAATTTGTCCCGTTCGCTGGATATTCTTACCCGCTTGCGGATGAAAGGAATCAGGCTGTCGATTGATGATTTCGGGACGGGTTATTCATCAATGATACAACTTGTTCAGATACCTTTTTGTGAGTTGAAGATAGACAAGCGGTTTGTCGAAAATATTGAAGAAGATAAGGATTGTCATGCAGTGGTGAAAGCGTCGATTTCACTTGCCAAGGAACTGAACTTGTCAACCGTTGCAGAGGGTGTCAGTAATGGCGCTATCTTGAATATTGTTTCCGCGTTGGGTTGTGATTTTTCGCAGGGCTATCATCATGCAAAACCCGTATCGACAAAATTACTTAAATCCGCAATGCAAAGAAACGCAAAAAATACATTGGAAAAAACAGACGTTGTGTAATTCGACGGTAATTTACACAAATTGATTTCGAGCACCTGGAGATTTTTTTGAACAGCACTTTCTGAAGCAAAGCAAAAACGAAACGAGACATTTTTATGATTGAAGATGTAAACGATATAGACGCCCAAAGAATTCAGGAATTTCTAAAGATCACCTTTGAGTCAATGGATCAAGGGATCACTATCTACGACGGTGATTTCAAACTCGTCGCATGGAATGATCGATATGCGGCTATGGGTATTACACCGCGTAAACATCTTCAATACGGTGCGAATCTCTTGAACTTGTATCTGGACTTTGCCAAAGAGGGAATTTTCGGCCCCGGCGACCCTGAAGAATTGGCGGCCCAACGAGTTCAGGCGATGCGCGATGGACCTCTAATCAAAAACGAATTGCTGACACCGCCAACCGGTCGAACCATTCGAATAAGAAGATTCCGATTACCCAATGGTGGTGTCTGTGCAACGTTCAACGACGTAACCGAAGAAATGCAGGTTGAGGTTCAGCTTCGGCAGTCTCAAAAAATGGATGCGATTGGTAAGCTGACCGGCGGAGTCGCTCACGATTTCAACAATGTTCTGGCGATCATTACCGGTAGTTTGGAACTGATAATAGACAAATCCAAAGATGAAACGATTGCACGAATCGCGCGCGAGGCGTTGGAAACGTCCGATCGTGGTGCGCGTTTGACGCATCGACTTCTCGCATTCGCACGACAACAACCGCTCGAACCCAAAATCATTAATCCCGGCGCACTGTTCACCGGATTACTGGATATGCTGCGGCAGCTGCTCGGCGAACCCATCGACGTTGAACTCGTGTGTGATGCGGGGTTGTGGTTGTGCGAAGTCGATCCTAATCAGTTAGAGCACGTTGTCATTAACCTTGTTGTCAATGCGCGTGATTCTATGCCGGATGGTGGCAAGCTGACGATCGAAGCCTCGAATGCGCGCGTCGATGATGATTACGCCGAAACGGTAGAAATTAGCCCTGGCCAATACGTTTGTTTAGCAGTGACTGACACCGGTTACGGAATGGAGCAAAAGGTAATTGAGACCGCATTCGATCCATTTTTTACAACCAAACAGGCGGGTCACGGTACCGGACTTGGCTTGTCGATGGCGCACGGGTTTGTCAAACAATCCGGCGGTCATATCAAAATTTACAGCGAAGTGAATCAAGGCACTACCGTAAAGATTTATCTTCCGCGCGCCGGTGGCCATCAAATTGATTTGATCGATCAGACGCCTGTGAGGGATGAAGTTTCAACGGGTCGCAAGGTGATTTTGGTGGTCGAAGATGATAATAAACTGCGGTCAGTTGTCGTGAGTCAAATCGAATCGCTCGGATATGAAACGCTCGAAGCAGCCGATGGTGCGGAGGGGTTGGCGGTTATCGAAAAAAATGGCCGCGTGGATCTCCTGCTGACTGACGTTGTTCTTCCCGGAGGTATGAGCGGTCGGGAACTCTCAACACGAGTTAATGAAGCTCACCCTGATATTCCCGTCGTGTTTATGTCCGGGTACACCGAAAACTCAATCATCCACCACGGTCGACTCGACAGTGACGTGGTGCTCCTTCAGAAACCATTTCGAAAGGCTGATCTGTCGCGGACATTGCGCCGAGTTCTTTACCAGGACTAACTATGCGCTGATTGCGCAAAACACGTCGGTGCGAAAGGTCGTGTTTAACCCACTTTAGGCAATGGCCGCCGATCCTCCACAAAATGCGGCATCACTTCTTCTGCAAAGCACTGGATGTTGTCCAGTGTTTCGCTTTGGCTCGCGCCAAAATTGACGTTCATAATAAATCGGTCGATGCCCACATCTGCATAAAGCCCAAGCTTGTCGATCATTTGGCTTGGCGTGTGAATGCTCAAGTTCGCGTCGGTTTCGTCGATTGAACATTCGCGCGGCAGCGGCCGGATCATGCCGTTGTCGACCAGCCCGGGGCCTTGCGTGTACACGTTGTCGAAGCGGCCGTAATAATCGTGCGCCTGCTCGACGAGTTTTTTGCGGTGGGCTTCATTCTGCGCGGTAAAACACACGCGCGAGAGTGACAGCGTGAGGTGTTCGCCGGCTTCGCCGAGTTCGTCCTTGCCGCGATTAAACGCATCGACCTGATCGAGCAGCAGTTGATGATTGCCCGCCAGCGGCGTGGTCTGGATATGGAAGCCGCGCTTGGTGCAGGCGTAGATGCCGTCCGGCACCATCACAGCCATCATCAAATTAATCGGGCGCACCGGTCGCGGCATGATGGTGATCGGCTCGAAGTTGTAGTACTTGCCGGATGCACCGACTTCTTCTTCGGTCAGCAGCCGCTGCAGCAGATCGAGCGATTCGTCGAATTTCTCGCGCGTATCGTCGAGCGGCACGCCGAGGCGGTCGGTCTCGAACGGGAATGCGCCGCGCCCGACGCCGAGTAACAGCCGGCCCTCGGTAAAAATGTCCGCACACACCAGCTCACCCGCGTAGACGCGCATGTCGTGAATCGGCAGCACTACCACGCTGGTCATGATGTTGACGTTCTGCGTTTGACTCGCGATCTTGACCGCAAACTGCAGCGGGGCGGGCATCATCAGAATATTGATGAGGTGATGCTCGGTGATGGAGACGGCGTCGTAGCCGAGCGTGTCCGCCAGCACGGCCTGTTCGAGCATGTCTGCATAGAGGCGATCGCCGCCGTAGTTTTTATCCGGATAGTAGGCCGAAAGTTGAATGCTGAATTTCACCGAATTCTCCGCGTGTACTTTTTTGCTGAGTGTGGTGTAAAGAGAAAAAATTGACAAACGAATAATTCTGATTATTAAATTCGAAAAAATCGAACTTTCTCTGTCATATGAATTTAGCCGCTTTAAAGACGTTTCTCGCGATAGTCGAGGCGGGCAATCTGGTCCGCGCTGCTGACAACCTCAACGTTACGCAGTCCACCGTCACCGCGCGCCTGAACGCACTTGAAGAAGAACTCGGGCAAACGCTGTTTCACCGCCGCAAAACCGGCGCGGAGCTAACTTCTGCCGGATTCAAGTTCGAGCGCTATGCGCAGCTCATGAGCGACCTTTGGCGCCAGGCAAAGCAGGAAACGTCCCTTCCGGACGACGTTCACACCGTTTACAACATCGGTTGTCACGGCGACCTGTGGTCAGGGCTGGGCGAGCACCTACTCGAGCACGCGCGCACGTCCACAGAGAACGGTGCGGTTTCTGCGTGGATGGGCGATCAGGCAGAGTTGGTGCGCTGGCTTGCGTCCGGTCTGATTGATGTCGCGGTCTGCTACTCGCCGGTATTGCGTGAGGGTTGGAGTCTGCATCCGCTGCCGGACGACGAACTCCTGCAGGTCGCGACGGTTGCGCGCAAGCTAATGCGATGGGACCCGGGCTACATTTACGTCGATCACGGTGAGGAGTTTCGCAAAGATCACGCGGCGACCTACGCCGACGGCGACACGCCGACCGTCACGTTTGGCTCACCCGTCTGGGCACTGGAGTATTTATTGCGCAACGGTGGTTCGGCGTATTTGCCCCGCAGACTTGTCAGCCCGTTAATCGCTGACGGCACTTTGTTCGAAGTTGACGGTGCGCGTCGATTTTCACGCAGTGTTTATCTGGTCGCCAACGGTGAAGTCGCCAATACGAGTTGGATCGACGCCGCAGTCGACGCTGTCGCGCGTTAACAAGTATTCACCTCTAATACTTTTTGTAATGTTGCTGTGATTCACTGACATCTACTTAGGGCGTAGACTGGCTTTGCTTGCATACAAATAATTTTCCGAGCAGATTCATCTTTAACCATAGAGGGTATGTCTATGAAATCATTTTTTTGCAGTATTGTTGTTTTTCTTTTTTCATCCGCTGCACTCGCAGGCGGCAAGGCCGTCACCTACAGCGTTAACGGCGCTGATTACGAAGGCTATTACGTCAGCCCGGGCGGGAATGCGCCGCTGGTCTTGATGGTCCATGACTGGGACGGCCTGACCGACTACGAAGTCAAACGCGCGCATATGCTCGCGGATATGGGGTACGCGGTATTTGCTGCCGACCTGTTTGGCGCCGGCGTACGCCCAACCGAGGTCAAGGACAAACGCCAGCACACCGGCGAACTGTATAAGGATCGCGCCAAAATGCGAGCCTTGCTGACCGGCGCGCTGGACGCGGCCAAGGCTCAGGGCGGCAATATCACCAATGCGGTCGCGATGGGCTATTGCTTTGGCGGCGCAGCGGTTCTGGAGATGGCTCGTTCCGGTGCGGATATGAAAGGCTTTGTCAGCTTTCATGGTGGCCTGAAAACACCAGCAGGGCAAAGCTATGCAACGACCAAGGCACCTGTTCTTGTCATGCACGGCACGGCCGACACGGCAATCAGCATGGATGATTTTGCCGGTCTGGCAAAAGAACTCGAAGCGCAGGGCGTCATGCACGAAATGGTGACCTACAGCGGCGCGCCACACGCGTTTACGGTTTTCGGTTCGTCCCGTTACCACGAAAACGCGGATAAGAAATCGTGGAAATTGTTTTCGGAATTTCTCGAAGACGTCAGTAGCTAACTGCCAGTGGCCACCTGTGCGAGCGGACGGGTGGCCGCTTCTGATGAATGTAACTGACAAATTTAGTCTGTCTTTTTGCGCTCGATAAAGAACGCGAACGTATTTACATATTCCAACTTTGTCTAAAACCCGACTCGTCAGGGCGCGCGGTTCTGTTATTGTCAGCCGCGTGAATATTTTTTCTTCCACATCACCTCTCTCAATGCCCTGCATGGCGTGCGCCCGTTGTCTGTGTACGACGGGATGCGCTGTGTGTTGACCAGTACTTTTCTAACCCAATCTCGCTAGCGCATCCCGCACCCCAGACGCAAACCCCGTCCGGCTGTGGCCGGTTATCCAGCACTAACGAGATTGACAACATGAACACAAGCGAAGCGATAGCGCTAACCCGACTTAACGTGAAGCCGAGCGAGTCCGGCGCTGTACCCATAAGACCGTCCCTATCACTGCGCGTCCCGAGCGTAATCGAGGCTGGCGACCTCGCCGGGATGAACAAACGCGACGACATTTTGATTGTTGACCTGCGCTCATCCGATCGACGCGTCGGCGAGTATATTCCCGGGGCGGTATTGCTGCCTTACGAAAATCTCGTGCGCAGCGACGGCAAGGCCGAAGGCTTGGAGCCTGAGATCGAATCGCTGTTGGCCGTGCTTTCTGCGATCGGGTTACGCGATGAGTCCTGGGTGATCGCGTACGACGACGACAACGGCACGCGTGCCAGCCGATTGTTGTGGTTGCTCAATGCCATCGGTCATCGCACCTACTCGCTGCTTAACGGAGGATTTTCCGCGTGGAGAGACGGGAATTATCCACTCGTTGCAGAATCTGCCGAACCGCAAAGTACGGACTATTACGCGGCCTACAAACCCGAGGCGTTTGCCGATCGCGCGTACGTCCGCCGCAACCTGAATAATCCCGATGTGATTTTGCTGGATGCGCGCTCAGCACCAGAATTCGACGGTAGCGACATCCGCGCAACACGCGGCGGGCATATACCCGGTGCAATTAATTTCGAGTGGAGTCTGGCAGTCGATGTTGCCGATTACGGTCGCTTGCGCGAGCCGGCGGTAATCGCGCGGCAGTTGCGCGAGCGAGGTATCACACCGGACCGCGAGATCGTCGTGTATTGCCAGACGCATCATCGCTCGTCACTCAGCTTTATCGCGCTGAAGCACGCGGGGTACACGCGCGTTCGAGCCTATCCCGGCTCATGGTCGGAGTGGGGTAACCGGCGCGACACGCCGATTGCCATCGCTGAGGAGGCTGTGCCGCAGTTGGCCGTCGCAAGCTGAAACTGCCCGATCTGATTAAGCGCTCGGGTCAGGGAAAGATTTCGTGCTGCTCGGCTAACAGTCGAACCCGGTTCTTAACTTTCGACAATGAATCCGCCGCGACGCGCTGGCCAATTTCGCTGGCGTAGGCGGCGTTGAGTGCGGCCTCGTTTTCAAACCACAGCTCCGAGGCGGTATCGAAGTCAGATTCGCCTTCGGCTTTGATCAGATTGAAGTTCGCTTTTTGCAGGCCCGGCAACTCGCGCACCAGCGGTTTGTGATCGTTTAAGTACCAGCTGTGAAAGTCGTCGATGTTCCAGTCGTCGTTGCGCTTCAACAAAATGATTGCTTTAAACACGGTCGGCCTCTTTGATCATGTTGGCTTCGCTGCGGGAGCGTCGTAGCCGCCGTCGCTATCGTGGTTTTCATCACCCTGCAACGGCGGGTTAAACACGCATATCAAGCGCGTGCCGGCAGCGAGTTTCACCCGGTGCCGATCCTGCGGAAACACAATATACGTGACACCTGCGCGTATCTCATGCACGTCACCGGTGGTTAGATTTTCTACGCTACCGCCGCCTTCGAGAAAAATATTTGCCTCGATGTGATGCTTGTATTGCAGCACAACATCCATCGGCTTTTTGACCGTGACATCAGAAACGCTGAAGCCCGCGCCATCGTCGGCCAGAATCAGCCGGATTGTGTCCATCATTCCGTACGCGACTTCGTGCAGCTTTCCCTCTGCGGATTGCGTTTTGATATCCCGAACGATCACTTTAAAACTCGCTGAAGCCACGCGCCGATATCGACAATCTGCTCGGGGTGCACGCTGTGTTCCATTCGATAGGTTTTGTGTTCTGGCCGGTAGCCCTGCGCAAGTAGTAACTGAAACGCTTTTTGCCCAAGAAGCGGCGGGACAACCGGGTCGAGATCTCCGTGCGAAACAAAAATAGGAATGTCTGCATTCGCCGGATTGTGCTGCAGTGTATCGTGTGTTGCGTAGTAGGTTGAGAGCGTCATCAACCCTGCGAGACGGTGCGGAAAACTGAGCGCGGCTTCGTAGCCAACCGCACCACCCTGCGAAAAACCCGCAACCACAATGCGATCAGCCGGAATGCCGCTGTCGATTTCGCGATTGATCAAATCGTGGATGCTTTTTGCCGACGCCTCGATTTGTGCGGTGTCGATTTTTCTGTCGATCGTCATCTCGGTGATGTCATACCACGCGGGCATCACAAAGCCATTGTTAATTGTGACCGGAATCGACGGTGCGTGCGGAAAAACAAACCGCACCTTGAGCGATTCCGGTAAACCGAGCTCAGGCACAATCGGTTCGAAGTCGTGACCACTCGCGCCCAAACCGTGCAACCAGATTACCGCACTGTCCGGATCGCCGTTGGGATTGACTTCAACACAAGGCAGTAGTGGCACGCGGCTTTCTCCGAAAAAAGCGCGAGTATAGCGCGTCGCTGATTCACGGATACGTAATTTGAATTACTGCAGCGCTTTCGCAATAAGCAATACGCTACAGGCAATCAGCAGCATGCTAACGATTTGCTGAAAGCGTTTTTGTGCGATTCTGATTTGCAGGCGATGCCCCGAGTACATGGCGATCAGCATCACCGGAACAAACATGGCGACCAGTGTCAGCGTTTGTGAATCGTACAGGCTTGCAGCGCTGTAGCCGGTGATCCGAAAGGTGCCGTCGAAAAACAGGGTCATCGCCACGCTGGCGCGAAAGCGCGCTTTGTCGAGTTGTCGCAAGTTGAGGTAAACCACGTACACGAATCCGCCGGAGCCGAACAGTGCGCCGACCAGTCCGCCTGAGTATCCGATTGGCAGTGCCCACGCACGCGAGCCGTGTGCGTCCAGACTCGGCAGTAATGACACGAGCGCGTACAACAGTACGAAGATTCCCAAAGCCAGCGCGAGGTGTGAGGCATCGATCGCCGTCAGCATCCAGACTGCAGTCGCAACGCCCAATATCGAAAACGGCGCCAGCGGCCATACGTCGTGCCAGCTAGCGTCGCGCCTTAGCGCGATAAACTGGGCGATGTTTCCGGCATAGCTCAACAGGCTAACGGCCGGTACGCATATGTGCAGGGGCAACACGAAAGCCAAAAGAGGAATCGCGACCAGTCCGGCTCCAAAGCCGGAAATACCCTTGACCGCGTAGGCGAGAAAGATCGAAAAGCTGGCGAAAACGAGTAGTTTCGTGTCCAGAGCAAAAACAGCGGATTCCATGGCGCCTAGTCTATCGTCTAGTCGCGCGTTGGTGGTATCGTCCTCGACTTGTGCTTGCTCGCAGTCGCTCGCTGCAATGATTTGAACAAGAACTGGGGATGTCGGAAGTCGTTAAACAAAATAATCGCGGTTCGGCAGACGCTGTCGTTAGTCTAACGGCGGCGGCGATAGCCTTTGCGCTGGGTTCACTGTTTTTTAACTACGCGTTCGTGCAGCGGGTCGCACCCAGTGTCATGACGCAGGAGTTGATGCGTGACTTTTCTGTCGGCGCGGCCGCGCTTGGATCGCTCTCTGCGTTTTACTTTTACGTGTACGCCGCACTGCAGCTGCCGGTAGGTCTGCTTACCGATCGCTTCGGGCCGCGCAAGCTGATGGGTGTCGCGGCCTTTTTGTGCGCGTTTGCATCGGCCATTTTTGCCTACAGCGATTCGCTCTGGCTGGCGTCACTGTCGCGCGGGTTGATCGGCGGCACCGTAGCGTTCGCGTTTGTCGGCACGATGGCGATAGCCGGGTACTGGTTCAAACCTTCGCATTACGCGATGCTCGCGGGCGTACTGCAATCAGTTGGTATGTGCGGCGCGATATTCGGTCAGGCGCTGCTGCGACACGTGGTCGAAGCATTTGGATGGCGCGGAACAATTCTCGCTATGGCGGTCATCGCAGTTATCATTTCCATTCTGATTTTTTTATTAGTACCGAAACGCACAGAAGCGCAAAAACAGCAGGAACAAAATCTGTCTGATTTGATTGAAGGGCTGCGCGCGGTCGTGCGCAATCGGCAGACCTGGTTGTGCGCGATGATCGGCTTTGGGATGGCCGCGAGCATGCTCGCGTTTGGGGGACTTTGGGCGGTGCCCTGGTTGCGCGACGTGCACGGTTTTAGTTCGGTGCAGGCGGCGGGAATCGCGTCAACACTGTTTGCTGGCTGGGCAATTTTTTCGCCGATTGTGGGCTGGGCGTCGGATCGGATTGGCCTGCGAAAACCGATCATTACTGTTGGCGGATTCGCGAGCATAGCGGCTATCGCAACGCTCGTGTTTGCGACACCATCGTCGCCGGCGCTTATCGTCACACTCATGTTCGCAACAGGAGCATTTGGCTCCGTGATGACAATTGCATTCAGTTCGGTAAAAGAGCTCAACGACTTACACTTCAGCAGCACCGCGCTCGGTTTTATGAACATGTGTATTATCGCGTCGGGCGCGCTCATGCAGCCGCTGATTGGCTGGTTGCTCGATATCCAGTGGGATGGAACGATTGTTGAAGGCGTGCGAATTTATCATGCAACTGCGTACACAAATGCGCTCGCAAGTTTTTTGATTGTAAATGCTTTAGCGCTTACGGGTGCTTTACTGTTACGCGAGACACGCTGCAAGCAACTAGTAGAGTAGTGAAAGGGCAAGCGATGCACACTGCGGAAATGAAGTAACTAAAAGCTTACAAAAAGAACCATCCGATCCACGCAAGAGAAGGGAACGTTGCTTGTATTACGGCTGCCAGCAGCATTCGTGTTCCCCCAGAGAACAACAGGACAACGCCAGCACAAATCATGCTTGCGCAGCAAAATAGAATCAGTGTTTGGGCAACGACGACATTGCTGCCGGTGTGTATTAGGGTAAACCCAAAGAAAATACCGAGCGCAAGAAAAAGATTGTAGAAACCTTGGTTAAACGCGAACAAGCGTCTTGCTTGCGCATCCTCCATTGTTCGCGCGCCAAAGCGTTTGTATACACCAGGCTTCATAAACCACAAACTCTCCATACAAAAAATCAAAACATGTAACAAGGCTGCGAGCAGGGCAAAGATTTGGGTAAAGGTATCCATTGATTTTTGTGTTTCGGTCAGTTGTCAGAAATGTGGGAATTTCATTTTCCATTTGCGGCTGCGTTCGGCATCGCGCTGATCATATTCCTGAATGGCAGACTCGAGGTCCATATCGAATGCTTCCTCATTGTTCTCACCGATACTCGTCAGACGCATCGTGTACCAGGCGGTGATGCCTCCGGGGGGCGAGGATGCGAATCGCGGAAACTGAGGATCGCCGCCTTCGTCGGTCAACCATCGATTGGGCAAATCCGGATCGAGCGCGATCGCACGCGCCACACCAACGATATCGCAAGCGCCTCGCGCCAGGGCATCGATCGCCTGCTCGCGTGTTTTGAACCCGCCGGTCAGCATTAACGGTACGTCAGTAATTTTTCTGGCACGTTCGGAAAAATCGACAAAGTACGGACCGCTGCTCGTGCGATCGGAACTGGACGGTGCGCCGGGGAAATACGTCCCGCCGCTGATGTCGATCAAATCGATCGACGACTGGTCGAGCATTCTAATGGTCTCCAGGGAATCGGCTTCTGTTAATCCGCCTTCAAGCTGGTCGCTTGCGTTGATGCGGACTCCGATTGGGAAATCAGCACCGACGGATTTACGAACCGCGTGCACAATTTCCAAGATGATTCGGCACCTTCCCTCAACCGAGCCGCCATATCCGTCTGTTCGGTGGTTGAACAATGGCGAGAGAAACTGGCTCAATAAAAAGCCGTGCCCGGCATGAATGTGTACGCCGCTAAATCCCACAGCTTTTGCGTGCGATGCAGCTCTGGCATACATCGCGGGTAAGGCCTGAACCTCATCTGCTGAGAGGCCACCACAGTGCAGGCCGTCAACATCAATTGGTGAAGGCCCTTTAGGTTTGCTGATGGGTAAATGCGAAAGCGCGCCGGCGTGACCAATCTGTGGCCAAAGATGCGACCGATTGATTACTGCGCGATGCGTGAGCGATGTGAGCAATTCGGTTTCCGACGTTTCGCCAAGCACGAGATTGCCGGGCTTTTCCGGGTATCTGGGGTCACCTTGAACTTCGCCAATAAACGAGAGGGCTGCGCCACCGTTTGCCCATCGTTCGTAAAGACGTATCTGCGCTTCGGTTGGATTTCCTTCGCCGTCACCGAGAGAGTCGGACATCGCAGATTTTACGATCCGGTTTTTGATCTCCGCGCCACAGGGGAGTGCGAGAGATTGCCCGAGAATATCGGCAGGATTTGATTCAGCGATCATGCATTTGAAGCGAAAAAAGCAATGGCGGCGATGGCAAGAAAAACCGGCCACGACAAGTGCCTGCCTTTCGACCCTGCCAGTGCGATAAGGCCGTGTAGAAGAAACGTTACAGCGACAATGTTTCCAATCACCGCGACGCTCGGTTCCGCATTGGCAATGTGAACTAAAAGCGCGGCAATGCCTAACCATGCAACGGTGGTGATGTGCCACGCGAATCGTAACGTGCGTTTGGTAAAGTCGTCGCTTCCGAAAAGTGTGGGTAAATCGTCGCGTCGAAACAAACGAATCAAAATGTATCGCTCACCCAAATATGAGTGAGCGATCCCGATTGCAACTAGCAATATTGACGCGATGTATAACATCTCGATCATCACTCCATGGCCTCCGGATATTATTGCAAGAAGTGACTGCGCAAACACCATTTTCTAACGCGTAGTCTTACGCGCGAAAGGGTGAAACAGTTACACTAAGGCTTAAGGTCAGCCAGATCACCGAAGCCAATGCCTTACGACAAAAAGCCGATTCGCAAGCTGACGGGCAATGAAGATTTTGACGGTCTTACACAGGCCGAGCCTTCTTTGCCCGCGCACTGGTATTACGACTCCGACCACTACGAGCTTGAACTCTCACGCATTTTCTATCGAGACTGGCTGTACGTATGCCATACAAGTACGCTATCGGAACCACGCGATTTTCGACGCTTCGATGTTGGGCGTCAGAGCGTTATTCTGGTACGTGACGGAGACGGTGAGCTAAGAGCGTTTCACAACAGTTGCCGGCATCGCGGATCGGTGTTGTGCACGGAGGCAGCGGGCCGCTTAAAAAGTAAGAACATAGTCTGCCCTTATCACCAGTGGTCGTACTCGTTGGACGGCCGCCTGGTGGCTACAACCTCGCACGCCGAAGCGGTCGATTTTGATAAGGCCAACTTTCCGTTATTCCCAACTCCTGTCGTCGAGTGGCGCGGCGGTGTTTATGTGTCCTTATCTGACGATCCGCCCGATTTTGAGTCCGGACTCGCGCGCGGCAGTGATCGAATCGAGAACTGGCCAATGGCCGATCTTGTTGTTGCGCATCGCTGGCAAAAAACCATGGCGTGCAACTGGAAGGTGTTCTGGGAGAACTTTAACGAATGCCTGCACTGCCCCAATATTCACCCCGAGCTGTGCGATCTGGTGCCGATCTACGCGCGCCGAATTTCCTATTTTCGCGATGAGCCGAATTGGGAGTTGCACAAGGAGAGCGACAAACCCCGATTTCGCGGTGGGCTGCGTACTGGCGCCGAGTCGTGGTCGGGAAGTGGCAATGTCAGCGGTGCGCGTTTTGACGGCTTGAGCGATGAGGAAATCAATCGCGGCCAGAGTTATTTCGTCAGCTTGCCATCGGTTTTCATCGCGGCGCACGTCGACTACATGCGCACGGTGCGGATTATTCCGCGGGGGCCAGAGGAAACCGAGATCGATGTGGAATGGTTGCTCCCGCAAGAGTCTCTGGACGATCCGAATTTTGATC
>JBCCGL010000005.1:0-300951 GCA_039029275.1 Pseudomonadota bacterium | reverse complement strand
TCAGCTTGCCATCGGTTTTCATCGCGGCGCACGTCGACTACATGCGCACGGTGCGGATTATTCCGCGGGGGCCAGAGGAAACCGAGATCGATGTGGAATGGTTGCTCCCGCAAGAGTCTCTGGACGATCCGAATTTTGATCTCGACGACATCACCGAATTTGCCAAGCTTGTGATGGTGCAGGATGCCGAAGCGTCTGAGTTAAATCAGCAAGGATTGCACGCGCTGCCATTTCAACAGGGCGTGCTCATGCCAGAGGAACACTACGTCAAGATATTTCAGGATTGGGTTCGCGCACGCTTGCGAGAGTAAGCTGGCTTGCTGATGGCGGGCGGTTGACTGCGTTTTCGCGCTAACCTTTTTCCATTTTTCGCGCCAGACTGCCAAGGTAGGAACTCATGTCGCCGCAACTCGCCTGCGACCAACCGCCGTCTACCGGGAGTATCGCGCCGCTGACGTAACTGCCAAGATCCGAACCCAAAAACAGGCAGGTGTTGCCGATGTCTTCGGGCGAACCCATGCGACCTACCGGTACCGATTCAACTACGCGTTGGCGCACCGCTTCGTTCGGGGCGAGTCGATCCATCCCTTCAGTGCCGTCGATCGGGCCGGGCACAATCGAATTGATGCGCACGCCGTCGCGACCCCACTCCAGCGCGAGGGTGCGGGTGATCATGTCGACACCGGCTTTGGCCGAGCACACGTGCGCCTGCGCGTGCATCGGCAAAAACGCCTGAGGCGCGGAAATGTTAATCACGCTCGCGCCCGGTTTTTTCAAATACTCAAAACCTGCCTTCATGACGTGGAATGTGCCGAGCAGATCGATCTCTACCACGCTGCGAAACGCATTTGCCGACATTCCGTTCAGCGTCGCCGGAAAGTTGCCCGCCGCGCCCGAAACCAGTACGTCGAACGCGCCGAATGCCGCGTGAACTTGCGCCATCCCCTTTTGTATCGCGTCGAGATCACGAACGTCAGCCGAAAATCCCATCGCGTCAGGACCAAGCGATTTTAGAGAGGCAACCGTGTCATTCACCTTGTCTTCGCTGCGGCTTGCCACAGCGACCCGGGCGCCGTGTTTCGCGAATAGTTCGGCAACACCGCGATTGATGCCGCTGGTACCGCCGATTACAACCACGGTTTTGTCTGTGAAATCGATCGTGATACTCATGCTTTTGTCCTTGTGAAAAAATTGGGCAAGATTAGCTTGCCAGTCTGAGGCAAACCATTACATTGAGGAAGTGCGCAGGCGCGTGATCAGGAGTACGGCACGATTTCAGTGACCACTTCGGTCTTAACCGAGTTGGCGATAAAGCACAACTCGTGCGCACGATGGTGCATCTTCTCGAGTTGTTCTATCGTTGGCTCGTTGTCGCCGCTAAAGCTTATCTTTGGGCGAAGTGTCACTTTCGTCATCGCCAACTGCTTGTTCTCATTTTCGGACATGATGCCGACGGCGTTGTCCGTGTAACTGTCGACGACAAACTTCCGATTTGCGGCGATGGAGAGAAAAAACAGCATATGGCAGCTTGAAAGGGAAGCGACAAACGCCTCTTCCGGGTCGACGTTCGATTCCACTGAATACGGAAGGGGCACAATATGATGCGACGCGGAAGCGGGCACAGTTTCACCGCCGTCGAACGTCCAGGTGTGACCGCGACTGTATTTGTTATCGGTAAACGCTTCGTCGGCGTCCCGCGACCAGTTTATTTCTGCGTAGTATTCAGACATCAGTTTTCACATTTAAACACTAAGCGTGGCAAATCGTCATCATAGTTTCGGAAAAATGCGCCCCGTGGTTCGACTGTATTCAAGATATTCATCACCGAACTGCTCACGCATCATTGCCTCCTCCCGCGGAACGCGAATGAAATACATCAGGGTAAACGAGGCAATTCCGCCGATTCCTGCGATCCAGTTATGGATCAGCAGAGCCTGCGATACAAAGATAAAAAAAATTGCGGAGTACATTGGGTGGCGGACTGATTTGTAAACCCCTTCGCTTATCAGGGTGTGACCCTCGCGGATTTCAAGCGACACACTCCAGTTGCGGCCTAAATCTGCGTGACTTCGCCAGAAAAGCCAAAGTCCGAAGACAAGCACAATCGCGCCGATCATCGAAAGCCATAGCGGCAAGGTGTATCCGGCGAAGGTAAAAAGGCCGAGCGTGAGTTGCAGAACCGGCAGTAATGCTGAGCCGATAAAGACGCACACAAGCAGTCCATTTTCCATCGCGTTTTGGCGCGACGCAGAGATCGTGTTTTGTTTATTCGCATTTTCGTGCGGCCTGCGAACCACTCCCATAACAACCATCCCCGCGAGCCACACAAGCGACTCCCAGCCGTTGATCGGCGCGCGCCAGACGATGACGGTGATAAGCCCGATGGCAATAAGCGGAAGTACTACCTTTTTTACAATGTCCATAATCAGATCAGTAACAAAAAACTTAACTTGAGCAATCCCCGCCGACTCTGCGTGATAGGGATAAGAGTTAAAGTCCACCACGCCTGAGTTCGCTAGACTCTAGCGAAAGACTCCACAGATCTTGTGGCCATCAGGATCGAGAAAGTAGCACAGGTGCATTACGCCCATTGTACCCGTGCGTGGCCCAGGAGGATCTTCGATGCTCGTCGCGCCGTTCTCGACCGCGATATTATGAAACTCTTGAACCTGCTCTGCGGAATTGCAAACGAATCCGATCGTTGAACCGTTCGCAACGCTCGCAGGTTCGCCATTGATGGGTTCGCTCACGCCGAAGGTGGAGCCCGCGTGAATATAGAAAAGGCGGGTCTGCCCGGTTTGATTGACATGCTCAATCGGTGCGCCAGCGCCAAGCACGCCCAGCACTGCGTTGTAGAATCTTTTTGATCGTTCGATATCGCTCGAGCCGACCATCACGTGATTAAGCGCGTTTTCTCCGAATTTGCCTGCATACTTCGATTCGGCAAAAGACTAACGTAAATTCAAGTTAGAACACAATCATCGCGCATCGACTGAAGAAAAGATGGCTTTCAGGATGTCGTCGGATCGCGTGTGCCCTCTTCGTTCACCGTATGCCGAGCTCGTGATTACGACAACCATTTGCAGTTTCGGAATCACGGTAATCCGCTGCCCGCCGTTTCCCGATGCATAAAAATAGGGAATTGATTTATCGTTTAAAATGAATTGCTTTGTCCACCACTGATACCCATATCCCGTGAATGCATCTTGACCGAGCAATGTATGCGGTTGGGTAGATTCATGAATCCAACTCGCGGGTACGATTTGCATGCCATTCCAGACTCCGT
This sequence comes from Pseudomonadota bacterium, assembly GCA_039029275.1. Taxonomy (GTDB): domain Bacteria; phylum Pseudomonadota; class Gammaproteobacteria; order JBCCGL01; family JBCCGL01; genus JBCCGL01. The sequence continues at coordinate 297,665 of JBCCGL010000005.1, read as the reverse complement.
TTTTCAAGAAAAGAAGGCCCACTTTAAGCATATCGCGAGGTCGAAGAAACAGATTGCCCTGACCGACCACACGGTTCATCGGCGTCTTTTTCCAAAAATAGTTTTCAATGCCGAGCGGTTTTAGCAGTCTAATTTCGAGGTATTTGTCGACTGGCATACTCGTTGCCATTCGAACAATCCCACTCAACAAAAGAGTGTTCATTCCGGCGTATCGCCAGTTCTGACCCGGCGGGTACTTCATAGGCACATTGAGTGAGTACTTTATCCAATCGTTGGATTGGGTCATTCTGCCCTCATTGCCGGGTGTTGATGAATCTCTATCGTTCGCATGGAACCCTGAGCGCATCGTCAATAAGTATCGAATGGTGATCTTCCGTTTGCGCGGATCTTTATTCCGCAATGGAAGGTATTCGGGAAAGAATCCCAAAACGCGTTGATCGATGCTGTCGATAAAACCGTCGTGGATTGCAATTCCTACCAGTGTTGCAGTAATACTTTTTCCGGCAGAGCGGATATCGTGAAGCGTGTCCCGTGTTTCGCCATTGAAATAGGCTTCCATCACCAGCGTGCCGTTTCGCGCGATTAATACACTGTTAAGGTCTTTGTGTTTGTCGTTTTCAATCGACGTTATGAGATCGGTCAGTTTTTCGGTGTTTAATTCAACAGACGACGGGCGGTCAGTTCGAAGTTGATCCTGCAGTTGAGGCGGGTCTAAACGTCTATGCGGATCGCTAATTCGAAATGCTGTGCAACCGCAGACTAAAAGCGCAATTGCCAGCGGGAGCGCGAGAAAGACACCAGTACGCGGCACAGTTATGGATCGAAAAACGTTGCTTTAACTGGCAACAGGTACCCAAATTTCGTAGCTCATGGATTCCGGCGATGCATCATCGTCGTATGGATAACGTTCGAACACCGCACCGTCACGATGCATCTTGCCCGAGTTGGGTAACCACTCGGTGAAAATCCAGTCAAAAATTGATGGTAATTCGCTGACAGGCCCTTTATTCGCAAATACAGCGTAAGTGCCCGCGGACAGTGTGACAGCACACATGCCGTCCAGCATCGGGTCGGGCAGTGGGTCAATATTGCGGCCAACGCCGTACATAAACCGACCGTCTGCCTGCATCTCGTACGAAACACCGTAGGCCGCCTGTTCCTCAGTCCCAACTACTTCGATTTCAATTCCCCAAAACTCATTCCAGAGCGCAGGAATTTCATTGCGCGTATCCAGCGTATATTCACGGGAAAGCGCGACGAGCTGTTTTTCAGTTGATTCGAGAAATTCTGGTTCCAGATTCATAGCCACGCCTCTAATACAAACAGATGCCGCTACTATACTCCACAAAAGAATGTGGCAATCACTCGCGCGTTTTAATGGAACCGATTACGGCTAATTGTTGATTCGCGCCACGCTTCATCACAACAATCTCGCCCGACGCCGGATAAACCCCGCTCAGCGCAGTGATGTTTACCTGATGCGTGACTAAAACAAGTGGCTTTATTATTGACTGTTGTAACAGCCAGTCGATCAAAGCCTGCGTGCTGGCGTCTCTTTGGTCAACGTTTCGAAAAAACGAGTTAATGATAGGTAAAGGTGTCACATCCCCTAATTCTAGCAACTCGGCAGTGTCCAGACAGCGGAACCATTCGCTGGAGTACACGTCGGCTTCATCAATCCCGTTACTACGGAACAAACCGCCGATGTGTTTCGCCTGCTCTCTGCCTTGTGCCGAAAGGTTGCGTTGAGTGTCACGTTTGCCGATTTCGAAGTTCGCCGGGTCACCGGTGCCTGGTGCAAGCGCATGACGTATCAGGGCGAAATGATTATCTGAACGCAGCGCTTGCCATAATTGTGCGTCAGCACTTTGAGCGTTGCTGATAGTTGAACTTAACAGAAATAAAACAGCGGTAATAAACAGGTGGATTGATCGTTTTGTCATTTCAGAGAAGTCATGTCGAGTTTACGCAGTTTCGCCGATTAAGAATCATACGTACGATTCGGCGATTCAGTTGACAATGTATAAGAACAAGTACACCAGCGTTGAAACGATGAGGTAGACATAACTCACCCGTTCTTTCTTGTCGCGATCTTCTCTGCTGTTTGTTACTTCAATAAAAATTTGCCTGAACAAAAATGTGTAAAGGATGTAATACAAAAACGGAATAATGTGTATATGCAACGGAAAGCTGTTTATATCCTTGCCCGCCCATGACAATAAAGTGCCTATCTCGCTGTATAGACCCAGTATCCCCAACAACGCGTTGATGAACATCCATTTAACTTCATCGATGCCGAAAATAGTTTTGTAAAAGAGCAGATAAATCAGTATGGCGAATCCGCCATGCAGATATAAAAATCCCGGCGATACATCGCTGAAGTAAGCCATGATAAATCCGGAACCGCCGAACATACCCATATGAAAAATAAAGAATGGGTAAACCTTCCATGGCGATATATAACTGCCTTTGGGATAGTGCTGGCCGTTTATTTTTATATCGCCTTGAAGGATCATTTTATTTATTTTCGTGAGAGCAGTGTTTAGTCAAAACGGAAGCGGAACAGCTCATTTCGCTTTGGGCTAATGTCCGGTTTAATTTGTGTGACCTGAATCCAATCGTGCTGGCAGCTCCTACGCAGTTTCCTGTTAACCGCCTCGCAACCCCAACTTCTCCCTCGCTTCCTGCGGTGATAACACTCTCCCGCCTAATCGCTCGACAATCTCTACCGCGCGCTTAACCAAATCGCCATTAGTCGCTTTGACACCACGATCGAGATAAATATTGTCTTCCAGCCCAACGCGAATATTGCCACCAAGAATTACCGACTGCGCGGCCATCGGCATTTGCATTCTTCCGATTCCAAACGCTGCCCAGTTGGCATTCGCGGGCAACATGTCGCGCATTGCCATCATCGCACGTGTATCTGAAGGCGCGCCCCATGTCAGACCCAGACATATCTGGTACATCGGGTCACCGGCAAGCAGGCCTTCGTCGACCATTACATTTGCGAATCGCACGTGGCCGAGTTCGAACACTTCCAGCTCGGGTTTTACGCCGATGTCTTTGGCGATTTCCGCCATCTTGCGCAGATAGGCCGGCGGGCTGAGGTACACATAAGTGGTGTCGTCGAAGTTCATCGAGCCGCAGTCGAGGCTGCAGATCTCCGGCAGGCATTCAACCACATGTTGCAGGCGTTCTTCCGGGCCGATCATATCCGTGCCGGGGCCACCGTTGTGCGGGTTGTCTGGATCGGGCACCCAGTCACCGCCCATTCCAGCGGTAAGGTTGAGCACTACGTCAACGCCACTGTCACGCACGCGGTCGACCGCTTCTTTAAACAACTTGGGATCGCGCGAGCCTTGACCTGTCTCCGGATCGCGAACATGCAGGTGCGCAATCGCCGCCCCCGCGTTGGCGGCTTCAATCGCCGCATTGGCAACCTGTTTGGGTGTGACCGGCACGTGCGGATTTCTGCTGACGGTATCGGCGGCACCTGTGACGGCGCAGGTGATGATGACTTCGTTGTTCATGTGGCGTTCCCCCTCGGCTTTTTTTGCTCGCCCCGTTGACGTTACATTTGTGGACTTTGTGTCAGTTCGGCGCGCAGTATATTCAACGTGCGCCGACTATTTTCAGTTCGTCATTCCCGCCTGCGCGGGAATGTCAATTTTGCCTGTTCCGGCGTGCACAATATTTATAGTGCGTTTATATCTGCTCATTCTGAAACTGGTTTGTAAGCCACGCACTCGATCTCGACGAGTATGTCGACCAGGAAGTCGCTGACCAGCGCCGAACGCGTAGGCGGATCGGTGGGAAAATACTCCGCGTACACACTGTCGAAGCCAGGAAAATCGGCGCGGTTTTTCAACCACACCATCGACTTGACGACATCGTCGCGCGTGCAGTCGGCCTCGGCGAGCGTCTCGGTAATCGCATCGAGACAGGCGCGGGTTTGATCCTCGATTGTGCCGTCGGTCATCAGCAGGCCGTCGCGCATCGGTATTTGCCCGGTCAGAAAAACAAAGTCACCGGCGCGCATCGCGCGTGATAAGGACAGTTGCCGACCGTTTATCACAATTGGATCGCCGATGACTTTTTTTGCTTTTTGCATTGCAGTCGTATCGAAGCCAGATGGGAAAGGCGCCAGTGATATCACAGGCAAATCGAATTGGCAAAGCTAAACACTCATTAACTCTATTGCCAAAGTTTCAATCTTGCGGTTAGCGTGCGACACTTTGCGGCGTTCCTATCGCGAGAGAGTTTGCAGTGCCGAATCTGAGTGACATTTTGGTAGTGACGATCGAGCAGGCGGTCGCCGCACCGTATTGCTCCTGCAGGCTCGCGGATGCGGGTGCGCGCGTAATCAAGGTCGAGCGCGAGGGCGGTGATTTTGCGCGCCAGTACGACGATGTGGTCGACGGCGAAAGCGCCTACTTTGTCTGTCTGAATCGCGGCAAGGAGTCGCTGGTACTCGATATAAAAAATACGGAAGACAAGGCGCTACTCAAAAATATCGTCGCGCAGGCGGATGTGTTTATCCAGAACCTCGCTCCGGGAGCGGCGCAGCGCGCAGGGTTCGGATCAACGGAGCTGTGCGCAGAATTCCCAGGACTGATTTGCTGCGATATTTCCGGCTACGGCGAGCACGGCAGCTATCAACACATGAAAGCCTACGACTTGCTGGTGCAGTGCGAATCCGGACTCGCGTCGATAACCGGCACGCCCGAAGCGCCGGGGCGCGTCGGTGTTTCGGTCTGTGACTTGAGCTGCGGTTTGCAGGCCTACAGTGCCATTCTCGAGGCGCTGATCGAACGCGACCAGACCGGTGAGGGATGTGTTATCCAGGTGTCGCTATTTGATTCAATTGCCGAGCTGATGGCGGTGCCGCTGTTGCACTATGACTACGCCGAAAAAATCTGGGGACGCGTCGGCATCAACCACGCGACGATCATGCCCTACGGCGCATTTGAAACTGCAGACGGCCAAAGCGTGGTGATCGCGATCCAAAACGAGCGCGAATGGGTTCGCTTAAGCGAACAGGTTTTCGCGCGCCCCGATCTCGTTACCGACGAGCGTTACAACAACAATCGCGCGCGCGTGCAAAATCGCGACGCCTTGAACGACATCATTCGCCCAATTTTCGCGGCGCACACGCACGCGGAAATGATCGACAAACTCAAAGCCGCGTCGATTGCCTACGGCAATTTAAACGATGTGGCGGGGTTGTCTGCGCATCCACAGCTGCGCCGATGCGGTGTCCCGACACCGAGTGGCGTAAAGCAGTCGGTCAGCCCGCCGGCGTTACGCGTCGGGCGCGAATTTGAAGCGCACGCGGTGCCTGCGTTGGGCGCACACACCGATGCGATTCGCCACGAGTTTTCCTGAGGTCAGCATGAGCATTACACGTGAACTAATCGACTACATCAGCAGCAAACCGTTTTCGCAACGCGATCTCGACGCGACGGCGTTACTCGCGCTCGATGCGGTTGCCACCGCGTATGCGGGCAGCGCGACGCCAACCGGGAAAATTCTTCTCGATTGGGCGAGAAGTTGCGAGGGCGATCTGGGCCGTTGCGTGCTGCTGATGGGTGCGCTCACACATATCACCGAAACCGACGATCTGCACCGTGCGTCGGTTACACATCCGGGTTGCGTTGTGATTCCGACCGCTTTGGCCCTGGGTGAACAGGTTGGCGCGAGTGCAGAAAAAATTCTTGTATCGATCATCCATGGTTTCGAGGCGATGTGTCGCGTCGGCGCCGCGGTTGGGCCAATGCACTACAAGGTCTGGCACAACACTGCAACGTGCGGCCCGTTTGGGTCGGCGATGGCAGCAGCGACGCTCCTCGATCTTGACGCGGAGCAAACTATGCACGCGCTCGGCAACGCGGGCACGCAGTCTTCCGGCTTCTGGGAATTCATGGCGACGGGCGCGATGAGCAAGCATTTGCACGCGGGCAGGGCGGGTGAGTCCGGCTTGTTAGCGGCGCAGCTGGCTGCACACGGTTTTACCGGCTCGCCCGAAATTCTGGAAGGCGAAAAAGGCATGTTCGCCGGAATGTGCCCCGATCCCAATCCCGACGCGGTGATGGCAAAACCTGAAGACGATTGGCAAGTGCACGCCACGTCGATCAAACCGTGGCCGTCGTGTCGGCATACGCATCCGGGAATCGATTGCGCGCTGGAGTTGCATCGGCAAATCAACGGCGCCGAAATTAAATCCGTCGAACTTGATGTCTATCAGGCGGCGCTGGACGTGTGCAATCGACCGCAGCCGGAAAGCGAATACGCGGCGAAGTTTTCGCTCTATCACACCGCGGCGATCGCATTGCTCGACGGAGTCGTCGGTCTGGGATCGTTTGATCAAAACGCGCGCGAAAAAACGTGCGAGCTGCGCGGCAGGGTTCAGGTGAATGTGGTTGATCCTTACGCCGGTAACTATCCAGAATCATGGGGAACCGGCGTGCGCGTCAGCACTTCAAACGGGCAGGAATTCAGTGCTTCGCGCAAAGACTGTTTGGGCGACCCGGAGCTCGCACTCAACGATTCTCAGATGCGCACTAAGGCTGAGGGCTTGCTCGACTTTGCGGGTCTGAAGGACAATACTCGCAGTACGATATGCGATTCGATTTTGGGAATGGCTAAACACAAAGTGAGGCCAGCAAATATTTACTCCAGTTTTATTTCGCATCTCTCGCTTTGATCATTACCGGATAGTCCAATGCTGACGTGGCTGAAACGATTGCGCGACACGGGTATTACGGATGAGATGCCCGCTTTGGATATCAAGCACGTTCGAATTACGAACATCGCGGCTTTGATGGCGGCGGTGATGACCTTGCCGTGGGTGCCTGTGAATCTGATTCTGGCGGATTGGACCTTAGCGCTGAACCTGACAATCGGTGGTTTTATTTTGCTCGGTGTATTCTATTTGAACCGAGTAGGAAAACACTTATCCGCCGCTGTCGTTTTGATGATCAACGGGCAGTTGCAAATTAGCTTCAGCGTTTGGGTGTACGGCATGCCGTCCGACGTGTGGGTGTATTTAGTCCTGCTGGTTTTATTTCCGTATTTTATTTTCTTCGCCCGGCACCGATGGGTCGCGCATTTTTTCGCCGCGACAACCACCTTGCTGATTGTGTTTTTTCTATTGTTTGCTGAGCTCTTTCCGCCGCAAGTGGTTTTAATGCCGCAAAATATTCAGGTGGCAATCAATAATTCGGTAACCGTAATTGGCGTCGCGATAATGGCTGCGGCGTCCCGACTGCTTATCGATAATTCTGAACAGGCCTTGCAGCACGAGACTGCCCGCGCAGACGCTTTACTCTTAAATGTTTTGCCGCCGCAAATTGCGGATCGACTGAAACACGCGCCGGATCAGTCGATCGCCGATCGTCACGAAGAAATTTCGGTTTTGTTCGCCGATATTGTCGGCTTTACACCGTTGTCCGCCAGGCTCAGCGCGGGTGCCACGGTTGAAATTCTGAATCAAATTTTTACTGCTTTTGATGAAATCTGCGACCGCAACGGCGTGGAGAAAATTCGCACGATTGGCGACGGGTATATGGCCGTTGCGGGCGCGCCGGTGCACCGTGATGATCACGCCGCCGCGATGGTCAAAGTCGCCGTTGAGATGCGCGACTACATGAACTCGGTGACTTTGGACGAACCGCTGCAGGTGCGCATCGGAATTAACTCCGGCGAGGCGGTTGCGGGCATCGTCGGCACCTCGCGTTTTCACTACGATCTTTGGGGTGATGCGGTAAACGTTGCTGCGCGAATGGAGTCCCTGGGAGTGCCCGGTAAAATTCAGATCGCGCGCGCAACGTGGGACAAAATTAAAGACACCTTTGAATGCGAGTCGCGCGGCTTGATTGCAGTCAAAGGCAAGGAAGACATGGAAACCTGGTTTGTGTTGTATTCCGCATAAAAAGCCGCTTGGTTAACCCGTTTTTTTCTGGGTCACCCTGTGCAAGCCCGTGTCGCGAATGATATACGCAGAAATTTCTTCTACCGACATTGTCGATGTATTCAAAAAGCTGATGCTGTGTTGTCGGTAAAGGTTTTCGACCGCGCGCAATTCGTAACGACACTGCTCGACTGAGCTGTAGCGGCTGTTGGGCCGCCGCGTTTGTCGCAAATTCGCAAGACGATTCGGATCGGTTGTGAGGCCGTAAAGACGCTTTTGGTGATTTCGCAGCGGCCGTGGCAACTGATCGCTGTCGAGATCTTCTTCGGTGATCGGATAGTTCGCCGCCTTGATCCCAAACTGCACGGCCAGATAAAGACTGCTCGGCGTTTTACCAGTGCGCGATACACCGATCAGGATGATTTCTGCCTGATCGTATTCACGTGTGGTGCCGCCATCATCGTGCGCGAGGGTAAACTCGATCGCAGAGATGCGCGAATCATATGCGCGTCTATCGGCCAGGCGGTGTGTCTGGCCCGGCGTGTGGTGGGTGGTCGACAAAGCGTTTTCGAGGCGCGGAACGTAATCGCCAAACGGGTCGATACAGACACACGGCGCCGCTCGGATCATCGCAATCAGATCCGGATCCTGCATAGTACAAATCACGATTGGATGTTTGTTGTTAAACTCCGCGCTCTCGCGGATATGCCGTGCGACCGTTTCAGTTTTTCCCAGCGTGTCGACAAACGGAAAAATCCGCGTGTTGAAGTCGTGGTCGGGAAACTGCGCGAGCAAACTCAGGCCCATTGTCTCCGACGTAATGCAGGTTCCGTTCGAAACAAAAAATACGTCGAAGTTTTGCGACATAAGAAAATTCCGTGAGCAATTTTTGCGCGACCGCACTTTTATCCAAAGCGTGGACTAGTATCCTAACTCAATCGCACGGTTTTATATCCGCTTTCCATCAGCAGCCATCAGCTTTGCATGCGAATAAATCAAACAAAGGAAGTCATCCATGGCGACTAACGTCGTGTCCCTGTCCAGCGTCGATATGAGCGATGTGCCGAACGTCGGCGGCAAAAATGCGTCCCTCGGTGAAATGATCGCCAATCTCGGCAGCCTGGGTGTCGAAGTGCCGGGAGGATTTGCTACCACCGCGGAGGCGTTTGAGCGGTTTCTTGCCGAAGACGGTCTGGGTGACTGGATTATTCAACGCTTGACAGAACTCGATCACGACGACGTTAACGCGCTGGCCGATCTCGGTCGCCGGATTCGCAAACGCATCGTCGATGCCGAATTGCCCAACGATTTGCAGCAGGATATTCGCGACGCCTATGCGGCGATGGCTGTGGATGGCAAAGACGCAACGGTTGCAGTGCGCTCGTCGGCGACGGCGGAAGATCTGCCCGATGCATCCTTTGCCGGGCAGCAGGAGACCTTTCTTAACATCAGCGGGATTGATCAGGTCTTAAATTCGGTCAAGCTGGTGTTTGCATCGCTGTTTAACGACCGCGCAATTTCGTATCGCGCGCATCAGGGATTCGAGCACGCTGACGTTGCGCTCTCCGCCGGGATTCAGCGCATGGTGCGCAGCGATCTGGCTGCCAGCGGCGTGATGTTTAGCATCGACACGGAGTCCGGTTTCGAAGACGTCGTCTTCATCACGGGGAGTTTTGGTCTCGGCGAGACGGTCGTGCAGGGTGCGGTGAATCCCGACGAGTTCTATGCCTACAAGCCGAACATCAGCGCGCAACGCCCGGCGATCCTGCAAAAGAACATGGGCAGCAAGGCGATTAAAATGATTTACGCCGACGCGAGCGACCCGCACGAGGCGGTGCGCACGGTGGATGTTGACAACGCCGACCGACGCGCGTTTTGCATCAACGATGACGAGATCACTGCGCTCGCAAAAATGGCGGTCACGATTGAACAGCACTACGGCCGACCGATGGATATCGAGTGGGCCAAAGACGGCGAAGACGGCAAACTTTACGTGGTGCAGGCGCGCCCGGAAACCGTGCAATCGCGCGCGACGCAGGTGATCGAGCGCTACACGCTCAAGCAACGCGTTGAGCCTTTGTGCGATGGCCGCGCGGTCGGCAATCGCATCGGGCAGGGACCGGTCAAAGTGATACAGGACCTGTCACAAATGGATTTAATCGAATCGGGCGATGTGTTGGTCACTGATATGACCGATCCGGACTGGGAGCCGATCATGAAACGCGCATCCGCCATCGTCACCAACCGCGGTGGGCGCACCTGCCACGCTGCGATCATTGCGCGCGAGCTGGGGATTCCCGCGTTGGTCGGTACCGGCAACAGCACGGATGTTCTGACGTCGGTCGACGGTGTGACAGTCAGTTGCGCCGAGGGTGATACCGGGTACGTTTATCCCGGCCTGCTCGACTTTGAGCACCAGTCGCACCAGCTCAGCTCAATGCCACAAATTCCGGTCAAAATTATGATGAACGTCGGCAACCCCGGACGCGCGTTCAGCTTTTCGCGTTTGCCGCACGCGGGCGTCGGTTTGGCGCGGCTGGAGTTTATCGTCAGCAATATGATCGGTATTCACCCGCGCGCGTTGCTGGAGTTCGACCAGCTCGATGCTGAACTGCAAGACGAAATCAGCGACAGGATCGCCGGGTATAAAAGTCCGCGCGACTTTTTCGTCGACAAACTCAGCGAGGGCATCGCGACCTTGTGTGCGGCGTTTGCGCCGCAGCCGGTTATCGTGCGCATGTCCGATTTTAAGTCGAACGAATACTTTCACATGGTCGGCGGATCGCACTACGAGCCGAACGAGGAAAATCCGATGATCGGTTATCGCGGCGCTTCACGTTACATCAGTGACGATTTTCGCCCCTGTTTCGATCTGGAATGCGAGGCCGTGCGTCGCGTGCGCAACGAGATGGGATTGCACAATCTACAAATTATGATTCCGTTTGTGCGTACGTTAAAAGAAGCGGGCGGTGTCAGCGATATTCTAAAATCCAATGGACTGCACCGCGGGGAAGACGACTTCAAAGTCATGATGATGTGCGAAGTGCCGTCAAACGTGATTCTTGCAGACGAATTTCTCGAATACTTCGATGGGTTTTCGATTGGCTCGAACGACCTGACCCAGCTCACGCTTGGTCTCGATCGCGACTCCGGCCTGGTTGCGGACGGATTCGACGAGCGCGACCCGGCGGTCATCAAAATGCTGGGACAGGCAATCGAGTCGTGTACTCGTGCAGGCAAGTACGTGGGCATCTGTGGCCAGGGCCCGTCGGATCACCCCGATCTTGCGCGCTGGCTGCTCGATCAAGGCATTCAGAGCATGTCGCTGAATCCGGATTCAGTGATCGAGACATGGTTGTTTCTGGCGAACGAATCCCGTTAAAGAGCGCGGCACCCCTAATTCTGGGCGTCTTTCGATTTAACCACCTTGTGCTCTTCTTCGCTCATGCCCATTTTCCAGTAGCTGCTGATGTAAATATCTTCGCGCGCAACGTTGAGATCGGTGCGGAAATGTTTTCGCAGTGCGCGCATGGTGTTGAACTCGCACGCGGCCCATACAGACGGCTTGCCATCGATCATCGGTAGCGCTACAACCGTGTCAAGTAGCGCGGTGTTTTCCTTGTCGGGGTGCGGGTTTAGCACCCAGTGAACGTCGATGTTGTCGGGAAAATCGAGTTTTTGTTTGTCGGCTTCATCCAAAATTTCGACCACACAGTAACCCTTTGCGTCGCGCGGCAGCTTCTCAATATTGACGCTTATCGCCGGCAGCGCGGTCATATCGCCGATCAGGAAAAACCAGTCCGCGTCGAAGTTCACCAGTTTTTTGGCACCCGGCCCGGCGATTGTCAGCGCGTCACCGACCCGCGCGTTCATCGCCCATTTGGATGCCGGGCCGTTATCGCCGTGCACGACAAAATCCACATCCATCTCGTGCTTTACCGCGTCGAAATGGCGGATCGTGTAGGTTCGCATCGTCGGACGAACGGCCTGCTTGATCTTGTCGATCACACCGCCCGCGCCCGCAGCATCGGGAAACATCAGTTTGATGTAGCCACTTTCCTGACCGGGCGGAAAGTCTGCAAGATCACTCCCACCGAGGGTAATTCGGACCATGTTGGGTGTGATTTCTTTGGTTTGAATGACTTCGAGATTGCAGGTTGAGCGTTTTGACATGGCGTGGACTTCGATTTGGTTGAAGATGACCCAAAGATTGTGTCGATCGTGCACATTTCAATAGCAAATGAGAATTAATTACATTTGGAAATAAACGTCAAGCCCAACGGACCAGGCCAATAACCGCAGACGATGCGTAGAAAAACTGCAGTAGCAAAAACGTCCAGCGTTGGTCGACGATGGCCCAACCAGCGAACAGTCCTGAGGATATCAGCAGCAGTGAAAACCCTATGGTTTCGTTGCCCGTGTTACTAGCGATCAACATCGCGTACACCATGGCCAGAATCGATCCGCTCACTTCACACAGCGTCGTCACCGTGCGCGTGTCGAGCGATGCTCCGGCAAATTTGTGCGACAGCGGTTTCATCCGGCGCGCGCGAAAAACTCAAGCAGTCGATCACTCACTTTTTCCGGCTGGTCCTCCATTGCAAAGTGGCCGCAGCGATCGATGACCTCCAGCTCTGATCTAGGAATTGCGGTGTGCAGTTTGTGCGCCCAGTCGACCACCTGCCATTCGTCGTTGGCACCCCAGATAATTTTGACCGGGAGGCTAGCGAGTTCATGCAGCCGATCGGCGATTTCCATTGTGTGCTTGGGATCGTAGTGACGGATCTGATGTTGAAACAAACTCCCCTGGCCAACTGTTCCGCTGATCATTTCGACATAGGTGTCCAGCACCGTTGTCGCCAGGCGTTGTTTGTTAAATACCGATGAGAGCAACCATTCACGAAAATGCGCGCGGTGCTCGGCGTCGGGTTTCTGGATCAAAGAGTCCAGCCCTGCCTGCATTTGCTCGCGCGTACGTTTCGAGGGATAGCTGTCGAAACTGACGCTATCGATCAACGCCAGCGATCGGACTTTGGTGGGAGAGGCGAGGCTAAAACGCTTGGCGATTGCGCCGCCAAAGTCGTGCCCGACAACGTGCGCCGAATCGAGCTCCCAGTGATCAAACAAGTGTTCGAGAATGGGCACCTGCGCAGAAATTGAGGTGTCAACCGCCGGATTGCGCGGCCGCTCGGACAAACCGTAGCCGAGCAGGTCGAATACGTGCACCGTGTATCCCGCAGCATTGAGCGTTGGTACAACATTTCGCCAGATCAACGAAGACGACGGTGTGCCGTGCAGTAAAACCACCGATTCACTTTCATCTGCTGCCTTATGCACGCCGGTGGCAATGCGTTGGTTGTTGATTAAAACGTGACTGTCGACGATGTGTTTCATGGTTCGCTCCTGGGTTGTTGAGCGGAAGATTGCGCTTAACCATTGCATGACACAAATGTTTTAAATTAATATTTCAATTAATTTGTGTCATTATTTAGGTTGCCCATGAATCAAAGAATGGACATCGATGCCCTGCAGGCGCTGTGCGCAATTGAAGAATGCGGCGGTGTAACGCGAGCCGCGAAGCGCCTCTCGCTCACGCAGTCTGCGGTCTCACACAAAGTCAGGCGTCTGGAGTCACGAATCGGAAGAAAATTGCTCGCGCGCCGCGCGGGTGGGCCGGTTTTCACCGAAGACGGGACCACCTTGATCGCTTACGCAAGGCGGATATTGTCGCTACACGACGAGGCGGTCCGCAGCCTTGCGACGCGCCCGCTGGCCGGAACGATCCGACTCGGAATGACCGAAGACACCAGTAGTTCCGGCCTCGCACGCATCCTCGCGCGGTTTCGTCGCCTGCATCCTGATGTCAACGTGCACACGCAAGTTGACCAGAGTAAGGTTCTGCAGAGTCAGCTCGAAAACGGTGAAATTGACGTTGCAGTCATGCAGACGTTCGAGCACGACGTTCAGCGCTCAGATATCATTTTGTATCAAGACAGTTTGCATTGGGTGAAGTCAAAAGACGCGCAGTTCGATTTTGATAGTGCGATCCCGTTTCTAGCCTTCGACAAAAACTGTTTTTACAAACACTGGGTTGACGAGGTTGTTGATCAACTCGGAGTGCGTTTTGAGACGGTTTTGCAGTGTGCCAGTAACGCGGGTATCGTGACCGCTGTGGAAGTTGGGATGGGCGTTGCTGTTTTGAACGCGCGACACATTTCGCAACACATGCACGTCATCGACGATAACTTCCCCCTTCAGCCACCGGGTATCACGTATGTTGTGCGAGTTGGCGAGAAGTCTCGCACACACGTGTGCTGCGCGCTCGCCGACGAGATCGATCAAGAGAACGATAACGTCATGCAGATTGCCATAAGCGCTTGAAAAAATTCGTGATATTTGGTCGGCGTACGCCATCCTGGCGTTTTGTGGTCTATACTCAAGACGCAACCATACTCATACATGGTCAATGATCTCAGCGCCACTTCCACCAAACGAGAAGGAACGGCTCCGGGTCCTCCAACACCTGGATATTCTCGACACGCCTCCCGAACGCGCGTTTGACGACATAACAAGCCTCACTGCACACATTTTCAATGTTCCCGTCGTGCTTGTTTCGTTGGTTGACGAATGTCGACAGTGGTTCAAATCGTCGGTTGGTCTCGATGCCAGTGAAACCGGACGCGATGTCGCATTTTGTTCGCACGCCATACTCGGTAATGACGTGCTGGTGATTAATGATGCGAGACAAGATCCACGTACCCACGACAATCCTCTGGTTACTGGTCCTCCGTACGTTGTTTTCTACGCCGGTGTGCCGTTGACCTTTCCCGGTACAGATGCCAGGTTGGGTACGCTGTGTCTGATTGATCATGAGCCAAGGTCACTGACCGAAGATGAGAAAGAAACACTTTCGATGTTGGGCAAGCAAGTCGAATTCCAACTCAAGGTTCGTCATCAACTTAGAGAAAAAGCCTTCTTCGGGAGGATGCTGGAGGAGTTGCAGCAGCTAAACGAATCAAAGGCTGCCACGTTTGAGGATGCCGTGGATCAATGTCTGCCCGTGACAAAAACACTGCTTGGTCTGGATTGCGCGATCTTGAGTCGTGTCGATTCGGCAACCGGTGGCGGCGGTCAAACTTACACCGTCGAACATTTGCACTCGGTGGACGACTTGATCTTGCGCGGCGATGCGTTCCCTCTTTCCAACACCTTTTGTGCAGATGTCATTGTTTCAGGAAAGACCGTTCACTATCACGACACTGCGCTCAGTCCCGATCTGTGCGCTCACCCCGCTTATCAGGCGTTGCCGCTTGAATCTTATGTCGGTACTCCTGTTTGGGTGAACGGCGAAATCTATGGCACGCTGAATTTTTCATCGACCAGAAAGCGCAAGCTTCCATTCGCAGACGGTGAAATCCGGTTTGTTGAGATTGTCGCCGCATCGCTTGGCAAAAAGCTGGAATTGGAACTCGCCCAAAAAGCGCGGGAAGAACTGGAGATCAGCAGCAAACGCCTGCTCGATTCGACTCTGTGCGGTTTGTACATCTACAATTTTGCCGAACAAAGGATTCATTACCGCAACCCGCAGGCCGCTCGGATTTTGCGCGAGGATTCAGACTCAATTGATTATCACAGCGACGACTACATTCGTTCGCACGTGCATGCGGATGATCTCAGCTCTTTTTTAGCGTACGACGATTTGATCCAGCAGTCGTCTGACGACTCGATTCATAAACTGGAATATCGGTATCTCCGCGGAGATGATGAGTGGATTTGGATATCGGAGTGGTCGGTGCCGTTCGAGCGCGACGCATCCGGAAGGGTAAACAGCTGTTTTACCTGCTTTATCGATGTAACTGAGCAAAAGACCAATGAAGAGTCGCTGCGACGCAAAAACGATGAGTTAGACCGCTTTGCGTCGATCGCCGCGCACGATTTGAAAGCACCGCTGCGTCAAACGAGTATGTTGGCTGATCTTCTGACCGAGCAAGTTGGCGCGGAACATATTAAGGGTGTCGCATCTGATTCATTGATTTTCATGCGCAAAGCGATTCGCAATATGAGCACGTTGATCGATGATTTACTTGCGTTCTCGCGCGCAGGTGAAATGACTGCTGTTTACGAAGCCTGTGACATCTCAGAAATTGTTGCCGAAGTACTAAACGCACGAGCAAAAGAAGTTGAAAAGTCGAGGGCCCGAATCGAGGTTGGGCCGCTACCGAATATTGAGTGCGACGCTGAGCGGATTAGCCAACTGTTTGATAACTTGATTGGTAACGCGTTGAAGTATGTCGGGCACGGTATCGTCCCCCACATCTCGATTCAAGCCGAGCGCGTTGGTGACCGATGGAAGTTTTCCATATTTGACAACGGAATTGGTGTTCCTCCTCAACACAGGGACACAATTTTTGACACATTCAAACGACTGCACGGAAGCGGAGAGTACGAGGGTACGGGAATCGGTTTGTCGATTTGCAAGAAAATCGTGCAGGTTCATAGCGGATCAATTTGGGTTGACGAAAACAAGGGCGGCGGATCCGTGTTTTCGTTTGTGGTGTCTGATAGTCCTTCGCGTTCAAAAACTCTTGTGGCATGAAAGCCGTCGATGCATCGAAAGTGTTTATTGCGTTACAACACCCGCTGATTGCAACACTCACATAACGGCTCTCAATCCTGCCAACGCCTGTTTTAGTGCCGGAGGCACATCGTTTTCTCCTGTGTACACCAGATAGCTTCGCCGGCTGAAGGTCGGTGCATCGTCGACGTACATCAGTTCGCCTGATTCGATCTGCTCCTTTACATCCCGCTCGAGAAAGTAACCGGATCCGCCGTGGAGCAGGATGTGGTGCAGAGCCACAGTGCTTGAAGCAACGGATAGTCTTGGCGGTGGCGAATCAGGAAACGTTGCATGGTGCTGGCTAAGAAAATCCTCCGCCCAATCGACGAATATGTAGCCCGGTGTCCAGCCTGTGTTGAGCGAGCGCGGCTCCGTCGACACCAGCACCAGATTTTCAGTCGTGAACGTCTCGATGATCAGGCTATGGTGCGCCCGCACCGAGTAGACTATAGCCAGATCGAGCATGCCGTCGCGCAGGAGACTGAGTAGACGCTCTGAGTAATCCGAGACGATGCGTGTCGCGAACTGCGGTGCGTGCTTTTCCATCCACTGCGTCCAAGGGTTGACCAGACGGTTCCATAGATTGATCTGGACGCCCAGACTGATCACATTATCAAACTCGTTCGGCAGGGCAATTTCCTGCTGCGCGCGCTCCCACGACTCGACGCAATTTTGTGCGTGGCGTAACAGCCGTTGTCCCGCGTCGGTGAGTTCAACCCCGCTGCGCTTGCGCAAATAAAGGCGTCGGTTCAGACGCTGTTCCAGCGATTTTATTCGGGCGCTGATCGCTGACTGCGTGATGTGTAGGCGCTCCGCAGCCTCTTGAAAACTACCCGCCGACGCTATTTCTAAAAACGCGCGCATGCTTTCGATGTTCATAAAAAATCAATCAAATAAAATCGATATAATAATTCAATTATATTCGTTTTACTTGATTAACAAAGAGCCGTTAGAGTCGCGTTTTTTAGCGGTGCAAACTCGATGAAAATCGCTTTTATTGGCCTGGGTGTCATGGGCAATCCAATGGCAGCGAATCTGATTCGCTGTGGCGCGCACACGGTTCGCATTTTCGACATAGACGCTGCAAAAACTCGCAATCTCGTTGAGCTCGGCGGCGAGCTGGTTGGCTCAGTAGCCGAAGCCGTGCGCGGGGCTGATATTGTGATGTCGTCGCTGCCGGGGCCGACGCAGGTTGAGACCATCGCGTTTGCCCACGATGGGGTTTTTGCCAATCTGGCGGAGAATTCCGCGTGGATCGATCTGAGCACCAACAATCTTGAAGTGTGCAAAAAACTGGTCTCGCGGTCGCGAGAACAAAACATCGCATTTCTCGATGCGCCTGTTTCCGGTGGTGACGAGGGTGCGAGTGCAGGCACTTTGACGATACTGGTTGGCGGCGAGCGTTCCGTGTTCGAACGCTATCTGCCTGTTTTGCAAGTTATTGGCGAGAACATTTCGCACCTTGGAACGAATGGGGCGGGTTATTCAGCGAAGATAGCGCAGGTGGTGCTGTGTTACCTGCACTCACTGGCGCTTTCCGAGGCTTTGATGCTCGGAATAAAGGGTGGCGTCGAGCCCAACGCAATGCTTTCGATTGTCCAGAACAGTACCGGAAAAAGCTATGTTGCTGATCGCTACGGCCCGCCTATTCTCAGCGGGGAGTATGATCCTTCGTTCACCGTTGGACTGGCCCACAAAGATATGAACCTTGCTATGCAGATGGCGGACAACCTGGGCATAAAACTACCGATGTGTGATTTAACAACCAACACCTATGCACGTGCGATTGATCAATACGGTTTTGATGCTAATCACCTGAAAGCGGTGCGATTGTTGGAAGAGGAAAACAACACATTTTTGCGAGGATGAGATTATTCCGTTCGTGCTGAGCGCGCGCTAGCGCAGTTTAGACACAATGCTAAATGCCCTTCGAAAAGTCAGGGGCGAGCGATTAAATGAGGTGAATGATGAGCAACGAAGTAACGGCCGACGATTTTAAAAGTGCGGTGGCACAAAACGCCGAAGAGTGGGAAGTTCGAGTCGATCTCGCAGCGATGTTCCGACTGACCCAATTAATGGGTTGGGATGATGTCATCTGGAATCACATTACTGCGCGCTGTCCCGGAACCGATCACACATTTTTTATGCATCGATTCGGATTGCTTTACGAAGAGGTCACCGCCTCAAACCTGATCAAGGTTGACGAAAACGGCAAGGTGCTTGAGGGTCCGCCGGATGTCAACACAGCAGGCTTTGTCATTCACAGTGCGATTCACCTGCACCATCCAAAGAACCACTACGTTTTCCACGCGCATCCACCGACTGCAATGGCAGCAACAGCGTTTAAAGATGGCATTCCTTTTTGGATTCAGGATTCGTCGATGTTGTACGGCAAGATCGGCTATCACGACTGGGAAGGTTTGTCGGTTGATCTCGACGAACGTTTTCGAATCGCGGAAAACCTCGGTGACAACAAGGTGCTGGTGATGCGCAACCACGGGTTTTTGAGTGTTGGTGCGACAGCCGGCGAAGCGTTTATGAATATGTACTACACCATCCGCATGTGTGAAATTGCGGTACAGGCACAGGCCTCAGGTCTCGAGCTGGAGCCGTCGACACCGGAGTTGTGGGAGATGTCGTGTAAACAATACGACGCGTTTTCGCCCGGCAAGTACGAATGGCCGGCGCTTAAACGGCGCTGCGATCGGGCCGACCCGTCGTACAAAACCTAGTGCGAGCGACGAAACTTAAAACCACTCTGGTCGACTTGCCATTGGCCAAGCCGATCACAACAGCAATTCACGATATGCGCAGCGTTGGCTGCGTTCTCGTGGAGCTCGAAACCGACGAGGGCATAACCGGCGAGAGTTACGTTTTCACGCTCAACGCGATTCGCCTCAAAGCGCTGCACGAAATGGTGTTGGGATTCGCGCATCAGGTCGAGGGCAAAGACCCTCACGATGTCGCAAACATTAACTCTGCGATGTGGCAGGAAATGAACCCAATTGGGCATGCAGGATTTGCGATCGCAGCGCTTTCGGCTATTGATGTTGCATGTTGGGACGTGATCGGTAAAGCGGCAAACAAGTCTTTGGGTGAGATCTTCGGGCTATGCCGAAACCGTGTTCGAGCTTACGCCAGTGGTGGACTGTGGCTGTCACAATCGATTGACGAATGCGTGCGCGAAGCGGGCGAGTTTATCGACGCTGGTTTTCGATCGATGAAACTTCGCCTTGGTTCTGAAAAGATCGCAGATGATGTCGAGCGCGTTCGCGCGGTGCGTGAAACAATTGGAGAGGACAAAGAGTTGCTGGTCGATGCCAATCAGTGCTTTTCTGTTGCGCATGCGATTGAGCTGGGTCGAGCGCTGGAGCCGTTTGACCTCGGCTGGTATGAGGAGCCTGTTGACTATCAAAACCTCACCGGGCATGCAGAGGTACGGGCGAGTGTATCGATTCCCATCGCGTCCGGAGAAACCGAGTATACGCATGTCGGAATGCAGCGATATCTCGATGCAGGGGCTGTCGACATATTGATGCCTGATTTGCAGCGAATCGGCGGCTATAGCGAATTTTGTCACTCCGCGGATATCGCCAGCAAGCGGGACATTCCGTTATCGACGCACATTTTCACTGAGCACAGCTTATGTCTCGCTGCGTCAATTGAGCAATGCATTTCAGTGGAACACATGCCGTGGTTTTCACCCTTGTTTAACGAAGAAATGAAAGTCGTTGATGGTTGCGTATCGGTGCCTGAAGCACCGGGCACCGGCTTTACATTCAATCACTCCTGCATCGAGAAATACAAAATAGGCTGTACGTAAAAAAAATGAATATTTCCTTGCAAATTCTCGGCGTTGACCGCAACACTGAGACACTTTATCCGCGCGGTTGAGATAGACGGTATGTCCCCCGACTCGACGGTTTTGAACGATGACTGGAGCGATCTTTCAAGAATTCGGCCGATGCCGAAAATTGATTTCGAACGCATGCATCGTTATCGAACCGAGCGTGTTAAAAATGAGATGCGCAAACACGATGTAGCTGTGTGCATGATGGTGAATCCCATCAGTCTTCGCTACGCGATAAATTATCGCAACTACGCTGCATTCATGTCGCACATTCCCAGCACCTATTTGTTTTTTCCGCTTGAAGGGGAAATATTGCTGCACAATGCCTTTGATCAAAACATTCCAGCGCGCAACAAATGCACCGGCCAGCCGATAAGTTTTTTTTACGGTGGTGACCGGCAGGTACACTTCGCCGAAAAGCTGGCACAGGATGTTCTTGATTATCTGGTCGAACTCGGTACCGACAACCGTCGTGTTGCTATCGAGTATGTCAATCCGAGCATCACGCAATCGATGGAAAAACGCGGGCTCGAGGTCATCGACGGTGTGCTGATTACAGAGCGCGCGCACCTGATTAAATCCGAAGATGAAATTGAGTGTATTCGCTGGGCGGTTGCAGTGGCCGAGCACGGTGCGGCCAAGGTTAAGGAAGCATTGAGCCCCGGTGTGTCCGAATTGCAGCTTTGGGCCTTGCTCAACTACGCCAACCTCGCCAATAACGGTGATTGGCACGATGGTCGAATGTTGGCTTCTGGGTCACGAATTAATCCGTGGTTGCAAGAGGCGTCAGAGCGCAAACTTGAAGCCGGTGATCTAATGGGGTTCGACACCGATATGATCGGGCCAAACGGTTATTTTGCGGATCTATCGCGAACATTTTTTTGCGGGCCGGGTAAACCGTCAAAACGGCAAAAAGAACTGTATCGGCTGGCTATGGCCGAGATCGAATACAATCTTAAATTGATTAAGCCCGGTGTTACATTTCAAGAACTGCAAGACAATGCTTTTCCTGTGCCGGAGGAGTTTCACAGCAACGCCTATCCGTGCATTGTGCACGGCGTCGGCATGTGTGATGAATACCCGCACTTGCATCCGTCATTTCGCGGGCCCCTTCCTTACGACGATGTTATCGAGCAGGGAATGGTACTGTGTATTGAAAGTTACATCGGCGCGGTAGGCGAACGCGATGGCGTAAAACTGGAGCAACAAATAGTAGTGACTGACGATGGATATGCGTTGTTGACCGAATTTCCATTTGAAGACGATTTAATGTAAGTGAGCCTAATTGGCAGAACGTTGAGTTGACTATGATCCAATACGTTGACCCTGTGGCGCAGTGCTTGGTGCCTGCCCGCGCGTACACCTTGCGTGTTGATTTATCCCGTGCGCAACGCGTCGGTTTGGTCGTCAACAAGATTGTCGATTGCGATGTGTTTATGTCGCACCTGGGCGAAGCGATGGCAACGCATTTTCCAGCGCTTGAACTGCAAACTTATTTGACTGGAAAAATTACATTCGCTGATCACGATTTAATTGAGCAGATTGCGCAAGAATGCGATGCAGCAGTTTGCGCGATTGGCCACTGTGGATCGTGCACTGCAGGTACAGTCAAAGACGCAATCGCGCTCATCGAAAATGGCATTCCGGCGGTTAGCCTGATAACCGATGTGTTTTGGGAGCAGGGCGCGGCCTTGGCGCGATCACTCGGCTGGCCAGACGCACCGCGCTTAAAGCTTCCGTATCCGGTTTGGGGGTCGGGCGAGGCGAGCGTGCGCGAGGTGGCCGGTTCAATCGTTCCGTCAGTTGAGGCGACCCTGTCCGGGGTTTCGAATGCTTGAGTCGACGAGCGAAGCGCAGGCACTTGAAGAGTTGCACCGACTTGGCTGTACCGACGGCCTGCCGGTTGTGGTGCCAACGCATGAGCGCGTTGACGCGATGGTTACGCATGTCGATCTCGATCCTGATCTTTCACTTGGGGAAATGGGCCCGCGGAGCGGTTCGGCCACGGTTGAGAAAGTTGCCGCATCGGCGGTAATGGCGGGCTGTTTGCCGGATCACTTTCCGGTAGTGATTGCCGCAGTCAAAGCGCTTTGCCAGAGAGAATTTGATTTGACTGAGGTCAATCAGACCACTCACGCGCTTGCACCATTATTGATGGTAAATGGGCCGGCGCGTCGCGACTGCGGGCACCTGAACTCGGGAGCAGGACTCCTTGGCCCGGGGTGTCGGGCGAACGCGTCAATCGGGCGCGCGGTTTCCCTGTGCTTGATCAACATTGCAGGTCGCGTATCCGGTGTTACCGATCTCGCCGTATTCAGCACGCCGGGAAAATTCACCGCGTGCTTTGCCGAGGCCGAAGAGCGATCGCCGTTCGATCCGTATCATGTGTCGCGCGGTTTTGATCACGATGAAAGTATCGTCACTGTAATCGGTGTTGAAGCCCCGCACTCGTTTATTGTCGAATCTGTCGGCGACGCGAAAAAAGACGCGCTGCGACTAATCAAGGCCGCGGCAAGCGTGATTGCCAACCCAGGCAACAATCATCTATATCGTGCAGGCGAGGGTGGGGTGGTTATCGTTATTAATCCCGAACACGCGCAAATACTTGCAGAGGCCGGATACGATAGAAGTGCAATTTGTCGGGCGGTTTACAGCCACGCGACACTTGCGCGAGAAAAGGCTGATGAAATTTATGCAGGGCTGAATTTTGTGCATGAAAACGATCGCGATGAGTTACGCGCACTGCGCGATCCCAGTCAAATTATGCTGGTGGTGGCGGGTGGAGTCGGCACTTACTCGATGGTGCTGCCGAGTTGGGCCTACGCACCGCACGGCAATTTGCCCGTTTCGGAAAAAATCGACGTAAACCCACACTGCGACCTCCCTTTCCAATAAGAGAGAAAAATAATGAATTCATTACCTCAAACAATGCGCGCTGTTGTCCTGACCGGACACGGTGGACTCGACAAACTCGAATACCATCAGGACTGGCCCACACCAGAGCCGAGTGCGGGCGACGTTGTGGTCAAAGTTGCCGCCTGTGGGCTGAACAACACAGACATCAACACGCGAACGGCGTGGTATTCGAAATCGGTAACCGAGGGCATTACCGATGCGGGCGGCAAATCCGGGTTTGATTCGGCGGACGCAGAAACTGGCAGTTGGGGCAACTCGACGATCACCTTTCCGCGCATTCAGGGCGCCGACATCACCGGCGAAATAGCCGCAGTGGGTGACGGCGTCGATGCCTCTCGAATCGGCCAGCGCGTGATGATCGATCCGTGGCTGCTGGCAACGGGTGATTACATGGACACGTCTCGCTCGCAATATCTGGGTTCGGAAGTCGACGGCGGCTTTGCCGACTACGTGTGCGTTCGATCCGAAAACGTCATCGCGGTTAATTCGACGCAAAGTGACGCGGAATTGGCCACCTATGCCTGCGCGTACACAACGGCAGAAAACCTGATTCGTCGAACCGGTTTACAACCGGGTGAAACCGTTGCGATCGCGGGTGCGTCCGGTGGGGTTGGGTCGGCGGCGATTCAGCTCTGTCGATTGCGCGGCGCGCGCGTGATCGGAATCGCGTCGCAAAGCAAAGCCGACACCGTGTTGTCGCTGGGTGCGGGAACCGTTATTGATCGCGGCGAAAAAAATCTCGAACAGGCCGTTCGCGATGCTGCAGGCGGTGCGCTGGATGTCGCGCTGGATGTCGTCGGCGACACCATGTTCATGCCGCTGATAAACGCGTTGCGACAAGGTGGTCGTTACTCGACGTCGGGGTGCATTGCAGGACCTCTGGTGGAGTTTGATCTACGCCAATTGGTATACAAGGATCTTCAACTCACGGGCGCAACCATCGTGCCCCCTGGAAC
Source organism: Pseudomonadota bacterium (assembly GCA_039029275.1). GTDB lineage: Bacteria > Pseudomonadota > Gammaproteobacteria > JBCCGL01 > JBCCGL01 > JBCCGL01. The sequence goes on along the minus strand of JBCCGL010000005.1, from coordinate 273,414 downwards.
AATGAACCGCATTGTCGGATTGATCAATCAGGACTTGTTGAAACCAATGCTGGCGCAATCTTTTCCGCTTAAAGACCTTGCCGAAGCGCAGAAAGCCTTCATTGATAAAAAATATGTCGGCAATATTGTTGTGACGCACGAACCATGAAAATATCCGGCGTAACGGTCTGGCAGCTGGATTTGCCGCTACACAAACCCTACTGGTTGCACGGGAATAAACTCAAGTTTGAATGTCTCGACAGTACGATCGTCCGGATCGAGACTGATACGGGAATCGTCGGATGGGGTGAAGGTTGCCCCTGGGGGTCGAGCTACCTGCCGGCGCATGGGCGTGGTATCCGCGCTGCCTTCGAAGAACTGGTTCCCGCGATCCTTGGATGTGATCCGCGTCAGCTCGATGCACTGAATCGCACTATGGATCACGCACTACCCGGTCATCTCTACGCAAAATCAGCGCTCGATATCGCGGCGTGGGATATCGCCGCGCGCGCGGCTGGCGTTCCGCTATGCGAAATGCTCGGCGCGCGCGAAGCTCACCGCGTGCCGATAGCATCGAGTATCTCCAATAGCTCTCCTGATTCAATGCTTGCGGAAATCAACGACTACCGCGCGAAGGGCTATCGTGTGCACTCGTGCAAAATCGGTTCGGGGGTGGATTCAGACATTGAATGCATCAACGCGCTTTGGGCTGAACGTCATGAAGATGAAACAATTTATTTCGACAGCAACCGCGCGTGGTCATCGCGCGAGGCCATTACCGTTATCAACGCAGCGGATCGCATACAAACCTGGTACGAACAACCCTGCGAAACTCTTACAGAAACTGCTCAAGTGCATACTCAAACAAATGCAGTACTGTGTATCGATGAAAGTCTCCATACATTTGAAGACATGCTGAGAATACAGCACGAGCAGATCGCGGAAATGGTTAACATAAAAATTAACCGTGTTGGCGGCTTAACCAAGGGGCGCCGTATGCGGGATTTTTGCCTTGCAAGCGGAATGACTATGCTGGTTATGGATACAGGAGGGTCCGTGATTGCCGATACCGCGGCTGCGCATTTTGCGCAAAGTATTCCCTCACAATATTGTCTCGGAAGCTGGTCGTGTCAGGACATGGTAAGCGTCGACCCCGCCCCTGGCCAGGGTGCGCGTAATCGCACGGGGTGCTTCGATCTTCCCGATTCGATTGGTTTGGGAATCGAACCTGACGCTGAAGTGTTAGGCGCGCCGGTCGCGCAGTATCGAATCTGATATAAGGCTGATTCGCGCGAGTGTCGATCGGGCGTTTCAGCCAGATGTCGTGGCCGAGGAACAGGCGGGTTACAAGAATAACTGCGCGTGACGTAGTATTTTTTTAATCATGTGCCAATAAGATCAAGCGACAACAAATCAGAGGTGCCTGTTTTGCGCATAACAAAAATTTCGATTTACAAAAAAGCACTGCGTTATGGTCGGGGTGCCTACGCGTGGGGACGAGGCAACGTAATCGAATCCGCTAATTCGACTGTAGTGGTCATCGAAACCAATGCAGGTATTTCAGGATGCGGTGAATTCTGCCCCTGCGGCAACAATTACATGGTTGCTTTCGATGAAGGCGCTGAAGCCGCGGCCAAATTAATCGCACCAAGACTCCTAGGCGAAGACCCGCGTCAAGTCTCGAAGATTGAGCGCATAATGGACCACACGATACAAGGGCATGGATACGCCAAGGCACCTTTTGATGCAGCGTGTTGGGACATTTTAGGCAAGGCAACCGAGCAACCCGTGTGGATGCTGTTGGGAGGTAAGTTGATCGATGGGGCACCGATGTATCGCCCTGCGCCGCAAAAGCCACCACAGGAGATGGTCGCCGAACTCAATATTTTACGCGCCGAAGGGTACAAACAATTCCAGATCAAAGTCGGCTCGGATTGGCGTACGGATATTGACCGGATTCGCGCGACAGTCAACGCGTTAAAGCCGGGTGAAAAAGCGCTGGCCGACGCCAACCAGGGGTGGCATGTCGACGAAGCCCTGCGCGTTGCACGCGCCACGCGCGACCTCGACTATGTGATGGAACAGCCCTGTCACAGCTACGAAGAGTGCTTACAGGTACGGCGGCGCGTCGACCTGCCGATAAAGCTCGACGAGTGCGTCACCGGTATTGCGATGGCCCAGCGAATCGTAAATGATCGCGCGGCTGAAATCGTTTGCCTTAAAATTTCTAACCTGGGTGGAATATCAAAAGCGCGGCGCGTGCGCGATTTTTTTATCGACAATCGCATTCCGGTGATCAGCGAAGACACCTGGGGTGGAGAGATTACAACTGCAGTTATTTCGCATTTCGCCGCTTCCACGCCGGCTGAATTTTTGATCAATACTACGGATTTACACAGCTATAATGTTGAGCCAACCGGTACTCCCGGCCCAAGAACCGAGGGCGGAAAATTGTACGCCAGCAATCAACCGGGTCTAGGTGTTGAGCCTGACTTTGTCAGTCTGGGTAATCCGGTTGCGGTGTACCAATAAGAGGATCTAACGTCATGCTCGTGTCTGATCATCTGGTCGAAACCTACAAATCTGACGGCGCGGTTCTCCTTAAAAATATGTTGGATCAATCGATGCTGGATGCGCTGCGCGCGGGTGTCGAGTACAACTTGGCGAATCCCACTGTGCGCCAAATCGACTACATGAAAGATGATTCGACAGGTGAGCATTTTTTCCACGATCAAATGTTGGTTGACGAAAACCCGCACTACAAAAAAATAATTTTCGATTCACCAATCGCTCCGCATGTCGCCGCTTTAATGCAATCGGAAAAAGTGGTGATTTCTAACATCACTGTTTTTCTGCGCAGTGCCGGCACGCAACGTAAAACACGCTGGCATCGCGATCAACCCTATTGGCCGGTCGATGGCTGGCAATGCTGCAGCACCTGGATTCCACTCGACCCAGTCGCGCGCGAAACCGCGCTGGAATTTGTTAAGGGTTCGCACCATTGGCCCAGCGACTACGCGCGTGAAAACTTTCGCAGTGAAGCTGAAAAGGAGTTAATGGGCAAAGTTGAACAGGAGAAAGACACCTTTCCGGATATCGAGGCGCGCCGGAACGAGTTCAAATTTTTGCAGTGGGAAGTTGAACCGGGCGACTGCATTATGTTTCACGGCATGACGGCGCACGGCGGCTCAGGACAACTGCCGCCGGGGATGGCGCGTCGCGTGGTATCGCTGCAATGGTTCGGCGACGATATTCGTTTCGCGCCAAGGGCGGGTGGCGTTGACCCGGACTTCCTGGAGGAAATTGCAGCAGCGGGAGTAAAACCCGGAATGCCAATGCAAAGCGATATTTGCCCGGTAATTTTTAGCCGTTAGTCTTTAGGTAAATATCCGCCGCGCGTTTGTGGTGTTTTGATGCCCAGAATTGATCCGGCAACCTGCGTGCGCAAAATTTGTGCGGTGCCACCGCCTATGGTAAACATGCGCGCGTCGCGCGCCATTCGTTCCAACGGGTTGTTGCGCGAGTACCCGGCCGAACCGTGCATCTGCAGCGCGTCGTTGGTGACTTTAATTGCTGTCTCTGATGCAAGAATTTTTGCCTGCGCTGCCATGCGCATATCCGGAAAGCCGTGGACATCGCTTGCGGCTGCTTTGTAAATCAAGGCGCGCGCAGCCTCAAGCCCAATCGACATATCCGCAAGCATCCACTGCAAACCCTGAAACTCGGCGATGGGGCGACCAAACTGCTCGCGTTTTTTGGCGTAAGCAACCGCTTCTTCGTATGCGCCCTGAGCGATCCCCATCGCGACCGTTGCGGCACCCACGCGTTGACCGTTGTAAGCTGTCATCAATCCTGCGAAACCACGCTTGAGCCCTTCCGGCGGAATCAGCGCCATGTTTTGGGGGACTTCAAGATTGTCGAGAATAACTTCTGTTTCGGGAATGCCGCGTAGCCCCATCGTCGGTTCGCGCTTGCCAATGATTAAGCCTTTTGCCTCATCACGCACGGCGATAAATCCGGCGATTCCCTGCGGCTCTCCATTTTCGACAACACGCGCAAAGATTAAATGAAATCGGGAAACGCTCCCGCCAGTAATCCAGTGCTTTTTACCGTTAAGAACATAATTGTTGCCTTTTTTTTCCGCAGTCGTTGTCATCTCGGTCGTCGCGCTTCCGGCGTCCGGTTCGGTAATGCAAATCGCAGGCTTGTCACCGGACAAAACCAGATCGGCGGCGAGTTTTTTTTGCTCCTCGCTACCGTATGTCATCACCGCACCGACAGCACCCATATTGGCCTCGACCACAATGCGCGCGCTTACACCGCACACTCGCGCGATTTGTTCAATCACCAGCACAACGTCGAGATAGCTCAAGCCCTGGCCTCCGTATTCGGTCGGAATTGTCATCCCCATAAAACCGGCATCAACCAACCGCTGCACATTTTCCCAAGGGTAGGATTCGTTTTTATCGGTTTCCGCCGCTCGTGATTTTATGTGAGTGTCGGCCAGCGCTTTTGCTTTAGCCTGAAGTGTCAGTTGCGATTCGTTAAGGCTCATAAAGTAGGCTCATAAATGCGCAGCGAGAAGTTGCTGCTCTAACCATCTGACCGCAAAAATCGTGAAGATATAAATGCCAAAGGTAAACCAGATCAACCACACCATTCGCTGATGGATAATTTTCGCTCTGTCCCACAGCGAGGTGATCTGTGTATCTTTCACGTCCTGCGCACTTTCAGTTTCCATGAATTCCTGAAAATCCTGCTTTTGTTCAGTCGTACGTTTTCCGAATACGCTGGGTTTTCCCAGCTTCTCCCACTCTGTGGGGCGATTCGCCAGCATGTGTTTTTCAATTTTGTGCAGCGTGTTGAGGTGCGTCGCGTACAAGAAAACCACAACGCACGCAGAAAAAATGGTGAGCAGTGGAAAAAAATGTAGAAAAAACTCAATCACGATTGTGCTCTAAAAACTGAGTCAGTTAGTTCGATGTTGGTTCATTGGACAATGTGACGCCCAGCGATTTTTCAAACACTTTGATCATCGCGCTTTTGGGCTCGTTGCCATAGCCGTTTTCCATTGCGGAATTGTAAACCGATTTCATTGCATCAATCATCGGTGTGGGAGTATCGAAATCAGCGACGATGCCCGCTACGTTCTCAATGTCTTTGTACGCCTTTGCCATCGGGTAGTCGCCGCTAAATTCGCGCGCAAGAATTTTGGGTACGAAATGCTGCGAAGCAAAGCTGCTGGAGCTGCCGCTGGTGACAACGTTTGCAAGAGTTTGCGGATCGAGCCCCGTCGCGACCGCGAGCGGCAACACTTCGCAGAGTCCGGCGATATTGATGTTGTAGAGAATATTGTTGAAGGCCTTCATCGCCTGACCAGACCCCACACTGCCACAGTGCAGGACCTTGCTGCCAAAACAGTCCAGATACGGTTTCGCGACTTCGAACGCGCTGGCGCTTCCGCCAAACATCACGGTGAGAGTGCCATCGTGCGCGCGCTGCACCAGACCGGAGACCGGCGCGTCGCTGTAGTCGATATCGAGTGAACTTAGTTGTTCTGCAATGGTGAGCGCGTCGCGGTGATCGAGCGTGGTGCAATCGATAATGCGTTTGCCGCGGTTGTTTTCATTTGCGATCGCCTCTGGACCAAACAGAACATCGCGCACTTCAGGTGCATAAGGCAGACATAGAAAGATCAGGTCGCAGTGTCGTACGAGGTCGGCTGGGGTGTTGCATACCACCGCGGTTGAGTCGGAAAACGTCTCACAACGTTTCAAATCGCAATCGAAAATATGCAATGGTACGCCGGCGTCAAGCAGGCAGCGCGCCATGCCCGACCCCATATTGCCGAGGCCGATAAATCCGACCGGCGATGCGTTCAGTGCGTTCATTGCCACAGCAACGCGCTCACTTGCGCGCTCATCAGTTGATCGTTGTAAATCAGTCGCGCGGGTGTCGTGGTTTTGGTCGCGGCACCAAAGCACATGTGCAGTGGCAGCAGATGCTCCTCGCGCGGGTGGCTGTAGGCGGCGGCGGGTGCCTCCTTCCAGTTGATCAGTCGCTGCGTCCGCTCAGCACTTTGCAGATGCTCGTCGCAGCAGGTCTCACGCAACCAGTCGTCAAACTCAACGCTTAACGTGTGCGTTTCGGACTCCGGGCGCATCAAGGTGCGCAGATTGTGGAACGACATGCCGGACCCGAGCAGCAGTATATTTTTCTCTCGCAGCGGTGCCAGCGCGCGGCCGATCTCGATGTGCGCCGCTGCATCGAGCGATTTGAGCAAGGACACCTGCACGCATGGAATATTTGCCTGCGGGTACATCATTTTCAGCGGCACAAACAAACCGTGATCGAAACCGCGTTCGCTGTCTTGCCGCGACTCAATGCCGGTGCGCTCGAGCAGTGTCGTGATCTCATCACACAAATCGGGCGCGCCGGGTGCCGGATATTCGATGCGGTAGGTTTCTTCGGGGAAGCCGTAGTAGTCGTAAATTAAGGCCGGGTTCGGGTGACTGCCGATCACGGCGACATCCTCCTCCCAATGCGCGCTAAACACGACGATGGCATCTGGGTCCGGGCAATACTGCGCCGCGGCGCCGAGAAAGCGACTGAGCGAGGCGTGCGCCGGATCGTCGATCAAAGGCAGCGGCCCGCCGCCGTGCGGGATGAAGAGAACAGGTGTGAGCGAGGTTGAATCGGTCATCAGGGGTTGTCCGGACAATAACCCCAAGAGTATGCCGCGTGAGGGTAAATTGGCCAAATTACACTCGGTTTTCCGGATCGACTTGAATAATCCATAATCATCATATACTGTTTATTTGAACAGTGTTTATATAAACAGATTAAGAGCAATCCAGATGGATGAATTAACCGAACGCCAGCAGCAGGTGCTGGACTGTATCAGCCGCCACTTGAAACTCCACGGCATGCCGCCAACGGTGGCTGAGATCGCGGCAGCGCTCGAGCTTAGCTCGCCCAACGGTGTGCGCGGTCACTTGCAGGCGCTGGCGAAAAAGGGCGCAATCGAACTGATTCCGAACGCCTCGCGCGGCATTCGCATTGTGCAGCAGGAGAGCAAACGTGCCGCCAGATCGCGCGGCTTGCCGATTGTCGGTCAGGTGGCAGCGGGCTCGCCGATTCTGGCCGAGGAGCACATCGAGGACTACTGCCGTATCGATCCCGAATTTTTCCGCCCCAAGGCCGACTACCTGCTGCGCGTGCGCGGTGAGAGTATGCGCGATATCGGGATTCTGGACGACGACTTGCTCGCGGTAAAACGCCAGCCGGATGCAGACAATGGCCAGATTGTGGTCGCACGCCTGCACGACGAAGTCACGGTCAAACGCCTGCGCAAACGCGGCGACAAAATCTACCTGCAAGCCGAGAATGAGCACTTCCCGCCGATTATTGTCGATCTGCAAAAGCAGTCGCTGTCGATCGAAGGCATCGCCGTCGGCGTGCTGCGCCATTGGTAAATCCTGGGTAGTCACGAGCCGTGAGCGATGCGCTGCAACAACTTCTGATCGACAACCCCGCCGTGTGGCGTGGTCGGTCGGCGTATGCGGCGCAATTCAAGCACTGGCCGAGCGGTCACGCGCAGCTCGATAACCGCTTGCCCACCGGCGGCTGGCCGGATAAGGCCTTGATCGAATTGATCGCACCGCGCTGGGGCGTTGGTGAGATACGCCTGTTGGCGCCGCTAATGCGCACGCTGTCGCAGCGCCAGTCCAGTCAGCTGTGGGTGTGCCCACCGTATTTGCCTTACGCACCGGCGTTGCTTGGTTGCGAAATCAATCTTGATCACGTCGCCGTGGTTGCGCAAACCCGCAGCGAGGCCGAGCGCCACTGGTGTATCGAAAAAGCGCTGCAATCCGGTGCCTGCGGGCTGGTGCTGGCGTGGGCAAGACAATTTCCGCGTAAAGTACTGCGGCGCTTACAGCTAGCTGCCGAGCAGGGCAACGCACTCGCGGTTTTGTTTTGCAATGCGCCAACCGAACACTCCCCGGCGGCGCTACGCCTTAAGCTATCGCCCGCGCTGCAAGGCGTGCGCGTTGACGTACTCAAGGCGCGCGGCAGTTTTGCCACGCCGAGCATTGATGTACAGCTGCCACTGCCGTTCACGCCGCCGCACGCGGCCTGAGGCGACACCGTGGTCAAGCTCAAAACCCCAGCCTCATTGCCTCTGTTCGATACGCAGCCGGATCAGTCGCCAGAACAGCTTGCACAACCCAAGCAGCCGCAACACCCTACGACGCCTGTTATCGAATCGCGCACTCCAGCGCGCGCCGCGTTATGGCTGGCGATATACCTGCCGAGAATCAGCCTCGAGGCAGTAGTTGAGGATCACGCGCAACGGCCGGTTGCAACCTTTGTGCGCGACAAGGGGCGCGAGCGCATCCACACTGCATCGCAGCTGGCGCACAGGGGCGGGGTCAAAAAAGGCATGTTGCTGAGTGCGGCCTATGCGATCTGCCCGCAACTCCAGCTGCGTCCGATCGATCGCGTCGTGCAGAAAAAACGCCTGTATCAACTCGCGCTACTGATGCAGCAGTTCACTTCGCAGGTAACGCTGTGCGCGGGCAACGCCCTGCTGCTCGAAGTGCAGCGAAGTATCGCCTACTTCGGTAGTCTGGAGGCGATCCAGACCGGCGTCGCGCAGCAACTTTCGCAGCGTCAGCACGCTTTTTATATGGCGGTGAGCCCGACCCCGGCGGCGAGCCTGTTACTCGCACGCACGGGCAGCACGAATAATGTGTGCGAGCGGCAGGATTTGCGCTCGGCGCTGGGCGGGATTCCGACTGACTACCTGCCAATGAACGCGCGCGAGCGCCAGCGCCTGCACAACAGCGGCGTGCGCGAGCTGCGCGATATCTGGCGCTTACCAAAGGATCAACTCGGTAAGCGATTTGGGCCGGGGTTTTTACTCTACCTCGACAAGCTGCTGGGCGAGGCGGCGGATGTGCGCGAAACCTTCCGGCGCAAACCGCGCTTCTGCCGTAGCGAAGAACTGATGCATGAGGTGTCCGATCTCGATCAGCTCGGCCAGGCCGCGCATGCCTTGCTGGAGGAGTTGGGCGACTTTCTGCGCGCGCGCGATCTCGGCGTTAATCGGGTCAAGCTGCGTCTGTTTCACGAGCGCAGCAATGCCACCAGTATCATCACCGGCACGCGCACCGCCACGCACGACGTCGATCGTCTTTTCGCATTGCTACAGGTGCGTCTGCAACAGCTTGAGCTTCCAGCACCGGTGGTGAGCGTCGAGTTATCGGCGACGCGTTTTTTTCCGTGCCGCTATCACAATGCGCAACTGCTGGCACCGGCGGGTCGCAATGGCGAAGAGCAAGGCAGCGCGCAGGCATTATTCGAACAACTTCAGGCGCGCCTGGGCGATCGCGCGATTTTTGCTGTTACCGCACCCGCTGATTTTCGCCCCGAGCGCGCCAGTCAGCTGGTGACGGCAGCAGCGCCTGCACAGAACAAAATCGATCAACCCAGGCCCCTCTGGTTGCTGCCGCAGGCCGAAGCACTCGACGTTAAAGACGTGGCCTTGTTATCGGGGCCGGAGCGCGTCGAACAGGGCTGGTGGGATCAGCACGACGTACGGCGCGACTACTACATCGCACGCGATTCGTACGGGCGCCTGTGCTGGGTATATCGCGATCTGCATCAGCCGCAGCAGTGGTATCTGCATGGCCTGTTCGGCTGAACTTTCTGGTCATGCCCTCACAAAACGACAGCCGAGGTGCCTTCTACGCCGAGCTGCACTGCCTTAGCAACTTCACCTTTTTGCGCGGTGCATCGCACCCGCAGGAGTTGGTCGCGCGCGCGCTTGAACTGGGCTACAGCGCGATTGCCATCACCGACGAGTGCTCGCTCAGCGGCGTGGCGCGGGCGCATTTGGCGGCGCGGGACAAAATAAAATTAATCGTTGGCAGCGAGTTTACGCTCGACGACGGTACGCGGTTCGTCCTGCTGGCGACCAGTCGCGCGAGTTACGGACGCTTGTCGCACCTGATCAGCATGGCGCGCTGCGCAGCGGAAAAAGGCCGGTATTTGCTAAGCCGTGAGATGCTGCAGCAGTATTTTCCGAAAGGCTGTATCGCCTTGTGGTCGCCCGTACGAAGCGCGGGCAAGTTCGACGACGAACCGTTGCGCTGGTTGCAACGATGCTTTGGTGAAGCGCTGTGGATCGCCGTCGAGCTGTTGCTTGAAGGTGACGACAGGGAAACGTTACAACAACTCCAGGCCATGGGCGAACAACACGGGGTACCGCTGTGCGCCAGCGGCGATGTGCATATGCACGTGCGCAAGCGTCGCGTGCTACAGGATGTCGTCACCGCGATTCGCCTCGGCACCAGCGTCGATCGACTCGGCTACCGCAAACACAAAAACGGCGAGCGCCATCTGCGCAGTCGCGAACAACTGCAGGCGATTTATCCGCAGGTGCTGCTTGATGAAACCCTGCGCATTGCAGAGCGCTGTCATTTTTCGCTCGACGTATTGCGTGAGGAGTACCGCTACCCGCGCGAGGTGGTACCGCCGGGCTATACGCCGCGATCGTGGTTGCGCGAGCTAACCGAGCGGGGTATCGCGGAGCGCTGGCCGGATGGCATATCGGACAAAAACCGCAGCGTGGTCGAGCGCGAGCTGGCACTGATCGCCGAATTGCAATACGAGTCTTACTTTCTCACCGTTTACGACATCGTGAAGTTTGCCCGCGAGCAGGAAATTCTGTGTCAGGGGCGCGGGTCGGCGGCTAACTCTATCGTCTGTTTTTGCCTCGGTATTACCAATGTGCACCCGGACTGCACGCAGCTGTTGTTCGAGCGCTTTGTTTCGCGTGAACGCGCCGAGCCGCCGGATATCGATGTGGACTTCGAGCACGAGCGGCGCGAGGAGGTGATCCAGTACATCTATAACAAATATGGCCACGAGCGCACGGCATTGGCCGCGACCGTGATCACCTATCGCACGCGCAGCGCGATTCGCGATGTGGGCAAGGCGCTTGGCATGAGTCAGGAGCAAATCGACCATCTGGCCAAGTCGATCACCTGGTGGGATCAGCGCGTCGAGGACAAGCTTGAAGCCGGTGGCCTCGCGCTGGACAGCTTCGTCATCCGGCAATTTGTTTATCTGGTCGGCGTCATCATCGGATTTCCGCGGCATCTCTCGCAGCACGTCGGCGGTTTTGTCATCAGCGAAGGCAAGCTCACCGAACTGGTGCCGATTGAAAACGCGGCGATGGCCGACCGCCGCGTTATCCAGTGGGAAAAGGACGACCTCGAAGCGCTGGGGTTGATGAAGGTCGACGTGCTCGCGCTCGGCATGCTGACGGCTATCCGCAAGGCGCTCAAACTAATCGGCGACTTTGACGACACCGAGCCAATGGCGCTGACGGATATCCCGCGTGAGGATCCGTCGGTTTATGAAATGATTTGTCGAGCGGATACTGTCGGCGTGTTTCAGATCGAGTCACGCGCGCAGATGAGCATGCTGCCGCGCCTGCGCCCTGAGAATTACTACGATCTGGTGATCGAGATCGCGATCATGCGGCCGGGGCCGATTCAGGGGCATATGGTGCACCCGTATCTGGCGCGGCGAAACGGGCGCGAGCCGGTTACTTACCCCTGCGAGAAAGTCAAAAGAGTATTGGAGCGTACGCTCGGGGTGCCAATTTTTCAGGAGCAGGTCATGCAGTTCGCGATGATCGCAGCGGACTACACGGCGGGCGAGGCCGATCAACTGCGGCGCGACATGGCGGCGTGGAAACGCAAAGGCGGGCTGGAACCGCATCGTGAAAAACTCTACGCGGGAATGAAAACTAACGGCTACTCTGATGAATACTTTCTGCGTATCTTCGAGCAGATAAAAGGTTTCGGTGATTACGGTTTTCCGGAATCGCACTCCGCCAGTTTTGCGCACCTCGCTTACATCTCCTCGTGGTTGAAGAACTATTATCCGGCCGCATTTTGTTGCGCCTTAATCAACAGCTGGCCAATGGGTTTTTACCGGCCGGATCAACTGGTTCAGGATGCGCGACGGCATGGTGTGGTTGTTCGACCCGTCGAGATCAATGCGAGCGAGTGGGATTGCACGCTGGAGAAAAACAAAGCGGGTCAGGCCGAGCTGCGATTGGGGCTCCGCATGGTTAAGGGTTTATCCAAAAACGCGGTCGAACGTTTGTGTGAAGTGCGGGCGCAGAGAGCGTTTTCCTCTGTGCGCGAACTGATGTATCGAACCGGCTTGTCCAGCCAGGAAATCGAATGCATCGCCGCCGCCGATGCGCTGCGCGAGTTGAGCGGGCATCGACACAGCGCATTTTGGCAGGTCAGCGGCGTTGAGCAAGCGTTGCCGCTTTTGCGTGAGGCGGAGGCAGATGAGGTTAAGCCGATGTTGCGTACACCTGCCGAAGTAGACGATGTGCTGGCGGATTACAGACAAACCGGTCTTACCTTGCGCAGACATCCGCTGGCAATGCTGCGCGAAACCTTGCAAGGATACGGTGCGCTGAACTCATCTGACCTGTGGAAACTGGAGACGGATCAGACAGCGTTGGTGGCGGGGCTGGTGGTTAATCGACAACGACCGGGAACAGCGGCGGGCGTTGTGTTTGTCACGCTGGAAGATGAAGACGGTTTTATCAATACAATTGTCTGGCCAAAGATTGTGGAGAAACAGCGACAGGCGCTATTGCAGTCGGACTTATTAGGCGTGAGAGGTAAAGTACAAAAAGAGGATGGAGTATTGCATTTAATTGCCGATCACCTCGAAGACATAAGCTATTTGTTGAGCGGATTGGAAGTCCAGTCGAGGGATTTTCATTAATGGTTTCGCGTATGATGTGCTCACCGAAATCAACCGCCTGCCAAGTGATGTGTAACTTGAGAACCACATCAATCTTTGCATTGCTTTATCGGTGTAAACGCAATTCAGATTTCAATTGGGATATGAGTCAGTATGGCCCACGCAATATGTGCATGTTTCGTAGACAGATCAGAAGCCGCAGCAGTCTCGGATTACATCGTTAAAATATCCGACCTGCTTGAACCGGCTGACATCGCGTACCTGGAGCCCCATGTTGCACAAAACGATGGAATTGTTGCAGGCGTCATTAACAAACCAGATTCACTCCCTGTCAACGGCATTAACGTTGCGGTCGGAAATTTTTTGAATGACTCAGAGGAGTGGCATAAGGTTGGCGGGTATACGCCAGATGGCAGTTACGCTTTATTCCGCGGAGACAGCACTCATATTCAGGTCGCTACAGACGTCTATAGCTCGCGCCCGATCTGGTATTTTCACGACGAAGACAAATTTCTCGCGGCCACATCCCAGCGCGCTTTGCTTGCGTTGCTGGGCAACTTTTCTCCAAACGTGCAGGCACCCGGCTGGATGCTCTCGAACGGAGTACTGGGAGCAAAAATAAGCTGGGACGATCGATTACACCGTGTGCCACCCGATACGATTTTGACGCTGGACAGGGATTCCTGGACGTGCGCATTGCAAACGACCGAACTGTGCTACAGCCCGAAACAAGCGAGTAAAGAATCTCACAAATCCCGGCTGGCATCCGCGATTAAAAATTCTGTTTCCAGTATGCGTATCGACTTTGCAAAGTGGCCAATCGCGCTTTCAGGGGGCTACGATAGCCGCGGCATTATTCAAGCAATCGGAGAGCAACCGAACCTGCGCTCTATAACCTGGGGGAAAGCACGATCAGGGGATGATAAAAGATCTGATGCTGCGGTTGCAGCAGAGTTGAGTCAAAAATACAAAACTGCCCACACTTATTATGAGTTAGACCCTAAAAACGTCGATACGATTGGTCGAGTTTTTGATTCGTTTGTGGCGCACGGAGAAGGCCTCGTCGATAACATATCGGGTTACACCGATGGATTTCGAATGTGGCGCAATATCTACAACGATGGCATTGAAGGCATCATTCGAGGTGACGAAGCTTTTGGGAATACGTGGCGCGAAACAACGGAGGAACTCTACAAAGACTGGCGGTTCTTCAGGCTACAGGACTACTCGAACACGCAAGAACTCATTCAAAAGTTAAAATTGCCTGCTCAAGATTACAACCCAGCTGATATGATCAAAGAAAATGAGGAAATGGGTGATTATATCGATCGACTTTATTTTACTTATCTCATGCCTGCCAGTTTGGCGGGGCTAAATTTGATCAAATCTTATTTTTGCGAGTTAATCAACCCGCTGCTTAGTCGGGAAATTGCGGAGAGCATTCGCAGCCAGCCCTATACCTACCGTAACGATAAATCTCTGTTTAAAGAAATTGTTGAGGAAAACTCTGGGGACATAAAGCTAGCGAGTAAAGGTTCGACCAGCAGCAGGGCTGAATTTCTTGGACGCGAAGACGTTGTCGCTTATATTTTCGAATATTTACGTAGCCAGCAAACGGGCGTTTTTTCCAGCGAAGCGATTGAATTCATTGTTAAGCACGCTGAGAAATCTACGGTTAGAAAGAAGTCCGCTTTCATGCGGCAGTGCGATAGGCTGCTGAACAAGGCGCGTAAAACGCTGATTAAAGTGCCAGATGTGCCGCGCGTTGATTATATGGCGATTGCGTTACGCGCGTTAATTGTCTGCAAGATTTATGAATTGCTCGAGGCCGATTCAAGGGCACTGTCGGTAAACTGAATGTAAAATAATTATTCGATATGAGATCAGTGGACAAATAAAGCAGTTTTATTCAGTGCGAAAGTAATTTCGTCTGCGGACTGTTCCAAGCATACAACTTACGTTAACCAATACTTGTAATAATGAGCGACGATAGAAGAGCTGCGCGATCCATGCCGGATAATGAGTCCGTCGCTGCAAACATGCTGGGCGCCATTCCACCTCCCGGGCTGGTGTTGTTGGCAATTGTCGCGATCCAGCTCGGCGCAGCTTTCGCGACAAATTTGTTCCCTGTTATCGGGGCAGATGGGGCAGTCGCCGTACGAATCATTTTCGCTGCGATCCTGTTGTTGATTGTCTCGCGCACGGGTATTCGTCAAACCACGCGAATATTTGCCCAAAACCGGATGTTGCTGTTGATGTTTGGCTTGTGTCTTGCGGCGATGAACATGTTTTTTTATCAGTCGATTGCACGCATTCCACTCGGAGCTGCTGTAGCCATTGAGTTTATCGGACCGCTTGGCGTGGCCGCGTTTAACTCGCGGCGTGTCAGCCATTTTGGTTGGGTTGCTCTGGCCGCAGCCGGCATTGCCCTTTTGTCGCCACTTTCGGGTATCGACCTTGACCCAATCGGCATATTGTTCGCGGTTCTCGCGGGCACGGGCTGGGCGCTGTTTATCATCCTGTCAACGCGTGTTTCGAGTCGCATCCCCGGTCACGATGGGTTGGCCATCGGAATGACTGTTGCCGCTTGTGCAATGATTCCGTTTGCGATTCCTGCGCTGCCCGCGATGGTAAATGACCCGCTGATCATTTTTGTTGGCATAGGTGTCGCGTTACTCTCAACGAGTATTCCATTTACGCTCGAATTCGAAGCGCTGAAGAAGATCACCAAGCGTATGTACGGCGTTTTGGTCAGCGTTGAACCTGCGGTTGCAGCATTGATTGGTGCGGTGATACTGGGTGAGCGAATGGGGATACAGGGTATGATCGCGGTTGCCTGTGTGGTCGCGGCTGCGGCGGGAATAACCGCTACCGATAAGCACGAGTAAAACGAGGATTAAGCCTCTTCCAAAATCTTCGGGTGTGCTGCGCAGGTCCAGATCGCAAAATTGAATCGGTGCGGACAAAAGACAGTGTTGAACTCGGTGTTTTGAACTTCGACTGTGATCCGATATCTGACCGTGTAGGTACGAATTGGCGTGATAACCAGAAAACCAGAAAATTAAAACAAAATTACTGTGAGCAAATGACTTCCACAATTTGGAGAACACCTGAGTTTTCCGTTTGTGCCGATTGATTGGACATTTTTTAAAAACCCCTTGATGTGGTTTTGTAAGTCGTTGACACTCCTCCGTAGGTCAATGGTCAATCCAATCAAAAAGTCAGATTCGCGGAAAAAATGTAAAAGATAGTGGAGTCAATCAGTATCCAAACAAATCTGGCAGGCGAAGATGTGCGCGTCGAGATCGTCCATGAAATCAGTGAAATTCGTAAGCTTGCGCAGGCGTGGGATTCCCTCGCCGAATCCTTTGGGCAAACCGGGTTAATGCAGACATCGGGGTATTATCTCTCATACTTCGAATCTCTGCGTAAGAATGCCCAATTCGAATTCATCGTTGCTGTGTACCGGGGCGTCGAGCTTCGGGCCGTGCTGCCGCTCTCAAAAGTGTTAAAAAAGCGGCTCTTTTTGTCCGTCAAAATACTCCAACTACCTGATACTCCAATTCCGGTTAGGGGCATGTTGTGGCCGCCCGATTGGTCACTGGATGATCTCCACAGACTCCTGCGTCAATTGCACGTCTATGTTGCCTGGGACTTGGTAAAGCTGGGTGGTTTTATCCAGGACGAACTATCCCAACTTGTCGGAAAAGAGGTTGCATCCCCCTTTGCGATCAGAGCGATAGCAATCAATAATTTCATTCAGCTCGACTTTGACGATTACGGAAGGGACGTCTTAGCCAAGAAAATGCGTAGTAATCTAAAGCGAGGACTGGCGCGATTAAAAGCACTCGGCGAGGTGGAGTTCGTAACCGTGTGTGATCAGAGCGTACTTGATCATGCTTTCGATCAGTTCGTAGCGCTTGAAGCGTCGGGGTGGAAGAGTCAAAGAGGCGGTAAACGGGCAATTGCCCTGCATCCCGACCAGTTGGAATTTTACCGGAACTTGATGAAACGATTTGCGCGATCGAACCGCTGCGATATCCACCTTTTGCTCATCAATAAAGAGCCAGTAGCAGCAGATTTTTGCGTAATTTCAGGCGCGTCTGTTTATTGGTTAAAGCACGGCTTTAACGAGCGGTACACCGATGCCAGTCCCGGTCAATTGCTCAGGAAATACGTGATCGATCGCTATAGTCAACACCCTGATGTCACACGCTACGATATGATTTCAAGTTATTCCTGGCAGAAAGTTTGGAAGCCGACAAGCCGAGAGGTAATCGAACTGCAAGCGATTAACCGTACGCTGATCGGGTCCATAGTTCGTGCTGCCTACTATCTTAAAAAAACCATTAGACGTTCCCATTGAGCCACGCTGATTTCGAGATTGAGGTTTTCGTCGGCCAGTCAGGAATTGACCGTCTCCGCGACGAGTGGTTGAGTCTTACCGAGGTTGCTGATATTCGCTCGTTCTACTGCCACCCCGCATGGTTCGAGGCGTTTATTAAAGAGGTAGAAAAGACTCAAGACAGAATCCATTTCTTTGCGGTTTTTCAGTCCGCTAAGCTCGTAGCCGTGTTCCCAATTGAGTTTGAAAAGAAAGGTTCGTTAATCACGTGGACTCAGGCTAGCATTCCGTCAAGAGAACAACTGTACATGCCTGATTTTCTGATTAATAAGGAGGCGGACAAGGCTGCAGTTTTTTTATTCTTTATTCGAGAACTCAAACGCTATAGAAACACGAAGTGGGATGTTTTTCTTGCCAAGGAGGTGTTGGACAGTTCGGTTCTTATCGAGATGTTTTCGAATAGCGGCGAACCCATCGTGTTTAAAAGGAGCCGTGATTCGTGCAACTTCATTGATTTGGATGCATACGAAACTCTGAGCGGCAACTTCACACGCAAGCATCGGCAAAACATTACGAGGCGCATCAAGCAGGCAAATGCGCTGGGTATTGTGGAATACTGCCGCTTGGTTGAGATCGGCCATGTTTTGGACGGCTTTGCGAATTTCCTGGAGTTAGAAGAAAGAGGATGGAAAGGTGGGCACGGAAAGGGTCGCGGAAAGCACAAGAAACCACTAGCGATTTCACTTAGTCCGCGAAAAAAGCAGTTTTATCAACGTGTCATTTCAAAATTGGCAGAAAGTGGAAATGTCGAACTATTTGCTCTGTACATAGATCAAAAGCTCATTGGTATGCAGGTTTGCCTGATTTTTGGTCAGTTTTGTGTCGGTCTAAAAACTGCGTACGACCAGGAATTTTCAAAATGCTCTCCGGGACTTTTGGTCAAGCGTTTTCTACTCGAGCACTTTGCCGATCATTCAGACGTCAAGGTTATAAGTCTGATATCGGATAGCCCCGCGCATCGCGTGTGGAATCCCAGAGTGCAGCGATACGTGTCATTGCGTACTCCAGGTAACACAGTCAAAGGTTTGATATTGTTTTGGATTTTCAAATTCAAGACGCTTCTTGAATCCCGAAAAAGCACGGGTAACGATCAACGAATATGATCTGATCCGCAGAACAACCGGTATACGATCTATTAGTATTTCGCATTTTCAAACAAACAAAATTGGAGTAAGAGGTGAGGAAGTTTGCTTATTTGGTACTGTTGGCGATTCCGTCGATAGTGATGGCGCACGAAGATCACTCCGTTGAGGGAGTAGGCTTCGTTGTCGGCTTGTTGCACCCAATATTGGGTTTTGACCACTTCCTTGCAATGATCAGCGTTGGCATCATCAGTTACCAGATCGGTGGTAAAGCTATCTGGTATGTCCCGGCAACATTTGTTGGGGTGATGGTGCTGGGAGGCATCGCCGGCCTCGCAGATATCGGGCTCCCGCTCGTCGAATCAGGTATCGCATTGTCAGTGTTGGTCCTGGGTCTTGCAATCGCTGCGAATCTAAAACTGTCACCGATGATAAGCCTCGCATTTGTCGCGTTTTTCGCAATTTTTCACGGCTACGCACACGGGCTTGAAATGCCCGAGATCGCGAGTCCGTACATGTATTCTCTGGGGTTCATGATGGGCACCGCAGTGATTCACCTGCTCGGTGTCGGCGTTGGCGGGCTGGCATCAAGATTCGAAGATGGTCCGCAAGTCTTGCGTTATGTGGGGGCTGGCATCGCAGGCATTGGCTTGCACGTCCTCGTCGGTGCTTAACGATGCGTGCCTCCGCTCAAATGGTGACCGCTGCCGTATTGATGTGCAGCCTCGGACACGCTCACGCGCACACCCTGTTCGCAAAGCCCGAATCACATTTCGTCACTCCGAACACCGACGTATCGCTTCCATTCATAAACGGATCGTTTCATGTGAGCGAGTCCTCAATCAAAGGACGATCGCGAGCGTCGGCGGATGTGTTACTGCCCTCAGGGGATACCGACTCTTTTCTTGAAAACGAGTGGACGCTTAGCGACAAGGTAACGCGGGGCAGGTACGAATTTGGCGCAGAAGGTACGTATTTCATCGGTTTAGCGACTCGCCCGCACACGATACGGCTGGCGGCGGAAAAGTTTAACCGTTATCTCAAATCTGAGGGATTGTCGGATCAGATCGCAGAACGAAAAATTGCTGGCGAATCAGACACCGCCGTTGTCGAACGATTTTCCAAATTCGCCAAGTCCGCTATTCAGGCCGGCGACAAACTCAGTGAAAATTTTGCAAACCCATTGGGCTATCCCGTTGAAATTATCCCGGATGTGAATACATTTGCACTCACTGAGGGTGAGCAATTTGCTGCAACAATTTACAAAGACGGCAAACCCTTGGCCGATACGCTGGTTTTTGCCTCTCATGAAGCGCACATAGACGAAAATACCGAATCCGAATATTCTGATTTGGTTAGGGTGCGCTCAGATGAAAACGGCCAAGTCCGTTTCACACTTGGCCAATCGGGCAACTGGTATGTGCGTTTTATAGACTTACGAAAGAAGGATGAATCGGAGTATTGGTATACAGGAATTCTCACGGCTCTCGGTTTGGAAGAGCCGCGTATTTTCTACGAATCACTTTGGGCAACGTTGACGTTCCACGTCAGATAACGCGGTCGTTCGCAGGCGTAATCGCAACAACATCCTCTACCCCGAGAACACTCAAATCGAGATCGTTCTCTGAATCAGGTGTGGCATCTGAATTACTGTCAATATTTTTTCGCAGAAAGTGAGCAATAAAGCGCTTTCCGCCTTTCAAATACACAAAAGGATTAGAGCTTAGGATTTTGATGCTCGCAGGCGAATTCGAGACATTTTTTAGTAACATGCCTTTTTGCAACTCGCCAATAATTTCCAAGCCAAAACGTTTTTTGAAGTAAAAAACACCGTCGTTAACAAACGCCCTGCAACGTCCCAGGTTGACACGGCTAAAACCTTTTTCGATGA
The DNA here is from genome assembly GCA_039029275.1 of Pseudomonadota bacterium. Taxonomy (GTDB): domain Bacteria; phylum Pseudomonadota; class Gammaproteobacteria; order JBCCGL01; family JBCCGL01; genus JBCCGL01. The sequence goes on along the minus strand of JBCCGL010000005.1, from coordinate 253,253 downwards.
GATATTGAAAGCTGAACAAGTATATTGCGGACCCTACTCCTTGACGCATATAACGTTTATCGGCATCGAGTATTCCTTCTGAAAACAAGCGTGGCTGACCTTTGTCGTAAACAATCAGGCTACCCGCTATCGTGTCATCACCCTGGTGAATTAAAACCAAATCACCTTCGCCGTTAGTTACGCGCTCAAGCATGTGGTCGGCCTTCATCATTAGAGCGTTTCCACCGTGGGATTGTGAGATCAGCGGTTTGTACATTCGCTCATAAAAGTGCATTAAGTCATCCAGATCTCTTGTCACCGAATAATGCATGTTGTGTTTAAGGAGTTGTTTAATCTGCCGGCGGCGTGATTTTGTGGTACCAATTGTTACCGACGTCTTTTCAATAGACGCTTCGCATTCAAGCCACGTTGGAATATAGAAATGTTGTTCGCTTGGGAAAAGAAATCGCGTGATATATGTGGCGACGCTGACTTGTATGTCAGCCCCCAGCTTTGTTGCCAGCGGGTCGATTTGCCAGAAAAAATGCCTGCCAAGACGCTGCTGTTTGGCACCATCGGGAAACAGTATTGATTTCAGATACATACGCTCTGCGTCCGTGCCGGCGTACAACAGCGTCAATGATTCCCCACCGGCCGTTTTCCCTTCGATTTTGAAAGTCGGCAGCCATAAAGACCGCAGATGCGTGAGCAGCGTGCGGTCCAAGCTAATACGGATTTTGTTCTTCAACGCTCGGCGAGAGTTAGGTTTCATCGATAACTCACGCAATGTAGGGGGCGAGCGTGCACATATTTTTGTTGGTCACTAGGGTCAAGCTTGTTGTGTTGCGTCGGATTCTGGATGTATTTTACGCAGTTTCCAGCGGAGCAGATCATTGAGCAGAAAAATCGGTGATCCAAGCGTTGATCGGGACGGCGATGGCGCGTAAGCGGTCAAGAACGCCGTGCATTATCCGGGATTCCTGGGTACATGCCGAAACGTTCCGGAACACCGTTAATGACATAACAACACAATCGAATACTATACAAATATGACCGGTTTAACACTTGCCCAAACGCTCGTAATTGTCAGCGCACTGGTAATGATCTGGGGCGGCTACGCCTATTTTCGCGATACCTTACGGGGGGTAACCAAGCCCAATCGTGTGTCGTGGTTTATGTGGGCTCTGGCACCCTTGGTGAGTATCGGCGCGGCGTTTTCGGCCGATGCCGATGTATGGGCATCGGTGCGCGTGATAGTTGGTGGCGTTGTTCCGGCGCTGGTTTTTCTCGCATCGTTTATCAACAAAAACAGTTATTGGGCGTTAACCAGGTTCGACTTGGCCTGTGGCGCTTTCTCGCTGTTGGCACTGGTATTTTGGGGAATCGCGGATTCGCCTCTTGTTGCGATCTTGCTCGCGACTGCGGCAAACACCTTCGCAACAATTCCCACGTTTATCAAAGCGTGGAATTACCCTGAAAGCGAAACCCGCCTGACCTTCATCACCAGCTTTTTGAGTGCGGTGATTATTGTTCCGGCGATACCTGTTTGGACCATCGAAAACGCGGCGTTTCAACTCGGATTGATTTTGACTACAGCGTCATTGCTGTTCGCTGTTTTCAGAAAGGATCTGGGTATTGGCGTCGCGCGATTTGCAGATTAGCCGGTCGTCATTCGACCGTATCGGCGCATCACGTTTTGCAGCTCCGCGTGATCAATCGCGCGGCAAACCGCACCGGCGGGTTTAAATGTCGGCATGTCTTCTGCCGCAAGCAAGGCGTTAATGACCGATTCCTCAACCGACTCGACGGCTGCCAGGTAGTAGTTGTCCAGTTCGGATTCGCTCACAAATGTAAATGATTGAGGTTGTGTGGACGCCTTGTACATTGCGTGTGCGTTCGCCGTAGAAAACGCAAGGAAAATGTCACCGGAGCTGTTTCCGCCTGGTGTTCCGCCGCGCCCGACTCCCAAAGCTGCGCGTCGCGCAAGGTGGCGCAGTGCAAGCGGTGAGAGCGGTGCGTCCGTCGCCAATATCGCGATAATCGAACCGCGCTCGTTCTTCGCGACATTCTCATCCAATAGATGTTGGCCAACCGGAACACCAAGCACGCTGAGCCAACCGCGAGTGCCGTGGTTTGCCTGCACCAGCGCTCCAAGCGTGTAGCGTTCGTTTCCTGTTTCAATCCTGCGCGATGCGGTTCCGGTGCCGCCTTTAAAGCCGTAGCAGATCATACCGGTGCCACCGCCGATATTACCTTCCGCTATCTTGCCGCCGCTTGCAGATTCAAGCGCATTGAGCGCGTGCTCGGCAGTTACGTGCATGCCGTTGATGTCATTCAATTCGCCATCGTAGGTTTCGGCTACAACCGGCATCGCCCAGATGTGATCGTTGGAAAATGCCTCAGAATAACGCTGAATCATCCACTGCACGCAGGCGTGATGTACCACGCCCACCGCGTGTGTGTTGGTGATACAGATCGGTCCTAGATAATAACCGGCGTCGTTGATCCAATGTGTGCCGGTCATTTCGCCGTTACCGTTCAGGGTGAACTGACCGGCCAGTACCGGCGTCGGATTGTTTTTATCCTGCCGAGGCACGATGGCTGTCACGCCCGTGCGAATGCCTTTCTCGTCATTGCGAAGTGTGCAGCAACCGACCGTTACGCCTTCGACGTCGGTAATTGCATTGTGCTTTCCTGTGACACCAGGAAAGTCCAGGCCTAGCTCGCGAGCGCGCGGTTTTGTCATTGTGGGTCTCCCGACTGTGGTGATCAGTGTACTCCAGCTTGAAACCCTGACGGCTCGATTTACCTAAAATACATTTTGCGCCAACGGATGTTGTTGTCGTCAAAACAGCACCGACACTGCGTACAAGTTTTGGCATACTGCTTATCCTGGTTGACGCTTTGATAGTCGCGCGTTGGCAAACAAAAACCAAACCCAAGAACGCATCGTAATGACAGACCTGTTTGACCAATTTATCGACAATCGCGGTACAAGCTCGCTGAAGTGGGAATTTCGCGTCGCCGACGGCGCGATCAGCCCGTTCGAACAGGCGGACCCTGCACTGGGGGACGAGCAGGTGTTACCGATGTGGGTGGCCGACATGGATTTCCACGCGGCCGACCCGATTCGCCGCGCAGTGGAAGCGCGCGCTTCGCACGGCGTCTTCGGGTATGCCGTACCGTCCCAGCGATACTTTGACGCAATAGCGGGATGGATGCGACGACGCCACAGCTGGTCGATTGATACGGACTGGATAGTGCCCACACCGGGTGTCGTGCCCGGCATTCACCTCATCGTCAAGCGCCTTACCCAACCTGGCGATAAAGTCCTGATCCAACGTCCGGTTTATCACCCGTTTACCTACGCGGCAGTGAACAACGATCGAATCTCGGAGAGTAATTCGCTGCGTTTTGACGGCGCGCGCTATGACATGGACTTCGATGATCTTGAAGAAAAAGCCCGCGATCCGCTGGTAAAAATTGTATTGCTGTGTTCGCCGCACAATCCGGTCGGGCGAATTTGGACACGCGCCGAGCTGGAACGATTCGCTGAAATTTGCGTGTGCAACAATGTGATTGTTGTCGCCGATGAAATTCATGCTGACCTTATCATGCCCGGTGGCGACTTCTTTGCGTACGGACGACTCTCGCCGGAGTTACGCGCACGATCAATCATCTGTACCGCTCCGAGCAAATCGTTCAATGTCGCCGGATTGCAAACTGCCAATATGATCATTGAAGACTCCGATCTACGCGAGGCAGTACGTAAGGAAATTTATTCGACCGGACTGTTCACGATGAGTCCGTTTGGTATCGCCGCAACCCAGGCAGCGTACGAAGAGGGTGACGAATGGCTGGGCGCCGCGATTGCACAAATTCACGGCAATATTGAATTCGTGCGCACGTTTTTGGCAGACAATATCCCGCAAATAAAACCGCTTGATTTGCAGGCTACCTACCTGATGTGGCTTGACTGTCGCGATTTGGGGCTCGAACATAGCGAGCTGAAATCGCTGTTCTTTGAGACGGCTAAACTGTACCTGGACGAAGGCATGATCTTCGGCGAAGAGGGCAGGGGTTTTATGCGTCTCAACGTCGCGTGCAGTCGCGAGACGGTGTCGCGCGCGATGCAACGACTGCAATACGCAGTCGGCACCTTGTAGCAAAATCCGCTATTCTGCCGATGAGAATTACAACGGCGAGCTAGCGTGGCGGAAACCATCACCATTCCAATCTGGCTGTTTACCGCGCTGGTTCTGATAGCACTGGTCGCCAGCGTCAGCTGGTTACTCTTGCCAAGCATTCGCATCATCCTGCGTCGTCGAGTCAGTCGCGTTATAGAAGACGTCAACACACGTCTGCAAATCGAGCTGCGTCCGTTTCAACTCACGCGTCGCCAAACCTTGATTGACCGCCTCGTTCACGACCCGGAAGTCATCGCGGCGATCAATGAGGAGGCACAATCCAGCGGTGAAGCGCGCGAAGTCCTGCGCACAAAAGTCAGCCGCTACGCGCGCGAAATCGTTCCCGCGTTCAACGCGTATATGTATTTTCGCTTGGGCTATTGGTTTGCGCGCGGTATAGCGCAGCGGCTTTATCGGGTGCGTATTGCACAGCTCGACGACAAACGTTTTGCCGAGATCGATCCAGATGCAACCGTCGTGTTCGTGATGAATCACCGCAGTAATATGGATTACGTGCTCGTGTCCTGTTTGGTCGCCGAGCGCACCGCGTTGTCTTATGCGGTTGGCGAGTGGGCGCGTATCTGGCCCCTGCAAACGCTGGTGAAATCGATGGGGGGATTTTTCGTGCGGCGCAATTCGCGTAACTCGCTGTATCGTAAAGTGCTGGAGCGCTACGTGAATATGGCGTCGCGCGAGGGCGTTTGTCAGGCCGTATTCATCGAAGGCGGCCTCAGCAAAGACGGAAAGTTGCGTCCACCGAAGCTCGGTTTTCTTGGGTACATGCTGCGTGATTTCGTCCCGCAACGCGATCGTGATGTCGTGCTCGTTCCGGTGGGCATCAATTATGATCGCACGCTCGAGGATCGCACATTGCTGCGCGGGCTGGATGAAAACGCCGAGCGACGTTCGGCATGGTTTGCGATCAAAACAACAATAGTTTTTGTGCTTAAAAATATTCGTTTGATGATCGGCAGTCGCTGGCGTCGGCTTGGGTACGCCAGCGCCGCATTCGGTCGACCAATTTCAATGCGCGACTACCTGAATAGTCATCCTGAATTAGTCGATGCGGGCAGAGGACTAAAAGATGTTGAGCCGCTCGCGAACGCCTTGCTCGATGATCTGCGCGGTTTGATTCCGGTGCTGCCTGTTGCCGTCGTTGCGCGTGCGCTTCTGCAAACAAGCGAATATCCGGCGTCTGAAGATGCGTTGCTCACTCACGCAAAATCAATCGTCAGTGAATCCGAATCCAACGGTGCCGTGATCGGGATTCCACAAACCACGCAACACTTTAGTTTGGCAACAGCGTTGGAGATGCTGGTGTTCAGGCATATCGTCGATTGCGATGAGGACGGGCGTTACACAGTCCCGGACGAATCCAAAAGCATCCTCGCGTATTACGCAAATTCGTTATCCGCGTAAGGCGTGCACTCGACTTCGATGGGTTGGGCATTTAATCCGGCGCCATGCCTTTTTCGGTTAGCTCGTCGATCGCTTCCTGTGTCTTTTTGAGATCACCGAGTCCCATACCCCTCAAAACATGACGGGCCTTGGTGAACTGAATATCGTTGTAGTCAACGAGTTCGATTCTGTTTCCCCATGGATCGAGAAAATCTTTGAACGGCCCGGGCAAGAGATCGATCCCCAGGTTGTCGAGCTTGTCGAGCACCAGTTGTCGATCATCGACGACAAACCCGAAATGACGTTCGTCGTCAGGCGACTGCTTGCGTCCCCTTGAAAAATTCAGGAACTGGTCACCGAGATCAATAAACGCCATCGTTTCGCTGCGACCGCGAAGTTCGAAGTCAAACAGCTGACTATAGAATTCGAGCGCTTCGTCGATATCGCCAACTTCAAGGGCGATATGGTTGATGCCAATAGCGCGTGCTTTTCTCAAAATAATAAACTGCCGAGACTCACAGGAATCGAAGGTCGTTTAGTGCAGTCCCCGATGTTGAATGCGCGATTGCCCTAAGTCAAATGTCCAGTTTCTTCACGCTTGCGACAGGGCATAATCGAGTTCGGCAATAAGGTCATCGACGTCTTCGACGCCAACCGACAAGCGTACCAGTGAGTCGTCGATGCCCAGCGCTTTGCGCGATTCGGGGGGCAGCGACGCGTGTGTCATCAGCGCGGGCAGTTCGATCAAGCTTTCGACTCCGCCCAGGCTTTCAGCCAACGCAAACAATTCGCAGTGATCGAGAAAGCGCCGCGACTCCTGCAATCCGCCTTTAAGAACCATGGTAACCATGCCACCGAACCCGCGCATTTGTTGCGCCGCGAGTGCGTGCTGGGGGTGTGACTCAAGGCCAGGGTAGTACACGCGATCCACTTTCGGGTGCGCTTCAAGAAATTCCGCGATTGCCTGCGCGTTTTCACAATGCGCCTTCATGCGAAGCGGCAGCGTTTTAACGCCGCGCATGGCTAAAAACGCGTCGAAGCTACCGGCGATGCCGCCAACCGCGTATTGAAAAAACTGCATTTTTTCAATCAATTCGGGATCGTCGCGCACAACCACAATGCCGCCGACGATGTCGGAGTGGCCGTTGATGTATTTGGTGACTGAGTGCAGCACAATGTCAAAACCAAAATCGATGGGATTTTGCAGATAAGGTGACGCAAACGTGTTGTCGCAGACTGCAATTACGTCGTGCTTTTTGGCGATGCTCGCAATCGCATTCAGGTCGGCGATTTTAAGCAATGGGTTGCTGGGCGTTTCCAGCCAGATCATTTTTGTGTTCGGTTGAATCGCGCTTTCGACGGCATCCAGATTCGACATGTCGACGAAACTCGTTTGCATGCCAGCCGTGCGTGAGCGCACACGCTCGAACAAACGATGCGAGCCGCCGTACAAATCGTCCATTGCGACGATATGCGAATCAGTGTCTAACAAATCCAGTACCGCGCTGCTCGCGGCGACGCCAGAGGCAAAGGCAATGCCGGCGGCTCCATTTTCAAGGCTGGCGATACACGCCTCAAATGCCTGCCGCGTCGGATTAGTGCCGCGACTGTAATCGTATCCCTTGTCGACTCCGGGGCTCTCCTGCACATAGGTTGAGCTGAGATAGATCGGCGTCATGATGGCGCCTGTGGTCGGGTCGGGTTGCTGCCCAGCGTGAATCGCGCGGGTCGCAAACCCGTGTTTTTTAGTCTTGACGTCGTAGTCGACCACTTCGGCGGTGGCGGATTCTGCGTTCATTTTTTTGCTCGTTATTTATACCAACCGGTGTTCGTGAACCGTCGGGTTAATCTATGGTGGTCGTGGCAATGCGGGACTCATGGCGTGCCGCAAAAGACGCGCGATTATCCCGTATTCGCGGGTTAAATGCACCTTTGAGCAGACCGGAACCGTCATGCAAGCCGCGAGCAGTTTTGGTCAGCGAACTTGTTATACGCGTTTACCTCGCCAAACGATGAACAGGCCGGATACCACAATGAGAATAGAGCCAAAAACCATCGCCGGCGTTAAAGACTCACCAAACAGCAGCAAGCCCAACGCTACGCCAAAAAGTAATCGGGTATAGCGAAACGGCGTGACCGCTGAAACCTCTCCGGTTTTCATTGCTTTCATCAAACAGGAATAACCGAACACACCGAAGACAGTTGCGCCGATAACAAACAAAGCGGTTTTTCCGTCTGGCATAACCAGTGGCGTGTTGGCCCAAATGGAGTAAACAATTCCCGCGACGACAATCGCCAGAAATCCGTAAACGCCAAGGTGAGCTGTGCTAATCGTTCTGGGCGCAATCCTGCTGGCCAGATCTCGCCCGGCGAATCCGAGCATGCCGACGATGGCGAGTACCGTTAAATTCGAGAACCCGCCTGCGCCCGGTTGGACGATTACAATTACACCAACGAGCCCGATGAAAATGGCTGCCCACCTGCGCCAGCCCACCTTTTCTCCAAACACGACTACAGCGCAGGCGACCACAACAAGCGGCGTGGCTTGCAAGATAACCGTGGCCACCGATAAGGGGATCAGTGCGATCGCGAGGGTGTAAAACAGCCGACCGGTTATCTCGAATCCAAAGCGGATGATCATTGGGCGAGACAACACATCGGGGTGAAAAACCGATTCACCCTTGAACCGCAAAATGCCCGAATAAATCAGCATGCCCCCAAGGCCAAAAAGAATCAGGACTTCGCCAATCGGGATCGATCTCGTCGCAAGTTTGATCAACGAATCTTCGATAGCGAAACCCGCCATCGAACCGATCATCCAAAGACTGCCGGTCAGATTATGCTTGCGCTGATCTGGGTCGCTGACGCTCGTCAATTTATCTTGTGCCGACTGCTTGTTTGTTTCGGAAAAGCGCGAATTTTAGTTCAAGGCGGCGGCGGATGTAAGCGCAAAAAGATGCACCGTGCGCGAGATCAGCGGTAAAAAAAATCAGAAAATAAGCGTATTTAAGACATATCCGCCGGCGATTAAAAACGTAAACAAAATGAAAGCCAGCAGTAGCGGTTTGCCGCCGGCGTTTTTAATCAAGTGCCAGTGTGTTTTGGTGCCGAGCGCAGCCATCGCCAGAGCTAATAGAAATTGGCTTGATTTGTTCGCAACTTCAGTGACGCCTGAAGGCAAAACCCAAAACGAGTTCACCGCCGCCATCGCGATAAAACCCAATACAAACCATGGAATCACGATATTCCGGGTTGTTGAACCTTCAGTCGCCGATTGTCTGCTGAGCCAGAAGCCCAGCATTATGATAAAAGGTGCGAGTAACATGACACGAATCAGCTTGGTGACGACGGCGGTATGCAACGCTTCCGGGCTGATCAAGTCGCCCGCCGCCACGGCCTGTGCCACTTCGTGCACGGTACTGCCGATGTAAATACCAAATGCCTGTTCATCCATTCCTGCGTAGGGGTAAACGAGCGGATAAAAGAACATTGCAAGCGTGCCGAACAGCACAACTGTGGCGATTGAAACCGTGACATATTGTTGTTGCGATTTCAGTGAAGAATCGGTGGCCAAAACCGCTGCTGCACCGCAAATGGCGCTCCCGGTTGAAATCAATATGGCCAGATCACGTGGCAATCCCAACAAGCGGAGACCGACTAATACTCCCAAACCGATCACCGATACGATGACAATGCAATTGAGTAATACGGTTTCCCAGCCTACGCCGAGAATTTGCTGAAAGCTCAAGCTTAAACCGAGCAAAATTATCCCTGCGCGCAGGCACTTCTGCTGACAAAACAAAGAGAAGGCGTGTTCTCGATCAGTTGCGGGACGCCAATTTACGTGTCCCCAAACAATCCCCAGCAGAATCGCCAGCGGTAAGGGGCTTAGCCCTACACTCGCCACCTCCGGAAATCGGGACAGCCACATCGCCGTCAAAGCGATCAAAGGCAAGATTACAAAACTCGGCACAGTTCAGCGCTGCCAGAATCAAAAATGTGCGGGAATTTTTAATCAGTTCGTTATATAAATATAATGGATATTATTCATCAGATTCATAAGTAAAACCGAATGATTAACGTAACAACCCGGCAGCTCCGGATTTTTGAAGCCACAGCCCGACTCGGGAGACTGACACAGGCTGCGGAAGAGCAATCGCTAAGCCAATCAGCTGCGAGTCAATCGCTGCGGGAATTGGAACAGATTTTGGACTACCGCCTTTTCACTCGAGAGGGAAGAGAACTGAAAATAACCGACGACGGCAACAGTGTCTTGCCCAAGATTCGGCAAATTCTGGGCGTCGTCGATACGCTTAAAAACCCCAACGTGATGTCGCTTCGTGGCGCTTTACGTATCGCGGCGAGCCTGACAATCGCTTCCTATATCCTTCCCGGGGCGGTCGCGAGGCTGCTGCAAAAATACCCGGATATTTCACCGCACATCGCCATCACGAATACCCAATCGGTCATACAAACACTCGAGAGAGGTCAGGCGCTGATCGGATTTATTGAAGGTCCATGCCCACCGACCGAGCTGCATATGCAGCCCTGGCGCGAGGATAGCCTGGTATTGTTTTGTCACGCCGACTACCCGCTGGCAAAAGCGGGTGTTATCGACGTCGATGAAATCGGTCAACACCGTTGGATACTGCGCGAACCGGGCTCTGGAACGCGCACGGTTTTCGAAGTCGAGCTACAACGCCTGGGAGGTCAAGTGCGTTCGTCGCTGATCCTGGAGCGGCAGGACGCGATCAAACAGTCCGTCAAATCGGGCCTGGGGATCGGCTGCCTTTCCAGTTTGTCGATTACCGAGGAAGTGAATTCAGGGGAGTTTGTTGTCCTGAGATCGCCGATGGATCTCAGCCGACGCTTCTCGATCGTGACGCATGACGCCGACAGCCAGAATCCCCTGATCCACGCATTGCTCTCGGCTTTATAACGGGCTCTTGGCGTAGATTAGGCCCGCGCTCGTCACGCAAGCGGCAGCAACGCAACGCTCCAGAATCGCTGTTAACCGCACTAAACGGTGTGTTGGCGATAGTCAGAGCCCGGCTCGACAGAACCTTTGGAAATAAGAAGCGGAAAAATTTCGATACCCGGAAATTTCACCGATTACAAACCGTCAAGCGCCTGTTTGAGATCGGCAATTAGATCATCGGCGGATTCAAGGCCGGCGGACAATCGCACCAATCCATCGGTGATCCCTGCCGCCATGCGCTCCTCACGCGGCATGTCGGCGTGGGTCATGGTAACCGAATGGGTGACCAGTGACTCGACCGAACCGAGGTTCTCCGCGAGGCTCCATAGCTGCAGGGTATCCATCAGTTTTTTGCCCGATGCAACACCACCTTTCACTTCGAACCACAGCATCGAACCATGCCCGCTGGCTTGTCGGTCTGCCAGTTCTTTTTGCGCAAAGGAATCAAGACCGGGATAGGCGACGCGCTCGACCATGTCGTGCGTTTCCAGAAATCGCGCGACTTCAAGCGCATTCGCAGATTGCGCTTCGAGGCGGGTGCTCATGGTTTTGCAGCCTTGCAGGGTGTAGAACGCAACCTGCGGCGACATGTTCGAGCCGAGACAGTTGCGCACGAACATAATTTTTTCCAGATGTTCCTGATTCGCGCAGCTTATCGAACCGCCCACGCTAATATTGTGGCCTTCCATAAACTTGGTTGTGCTGTGCAGAGTGATGTCTGCACCGAGTTCGAGCGGTCGCTGGTAGTACGGCGTCAGGAACGTGTTGTCGACCACATGCGGAATCCCCGCCGCTTTGGCGACTTCTGAAACTGCGGCAATATCGGTCAGCTTCAGCGTGGGGTTGGCGGGTGTCTCTGTGAAGATCAGTTTGGTATTGGATTGAATCGCATTTTTGACGTTCGCCGCGTCTGAGGTGTCCACAAACGTCACTTCCAGCCCCCAGCGATTCAACACTTTGGTGCTGACGCGGTGCGTGCCGCCGTAAACCACATCAGACAGGATCACATGATCACCCGTCCCTACCATCCCTACCAGCGTGCAGCTGGTCGCCGCCATGCCGGTAGCGAAACACAGGCTCCCCACGCCGCCCTCGAGCGCGGTTATTTTGTTTTCCAGCGCGACAACGGTTGGATTGCCCGAACGGCTATAGGAAAAGCCTTTCTCAAGGTATTGATCGACCGACTCCTGCACGTAAGTCGTCGATTGATAGATAGGAGTAAGAATCGCGCCGGTAACAGGGTCTGGAGAGACACCTGCATGGACTTCGCGGGTTTTGAAATCTTGGTCGTCAGCGCTCATAAAAGATCCTGTGTCGATTGAAAAGCGAATCGCATTCTAGCACCGGCCTGACGTGTAAAAACAGGTGTGGAATATGTTTATTCCAAAAACGTATACCGTCACAATAACTGCGCGCGTGAGAGTTAAAAATAGCAGTTCCATTCGGCATTTCGCACCCCTACAATCCCCGCGCAGCCGACCCTCCCAATGCCGAGCCGGAACCTACTGATTTGCTAGTCGACTACGTACACTTTGCGCGCACGAACACCCGATTTCTGGCGTTTGGCTTTTTAATGTGTTTTACATCGAGCGCGGGGCAAACCTATTTCATTGGTATTTTTGGCCCCGGCATTCGCGCTGACTTTGGCCTAAGCCATACCGAGTGGGGCTCACTGTATATGATCGGAACCCTGATCAGCGCTATCCTTTTGCCCTGGAGCGGCCAGCTGCTCGACCGTATAGACCTGCGCGCGTTTGCGGTAGCGACGCTTGTGGGTCTGGCAGTCGCGTGCACCGCAATCAGTCAGGTGAACTCCGTTTGGTTTATCGTCGTCGCTGTTTTCCTGCTGCGCCAGTTTGGGCAAGGGCTCACAAGCCTGACCGGGTCAACGTCGATGGCGCGGTATTTCGACAGCCATCGCGGCAAGGCGATTGCGGTGTCATCGATGGGGTTTTCGGTCGGCGAGGCCATCCTGCCGGTCTCCGCCGTGATCGGTATCGCCGCGCTCGGATGGCGCGATGCGTATCTGGTTACAGCGCTGGGTGTGCTGGCGATTATCCCAATCGCGCTTTGCTTACTGCGCGGCCAGTCGGATCGAGATATCGCGCACTCTGCAAAACTTCAGCGGCAGGCAATCGACAATCCCGACAGCAGCGGCTATACCCGTCGACAGGTACTGGCAGAAAAACGTTTTTACCTGATGACACCGGCACTGATGCTGCCGTCGATGATCGGCACCGCGCTGTTCTTTCATCATCTGACGCTGGCCGAGCACAAGGGTTGGTCGGCCGAATGGGTCACCGGCAATTACGGCTTGTACGCCTTCGTCACCATCGCAACTTCGCTTGGTTCCGGCCCGATTATCGACCGCTTTAGCGCAACAAAAGTCATGCCGTGGTTTCTGATGCCGATGGTTGCAGCGCTCATAATCGTCGGCCCTGCGCAGTCGCATTGGCTGCTGATTCCTTACATGATTTGTCTCGGCCTCAACACCGGCTTGTACTTTACCGGATCAACCGCCATGTGGGCCGAGCTTTACGGGGCAAAATACCTCGGTGCGATCAAATCACTGATGACGGCGCTAACCGTTTTTGCATCGGCCATTGGCCCGGTGACAGTGGGTGTTATGCTCGATTCGGGGTTTTCGATGCGGGATGTGTGTTTCGCATTTGCAGCCCTGTGTGTGCTCTTCACAGTGCCGTTTGTGCGAGCGTTAAGGTAAGAGATTAGTCACTCGTTTAATTTATCGAGAACATGCTCGCGTAGTTCGACAGCCTCAAATGTGGTGTCGCCAATGACGGCGATGCGTAACCCCTTATTGCTCTGACCTCGCTGGCCCAAATTGACGGAAACGAACGCGTAGGCTGGGCTTTCTTGGCTGTCCTGATACACCTCATCAGGCTCGAACTTCAACATGGAGATACCCCGGTTTTTGTTTGCAGCATTAACGCAAATACTGCAACGTCATTTTTGTCGAGTAAATCGGATTCTTGGAACACTGATTACCGCTTGTCTGAAATTCGTTCCTTCGTCGGTTAATTCGAACCGTTAAACGGATTGTCCAATTTGATGTAAAATCCGCGCACGCCTTACCGATCACGGTTCTGGCAGGAATTGAGTCGTCGGCCTATTTTGCCGGCGAGGAGACATCATGAAAACGCTTGTCGTCTGCTCCGGCGGACTCGACTCGGTCACTCTCGCCTACAAAATGGCGCGCGAGACTGACCTCAATGTGCTCGTGTCGTTCGACTACGGGCAACGCCATACCGTTGAGCTCGACTATGCCGCGCGCTGTGCCAGCGCCCTGCGCGTGCCGCACGAAATTATCGATATCCGCCATGTTGGTCAGCGCCTCAGCGGTTCAGCCCTCACCGATGATGTCGACGTACCGGACGGTCACTACGAAGAGGAGAGCATGCGCGTGACCGTGGTTCCGAATCGCAACGCAATCATGCTGACGATTGCCTTTGGCGTAGCGGCGGCGCGTGCGTGCGATGCCGTCGCCATCGCCGTGCACGGCGGCGATCACTTTATCTATCCGGACTGCCGCCCGGACTTTATCGACAGCGTTCGCGCGATGCAGAAACTCGCGCTCGATGGCGTTCACGATGTCGATCTATTAGCACCGTTTGTAAACACCGATAAAACCGAGATAGCGCGGCAGGCCGAAGAATTTGGTGTGCCAATCACTGAAACTTGGTCGTGCTACAAGGGCGGCGCAGATCACTGCGGGCGCTGCGGCACCTGCGTGGAGCGGCGCGAGGCATTTTCTCTCGCGGGTGTTGTTGATCCAACCGAGTACCTAGATCCAGATTTCTGGAAGCAGGCAGTCGCGGATCACGAAAGCAACAGGGTCACGTAGTGTTTCGCATTACCAAGGAATTTCATTTTTCCGCCTCGCACCAACTTTTCGGTCTGGCCGACGACCACCCGTGCATGCGCATGCACGGCCACAACTATGTGGTGACCGTCGAGCTTGTCGCAAATGAACTAAACGAGCATGGATTTGTGCGCGACTATCGCGAGTTGGATGTTTTTAAAAAATATTTGAACGATGACGTTGATCATCGACATCTAAACGATGTGTTTGGTGACGACAACACAACCGCGGAAAAGCTGGCCAGGACATTTTATGATTGGTGCAAGGCGCGTTGGCCAGAGGTCTCCGCCGTCTGCGTTTCTGAAACGCCAAAATCAAACGCTGAATATCGCCCGTGAGCACATCCACCGACACGATTTTTATCAGCGAGATATTCGGCCCGACGATTCAGGGCGAAGGCGCGTTGATTGGCCAGCCCACGGTTTTTGTCCGCACCGGCGGCTGTGACTTTCGCTGCAGTTGGTGCGATACGCTTTACGCGGTCGATAAAAAGTATCGCAAGGACTGGATACCCATGAGTGCGGGCGCAGTGCTGGAAAAAGTCGAGAAGCTCAGCCACGGGCAGCCGATCTTGATTACGCTTTCCGGCGGCAATCCGGCGATGCAACCTCTGGACGAGTTAATTGACGCTGGACACAAAAAAGGGTTCACCTTCGCGATGGAAACGCAGGGCACAGTCCTGCAGCCCTGGTTTTCCAAACTCGATGCGATGACGCTAAGCCCCAAGCCGCCGTCGTCAAAAATGAAATTCGATGCAGAAAAATTATCAGCGTGCATTAAAGCTGTGGGAAGCAATACATCACTATCGTTAAAGATAGTGGTTGCGGACGAGCGCGATCTCGAATGGGCTGGCGAGCGGCGCATCGCGCACCCCCAACTGCCGATCGTACTGCAGCCGTGCAATCTAAGCAGCGGTGACGCAGCGGTCGATCCCGATGCGCTGAATGCAAAAATGCGATGGCTGGTCGATGAAGTCAATTCCCGACATTGGTTTAATGTGCGCGTGTTGCCGCAGTTGCATGTGCAGTTATGGGGCAATGAGCGCGGTGTATAAAAAACTATCTACGTTGGTTTTGCAGCGTTAAAAATTGATTCAAAATGCTCATTTACTCCGTGTAAACTGCGCTTTGTGTTCAGCGCGTCCATGCGCTTCACCCCTACGAGGCTGGCGCTAAAAACGGTTCCAGACCGTTTTTTCATCAATTTTATGCCTTGCATAACCTGCCTCGATAACGTTTTTTAGTTGTCTGTTTTCAACTGGTTTCAAGCAGAAAAGAATCATGACCGATCAATCAATTTACGAAAACCTCACGCAGCTGGGTGGCGACACGATCCAGCCGCAGTCGCCGGAACAAGCGGTGCTCGAAACCGTGCCAAACCCTCAACGCGATGTTGATTATGTGACCCGGTTTACCGCGCCGGAATTCACCTCGCTGTGTCCAATAACCGGCCAACCGGATTTCGCGCATCTGGTGATCGATTACGTGCCGAATGAAAAACTGGTAGAGAGCAAATCACTAAAACTGTTTTTGGGTTCGTTTCGAAATCACGGCGCATTTCACGAAGACTGTACCGTCAGCATCGCACGCAGACTGGTCGACGAGCTGAATCCCAGATGGCTTCGCATTGGTGGGTACTGGTATCCACGCGGTGGTATTCCTATCGATGTGTTTTTTCAGCACGGGGAACTCCCCGCAGGTGTTTGGGCACCCGATCAAGGCGTTGCAGGATATCGGGGGCGTGGTTGAACGTTAGATTTTCATTAAACTCCGCGCAGCACCTGGATCTGCCCCGAACTGAATCGACTGATAACGAGTCCTTCCATGGCATTGAATGACCACCCGATGTGGCGCAAGCCACAACATCATCACGATCTTGATCACGTGCACGAGCACGTGCACTGGACCGAGTTGTTTTACGACTTGATCCACGTCGTCACCATTTTTTTATTGGGTAATTTCCTTTCAGATCATTTAACCGTTCAGGGATTTTTTATTTTTGCCGGCGTTTTTATTGCGCTTTGGTATGCCTGGGGTGAGTTGAGTGTTTTCAATTCAATCTTTGTCAGTACTGATGTATGGCACAGAATCATCATGTCGATGATGATTTGCACCGTGATGTTTATGGCGGCCGCCATCCCGGCAATCGACGGTAAGGGGTGGGCATTTTTTACTCTGGGTTTTGCTGTCAATCGAGCACTGCTTGCAGCCCTTTACCTTCGCGCCCGGCGCAATAATTCTACTGGTCAATCGTTGTGCTCGGAGCAGGCGCGCAATTTCATCTTTTTTTCTGTCTTATTTGCGGTGTCAGGGCTTGTACCCCAGCCCTATGGTTATTGGATGTTCGGGCTCACCATGCTGGCCACCCAAACCGTGTACCAGATTCCCAAGCTGAGCGTGCTGCGGTTTGAGCGATTTGCGCCACGAATGGCACATATGGCTGAACGTTTTGCACTACTGACACTGATCGTATTAGGCGAGGGTTTTTTTAAACTGGTGGTGACCCTCTCCGAGAAAGGAATTTACAAAGTGACGCCCGATGTGCTGGTCAATTTTGTCATCGGCGGCGTCTCGATGTTCATCATGTGCTGGATTTATTTCGACTTTATCGGCAACGGTAAACCGAAGGACAGCCGAATTTCCACGCTGGTATTTTGGTGGCTTGCGCATCTGGTCCTGATGCTTTGCGGTGTTATGGTGGGTGTCGCGTTGGCCGCTGAGGTGAAAGTCGGATTTTGGGAGCCGTATCCAACAAAGTACGCCGCCGTTGGCTGTTTTGGTCTGGCTGGATATATAGCGATGCTTTGGGCACTGCGGCACGTTATCGAGCATCGCATCGAGTCGGATTTCGGTCGCGGAGATATCCGCTTGTTCGGGATAGGTCTGGCGATCGCGACGTTCTTTGTGGTGCCGCACGTTCCTGCTTTGGTCGGCAATTTGCTTTGGGGTACAGCGCTGTTCAGTCAAATCGCGGTTCCACTTGTGCGCGGTTGGAGCAAGCTTCGTCATGAGTGAGGTCATCGTGCCTCCGACATTGCGGTCACGCGTTTACTGGTGGCTTGAGCGCCCTGATCGGGGTGCCGACGGACCTCGCCTGCTCGAGATATCGCTGATTGTCCTGATCACGCTAAATGTGGTCGCGGTTATATTGGAGACCGTCGATTCGCTTTACACCAGTTGGCAGCCGCTCTTCGATTTCTTTGAAGTCTTTTCACTCAGTGTGTTTGTCATTGAGTATGCAGCGCGACTTTGGGTCGCGCCTGAAAACCCGGACACACCTTCGCGTTTGGCGTGGGCAAAGTCACCGCTGGCGCTAATTGATCTGTTGGCGATATTGCCCTCATTGCTCTACCTGATTATCCCGATTGATCTGCGAATACTGCGGACCTTCCGCATGTTGCGCCTGCTCAAGCTCACGCGCTACTCGCCGGCACTTGCAATGCTGCTCGCTGTGTTTGAGGAAGAAGCCGGTGCATTTTTCGCGGGATTTTTTATTCTTATGCTGATGCTGGTGTTCGCTGCCAGTGGCGCCTGGCTGGTCGAGCACAAGGCGCAACCTGAAGCCTTCGGGTCGATTCCCGCGGCGATGTGGTGGGCAGTCGCAACGCTAACAACAGTGGGTTATGGTGATGTGACGCCTATTACGGTTGCAGGAAAAGTTTTCGGGGCGATTATTACCATCGTCGGAATCGGAATGGCAGCACTGCCCGCCGGCATTATTGCCAGTGGGCTCAACGATCAGCTACACCGACGCCGTGCAAGCTTGAAAAGAGAATTTCGCAGGGCGCTCGAGGATGGCAATATCTGTAATGTTGAAGAAGCCGACATCGATGCCCTGCGCAAAAGCCTGGGTCTTTCGCGGCGCGCAGCCGAACAAATCCGCGATCAAATACACAGCGAAACACTGGAGCAATCCGGTTTTTGTCCCACATGCGGCCAGCCGCTTGAAAAACCCCCAGGGTAATTCTGAGTCGAATCAACTACACGCGGCAAGGGACCCTTACGTGGGGCGACTGAATGAACCAGCGCACAAAACGTATTGAATCCGCTCTCGCGACTCACGCTTCGATCGAATTTCTGAGAAATCTCACGTACGCGATCCCGACTGCCCTGGCAGATTTCTCGTCTTCTTTGTACCAGGATTTGGTCGAGTTGAGCGCACCTAGCAACATCAGTCGCAGCAATCGACGATCGGTTCGTTTAGCCAGAGGTAATCGCGCGATGATCGCTTCAAAGTACGATTCGTAACGGTCGCGTAAGGCGATAAGCGCTGGCCGAATATCCTCCGCCTTATCGGGTGTCACGCCGATCATGACACTCGAATAGTCGTTGTGATCGAGAATGGTTTCTAGGTGCGCGACCACGGCGACCTCAAGCCGTTGCCACGGGTCATCAACGTTCGATAGCGCGCTCTCGAGTTGCGCTTCAAGACTATCTACCGCCAGGGTATAAACGGCCAGCAACAAATCCGCCTTCGATTTGAAATGGTAGTAAACCGAACCGGCCTGCATTCCTGCTTCGGCGGCGATATCCCGCATAGTGGTCTCCCGATAACCCTTCACGGTGAACAGTTTCGCGGCAGCATCGAGCAAAGGTTGCACGCGGTTATGCGAGCGGCGGCGCGTAGATTTCACATCAGTTGCTGGCACGGCAGCAAGGCTCCAGTTGCAAAATGGTTGACAGTGTACCGTAGCTGCGTTGTAATAGAAAAACAAACAGTTGTTAGGTTAATGATGTGAACACTCCCTGCCGTGTACTCATCACCAAGATTGGACTTGACGGCCACGACCGTGGTAGCCGAATCGTCGCCAGCTACCTGCGCGACGCGGGCATGGAGGTTATTTACACACCGCCGTGGCAATCGATTGATGCAGTGGTCCAGCTCGCGACCCAGGAAGACGTCGATCTCATTGGTATCAGCACGCTGGCGACCGACCACCTGATCATTCCCGATTTAATGCAGGCGCTGGACGATGCGGGCCTGGCCAATGTCGCCGTTTTTGTTGGCGGGATCGTGCCCGATCCCGAGCACGCAATGCTCAAGGAAGTCGGTGTACGGGCGATTTTCGGTCCGGGATCGCTGCGCGACGAGATCGTTGACTGCGCACTGCGACTGGGGAATGCAACCAGACAAGAAAAACTTGCGGCTTATCTAATGTAATCAACCCCGACACAGCATTCGGAGCGGGAGACATTCAACATGCATAAATTTGATCAACGCAAAGAATCGCCACTTGCCCGCGCGTCGGGCGAGTGGAGTGAGGAATATCGCCAGCAGATCGGTGCCAACGACAAAACCGTTCGCAACCGATCCGGCATCGAAATCGATCCGCTGTACACGCCGGCAGGTGAGTGTGATGAAAACGAGTTTCTTGAGCAGCTCGGATTTCCTGGACAGTATCCCTACACGCGCGGCATCTATCCCACCATGCACCGCGGCAGAACCTGGTCGCAGCGTCAGTTGATCGGACTCGGCACTCCACACGATTACAATGAGCGGGTACGCACAATTCTCGATCGCGGCGCCAATGCGATCAGCCTGCTGCCGTGCAACTCCGGCTTTCGCGGCAATGACTGCGACGAAGTACCGCTGCCGTTGCTGGGCACGTGCGGCACGGTGGTTAACACGGTCGAGCACATGGACAGCGCTCTCGACGGCGTGCCGATTGACCGAATCTCTACCGCGATGAATGACCCATCGCCATTTACGCTGCTTGCCTTCGTCCTGAATGTTGCGCGTCGACGCGGCGTGGGGTGGGACAAAATCAGCGGCACGTCGAATCAAAGCGACTACATCTCACACTTTGTTGCCAACCACATGTTTTACCGGCTTTCGCTGCCGGGCTCGCGCCGCTTGTTGCTTGACCACATCGAGTTTTGTCGCCAACACGTGCCCAACTGGAACCCAATGTCGATTGTTGGACAGCACATGCAACAGGCCGGCGCCACACCTGCGGAAACCATGGCGTTTACCTTATCGAGTGCGCTTCAATACGCCGAGGACTGCATTGGACGCGGTATGGATCCCGACGTTATTTTGCCCCGATTCACGTTCTTTTTTGACATCTCAATCAGCTTGTTCGAAGAGGTCGCGAAATTTCGCGCGGGTAGACGCATCTGGGCCGAGATTGCGCGGGAAAGACTGGGCGCAAAGAATCCCAAATCCTGGCGTTTCAAGTTTCACGGGCAAACATCCGGCGCCGATTTGACCGCGCAACAGCCGCTCAACAATATCTCGCGAGTCACCGCGCAAGCTATCGCGGGCATTTTGAGTGGTCTGCAGTCGATGCACACCGACGCCTACGACGAAGCCATCAGTTGCCCGACCGAGGACACAGCAAAAATTGCAGTCGCCACGCAAAACATCCTGCGCGAAGAGGCGCACCTGTGCGATGTCATCGATCCGCTAGCGGGTTCTTATTACGTAGAACAGCTGACCGACGCGATGGATGCAAAAATTCGCAGCATTA
Source organism: Pseudomonadota bacterium (assembly GCA_039029275.1). Lineage (GTDB taxonomy): Bacteria > Pseudomonadota > Gammaproteobacteria > JBCCGL01 > JBCCGL01 > JBCCGL01. The sequence goes on along the minus strand of JBCCGL010000005.1, from coordinate 232,362 downwards.
TCGACCAGATCGACACGGCGGGTGGCATGTACAAGGCGGTTGAAAGCGGCGTGGTTCAGGCAATGATCGGCGAGTCCGCGATGCAGTGGCAGGACAAGGTTGAGTCCGGCGAAGAAAAAATCGTGGGTGTAAACTGCTATCGCGAAGACGACGACTCGCACTCGGTGCCGCCGTACCGGCCAGACGCCGATCGCATGGTGGCGCACGTTGAATCGTTCAAGCAATTCAAAGCCGCGCGCAGTCGGCCGCGAGTCGCCAACGGTATCGATAATTTGCGCAGGGCGGCCAACAGTAAAAACGATAATGTGTTCGCCGCGGTGATCGATGCGGCCGCAGAGGATTGCACGCACGGTGAAATTATCGCTTGCCTGCGCGAAGAGCTCGGCTTTGGGCGACCGCTGATCGTCGAATAATCGGGCGCACGAAATGTCCCGGCTGGATCAACTGGTCGCTCGGGTGTGCGATCGCGACGCTGGTGCACTCGCGCGCGCGATCAGTCTGGTGGAGTCATCCGCTGAGCTGGCGACCAGGCTGCAAGAGTGTGTTAACGATTATATCGGCCACGCGTCCCTTGTTGGCGTTACCGGCGTTCCCGGTGTTGGCAAATCGACCCTGATTAATTGCCTGATCGCGGCCTTGCGAGAGCGGCAAAAGCGCGTTGCTGTTGTGGCGGTTGATCCGTCGAGTCCAATTTCCGGGGGCGCGGTGTTGGGTGATCGCGTGCGAATGATCGGATTCGACGAAGACCCGGATGTGTTTATACGTTCGATCGCCACGCGCGGGCACCTCGGCGGTTTAAGCGTAGATATTCTCACCGTTATCGATCTGATCGACGCCGCCGGGTGGGACGTCGTGCTGCTCGAAACGGTCGGGACCGGTCAGTCGGAAACAGAGGTATCAGAAATTGCCGACGTTAGCGTTGTGGTCAACGCGCCGGGGCTTGGCGATGATATCCAGGCGATTAAGGCCGGCATTCTGGAGACCGCCGATGTGCTGGTAATCAACAAGGCGGATACGCCCCTCGCTGCACAAACCGCGCGACAGCTTAACGCCATGTTGCAGTTGCGTGATCCCGAAGAACAGCAAGTACCGGTTGTCAAAACTGTGGCTACAGAGAGCGCTGGCATCGACGAACTCGTCGATGCAATCGGTACCTGTCTTTGTGCGAAGTCCCGGCACGAAAACAAAGATAAGCGCGAGTTTCGTTCCAGGCTACTGTTGGCCAATGAGTTGGCGTCGCGTGTTCGATCGCTCGTCATGGCCGGTGCAGATTCAAACGAATTAAAGACACTCGTAGGGCGTATGCTAGGCGACAGCGACGACTAGATTTTTCAGTGCCACAAAAAATAAGTATGTGGTCAATTAGCGAAGATAGTGATGCGAACAGGTGGTTGCGAATGTGGTCGCGTTCGTTTTGAGTTTTAAGGTGAACCGATAAAGCAGGTTTTTTGCTATTGCACGGATTGTCAAATACGAACCGGGACCGACCAGTGGTTTGGAATCTGGCTTCCATGCGACAGCTTCGCGCTCACCAGCGAAACTTAACCTGCGAAGTACACGATGCAAGACGACGCAGGCGCTGATCTTAACGCTTATACGTGTCCGGTCTGCGGCGTCAGTTTGAGTTCCGAATTTACCCGCGCCGGATTTCACACAGTCGCCGCGTCAACCATTGATGGCAACGGTGAGTTTTCTCCCGAAATAGCCATCTTCACAGCGTCAGCAGCGAAATAGGCCGTCGTTCCATCGGACATCCCAACCTTCGAGCGACTCCGACCTGAAATGGGTGGTTAAGCGTATGTTTCCCACATAAGCGCCTTCGAGAACCATTTTTTAGTAATTTCTCATCTCCAAAACTTGAAAATAATTTGTCCATCTCCAGATTGAAGTACAGGCAAACGGTGGGTCTTAAAAAGAGCACCGCAAGCCAGCCCGCGTTGGGCGACCTTTTAACTCAATATTGCTTCTTTAGGAGAATATACAATGACGACTATCGATTTAACCCCTCTTTATCGCAGCAGCATCGGCTTTGACCGCTTCGGCTCGCTGCTGAATACCGCACTGCGCGGTGAACAAGTTTCTGCGGGTTATCCCCCGTACAATATCGAAGCCACGGGCGACGACCAATACGGCATTACGCTGGCTGTCGCAGGCTTCGAAGAAAGCGAACTCGATATTCAGGTAGAAAAAGGCGTGCTAACCGTGCGCGGCAAAAAAGCCGAGTCGGATGTGCAGCGCAATTATCTCTACCAGGGCATCGCCAATCGCAGCTTCGAACGCAAATTTAATCTTGCCGATCACGTCGAAGTCACCGGCGCGAGCCTTGATAACGGTTTGCTGAATATCAGCCTGGTGAAAGAAGTGCCCGAGGCCATGAAGCCGAAGACAATCGCGATTGGTTCTGCGGAGAAAGTGATCCCGCACAAAGTCGCGTAATCGCTGCGTAAATTCTTTTACTAAGAGCAAGATCGGCGGCAGTGACTATTCAAGTCACTGCCGTTTTTTTTTTTCGATTTACGCAATTTTAAGTTAGTTGAAGAATATGAAAGTCGAAATACAAAAAGACGATCTCTCAGATGGCGATATTGCAAGACTGCTCAATGATCACCTGCAGGAAATGCATCAATATTCACCACCTCAGAGCATTCACGCGATAGAGCCAGAAAAATTGAAGGACAGCTCCATAACATTTTGGTCTGCTCGTTTAGATGAAAAGATAGCGGGCTGTGGAGCACTTAAAGAATTGTGCTCTACATCTGGTGAGATCAAGTCTATGAAAACAGATAAGCGTTACCTTCGAAAAGGCATTGGAGAAAAAATACTGCGCGAGATTTTAGCTGAAGCTAAACGGCGCGCCTATTTGCATGTCAGTTTGGAAACGGGTACTCATGATGCTTTTGCTCCAGCAATCGCTATGTACAAAAAATATGGATTTGTAAAGTGCGGACCATTCGGTAATTACGAGCTTGATCCATATAGTCAATTTTTTACCAAGGAGCTGACTATAAATCGCTGACAACATCACTTTCTGAATATGTTCGGCTTTGTGATATCGTTTTTAACGCATGAGTAATTTCGTCCGAATCAAAATAACACGTGAAGCTTTCGCAAACACCTAACCCGGCCTACTGACGATGCAAGGACTGTCCGATTATTCTGCTCTTACTTTCGACTGCTACGGCACCCTGATCGACTGGGAGAGTGGGATCTGGGACGCGCTGCAACCGATAATCCGCCACAATCGTCGAGCTGACATAACGCGCGATACTGCGCTTCTCGAATTTGCAAAAAAAGAAAGCGCGCAGGAGGCCGCCACACCGGGAATGGTTTATCCCGATGTTCTTCGGCACGTGCACCAAGCACTTGCCGATGAGTTCAATTTAGAAACGACCTCTGATCTTGACGACACCTTCGGCGAATCCGTGCCGTTTTGGCCGGCATTCTCTGACAGCGCTGATGCGCTTCGCATTCTCAAAAAGCATTTCAAACTCGTGATTCTATCGAATGTCGATCGCGCCGGATTTGCCGCATCAAATAATCGGCTTGGGGTTGAGTTCGACGCGATTTACACCGCCGAGGATGCAGGTTCATACAAACCAAATTCGAATAACTTTGATTTTATGTTGGAAAATATCAAGAGCGATTTGGGAGTCGAACCTGACCAGATCTTGCACACCGCGCAAAGTCTGTTTCACGATCATGTGCCTGCGACCAACGCCGGGTTAGCCAGAGCGTGGATCGATCGTCAGCGTTTATCGCAGGGCGGCTCTTGGGGGGCAACAGCGGAAGTAGCCAAACGACCAACTGTCGACTTCACCTTTTTCTCGATGATGGAAATGGCCGAGGCCGTTTTGCGCGTCTAAATTTCTCGATTCAAAAACTGATCGTCAAGAGGGTAGCGACTCATCGCGTCGGCACCGTTCTGGGTGACGACGAACTGGTCCTCCAATTTGACGCCCTGACCGGTTCGCTCACAACCAATATAACTCTCAACGCATAAAACCATTCCCGACTCGACCAGACCATCAATCGGATAGGGTTCACCTTTTGTCGCATGTGCAATGTTCGGAAATTCACCCGACATGCCCAAACCGTGTGCGACACAGTAATAACGGCTGGCTTGGTGTTCGTGCGGCACTGGCCATGCCTTGTTTCCGATTTCCTCGAACGTGATGCCGGGTTTGATCAAGCTGGAATTCCACTCGAGTTGATCCTTTGCCCTTTGATAAAGCTCGCGCTGTCGCGCGGTCGGTGCTTTGTCACCGCAAATAAACGTACGCGAAAAGTCGACCGCATACCCTCCGAACCCGAGTGCGTCCGTATCCAGACAAACCAAATCGCCGGATTCGATTGTGCGACTGGCGCATTCCTGAAAGTAGGGAAACGTATGCTCGCCGGACTGCATCAAGCGGGTGGTTACATATTGGCCCTCAGTCGCGATAAACGGGCGATGGAATTCACTCCAGGCTTCTGACTCGGAGCGTCCTGGCAAAAGCGAAGTTCTGAATACATCGACTGCCGATTCCACGCGCCGCACGCCTTCGCGCATAACCTCGATTTCTTCAGGCATTTTGACTTTGCGCGCGCGGGCAAAAACCGGATCGGCATCGCTAAGCAAAAACCCTTGATCACGCAGTGCGTCTGTAACCGTTAGTGGAAAGCGGTCGATTGCGAGCGACGTATCCGCGCTGGTGTACTCACGATACAAATCCGCGATTTCGCTGGCCAAACCTCTGGCGGCCTCTTCAGTGTTGTTTCCCGAGCTTACGTAACACAGGCCGCGTGCGGGTCGGATTTGATCGATTGTCGGTAACCCTTTTGCGAGGTGCTCGCACCCCGTGTACTCAAAAAGAATCGTCGGCCCTTCGGCGAACATCATCAAGTACCGCGAGGGTACGCGCATGGCAAACACGCTCATATTGCGCGCGCCGGTTGCGTAAAAGATGTTGACAGGATCAAGAACCAGCAGTGCAGGCAACTGCGCTGTTATCATTGCCGCCCGAACTTGTTGGCAACGTTTGTTTGCGAGATCAGATAAATCGAACATAATCGTTTCCACACGCCACGACGGCAAACTCGTTGGATTTAAAACCTTCAATGCCCGCTATCAACGCACTACATGGTAACCAATCCCGTGCAGGTCTGTACTTTGCACTCGCCGGGGCGATTACGTTTTCACTCAAACCGATTTTAATCAAACTGGTTTATCAGCACGGCGTTGCCACAGAGACGCTGATGGCTTTGCGCATGGCATTCGCGTTTCCCATATTTTTGATCGTGGGATGGTACTCATCCAGACGCACCGCAAAAACTCGCACGCTCGACAAACGATACATCCTTTATTCGATGGCGGTCGGAATTCTTGGTTACTACGGCGCGGCGTACTTCGATCTGCTTGGCCTGACCTATATCACCGCGCAGTTCGAACGCATGCTGTTGTTTATCTACCCCACATTTGTGTGCTTTCTCGCGTGGTTGATATTTTCTGAAAAAATATCCAGACGATTGTTGCTGGCGCTGCCGCTGAGCTACGGCGGCGTAGTGCTAATTTTTCTGCATGATTTCAGCTCGCTGGGCAGCGACGCGATAACAGGTAGCGTCCTGGTATTGGCGAGCGCGCTGTGTTTTGCGGTTTACTTCCTTTTCAGCAAACCGTGCATCAGCCAACTCGGCAGTGCGATGTTCACGTGTATCGCGATGGGCACGGCCAGCGTGGTGATCGGGGTTCATTTTGCATTCACACGACCCATCGATGATTTGTTTCTTCCGACGCCAGTTCTGATGCTGACAATGCTAATCGGGGTCGTCGCTACCGCGCTCCCAGCCTTTTTGATCAGCGCTGCGATTGGTCGTATCGGTGCGAGTCAAACCAGTGTGATCACCAGTATTGGCCCAATCGCCACAGCCGCGCTTGCGGTTTCATTGCTTGGCGAGAGCTTCACCATCTATCACGCTGCGGGCATGGCGATGACGCTTGGAGGAATAGTTTATCTGTCGCGCGAATAGGTGCTGTTAAAGAACATCATCAGCGCGCGCCAGCGACCCGTGTCAGACGGATACTGCGGATGATCAAAACGGGCGATCAAAATTGAACCGTCGTCGTATGAAAAGGCTTCGACAAAATCAAGTTGATCCTTGTACGCCTGCTTTTGATCATCGCGCACGACCCTCGGATGCTCGTCCGACCACAATTGATTTTCACGCAGCGCGGTGATGGCGTCGTCGATTCGCGCGGGTGTCAAGCCGTCTGGTCGGACCCCCAAATACAAACTGGCATTGAGCTTGTCGCCGGGATCGAAAGTCAGTTCGAAGCCTTCAATGACCTCGTCTTTTGTGTAAACCATTTTGACCAATATCTCATCGCTTCAGGCGAGTTTGGCGCCGTTGGGCGTGTCTTTGTCCGGTACCGCCAGCACGACTGCACCGTCTTCGCGATGAAAACCCGTGACCAGACACTCCGACATGATCGGTCCTATCTGCTTCGGCGGAAAGTTCACCACTGCAACCACTTGCTTGCCGACGAGCTCGCCGGTTGAGTACAAATCGGTGATTTGCGCGCTGGATTTTCGGACACCAATCTCGTTACCGAAATCGACGTGCAAAATATAAGCCGGATTTCTCGCTTTTTCGAACACCTCGGCGCTGGTTACGGTACCAACTCGAAGCTCTACTTGTCGGAATTCCGACCAGTCAATGGTTTTCATACGTGTAAGTGCGGTTTGGTTTTAAAATTAAATCAAAACAGCGAGCGCTGCAGTCGTCAAACGAGCGTCAGCCACCGATATGCGACATCTCGACCTTGGGAACAATCGAAATGACCGACTCACTGGTGCGCGTTTCGGAGTATCGATCCCGACGTATTGACCAGATAGTTTTAACGCGTTCGCGCAGTAATGACTCGTCAACGTCCGCGCGGATAACCTCGCGCAGATCGTGACCATGGGATGCGAACAGACAGGTATACAGATTGCCCACCGCCGATAATCGCGCGCGCGAACAGTCGCCGCAAAACGGTTCAGTCACAGACGAGATGATGCCAATTTCGCCACCACCGTCTTTAAATCGCCAGCGCTTGGCGACTTCACCGCGATAGTTGGCCTGCACCGGTTCAATCGGCATTTCGGCGTCGATCATGTCTGCGATTTCACGCGATGAAATCACCGAGTCGTAGTTCCACTGGTTCGAATTGCCCACGTCCATGAATTCAATAAAACGCAGGATTTGCCCGCTGCCGTGAAAGTAGCGCGCCATCGGCACGATGCTGTGGCCGTTCATGCCCTTTTTCACAACCATATTGATCTTGATCGATTCGAACCCGACGGAATCGGCGGCGGCAACACCTTCGAGCACTCGCTCAACCGGAAAATCGACGTCATTAACAGCTTTGAATGTCTCGTCATCGAGCGCGTCCAGGCTCACATTAAGCCGCTGCATGCCTGCGTCGCGGAGCGAACGTGCGCGCTTGACCGTCATCATTGAGGCGTTAGTTGTCATGCTGATATCTTCGACACCGGGGATGTTCGCGAGGCGTTCAATCAGTTTTTCTAACTGATGACGGATCATGGGTTCGCCGCCGGTAATGCGGAGCTTTTTGACGCCGTAGTCGACGAATACGCGCGCCACGCGCTCGATTTCCTCAAAGCTCAAAAGTTCGCTGCGCGCCAGAAACCTGTGACCGTCGAACACGGATTTGGGCATGCAATACACGCAACGAAAGTTGCAGCGATCCGTAACTGAAATTCGCAGATCGTGCAGCGGACGCCTAAATTTGTCGGTGAGTTGCGTTGCCATACCTCAAGCTTACCTCAAGTACGCGGTTTCGGCAGTCTCAGTCACGTGATTCGGTGCTGAGGCTCTCATCACTTTTGGGCAACTCGCTCGCCAGATCAAGCCACGCAAGGCGCTCTGAATAAAACGAATGCCGCTGCGGTACATACCGATCCGGTGTGTCGAGCGTGCCGATCAAAAGGTGAATCTCGTCAGCGCACCAATCGGCCTCGTAGCAGATCGATGTGCCGCAGGTCGCACACGAGCCCCAACGTATTCCCGGGGCTGACTCGTGAAAGCTGATGGCGCCCTCCTCACATTTAAAGTCTGATTTCGTTACGCCAACATAAGTGGCAACTGCCGCCCCGCTAAAACGACGACAGCTCTGGCAATGACAATGCAGGGTAAACAATGGTTCACCGCCAAAAGCAAATCGCACTTCGCCACACAGGCATTGGCCGGTCGCGCTCACGTTAACCTCCACCTCTCCGATAGTAGAAATCGAAGTTTGCCATAAACGCCTGGGCCTCTTCGTCACTGACCTCGACGAAATCGAAATCCACCCGCATTCGCGGCAATACCATTAATGCGGACAAGCGACGCTCACCCTCGGGTCCGAGTGAAATATTCAGCGTGCCGACGCCTCCTATCGGCGAAATCTTGATCTGCGATCCGTCGATTGCGTGGTCACTTTTGCCGATGGCAGTGGGCAGGATGCGAAAAAAATCGCGGCGGTTAATGCCCATATCGCGGGTGAAGTGCAGGGCGGCTATCCCCCAGCCACCGGCGGCCAGATCGCCAGCACATCACCCGATTTAAGCATCGACCTGTCGCGATCAGCCTCGCAGGCAAAGTGTCCGTTGATCAGCACCAGATGCGCCAGCTCAGGCGGAATATTAAAACGCTGAATAATCTCGTTGAGTGTGACGTTTTCATCGACGTCGATTTCGGCCGCATTTTTATGCGCGCCTGAGGGCAGCAAATCACTCAGCGTGGCGTAGAGTTTCAGCGTAATTTTCACGCCTTTACTGCACTTTGGTCGTCGACCCCATGCCTTGTGTGGCGGCCAGATAGGCGGGCATGATCTGGGTTGGGTCGTCCATCAAGCGTGCCTTCCATGCACCGAGATGCAGCTTGCTCTGGATCAGACCGCGGAGCACGCCAATGTGCTGGGTCAGGCCGAGACTATTGGCCCCGACCAAAACATCGTCCTGAAAATTCAGTCGCAGGTATCGATAGCGACCATGATCGCTCAGCTCGGTTGTATCACCGTCGTCGGTACCCTCCCACATGCCGAAGGAGCCGGAAATGAGTCCCATCGTATCGAGGATATTCATGTTGATACTGCCGCCGTGGGTGATTTCGTTACCATCAACCATGTTGTTTGCGCAGATCCGGCCGTGTTCGACCGCGGTTGGCTGGATCGCCTGCACGGAATACCCGCCGGTGGAAAAGTCACGCCCTTGCGCGACATCACCTGCGGCAAATATGTTACTGACGTTGGTGCGCAAATGATGGTCGACCAGAATGCCGTGATCGATTTCGATACCACTGCCTTGGAGGAAATCGGTGCACGGGGTCACTCCGGTGGCCGAGATCAAAAGATCGGCCGGCAGCGTGTCGCCATTTTCAAGCGATATTGCCAAAGCCGTTTCCTTGCCTTTTTCAACACCCGCCACTCGGGTGGAGGTCAGCACCGTGACGCCTTTTGATTCGCACCAGCGCTTGATCAGTCCGCCCGAGTCTTCATCCATCATGCGCGGCACCATGCGGTTTTCCATCTCGACTACCGTGAGGTCGACGCCGCGCGACGCCAGGGCCTCAAGAATAATGCAACCGATGAATCCGGCGCCCATAAGCACGACTTTGGAGCCCGGTTTGGCCAGCTCGACGATGTGGCGCGAATCCGCCAGCGTCCAGCAGGTGTGAACACCGGGCAAGTCCATGCCAGGAATCGGCGGCGATACTGGGCGCGAACCGGTGGCGATCAACAGGCGATCGTAAGACTGCGTTCCGCCACCTCTGAGCGTCAGAGTATTTGAGTCGGAGTTAATCGCCGTTACCCGATCCTGCATGACGTTGACGCGGTGATCGTCGTAGTGACCGACGCTTTTGCGCAGAAAGGTTCCGCGCTCTTCGATTTTGTCGATAAGGAAATACGGGATCGCCATGCGCGAGTAGGGCGCCTCTGGCTCATCGCCAATAATTGTGACGTCGCTGGCTGGATCGAGCTTGCGCAGGTGTTCGGCGGCGATGACGCCGGCGGGGCCCGCGCCAATGATAACGTGCTGCATTGTCTGGTAACTCGCTTAAGACCGAATCGTTAAAAAATCGGCGACGGTTTCACTCGCCGCCGTGCGGTACACCCCGGAATCAGGCGGGCAGTCCGAACTTCGCGCGCGTTGCATCCGTTGGCACCCCATCAGGCGTCCAACCACGCTGCTCGTAATAGGCGGGCAGCATCTTGTCGAGGTCGCAGACCTTGCCTTGCGCCGGGCCGGTTTTGGCCGCGTCTTTGAGCAGGCGCTGCGGCAATTTGTCGTCAGCGGCTGTCAGCCCCGCTTTGTTGTTAAAGTCGCGTTCGAGATTCCAGATCCGCTCGCCCACTTCGGCCAGTCGCTCCGGGCTCCAGTCGCCCTCGCACGCCGCGTCGACCTGCGGCGCCACGTCATCGAGGGTCCATGCAAATGAGGTGAAGATGCACAACCCGGCAGAATCGAACGCGGCAGTCGCGTCCTGAAACGCTTTGACCAGCCCGGCTTTGCTGTCGTCGGCGACCAGCGGGTCAGTTTTTTCCGGAATCCCCAAAACTTCCGCCGCAACCGTATAGCTGCGCAGGTGGCACGCTCCCCGATTGGACGTTGCATAGGTCAGCCCCATGCTTTGAATGCCGCGCGGATCGTAGGCCGGAAATTCCTGCCCTTTTACCGTCATCGAGAGTTCCGGTCGTCCGTACTTCTCACACAAACGCTTGGATCCCAAACCGAGTTCTTTGCCAAAACCTTCACCTTTGGCAGTGAGCTCAGTGACCGCCACAAGCGCCTCGGCGGAACCGAATTTCAGTTCGATTCCGTCGGTGTGCTCGGTCGTGATCGCGCCTTCCTCAAACAACTCCATCGCCGCCGCGACCGTCGCACCAAAGCTGATTGGGTCGAAGCCGTCTTCGTTGCAGAGAAAGTTAACGTAGGTGAGCGCGTCGAGATCGTTAACGCCAGTATCCGGCCCTAAGGCCCACGCCGCTTCGTATTCGAGTCCACCCGAGTTGCCCCAGTATTCCGGTTTGTTTTCGACGCTGAAGTGCTTTTGGTCCACGGTCGAGATGCGCCCGCAGGCAATCGTGCAGGCGAAGCAGCCGGCGTTTGTGGTGAGGTTTGGCTTGCCGTCGGATGCGCGTGACTCGGCCATTTTCTCCGCCGAGACATCGTGCGCGCCTTCGAACTGGACTTCGCGCATGTTGCGCGTCGGCAGGGCGCCGACCTCGTTGATCACGTTCATCAGCACCTGTGTGCCGTAGGTGGGCAGGCCCTGTCCGGTGACGGCATTTTCCGCCAGCACGGCTTTACCGGCGCTGACCGCCTGCATAAAGCGCGCGGGGTCGTTGATGTTTCCGACACCTTTGGTCCCGCGAACGGTGACCGCTTTGAGGTTTTTCGATGCCATCACGGTGCCCACGCCTGAGCGCCCCGCAGCGCGGTGCAGATCGTTGATCACCGCCGCGAACAGACAACCCGCCTCGGCCGAGCGGCCAATTGTGGCGACACGCATCTGTGGGTCGTTGTGCTTTTCATGCAAGACCTTGTCGGTTTCCCAAACCGATTTACCCCAGAGGTCGTCCGCAGCGATCAGCTCGGCCTCATCGTTCTCGATGTTGAGATACACCGGGGATGCTGCCTTGCCCTCGAATACGATCATGTCCCACCCCGCCATTTTCAGCTCGGCGCCCAGAAATCCTCCCGAATTCGAGCACGCGATCGCACCGGTCAGCGGACTTTTGGTGATAACCGAGTAGCGACCGCCGGTGGATGCGTTTGTGCCGGTTAAAGGACCGGTCGCAAAGATCAGTTTGTTGTCGGGGCCAAGCGCGTCGCACGCGGGGTCGACTTCTTCAACCATGTAACGGGTGGCCAATCCGCGCTGACCGAGATAATCGTTTGCCCACTCCATGTTGAGGGGCTCGCGGACGACGCTGCCGTCGGTTAAATTGACACGCAGTACTTTCTTTGTCCAAGCCATGATGTCACCCCCTCATGCTGCCGGCTGGTTGTCGCTTTTTGACGCCCAGGCGCGCATGCGCTCCAGACCCGTAGCGTCGGCGTCAACGTAAGTGATCGCATCGGTGGGGCATGCCTCGGCGCATTTGGGATCACCCCCGCAGAGATCGCACTTGATCACCTTGCCGGTATCCTGGTTGTAGTTCACGGTGCCGAACGGGCAGGCGATGGTGCAGACTTTGCAGCCCACGCACACATCATTGAGGATGTCTTTGGCGCCGGTATCGGCATTGATCACAATCGCATCTACCGGGCAGGCCTGCAGGCACCAGGCTTCCGCGCACTGCGTGCATGTGTAGGGAACGAACCGCCCCTCGTCATGAAAGGTAAAGACTTTGATACGCGATTTTGAAGGGTTGAAAACACCCTCGGCTTCGTATGAGCAGGCCATCTCACATTGCAAACAACCTGTGCATTTACCTGGGTCGATACTCAATGATTTGAGCATAAATTCCTCCTGGGTAGACTTTGCTGGTTTGGTGTTTTTTGTGTTCCGCGAACCGGTTAAATGGCGGCGACGACACCAGCATACGCCGATGTTTTTTCGGTATCTAGTAGAACCGGAATTTTTTAACTATTTGATATTAATGAAGAAAATAATGAGAGTTATTCGTATTAGTAATTTGTTAATTTATACGGCAAATGGAGTAGGCTTTACCCGTGATCCCTTTATGGCTTACGTTGTCGTCCATGTTTGCAGCGAGCCGATTCGATAGTCAGGCGTTGTAAAAAAGTAAAATAAGTTTGGCAAGGTGTCGATAGGATTGCATGTGTACGCTGGGCACGTCGTGAACTTTTCCAAACGTGTGGCAAACCTGGTTTCGTTGTTCTCGGTTATTTTTTTCGCGAATTCGTAATATTGCCCACTCTGCACATATATGCGTAACGCGCCTTTGCTCGGATTAATGGACAAAATGATTAAAATTTTCATCCTTGTACTCATCGCGATAGCGGGCGTTTGGTTTTTCTATAAGAAATCAAGCGCGTTCGAACCGATGTTTGAACGACAGCAAGGGGAGTCCGCAGTTGCCCCGGTTCCGCGAGAGGTTGAAAAATGGTGGATGGAACGGCATCAGGAGAAACTCGTGCAAAAAGCTCACGAGGACCAAATTGACCTTGTCATGATCGGTGACTCGATTACGCAGCGTTGGGAAACCAATGGGCGAGCAGCGTGGGCAAAATACTACTCGCACAGAAATTCACTTAATTTAGGTTTCGATGGGGATCGCACCGAAAACGTTTTGTGGCGGTTAGAAAATGGCGCCGTCGACGGGTTGTCCCCGAAGCTGGTTATATTAATGATCGGAACAAATAACACAGGTCATCTAATGGACGAGGCAGCTGACACCGCTGATGGAATCAAGAAGATCCTGGACTTTTTGCAAAATAAACTGCCGATGAGCAAAATTTTGTTATTGGGCATTTTCCCAAGAGGCTTTGAGGCTGGCGATCAACAAAGAGCGCGCAATGATGAAGTTAATCAGATTATTTCAGGATTTTCGGATGAGCAGAATATTTGGTACCTCGATATCTCAAAAAGTTTTTTGTCTGCGAACGGTGGCGTATCAAAAAAAATAATGCGAGACGGATTGCACTTGAAAAGAGTCGGGTATGAAATTTGGGCGGAGTCAATGGAGCCTATGGTATCTCGGCTAATGCAATAGGCCGGAAAGCTGAACGACAATTGACGTAAAAACCGGAAACTGCCTGTGGTTTTGAGCGGTGCTCCAAGTCGTGCCGGACACCGCGGTGCGGGTCAGTTTTCGATAATGCGTGTCAAGTTCCACGGACTGTTATCCGCAAAGCCCGCTTTACTGCGTTTCCCTGTCAACCTTTTACCGTCAGCGCTGATAGAGAATTCACCAAAGCCCGGTTTGTGGCCATAGCCTGTCTTAGAGTATTGCATTTTAAAGGTGATGACATTGCCGTTTCGTTCGCCGCTTAAGGTACTGCCTTCGGTACCGATTTCCCCTTTAATTTTATTGCCGGTTTGTTTGAGCACGAGATACTCAAATCCTTCGTCCGGTTTATAGGTTCCGGACAGGTTTTTGAACAGGCTGGAATCTGCCGACTTGGTTTTTGCGGATGAATTTCGTGTGAGGTTCCAGGGGGTGTTGTAATCAAACCCTCCCTCGCTTCGAAAACCTGACAGACGCCCGGAGCTGTCGAGCGTGAACTCGCCGGTTCCTGGTTTGTGGCCGTAGCCCGTGAGTGAATAGAGAAAAGAAAAGGTGAGTTTATTGCCGACAACTTTGCCTTCCAGCGTTGAACCCTCGGTGCCGATAGTTCCTCTGACAACATCGCCGTTTTGGTTGAGTACTACTGCCTCAAAACCTTCGTCCGGGATATAGGTACCGCGAAAGTCCGCCGGTTTTTTGGAGGCTTGTTGCTTCGCGGCGGCCGCTTCTTGCGCTTTCTTTTCTTCTTCAGCTTTTAGTTTAGCGAGTCTGGCAGCTTCCTGCTTTTTCGCCTCCTCTTCAGCTTGTTTCTTTTTAGCGGCGGCCAATTGGGCTTGTTCTTCGGCCTGTTTCTTTTTGGCGGCGGCCAGTTGAGCTTGTTCCTCGGCGAGTTTTTTCTTTTCAGCGGCTATGCGTTCTTGTTCTTTTTTCAGCGCTGCCTGATTAGCCTGTTCTTCCTGCAGTCGTTTTGCTTCCGCAAGTTTATTCGCTTCCTCTTCGGCTGCGGCTTTTTGAGTCACATCCTCGGTCTGTTCTTGCGAAGTGGCGGGAGTCTCAGGTTCCTCTGTCGTTTCAGAAGTCTGCGTGTCCGTAGATTGCTGAACATTCGCGACTGTAAGCTCATCCTCAGGCTGAGTTTCAGGTTGTATCAATGTTTGTTCAGGAGACGTGTTGGTCCCGTTCTGTGCCTGCTCGACGGGTGTTGGTGCGCCCGATTGCATTATAAAAACGCCGCCCCCTATGACGACGAGCAACAAAACCGCGACAGCGATAAGCAGTAAATTCGTGGTCCCTTTCTTTTCTGCAGCTGGCGCGGCTTCGGCAGCCTCTGGGGTCGGTGTGATTTTGACCGGTTCTGGTCGTGTTCGAGATTCAGAGACGGTTGGTGCGGTGGGGGCAGTCTGCGAGTCGATTGGTGTGACGATCTGTGTGGCGGCCGACGGTGACGTGTTGATTTGCGTGACAGGTTCGGCTGCGGGTGCGGCTACTTCGCCAAGCAGAATCGGCCGCCAGTCCTTGATCGACTGCGGACGATCGGATTCGCGGAATTCGAGCGCATAGTCGATAGCTCTAAGTACGTGTTGGGAGTATTTGCCTTCATAGAGATCGACCAAATCGACGTAGATATCGGTGCCGTGATCGAGCTTCGCCATGCTTCGTTTTAGCGCGTCGGTTGGCGGCTTACCGGTTATCAGCGCGCAGCAGCTCGCCCCGAGCGAATAGATGTCCGTCCACGGTCCCTGTTTGCCCTCGGCGTCATGGTACTGTTCAAACGGTGCGTAGCCCGGCGTCACCAGGCTGGTCATCGTGCGTGTTTGGCCGCCCACAGACTGTCGCGCGGAGCCAAAGTCGATTAAAACCGGACTACCGTCATTGCGCAGAAAGATGTTCGCCGGTTTGATATCCCGGTGAATAAACCCCTGCGAGTGAATTTGTTCCAAACCATCAAGAATCGGAAGCAATATGCCAAGCAGGCGCTCTTCATTGAATTTTTCGCCGGCTTTGATGAGCACGGAAAGATCCGTGCCTTCTTCGTAGTCCATGACCATGTAGCCGGTATTGTTATTTTCGAAAAAGCTGCTGACTCGCACAACGTTTGGATGGCGAAACTGGGCGAGGGTTTTAGCCTCATCAAGGAAGCGCTTTTTGCCCCAGTCGAAAATCTGAGTGTGGTTCTGTGAAATGGGCTGAACTGTGTTTTCTACATCACGCGTCGAGAATTCGGTGGGCAAGTACTCCTTGATCGCGACCATTTGGTCGAGATTAGTGTCTCGGGCCAAATAAGTAATGCCGAATCCGCCTTGGCCGAGGATGGACTTAATCTCGTACCAGTGCAGCATTTCGTTTTGCTTCAGCGCGTTAAAGTGTCTTTCCGGATCCATCGAATTGCCCGACATTCAATACCGAGCACAAATTCTAACGCGTAAATTCAGATGATTAATGCGAATTTTTACGAAATTGCCGGTTTCTTACGCCCTCCGAGCCCTGATCACACGGACTTCCGGGTTTCGTAGAACGGTTACGCCACTCGATTTGCCGGCGTGGAACCGGTGGCCCGAGCGCATTCGCGACCTGACTTAAACCGTGTTCCGGTGTATCCTTGCGCGCCCCAAACAACGCAAGCCCCGGAAGCGCAGACATGACAGCCCGCACGGCCTCGGTAAGCCGCGACACGCAGGAAACCCAGATCGCCGTCAGTATTAACCTCGACGGAGATGGTAAAACCAGCTTCAACACAGGCGTGCCGTTTTTAGAACACATGATGGATCAGATCGCGCGACACGGCATGATCGATCTCGACATCACCTGCAACGGCGATACACACATCGACGACCATCACTCTGTCGAGGACATCGGCATCACTCTCGGGCAGGCATTTGCGCAGGCACTGGGAGACAAAAAGGGCATCGCGCGTTACGGCCACGCTTACGTACCATTGGATGAGGCACTCTCGCGCGTAGTGATCGACTTCTCCGGTCGCTCCGGCCTGGAGTATGGAATCAACTTTGTGCGCCCGCGCGTGGGTAGCTTTGACGTTGATCTGTTCTACGAGTTTTTTCAGGGGTTTGTTAACCACGCGCAAGCCACACTGCACATCGACAACCTGCGCGGTCACAACGAGCATCACAAGATCGAAACCGTGTTCAAGGCGTTTGGTCGCGCCGTGCGAATGGCGATTACGCCCGATGCGCGGATGGCGGGAAAGATGCCTTCCACAAAAGGTGTGTTGTAAGCCGTGAGCGCGCAGACGATTGCCGTGGTCGACTACGGCATGGGTAATCTGCGCTCGGTTGCCAAGGCGATCGAGCACGTGTCTGACAAAGCCAGGGTTCTCGTAACCAACGACAACGCAGATATTCAAAAGGCGGATCGGGTGGTATTTCCCGGGCAGGGTGCGGCGCGCGATTGTATGGCGCAGTTGCGCGCGCACGATGTGATCGAGGCGATTCGCCAGGCTTACGTCGACAAACCCTTTCTTGGCATTTGCATGGGTTTGCAGGTGTTATTTGATCGCAGCGATGAAAACGACGGCGTCGATTGCCTCGGCCTGATTCGCGGCGGCGTGCACGCGTTTGAAACCGATATGCGCGATGCTGAGACCAACGCGCGTTTGTCCGTGCCGCAAATGGGCTGGAACCAGGTGTGGCAGGCCGATAGCCAGCACCCGTTGTGGAATGGTATCGACGAGGGCGCGCGCTTTTATTACTGCAACAGCTATTACGTCGATCCGCAAGATCACATGCTCGCGGTCGGTCGCAGTCACTATGGCCATGGTTTTACCTGCGCAGTCGCGCAAGACAATGTGTTCGCCTGCCAGTTTCATCCGGAAAAAAGCGCCGACAACGGACTGCAACTGCTGCGAAATTTTGTGCAATGGAACGGCGAGTACTGATTCGCGCGGCACGTCAAAGCGATCTGTCCGCGCTGACGGATATCTACAATTATTATGTGCAGCACACCATCATCACTTTTGACGTTGACGTCTTCGAGCCGCAGGAACGGCAGGGTTGGTTCGATCAGTTCAGCGAAAGCGGGCCGCACCGATTGTTTGTTGCAGAGCGCGAGGGCGCGGTTGTCGGGTACGCGGGGAGCACTAAATTTCGCGCCAAGCCTGCGTATGCCGAGTCGGTCGAGACCACGATTTATTTGTCGCCCGACGTCTTCGGCGAAGGCATTGGCGGTCTGCTATATGGCGAACTGCTAACAACGCTCGAAGGTGAGAATGTGCACCGCGCCTACGGGGTGTTGGGATTGCCCAACGACGCGTCGCGCGCGCTGCATATAAAATTTGGATTTAAACCCTTGCACGTGTTGAGCGAGGTAGGTTTCAAATTTGGTCGTTATGTCGACACTGAGTGGTTTGAAAAAAAATTTTAAAAATTGATCCAAGCCGCTCACGCGCTGTTCTCGCATTGCTCAAGTGCTCATTTACTGCGTGTAAACTGCGCCTTTCGAAAAACTCGGGCCTTGCCTGAACGGCTTACCACTAATTTTTTTTGGATTATTCCCGGAGCGATGCGGCATTGGCGATAATTCATTTGAAAAGAGATATTAAATCTCCTGATTGAGTGGGAGTAACGGAACAAAAAATGCTGCTGATACCCGCAATTGATTTAAAAGAAGGCAAGTGCGTTCGTCTGCGCCAGGGACGTATGGACGATGACACCGTTTTTTCGGACGATCCCGTCAGCGTCGCCGGGCGTTGGGTGGACGAAGGCGCGCGACGCTTGCACCTAGTTGATCTCGACGGCGCGTTTGCCGGAGAGCCGAAAAACGCTCAAATCGTGCGCGCCATTCGCGAGCAGCATCCGGCTTTGCCGCTGCAGATTGGGGGTGGCATCCGCAACGAAGAGATCGCGGCGAGCTACATCGACGCCGGTGTTTCATACGTCATCATTGGCACGCAAGCGGTACGCGAGCCGGAGTTCGTCGAGCGCCTCTGCGCAAGCTTTGCTGACAAGGTCATTGTCGGGCTGGATGCGCGCGACGGCAAGGTCGCGGTCGAAGGCTGGGCCGAGGGCAGCGATATCGATGCGATAGACCTCGCGCAGCGCTTTCAGGGTGCAGGTGTGGCGGCCATCGTATACACCGATATCGCCCGAGACGGCATGATGCAGGGCGTTAACGTCGAGGCAACCTCTGCACTGGCGCGCGCGATTGACATACCCGTCATCGCCTCTGGCGGGGTTACTAACCTCGACGATATTGAAAATCTGTGCGAAGTCGCGGGAGACGGGATCAGTGGCGCGATTATCGGCCGCGCATTGTACGAGGGCACGATCGACCTGGCCGACGCCAAGCAACTGGTCGGCGATATGCTCGGCGAGGGCCTGGCCTGATGGGGGTGTATTGATGGGATTGGCCAAACGCATCATTCCGTGCCTTGACGTCGACAACGGGCGCGTCGTTAAAGGCGTGCAATTCGTCGATATCCGCGACGCCGGTGATCCCGTCGAGATCGCCAAACGCTACAACACCGAGGGCGCCGATGAAATTACCTTTCTCGACATCACCGCGAGCTCGGACGACCGCGCGACGATGGTCGACGTGGTTGAACGCGTAGCCGACCAGGTGTTTATTCCGCTCACCGTGGGCGGCGGTATCCGCAAGGTCGAAGACGTGCGCACGATGCTCAATGCGGGTGCCGACAAGGTTGGCATCAACACTGCCGCTGTGTTCACGCCGGAAATTGTGCGTGAAGCCAGCGACAAAGTGGGCTCGCAGTGCATCGTGGTGGCTATCGACGCCAAACAGGTCAACGCCGATAGTGAGTCACCGCGCTTTGAAATTTTCACTCACGGCGGGCGCAAGCCGACCGGTATCGATGCGGTCGAATGGGCGCGCAAAATGGCGGACTTTGGCGCGGGCGAGATCCTGCTGACGAGCATGGATCGTGACGGCACCAAAATTGGCTTTAACCTCGAACTGACGCGCGCAATCGTCGACGCGGTGTCGATTCCGGTGATCGCCTCTGGCGGTGTCGGCAATCTCGATCACCTCTGCGACGGCGTGCTGATCGGCGGCGCCGATGCGGTTCTGGCAGCGAGTATTTTCCACTTTGGCGAATATACAGTCGGCGAGGCAAAGGACCGCATGCGTGCACGTGGCATTGAGGTACGCCTCTAGCATAACGCAGTTTGTCTGTGTGCTAGAATTCGCGCCCGTTCCGACTGCAGCCCTGCAACCACAATCATGAACGCCAGTTTTCTCGACGAAATTACCTGGACCGACGACGGTCTCGTTGCGGCAATCGCGCAGGATGCTGCGAGCGGAAAAGTTCTGATGATGGCGTGGATGAATCGCGAGTCACTGGCGCTGACGGTCGAGCGCGGTGAGGCGGTTTACTGGTCTCGATCACGCGGCAGGTTGTGGCATAAAGGTGAATCGTCTGGCAATACGCAGAAAATCCGCTCGATCCGGCTTGACTGCGACGGTGATGTGCTGCTACTTGAAGTTGAGCAAACCGGCGGCATTGCCTGCCACACAGGGCGTGAGAGCTGTCTCTACAGGCGCCTGGAAGACGGCGAGTGGCGCGTTACCGACCCGGTGCTCAAAGACCCTAACGAGATGTATGGCTAGTATGACGGGTGGCACTGCAAGCGATATACTGCGAGCGATTGCGGTAGAACTGGAACAGCGCAAGGGCGCTGATCCGAATGCGTCGTATGTTGCGAGCTTGTATTCCAATGGTCGTGACCGCATCTTACAAAAGGTGGGTGAAGAAGCAGTAGAAACCGTGCTCGCCGGCAAAAATGCAGACGACGCGAAATTAATCAGTGAAACCGCCGATTTGTGGTTTCACACGCTTGTGATGCTAAGCGAGCGTGGGCTCAAGCCCGACGCCGTTTTAACCGAACTGGAACGCCGCTTTGGCCGCTCGGGGCTGGACGAAAAAGCCTCACGCCAACGGTAAGACCACAACGAATAGAAACTGGAGAGACCTAATGGGAATCAGTGTTTGGCAACTTTTGATTATTCTGGCAATCGTGCTGTTGCTGTTTGGCGCCAAGCGCTTGCGAAATCTGGGCGGCGATCTGGGAGCAGCGGTCAAAGGCTTCAAACAGTCCGTCAAAGAAGACCCGGAACAAATCAAAGACGCGACTGAAGAGCGCGTGATCGACGGCGAAGCCAGCGCCGAATCAACCGAAAAAGACAAAGCCTGATTCAACGATTGCCCGACCGCGTTGTCGGGAATCTCTGGCGTTTGACGATTCCATGTTGATATTAGCCATGTGTGATATCTCCCATGTTTGACATTGGGTTCTGGGAAATGTGCCTGATCACCGTGGTCGGGCTTCTCGTGGTTGGCCCGGAGCGTCTGCCCGATGTCGCGCGCAAGGTGGGTCGCTGGGTTGGTCAGGCGCAGCGCATGATTGCGAATGTCAAATCCGACATCAATCGCGAGATGGAATCAGGTGAATTGCGCGAGCTCATCGGCGAGCAAAAAAAACAAATTCAAGAACTTCAGAGCGTTGTTAACGAAACGCGCGCCGAAGTTGAAACCTCAACCCGCGAATCCATGACGCTGGCGGAAAAGTCCTGGGCTGAACAGGCTGCAGCGCGCGAAGAAACGCTCAAGCACACCGAGGCCGTCGTCGAGCAATCCAAAACCAAATCGGAATCAGCCGCACGCGATGACAGTGCAGATTCGGATAAACAGAACTCCGCATGAGCACAACGGAGCAAGACGAAGAAAAACTCGACGACGAGGGCAAGGAACAGGGTTTTCTCTCCCATTTATTCGAGCTTCGTGATCGCCTGCTGCGCTGCGTGCTGGCGATAATTTTAGCGTTTGCCTGTTTGTTCCCGTTTGCCAACGAGGTCTACACGTTCTTTGCCGGCCCCCTGAGTGATCGTCTGCCCGAAGGCACGACGATGGTGTCAATAGGTGTCGTTGCCCCGTTTTTGACACCCTTGAAACTGGTGCTCGTCGCATCGGTCTTTGTCACCGTCCCGTATCTGCTTTCTCAGATTTGGGGTTTTATCGCGCCGGGGCTTTACCGCAGCGAGAAGCGCCTTGTTGTACCGCTGCTGGTATCCAGCACCCTTCTGTTTTACATCGGGGTGGCATTCTCGTACTACGTGGTCGCGCCGCTGGTGTTTGGTTTTATGGTTGGCACTACGCCCACAGGTGTCGCCTACAGCCCGGATATCGCAAGCTATCTGGACTTTATCATCACGATGTTTTTCGCTTTCGGAATCGCCTTCGAGGTGCCGATTGCTGTCATTTTGCTGGTCGCAATCGGCGTTACAACACCCGAGTCGCTGGCCAGCAAACGCCCGTACTTTATTGTCGCCGCCTTCATAATCGGGATGTTCCTGACCCCACCGGATGTGATTTCGCAGACGCTTTTAGCGCTGCCGATGTGGTTGTTGTTCGAATTCGGGATCCTTTTTTCCAGGATCATGTTGCGAAAGAAGCCCAAGCCGACGCCGGGAGATGGCACGATGCCACTGGCCAGCCAGCCTGTGATCATGCCGCCAGAGTCAGCCACGGTTGTCCTGAATGATGACGAAGAAGACGACGATGAGGATGAATTTGAGTTCCTCGACGACGCTGATTCCAAGCCCGCAAAAGACACTTCTGATCCAGACGATACTTCGCACGCCGACGCGGCAGATGTGCCTTATCAACCGCTCAGCGAAGATGAAATGGAAGCTGAGCTCGATCGGCATGAGCACGAAGGACCCGCCGCAGAAACCGATGAACAAGATCCCGGCGTGGATATTGATACCGACACGCGCGACGACGCTATGCTGGACGAGGAGATAGAGGAAGAACTCGCGCGAATCCGTGAAGAGGACGCGTCAGACGACGGTACAGAGGCCGATACCTCCTCCGTCAATGAAGACGCCGTAATCGATCAGTTGGCCGAAGACGGGATCGTCGAACCGTTAAGTGAAGAAGAAATTGCTACTGAACTGGAGCGAATTAAACAGGAGCTAGACGAAGACTCGCAGCAGGATAAGGCTGAGGATTCCGACAAACCGCGCGACAAGTAGCAGCCGGTCGGATTTTGCAGGAATAGGGATTTCCTGTTAAAACAAGGACGAGATAAGGAGGTTGTAATGAAGACTATTAAACAGTTGATCCAGGATCACCACCGGGATATCTGGTCGGTTAACCCAGACGACTCGGTACAGTCAGCGGTAAGCCAGCTCGCAGAAAAGAACATCGGCGTGCTGCTGGTGCTCGAAAATGGCAAGCTCGCCGGCATCCTCTCAGAGCGCGATTGCGCGCGTAAAGTCCTCTTAAGTGACAAATCGGCGCACGACACACAGGTGCGCGAAATTATGTCTGCGCGCGTTATTTGTGGGCGGCCGGAAAACACCATCGACGAATGCATGGCGCTAATGACGGAAAAAGACATCCGTCATCTGCCAATAATGGATGGTGGTCAGCTAGTGTGTCTGGTCTCTCTTGGCGAGCTGGTGCGCTCAATTATCGACGAGCAGCAAACCGTGATTGACCATTTGGAGCACTATA
This sequence comes from Pseudomonadota bacterium, assembly GCA_039029275.1. Taxonomy (GTDB): domain Bacteria; phylum Pseudomonadota; class Gammaproteobacteria; order JBCCGL01; family JBCCGL01; genus JBCCGL01. The sequence continues at coordinate 209,158 of JBCCGL010000005.1, read as the reverse complement.
TAGCGGGATAGACGGACGCAGCAGGCTGTTGAAATACAACCTGCCTCGTCAGCGTTTTTCTGACAGCCTGCTAGTGGCTTGGTAGCCGTGAGCCCAGGGCTACCCCAGCAGGTCGGCCAGCGCGTGATCAATGGCGCTTGCGATCTCGTCAATATCGTTAGTCGTGCTGATCAGCGCGGGGCTGAGGCAGAGCGTGTTGTTGAGATCGCGGAAGCTGCGGTTGGTGCGCCCGATCATCACGCCGTTCTTGAGGCAGTGCGCGGCCACTGCCATGGCAGTTGATTCAGGCACGGGCTCTTTGGTTTCGCGATCTTTCACCAGTTCCACCCCCTGAAAAAGGCCTTTGCCGCGCACATCGCCGATGATGGCGTGCTTTTCTTTGAGTTCGAGCAGTTTGTCGTTCAGGTATTCGCCCATACGCGTGACGTTATCGAGCAGGTTTTCTTCCTCGATTATGCGCATGTTTTCAAGCGCAGCCGCCGGGCCCGCGGTACAACCGCCGAAGGTTGAAATGTCGCGGAAATAGCTCATGTGGTCACCGGGCTCATCCTTGAATTGGTTGAACACGTCCTCGGTTGTGACCGTGCATGAAATCGCCGCGTAACCCGAAGCCACGCCCTTGGCCATGGTGACGATATCCGGCTTAACGCCGAACTGCTGATATCCAAACCACTTTCCGGTGCGTCCCAGGCCACACACTACCTCGTCGATGTGCAGGAGCACGCCGTATTGCTTGCAGATTTCCTGCACGCGCTCGAAGTAACCCTCGGGCGGGGGTATTACGCCGCCGCCGGCGGTGATTGGCTCCAGACACAAGGCGCCAACGGAGTCCGGCCCTTCGTCGAGAATCACGCGTTCAATTTCATTCGCCGCGCGCACGCCGTAGTCGTCCACATCGCCCCACTGCGAGCGGTATTCGCAGCAGTGCGGCACTTCGACAAAACCCGGGGTAAACGGTCCGTATTGACCTTTGCGCTCGAATTGACCGGTCGCGCTAAGGCAGCTGATGGTGGTGCCGTGGTAGTCGCGTTCGCGGAACAGCACCTTGTGTTTTTTACCACCGTGCTTGCGTTCGGCAATCTGGCGCACAATTTTGAACGCTTTCTCGTTGGCTTCGGATCCGGAGTTGGAGTAGTACACGCGGCTCATGCCCGGCATTTTCTCGATCAACGCCTTGGCAAAGAGCGCACCCGGCACGCTGCCCTGAACGCCGGCAAAGTAGTTCATCTTGACCAACTGGTCGCGCACCACGTTGGCGATGCTTTCGCGACCGTAGCCGACGTTGACCGTCCAGACGCCGCCAGAAACAGCGTCGAGATATTCCTTGCCGTTGGCGTCCCACACGCGCATGCCCTTGCCTTCGACAACAACCATCGGGTCGTTTTCTTCAAGCGCCTTGTGTTGTGTCAGATGGTGCCAGACGTGGGCCTTGTCGCCGTCGATAACCGTGTCGCGATCAAATTCGTTTACATCGTATGCCATGGGAGTCTCCGGTAAGCGCACATCGGCGCAAACAGTTGCGTCATTGTTTGGTGAGTTTAGGTGGGGGTGCGAAAATACCAGTAGAACCAGCTAAGTTTGATTGATTAGACCAGTCCGATTAGATATTGCAATGGCTGAGAAACCTTATTCGACGCGATGTAAAGCGAGCCTCGATGCGTAGCTGGTTGCATTCACATTGAGTCCGAAAGAATCCACCTGAACTGACCCTGGTGATACTAGCTGACCCATCTTTGAACCAGCATTAATGTCACGGGCAACGTGAAAAACGAGACGGCAGTTTGCATGGTGACAATGGCGGCCATCGTCGGTGCATCGCCACCAATCTGTCGCGCGAGTGTGTAGGCGTTCGCCGAGCTGGGCACTGCGCCAAATACCATGGCGATCAGGGTTGGCAGTGGAGCAAGACCTGTCGCGAGTGCAAAAATTGCGATGACGCCGGGGAAAATAATCATCTTGCCCATCATCGAAATCAGGGTGGGTACGATCGCTGCACTCATTTTGCGAACCCGAAGGTTTGCGCCAACGCATAGCAATACGATAGGCAGGGCGGCCGCCCCAAGAACTTTCGCCACATCGAACAAAACGGGTATGTCGGAAACGCCCGCGGTATTGGCGCCGATACCCAGCGCAACCGCAATGAGCAAGGGATTACGCCCCACTTCGCGCACAATCACCTTGAACAATTTGTTCCGGCCCGCGCCCTGCAAAAGCGTAATCATGAGCGGTACGATAGAGAGATTGGTGACCGGAATTAAGATGGCGGTGATGAGTGCTGCGAGCACCAGACCCTCGGCACCGAAGACACGCTCGGCAACTGCCAGCGCTATAAACGTGTTGTGGCGCGCGCAACCCTGCATGACGCTGGTCCACGTGGGACGTGGTAGCTTACAAAAACGGCCGACGAAAAATGAAAATATCAACGCGGCCGCAAAACCCGCGTAAACCGTGATGGCAAATTTCCCGAGCAGATCCCCTGACAGCTCGACGGTTGCCATCGTATGAAACAATAGCGCGGGGAATAGAACCCAATAGACAAGCTTGTCGTTCAGATTCCAAAAATCGATGCTCGGGATGCCGCCACGACGCAAGCCATAACCGAGGATGATCAGTACAAATATCGGAGCGATGCTGAAGATGGTGGCTAACATTTTGCCCGTCTATCATTGACCCGTTTGCTACGTCCTTTTGGTGTCGACCCTGTCGTTAAGGTTAAGCTCAATGGCGGTTTCAACCTAATTGGAAGCGTCGTTTGATTTGCGGATATGTTTTGCTATCGCGATCGTGACGCTGGTACCGCATCCAAGCTCGCTGGCAATACGCAATTCGCCGCCGTGCGCTTCGGCCACCACGCGACACAGAAATAATCCCAATCCAAATCCACCAGTCGCCCGTTGGCGAGAAGCGTCGGCGCGGTAAAAGGGTTCGCTTACGTGCGGCAGATGCTCGGGTGCAATGCCGTCGCCGTAATCACGAATCGTGATATCGAATGTACCGGTTTCGTCCACCAGCGTGACTTTAGGTTTGTCGCCGCCGTCAGGCGTGTATTTGAGGGCGTTTTCAATCAGGTTACGCACGGCGAGTCGCAGGCGAACCGGGTCAGCCTGCGCTGTGACATTTGACGCGCGCAGATCCAATTCAATGACACCGTCGAAGGCATTGACGATATCGAGCAGCAGTTGGTTAACATCTACAGCCGTGAGGTTAAGTGCCTGATGACCTTCGTTCAGGCGTTCGGTTTCGAGCAGCTCGTTGATCAGCGAATCCATCTCGGCCAGTTCAACTTCAATCTCGTCGCGTTGTGCCGGGCTGCTCAGCATGGCCGTGGCCAGTTTGGCGCGAGTCAGGGGAGAGCGCAGCTCGTGGCTGATCGCGAGGAGCAACTGACGTTTGGATTCGAGCATCTGCTCGATGCGCTCGGCCATCTGGTTGAAGCTGACGGCGACATCACCGAGCTCGTCGTTGCGCACTATGTCGAGGCGTTGTTTGAGTTCGCCTTCGCCAAAAGTCACAACCGCGTTGCGAATGGTATGCAAAGGGTGAAACAGCCGTTGAGTCAGAAAATACAGCGCAGCCAAAAGGCCTAAAACCAGCAGGGGTGGCAGTAGCATCGCCGGCCGCCATTTGTCTTCAATCTCCGGCGGGAAGAAAAACAGCGTCCCGCCTGCCGCGCGAACGATAGCAACTTCCCGCTCGCCCAATTCGCCAAACCGTACCTTGGATCGCGGGTGATCCGCGCGTTTGTGACCGCGACCCCAGAACTCCACGTCGCCGGGTCTTGGCACGTCTCGCCCGTCGGTTGACCAGGACTCGCGTGGGCTGCGGAATGCAATCTGGACAGGAATTTTGTGGGTGAGCAGTTTGGCACGCTCCAGTTGCGGGGGCGAACCGAGGTCGCGCATCACGTACTCAACGTACAGACGCAGATGCGGGTGAATGCGAAACTCGAAATCGTCGCGAAACGCAAATCGCGTTGCGCTGCCAATCAGCGCCATACCGAGCACGACCATACCAAGGTAAATCGCAAGCAGCTTGAGCGTAAGCCCGCGCGGGCGCAATTTTTGAGGCCACTTTAGCTTCACCGCTGTTTTCACTGGACTACTCCGGTAAAACAATAACCCGCGCCTCTAACAGTAATGATTGGCTCGGCCGGTTTGAGTTTTTGGCGCAGGCGACTGACGAGGATATCGACGGAACGCGTGAACAGGTCGGCGTCGGTGCCACGTAGCGCATTCAGGATATCGTCGCGACTCAGGGTTTCACCTACGCGTCGCGCAAACAACTCGAGTAAGCGAAATTCCAATTGACTGAGAGGGAGGGTTTTTTCGTCGAGACTTGCGCTGAGTTTTTTGCTGTCGATATGCAGACCACCGAACGCGAAGGACTTCGGGTCTGGCGTCGGACCAGCCCGACTGTCGGTGCGTTTCAAAATGCTGTGAATGCGCGCCACCAGTTCGCGCGGCTCAAACGGTTTCGGCAGATAATCGTCCGCGCCCAGTTCCAGTCCGACGATGCGATCGGTCACGTCACCACGCGCCGTTAGCATCAAGATGGGAATGTCGTGCGTCTGGCGAAGCCTGCGGCACACTTCAAAGCCGTCCATTTCGGGCAGCATAACGTCGAGTATGATCAGATCAACGGTTTCGCGTTCGAGAATATTAAAGCCGATTGATGGCGCCCCCGCGTGATGCAGTAACAAACTGTGTTGCCCGAAATAGCGCGCCAGCAGTTGTGCAAGCTTTTCATCGTCGTCGATCAACAAAATGGGGTGCATAGGCTGTCATGGTATGCGGATTCGCACGCAAACCAAAGCCCCCGCCAACGCGGGGGTTCGGCTTTAATCGGGCAGGGTCTACTCTTCGCCCTTGCGGTGTTCCATCCACTGTGCCGCACGTTCCAGTCTGGCGCGTGCCTCGGCCTGTTGCTCGGTGTTCAAGCCATCGTAGAAGTTTGCCATTGCGTTGACCAGCTGCGGTGTCTGCGCCCGCGCCGCATCAAGTTTGGACTCGATCAGTCCGTTCAGCGTGGTCTGATCAAGCGTCGTACCTTGCACCGAGGCCAGAATTACGTTCGCCTCTGTGCCGTCGCGCATCACGCGTTTAAACTCCATCAGGGTTTTACCGAGTGACTCAAGCTGGGTGCGCTGGGTGTCATCGAGCTCAAGCTCCTGACTGATGTGATCGACCGCGTGGTCCATATGCTTACCGTGGTGCCAGTGCGATCGGGCGCCGGCGTAAGCGGCGATAGATCCCACCAACACTGCGCCTCCCGCGATTACTGCGATCAGCTTCTTGCGCGATTTTTTCTGAACTACGTCATTCATTACTTGTCTCCTGTGGGTTACGTTGACGTGAGCGCATCGTAGCCGCGTCAGACAGGTGAATCTTTTCGCGCGCGTAACACTGTGTAACGGTTTGTAACAAGGCCTGATCGTGTGTAACCCGCCGACGAGCGGCGGTGAAATATCAAATTTGTCACACCCGTAAAGATATTTCTGGCTTAAAATGTAACTTGATAAGTGTCGAGATAGGGTGTCGGTATCCGGGGACCCGCTGGCACGCGACGATAATTAAAAACATCAATATCAAGGGGTTAATGCTGAATAAGTACGCGTATTCAGAACAGCAACGCCTTTTAGCGCTGGAGCGGTTGAATATACTCGACACTGGCCGTGAGCCGGAATTCGATCGCATCACTCATATGGCGGCAGAGCTCTGCGAACTCCCGTTGTCTGTTATCAGCCTTGTTGGGCGCAATCGCCTGTGGTTCAAATCGGTTTTTGGAAACGATGACCTGACCGGCCTGCCGCTTGGGGATACGTTTTGCGAGACCGCTATCCAATCCGACGGTGTTTTTGAGGTCGCGGACGTCGCGTCATGTCCCGAGTTTTGCGCTTCTACACTTGTCACCGAGCACAATATTAACTACTACGCCGCTGCACCGCTTATCAGCGTTGAGGGGTTTCGCCTTGGTACCTTGTGCGTACTTGGCGCTAAAGCCGGCGAATTGCAAGACTACCAGCGCAAAGCGCTCATTCACTTGTCCAGACTCGTTGTAGACCTGATCGAAACCAAATGGCGTATGCGCTTGCTGGGTGATCTCCCTGGTATGGTTTATCGCATCGCCCATGTGGAAGGCTGGGTAACAGAATTTATCAGCGATGGTTGTACCGACATTACCGGCTTCAGCAGTGATGAGTTGATCGGTATGGAAGGCAGGTTTATGTGCAAACTCATTCACGAGGATGATCGCGATAAAGCCTGGGATAGCATTGAGCGCGCTATCAGCACAAATACCCCTTATCAGCACACGGTTCGAATTGTCGCGCGTAACGGTGAAGAGCGTTGGGTTTGGGAGCAAGGTCGTGGACTCTGCAATGATGTGGGTGACCTGCTCGCTATCGAGGGTTTTGTGACCGATGTGACCGAGTCACGCGCATTGTCGGAACAGCTTGCCTATATGGCATCGCACGACCACCTGACCGGCTTGATCAATCGTCGCGAGCTGGAAATAAGGCTTGAACGCGCTTTGTTGAGCGCGACAAACAACGGCGTTCAACATGCGCTGTGCTTCCTCGATCTGGACCAGTTCAAGCTGATAAACGACACGTGCGGGCACGCCAAAGGCGATGAAGTGCTGCAGCAGCTTTGCGAGATTATTCGAAGCGCCACACGTAGTCGCGACACGGTCGCACGGCTGGGTGGGGACGAATTCATCCTGCTGATGGAAAACTGCCACACCGATGTCGCAGAGCGTATTTGCGATGAAATCATCAAGCACCTTAACGAAGTCACCGTCGAGCACAAGGGGCAGATATTCCGGGTCGGTATCAGTGTGGGAATTACGCCAGTTACAGGCGGCGAAAGTGTGCACGAGTTGTTGCATGCTGCGGACAGCGCCTGTTATGCAGCTAAGCGCGCCGGTGGCAAGCGCTCGATTGTATACAAAGACGAGGGTGTCGCCGAATCTGTGCGTGTGCTCTACAACGGTGACTGATTTGACTACTGAGGCGCCTGCGTCAGGCGTTTTTTAGCGCCTCCCACTGCCAGTGACGGATCGCGACCACCAAGGTGTTCCCGTGCTTTTGATCCAGTGGCAAGCCCGAATCGTTTTGTAATCCTTCATTAAATTGCTGCGCAAGTCGCGCCATGTTCCTCTGCATTTCGCGGTTCGAGTCGGCACTTAACAATCCGTTGAGCACAAGCAGCTTCTCGTGTTGTTTATCAAAACGCGAGCGAAAGAAATCGCGCTCGACCTGCTCGTGAAAAAACGTCTGGATAGGACCGTTGATAATCCAGTGAAAGTTGGGCGCGATGCGCAGCTTTATTCTGTTGCTGGGCAGTAACTCAATAATTTGCAGTCTGTCCAGCGTGGCAAGGTGTTGCACACATTCGTGTTGGCTTATTGGTAATTCGCGCAACAACTCGTCAAATGTGTAGCCGTTAATCACATTGAGCGCGACCATCAACAAACGAATATCAGAAACAACCTGCTGTTCCTGTTCGCGGGTCAGTTGCTGTAACTGTGGGCGCTGGCTTGCCATAAGTTGAAAGAGCTCAACAAGATCAATGTCGATCAACCGGCACACAGCTTCGAGACGTTGCAAGGTAAAGTGCTCGGACGCAAACAATCGTTTAACCTGCGCTTCGCTAAGGTCGAGTGCGGCGGCGACGTCTGCGTAGGTTTTCCCGTGCGCCTTAAGTTGCTTTTTTAAAGTGTTGATGAGCTCGGGTGTCTGCGCCATGCTCGTGCTCCAGTGATCGGTGCTTGGAATCAAGTATCACTATAAGATACCTTGAGTTGATCATGCTAACGCTTTTTTTAGACTGGTTGCGTAAATAGGGTCCCATGATGAACATTGCACGAAACTTGAGCACCGCAGCAGGAACCTGACAATGCAACGAATTTTTTCCATCGCCGGCACCTTTCCTTTTCTGATTGCCGTTTTTCTCAATGCCTTTGTCGATCTCGGTCACAAGATCGTGATTCAGAACACCGTCTTCAAAATGTACGACGGAACCGAGCAGGTCATTCTGACGGCGATCGTCAATGGTTTGATCTTGTTACCGTTTATTTTGCTTTTCAGCCCGGTTGGATTCGCATCCGACCGTTTTGCCAAGACTTCGGTCATGCGCGGTGCGGCCTGGCTGGCGGTTGCGCTGACCTGCGGGATCACCGTGTGTTACATGCTGGGGTGGTTTTGGGTGTCGTTCGGAATGACGTTTTTGCTCGCAGTGCAATCGGCGTTTTACTCACCCGCCAAGTACGGCTACATCAAGGTCTTTTACGGCAAGGAGCGGCTTGCTGAGGTTAACGGTGTAGTTCAGGCAGTTTCGATTGTGGCGATTTTGCTCGGCACGCTGATGTTTTCGATTCTGTTTGAGTTGTGGTTTCCGTCTGGAGCGACCGCCGAGTCACAAATTCTCCAGGCCATCGTGCCGGTGGGCTTTGTGCTGGTTGCCTGCAGTTTGCTTGAGGTCTGGATGATCTACCGACTGCCGAATCCTGAAACCCCCGATGCAACGCTGACCTTTGACACACGCGAATACCTGAGCGGTCGATTGCTCAAGGCCAATGTCGCACCGATCTGGCGGCGTGAAGTCATCCGCCTCTCGATTATTGGACTCGCCGTGTTCTGGTCAATCGGGCAGGTCATGCTGGCGGCGTTCCCCGCGTTTGCCAAAGCGCAGACCAGTGAGACCAACACCATCATTATTCAGGCGATCATTGCCGCTTCGGGACTCGGCATCGCGATTGGGTCAGGTGTTGCCAGTCGCGTGTCGCGCAACTACATCGAAACGGGCCTGATCCCGTTTGGCGCGCTGGGCATCGCGATTGGTTTATTTGTTCTACCGGGGCTTGAGTCGCTCTCGCTGATGGCGCTATGTTTTTTCGTGATCGGTCTGGCCGGCGGGCTGTTCATCGTACCGCTGAACGCGATGATTCAGTATCACGCCGAAGAGGGCGCGCTGGGCAGGACTTTATCTCTGAGCAACTATCTGCAAAACATAAGTATGTTATTTTTTCTGTTGCTATCAATTCTCGCGTCCATCCTTAACATTTCTGATGTGTTCTTGCTTCGTGTTATTTGTGCAATATCTTTGTTTAATGCATTGTATTTCATTTGCAAGATTAAGCAAATTCGTCGATTCGGTTGCGTCGGGAATAATTGAGGCTGCATTTTCAACAATAACAACTAAAGTGATCTCACCTTAAAGTACAAAATCAGTTTTAACTACTTTCAATAACACGTGCTTCTTTTTGTCGCCACAAATAAACCAATACAAATACAAATAGTAATCCTCCTGTTAACAATAGCGAGTTTATGAATTCGAAAAGTTTGGGTTGCGAAATCGAAGTAAACCTAGGCACGCGAACACCCTGACCATTAGCATCGCTTGCGTCATGAAAATAGTAAAGCTCACAAGACTCCAAATTCTCTGGACTGTTTGGGTAGTTATTCTGGCGATCACGTATCGATAAATACGTGAGGTTGTTTTCTTTAACGCTTAGGTGGTAGTCAGGTCTGATGATTGAATTTGAATCACTTGAACCTTTCAGTGCGTTACCAGGGTATTTTGAAATTATTGAATTAGTGTCGCTCTTAAGGTATTCAATTTCTTTCCATCCAATATATACAGCAGAATCGGTATCAGTGCTATCTTGACACTTTACTCTGAAATGGAACGAAAGCTTATCGAATGATCGACTATCGTCAACTTTATGTTGATCACCTGAGTGAATCAAAAACGAGAAAAGAACATCGGGATTAGTCGCCAAAATTACATCGCGGTTAGCTGTAGAGACAAATTTCTTTCCTTGTAGTGGAACATAGGCTAAATCATGGTGTGTAGTCTCAAAATCAGCAGAAACACCTTGAAGCGCAAATCCCCAAGGGAAGCTTGTGTAAATTGCGTTTGCGGTGCTGCCTATTAAGCCGATTGGAATAAGGAGAAATACAACCAAAGACCACAAATCACTCAGTTTTTTTAAGTTCTCTAATAGCTTTTGAAGCATAGAATAAAATGTCCTTGACTGATCGATTTCGTACGCTAAGTTGATTTAGTAACATATTTACCAATTTTGTCGTCAACTGTTTTTGCGATACCGTTTCTGTCAAGAAACGAAAACACGATAAAAATGCAGAAGTAGTAAAAAATCGAAAGAATCAAAATTCGGCCTATATCCCACCCCCTACTGTTTTCGACAAATCTCATTGCAAAAATATCAGGATTTTTTATATCCAAGTAGATCGCTAAAAAAACACTGCCAATAGTACCAATGCCATAGGCCAGAGCTACGCTAAAGTCGCGCCCTTTCATCCACCAAGGTGTAAAAGTTCGCGTACCAATTATGAATGTCGTACATACAAAAAATACACCTCCAATCAATCCGAACGCTTGAACGATTGACGAAAAATTATCTCCACTAAGCATTTTTACAATCAATACCGTCAATGCAACAGATGTAAAATATGAACTAATGGTGGTTCTAATCTCATTCGTAGATAGGATGCTTTTTGCTGTGCCATAGTGGTAATCAGCTTTTAGTTGCGCTACGGACATCAGGCTTGTATCCAGAGTTGTAAGTGTAGCCATTGTCAAAAGTAATAAGCCAACAATTAAAATTAGAGCGTTCATGCTCGGAAGGATCGATAGGTCACCTTTTGTGAAGGATTGTTTTGATGCCCATTGGATTATATCGATAGGTGAGTTAGCACTGGCCTCTGGTATCAATTGATTGCTAACTAGGGTTGAGCCATATACCCCCAGAGAACCAGGAAGTTGAAAAAGTATCAAAATCAAGCAAGTGACTGCAGCAGAAAAAAGCCACAGTTTCTTAGATTTTCTAAGCTGAAATCTGTTTCCAAAAATTCCCTCCGCGAGTTTGCTTGATCCCTTTATCGGAGTGAGATAAGCGGCACGGGTAATTCGTATCCATACATCGGACGAGCCCAAAAATACAAAAAAAGTGAACAGCATCGCGCCAATCAGGCTATATGATCTTGCTTGATTCGAAAAGTCTATTCCTTTAGAACTGTCTAAAATATTTGCTTGCTCAAGGGAAATTTTAGGTATGTCGGTTGAGACGCTGTTCCAAATGAATTGCGTGATAGATTGGCTATTTTTAGATGATGTAAACCAACCGATATGATGGGTAACGTCCCACAATATGAGACACAGAGCGAAGAAAATTATGCATATTTGAATCTTGTCAGTTCTTAATACAAATTCATATCCACCCAAATAAACATACAGGAAACAAAGCCATATAAGGAACAGAGCAACAATCCACGGGTGGCTAACTGATGAACTAAGAAACGTATCCATCCATAACAAAATGTAAGCCGTTTCAGCAGTTAGTATTAATAAAACGTTAATTTTTAAAATAGTCCATATCGCCAGTCCGCAGTGGCGTCCATAGTTAGAGGAGAGGTAGCCCAAAAAAGCTTCGGTAGATTTACTTACGGATGTTGCGTCGCTAGCGTATGTACTTTTGAGTATACCTCCATAGTACTGAGTGACTTCTTTACTACTTACGATTATGGCGATTAATATACATATGATAGGAGTTACAAAATAAAGTCCAACTAAAGGCCAGCTAGATGCTAATGTCGCGTAGCCTAGAACTGCACTAAAAAAGAACGACACCGTAAACAACGTTCCTACAGTGCTTGCAATTGTGCGTCCAAACGTTAGGCCACCGAACAAGAAGTCATTGGAAGTTGGCTTAACTCCAAATCTTGGATAGATAGCGTACACAAATACGAGCAATGGAATCGCTATCAAAGTAATTAATACAGCCGCTCCTGAAGTTTGCATGATTGCTATTTTTCTAAAAATACGTTCGCGACGTGTGTATTAATACTCTTAAGGTAGAAAAAAACGCTGTAGTGAGCGCAAGGTAATTGTATTCGTTCAGGTTGACCAAGAGATTGCCACAAGGCATCTTGATACTCTGGCAGGACAACCTCGTCGTAGAGACTTGAGTAAATTAGGACGTTCTCTTTTGTAACTTGGCAATGGTGTCCTACGGTTTCTGGATCGCAAATTGACCAAGCTAAATTGAGCTCGCGACGATTGATTCCTGCTGATTCAATGTCTTGCCTCAATTCTTGTGTTAATTTTCCGTACCAAACGAGATCTCCCAACCGTGCGCCGCTTACAACCAAGAAAAGATTATCGACAGGGTAAACATTGGATACTAGTTGCAACAGTACGCCTCCAAGACTAAAGCCAAACAAACCGATTTTTCTAGGTTTCTGATTTGCAATCCAGTTCAGCACTCCGACTGCGTCTGAGACACACTGCCTAAAGTTGGAGACCGTAAGGTATATATCACCGCTAACAAAGTATTCACCTGACCACCAGCCTGGAGGGGTTCTTTTTTGGCTGTAAGGCGGTGACATAAGCACGCTACTTATTCCAAACTTAGCAAAAAATTTGCAGATTCCGACCTCAACATCCGTGTTTTGACGACGCCAACCCGTAATAAAAAAGAGATATCGAGGTTCGTCAGCCCGAGCACGCACATGCTTGCAACGAATCAAATCGTTAGACGCGTTGTCTGACTTAATTCCAGATGGTATCTCTAAGTCCTCGAGATAACCATGGTCAAAATCCTCTCGATTGGACGTGGAGAATCCTGCAGATGGATCGTTAAAGTCTTGAAAAAAATCCATTGGAGAGTTAAAAAACTGGGAGCAGTACTCATGGAACTCCTCAGGAGTGTATCGCCTACCGTCGAACTCTCCGGGACTTAGTGACTTCCTTTTGACAGTTCGGGTTCTTCGGAGATTATTGTAGAGAATTCTAGAGTTATCTACGCCTTGAGCAAACCACTTATACATTACTAAGTCCTGAATGATAGGTTTATGTGTTTAAAGCACGAGTTGCGTTTTTATTAATTTAGACCGATACACTTTCACTAGTCATGAAGCTGATTTGCAGTCTTTAAGTGATGCGATTCCATACCGCGTTGCTGCTTTCCGCTCCATCGAAAAAACGAATGACAAGAATCGTTTAGGATGTTTAGCGTTGATACACATACAAAATGGCGTGCCAAAAGTTTTACCAAGAGTCATGTGGTTTTGTGGCGCACGCGAAGTGGGATGATACAAGAGAATGGATTTAACTTGCTAGCCTAAGTTCATTTTCGATCTCGGTATTTTATTGTACTAACTAGGATCGCATTGTGCGCATGGGTTCCTTGCTATCGGCCGCCCCTCAATTTCAAAGCGCTAGTGCGGCGAGGCGAGCGTGAACATTCAATTGACCCAAATAGTGTACAGTGGATCGCTGTCGAAAAGCATAACACTATTTAGGCACAGCGCGAGCGGGGGTTAATGTCGGGTTGGGGGGTAAAACCAAACCCATTTTATGATGTTTTACGTATCCGGACACACCATCGAGTTATTCGATGAAATCTGACAAAGATTAAACGCCGCCATGTTTAACTCCCCGCACAGAGGTCCCTTTTCTGTATCAAAACACACGACCAGCTCTTGGTTGGTTTCGATCAATCCAAAACTATCGGGTTTGACGATGGGATAAGGCGTTTGTTTGTACTCGATTGCGTGTGAACTGGCAGCCACCAAAACCAGCGCCAGTGATGAAGTAATCTTTGTATAAATATTCATGAGAGTCTCCTGAGGCCCGTGCCGTCTCTATTCTGGCAACGGCCGGGTGCACGCAATCTTGAGTCCAGGATGCAAATGACTTAGTTCAGCGATCCTCGAATGCTGTCAATGATGTCTTTGGCTTCATCGATGAAATCCTTGTAAGAGACAATGACCAGACCGCTTTCCGCCAGTTTTGACCCGAGCGGAATATCATGGATGTCGACCACATTATCCGAGTCGCCATCCATTGCCTGCTTGAGTAACAGTGCGCAGTTCACGACATCGCAGTAGTCGGCCTTGCCTATCATGTCGCGGTTCCAATTTCGGGCTTCCCGAACGATTTCAAGCATTTCGCCGTCGAAACTCCATTGCTGTAACACCCAGGAACCGGTGTGGGTGCGCAGTTCGACAATTGTTTGTTCCAGTTGCTCTGGCGTGGTGAAAAAATCCGGCTGTTTGTCGGCACGGGTCAAAATCGGAATGACGCCTATGTCGTGCAGCAAACCGCATAGGCACGCGCGTTCGCGGTCGAGGCCTGGCAAGCGGTCGGCGACCGCTGTGCAAAGTGCCGCGACAGATGTGCTGTGTTCGTACAGCACTTTAAATCGGGTTTTGATCAATGCGGTTTTCGCACGGAACAGCTGCTTGACCGCCAGCAGCGTAACAAGTGATTGTGTCGCGTTAAGACCGAGACGGCCGATCACCATGCGCAGGTTTTCGACTTTTGTCAGGCCGCAATAGAGCGGACTATTGGCGACCTGTACCAGCCGTGCAGCAATTGCCGGGTCGTTTTGAACAATCTGCGCGATTTTGTCGACGCTGATATCGGGGTCTTCGATCGCCTCGCGCACCTTCCATGCCACTTCAGGCAAGTTGGGCAGTTCGATCTTGTCATCCAGAAATGCGCTATGCACGTCGCCGCTTTGATCCGATTTGGCTGCATGGGCAGGGGCTGATTGGGTATGAGTTGTCATAGCGGATTCTGCACTCATCGCTGAGGGTGGCCTTTCTTTGATAATTGATTAAAGAATAGGTCAGACCGCGCGATTTGCCAGCCATGCGCTCGGGCGATACCGACTGCGGCGACAGCCGGTTGGTTTATTGGCAGGAAGGGCAGTAGAAAGAGTTGCGTTGACCGATCACGCGCGATTTGATCGGCGTTTTACAGACACGGCACGGCTCGCCGGCACGCCCATACACGAATAAGGACTGCGCGAAATAACCCGGGCTGCCCTGTGGATTGACGAAATCGCGCAAGGTGGTGCCGCCCTGCGCGATTGCGTTGCCGAGCACCTCGCGTATATGCATCGCTAACTCACCGTAGCTCGCCCGACTGACTCTTCCTGCGGCTATTGCCGGACGAACCCCGGCCAAAAAGAGAGACTCGCTGGCGTAGATATTGCCGACACCCACGACGATGCGCGAATCCATAATAAAATTCTTCACCGGTGCCTTGCGCTTGCGCGAATGCGCAAACAGGTAGTCGCCACCAAAATCGTCACCGAGTGGCTCAGGCCCAAGATTAGCCAGTAACGCGTGCTCAAAGGGATCGTCTTCTGTCCACAAAAACGCGCCGAATCGGCGTGGGTCGTGAAAGCGCAGAATGGTCTCGCCGTTCAGGACGAAGTCAACGTGATCGTGTTTGCGCGGCGCTTCCTTATCATTGACGATGCGCAAACTACCGGACATACCCAGGTGCAGCAATGCGCAGCCGCTGGCGGTGTGCATCAATAGATACTTGCCGCGCCGCTCGATGCTGTCGACGGTTTCGCCGCGCATCGCGTTGGCCGCTTTCGGAATCGGCCAGCGCAGCTGGCGTTGGCGAATAACCAACGCGTCGATTCGCTTGCCAACCACGTGCGGTGCAATCCCGCGCCGGGTGGTTTCGACCTCGGGTAACTCAGGCATCAGTCGTGTAAACCCAGGCCGCGTGCCTGTTCGTGCGTCAGGCGCAGAGCGTAGTCAGCCTGCGATGGAATAAGCGCGAGATCGTCCTCGCGTTTGAGCAGGGTAAAACTCTGTTTGGAGCCATCGTCGAGTTCAACCCAGACGTTTGGCGTTGCAAAATCATCGAATGGCTCGATACCTGCCGCCTGCAATGCTCGCCAGTTGGCGCGGATTTCTGCCGCATCGCTGCGCAAGCCGTCGACGCTCACACTCCGCACGGTCGCGCTACCTGCAATCAAAGATAAGTCCGCCACCGCGCGCAGCCCACCCTGCAACAAGGGCAGATAATTATCCGCCGTGAGCCAGACGCGATTGTTGATTTGCAGATAGCGGCGTTCGTTGTTCGGGCCCAAAGCGCCGAGTGACACATCGAAACGATCTGAATCTGTGATCAATTCCAGCGTCGCCTGGGGTGATGTCAAACCCATTTGCTTCGGATCAATTTCCTCCAGCGCGTATCCTTCGGTGCTTTGGTACTGCCCAAGCGAGAGCAACGCGTCAATCCGCTTAGGATCGGCTCGGCGCGTAAGCGGTGCAGTGATACGCCAGTCGCCGGCATCGCGCGCGACCACTGACGTTAGATAACCCGGGCGATGAATCGAGATCGCGACGATCTCCGCGCTTGCAAAAACCGGTACCGGCTCGGCCGGTGCGTTTCGCGCGCGGTAGTCGTAGTACGTAATCATCGCCATCGCAAACACGCCCACGTACAACATGGCGTTGACCGATCCGCGGCGCGAGTGCACGGGCTTTTTCATGCGGTTTTTTGTCTCCAGCGCAGTATCGCCACGAACACAAAAATTCCCGGCAACACAATCAGAAAACCCAAGCCCAGAATCGCGATAGCGGTTTTTGAGACGAGGATTTGCGCGTCTGCCGCTTGCAGCGGGGCAATTGCGGGCAGAGTGGATTCGCCGCTCAGCCAGTTAAACAACTGTTGGCCCAGATACTTGTTGCCGCCGTTTGCGAGCCAGCCGTTGGCGAGAAAGTCCGCATCACCGATAAGCGCGACACGCTGCTGCGCTCCGCCACGCTGACGTGTCAGCACCGCGCCAAGCGTGATCGGCCCTGCGCGTTCGCCCGCTTCGGCGTTGTGGCTGACGGTGCCGGCGAGTTGCCCGGTTTCAGTCCAGCTGCTTTCGCCGGTGCTGAGAATCGGGTTAACCTGCCACCCTACGACGGCGGGAAATTCCAGGCCTGCTGCCTGTGGAAACAGGGTCACCTGCAAATTACGCGACAATGCGGGATGCTCGGGATAAGCGTCGATGACGGCAAAATCCGGCGTGTCGACCGCGAGCTGCTGGCTGGCGACGTCGACTATCACGCCGGGCAGTACGGATATTCCCAGTTCAGCGGCAAGCTCGATCGGCGCAACGGCTTGCCCCGGTTCCAACAGCCACAGGAGGTTGCCGCCCGCAGCGAGGTAGTTCAGAACGCTGGCCGATTCACCGGGAAAATAATCGCCGCCGGGTGCGGCAATAACCAGTAAGTCTGTGTCCAGCGGAACAGCGGGCTGTGTGATCAGACTGATCGGTTCAAACTGGAAACCGAGACTGCGCAAGTGTGCGGTGAAATCGCTAAATCCGTTGCGCGTTTTTGCACTCGGTTGGCGCTCCAGATGCCCGCTGACAAAACGCACGATCGGCGCATGCGACTGCAGGAGTCGCAGCAGCGCGTGTGTCAGGGTCTGCTCATCGAGTGCGCTGACGCGTTGCTCGCGACCCCGGTAGCGAATCAGCAGCTCGCCACCGACGGCTATCGCGCTTTCGCGCGCTTCGGCGGGTCGCGTTTGCGGGTTGAAAAACGCGAGCTCAATGTCGTCTTTGTGCTGACGATACCGCTCCACGCTGCTTTGCACTGCCGCTTGCACGCGCGCGTCGGGCTCCAGCCACGCGTCGATTTTTAGCGGCTCGTCCATTGATCGCAAAACCTCGATAGAGGAGGCAGAAAGGCTGTGTCGCGCCTGAGCGGTCGCGTCGTATTGCAATGCGTTGTGGTACGCAAGCAGCGACAGCATCGCCGCAATGGCGGTCACGCCTGTTGCGAATAACACGGTGTGCGCCTGCGCCTTGCCTGAGTTCGACGAGACCGTGCGCAGGTTGTCGAGATTGCGAATGCTCAGCACAATAAAAATGCCCGCAATCGCCACGAAGTAGACGAAATCCGGCAGCACCAGCCGACCTTGTAAAAACGGTTGCAAGTGCGTGGACAGCGATAACCAGGCGATCAAGTTAATCTCGCCGGGATGCGCAGAGGTTGCGATGCCCGCGATCCACAGCAGGAATAAGGTGCCGGTACTGGCCAGTGCGGCGACCGGTGCTTGTGTTGTAACCCCGGAAAAAAACACGCCGATGGTGCAACAGGTCAATGCAAGCAGAGCTAACCCAAGCAGCGCGCTAAACAGCGTGCCGAAGTCGATAGACGTAAAAGGGCTTAACGCCAGAATAGTTGCGCCGAGTTGAAGCAGCAGCACTGCGTAAATACACAGCGCTGCGAGTAACTTGCCCGTCACGACTTGAAGGGGCGAGACGGGTGATGCCAGCAACAGCTCGATACCGCTGCTGCGACGCTCGTCTGCCAGCAGGCGCATGGTTACAAGCGGTGCGAGTGCAATCAGCAGGGTACTGGCCGGGGCAAAGCACTGTTCGATCAGCCACGCAGTGGCTCCAGCGCTGTCGATGCGCGTATTGTGCTGTGTTTGAATCGCAAGCCATTGTTCCAATGCGAGCAGGAAAAGCCACGCAATTATTGCCTGCATAATGGCCATCGCCAGCCACGTCAGCGGCGAACGCAATAGCACTCGCAGGTCTTTCCGCGCGATGTTACCAATCACGATTGCGTCAGCTCGAAAAAGCGAGTGTCGAGATCGGCGTCGACGGCGGCATCATAAGCCAGCTTGCCGTTGTGCATGACGGCGACGCGATTGCACACTGCGTGGACGTCGGCCAGTTGATGCGTCGACAGCAGTACCGCAGCATCTTCGGCCAGCGACCGGATCAGCTCTCGAATCTCTTCGATCTGGCGCGGGTCGAGGCCGCTGGTGGGTTCGTCCAATACGATCGCGGCGGGCTGGTGCACCACGGTTTGCGCAATACCGAGGCGCTGACGAAAACCGCGCGAAAGCGCAGACACGCGTTTGCTACCGCAATCCAGCAGGCCGGTTTTACTTTTCGCAGATTCGCAGGCGCGTTGGATGTTTGCGCGATCGACCTTGTGCAGTTCTGCGCAGTAGATAAGCGATTCATCTACCGTCAGTTCGGGGTACAGCGGTGGGGTGTCGGGTAAAAATCCCAGCTGCGCGCGTGCGGCTAGCGGCTGTTGGTGAAGATCGTGTCCCATGATCGCGACCTCACCTGCGTCGGGCGCAAGCGTACCGCAGAGCATACGCAGCGATGTGGTTTTGCCGGCGCCGTTTAAGCCGAGAAAACCGCACACCTCACCGGCTTCCACGCACAGGCTAAGGTCGTCAACAGCGTGTGTCTGTCCAAAGCGACGTGAGAGATGTCGGGCACGCAATGACCGATCAGCGTTGGGGCTGGTTGCGGAGTGTGTCACAGGTTTAAGCGGTGTAGCTCGGATAATCCCGATGCGAATATTACCATTTGAAACGCGCGCTAACTAAGTGTGGACGGTTATTGGTCGATAACCTATATTGCCACCGGACTGCCGCAGCGGTTGAACACACCAAAAAGACGGCAGCTGCACAAAAACAACAGTTTTCGGTTACCGGTTTAGCCGGTGCCATTGTGAGAGTGAGACATGCTGAACGGGGTGCTTGATCTACCAATCTGGGGAGTTGTCCTCTACACAATTGTGATGTGCCACATTACGCTGGCGGCGGTGACGATCTACCTGCACCGGTGTCAGGCGCATCGTTCGCTCGAACTGCACGCATCGGTGAGCCATTTTTTCCGCTTTTGGCTATGGCTTACAACGGGCATGCGAACCAACGAGTGGGTAGCTGTGCACCGCAAACATCATGCCCACTGTGAGGCCGAGCACGACCCGCATAGCCCGGTCGTTTATGGCATCCGCAATGTTTTGCTTGAAGGCGCAGAGCTGTACAGAGCGGAAGCCGCCAACCCCGAGACCTTGAAAAAGTTCAGCCACGGGGTGCCAAACGACTGGATCGAGCGCAATCTTTACGCGCGGCGGACCTACGTTGGCGTCGTCTTGATGGGCGTGATCAATCTCGTATTGTTTGGACCCATCGGTCTCACCGTGCTCGCGGTGCAGCTCGTTTGTATACCGGTGCTTGCGGCCGGTGTGATCAACGGCATTGGGCACTTTTGGGGCTACCGCAACTACGAATCAGACGACGCCTCAACCAACATCACGCCGTGGGCTTTTATTGTCTGCGGCGAGGAATTGCACAACAACCACCACGCTTACCCCAGCTCGGCTAAACTCTCCGCGTACCCGTGGGAGTTTGATCTCGGTTGGTGGTATATCTGCTTATTGCAAAGAGTCGGTCTCGCCAAAGTGCGTCGGGTCGCGCCGCAGCCGACCATCGATAAAACCAAATCAGAGATCGACAGCGATACCATTTCTGCCATCGTGCGCAGCCGCCTGCATTTGATGCAGCGCTACGCGCGTCGTGTGATCTTGCCGGTGTACAAACAAGAGGTCGCGCACGCAGACAAAACGCTGGGACGCAAAATCAAGGTCGCGCGTCGTCCGTTGATTTGCTTTGACGGCTTGATGGATGCGGTTCAGCGCCGCCGCTTGCATGTGGCACTAAACGCCAGTGATCAGCTCAATACCGTGTACGAATTTCGCCGCAGCCTGCAGGCTATCTGGGAGCGCGCCGGTGCCAGCCAGGAGAAGCTGTGTCAGGATCTGCAGGATTGGTGCACCCGTGCCGAGGCCAGTGGCATCGCGTCCTTGGCTGAGTTCTCACGTCGATTGCGCGGCTACACGCTGGCACCTTCGCCCGCCCTCTAGCGCACCGAAGCCCCACGATCGCGAGAGTCGCCTCGAACACCTAAGCAATATCCCCCGCCACGCTCTGTTAAGAAGTAGCATCGCTTGCCGCTACACCCTAGGAGTGAGCGAGATACAACTCCATTGTTTCGATTTACGCTCGGTATCGAGAAAAGGGTGACAAGACGATGAGCATTGTTGCGGGACAACATACTCAGGAATCAGCAAGTAGCGACGGCTATCTTAAGGTCGCGCGACTGCGCGCGGTTCTGGTGGAGCCGTCGTCAACGCAGCGGCGCATCATCGGCAATCATCTGGAGGATCAAGGCGTTTCGGATATTGCCTATTTCGATAGCGGTGAGTCCGCTTTGGCGTATATGCACGAAGCGATGCCCGATCTTGTGGTCAGCGCGATGTATTTGCCGGATATGTCCGGAACTGACCTGATTCATCAGATGCGATCGATCGGTGATCTGGAGTCAATTGGTTTTTTGTTGATCTCAAGTGAAACTGACTTGGCTGCGCTCGAGCCGATTCGCCAGGCGGGCGCAATCGGGATTTTGCCAAAGCCATTCAATATGGATGAGTTGCAGCGCGCGCTGGTTGCTACCGTGGACCTGTGTTTTGCCGCAGATTCGCAAAAAGTGCTGTCTGAGAAACTCCGCTTAACTAAAGTCCTTGCTGTAGACGACAGTAATTTCTCACGCAAGCATATCGTGCGCGTGCTGAATGCACTTGGTATTTCTGACATTGATTGTGCCGAAAATGGCAAAGATGCAATCGAACTGCTTGCAGCCAACACCTACGGATTGCTGGTGACCGATTACGTTATGCCAGAGATGGACGGTAAAGAGCTGATTGAACACATCCGCTCGCAGAATGATCCACCCGATTTGCCTATTTTGATGATCACAAGCGAACAGGACTGCGAACGCCTCACACTCGTTGAGCAATCAGGTGTTTCGGCGATTTGTGACAAACCGTTTTTGCCTCATACGATTCGTAACCTGCTGCAAAATCTTTTGGATGCATGATCACGCGAGGTCGCGTGACTAGCTGAGACCCCAAAAAAAAGGATGCGTAAACGCATCCTTTTTTGTGTTGCCGGAGATAGTCCCCGGTGGTGCAGTTGGTCTCGAAGCGCTTATTTAATCTTCGCTTCCTTGTACATCACGTGTTGACGCACTTTGGGGTCGAATTTCTTCATTTCGAGCTTTTCGCTCATAGTACGTTTGTTTTTTGTCGTGGTGTAGTAGTGGCCAGTCCCGGCGCTGGACACCATTTTGATCTTGTCTCGCATCGGATAACTCCTTAAACGTTTTCGCCGCGTTTGCGGATATCGGCGAGGACAGCGTCGATGCCGTTCTTGTCAATGATGCGCATCCCTTTACTTGAAAGGCGCAACCTCACAAATCGGTTTTCACTTTCCACCCAGAAGCGATGGGTGTGGAGGTTCGGCAGGAATCGGCGGCGCGTTTTGTTGTGCGCGTGGGAAACGTTGTTACCCGTCATCGGTTTCTTGCCGGTAACTTGGCAAATTCGGGACATTGGTCTGGCCTCAAATTGGCGTGAACAAAAGACGCGGGAGTGTAGATGATCGGTTGCCACTATGCAAGGAGTGGCATTGTCGGGTAGCTGATTGTAATCCATACGACTCTAAGGCGCGTAATGTGTAAAAATTCGTTCAACGCGGAAGGCCATTTCCGACCAAGCAGTTAACAATGGACACCATATTCATTCACGATCTTCGCGTCGACACCATAATCGGCATATACGACTGGGAACGCACCACTTTACAGACTGTCTCACTGGATATTGAGATGGCAACTGATATCCGCAATGCTGCCAAAACTGAGGATATCAATAACACGCCGAGCTACAAAGATGTGGCCAAGCGATTGCACGATTTCGTAAGCGAAAGCGAGTTTTTTCTGATTGAAACCATGGCCGAAGAGGTGGCGTGTATAGTCTTGGACGAGTTCGGTGTCGAATCGGTCAAAATCACAGTGCACAAACCGGGCGCAGTGACTACCGCCAAAGATGTAGGCGTGATCATCGAGCGCAAAAACGAGAACTAACAGGTCTATGACTGCGGTATATCTCAGCATTGGAAGCAATATTGACCGCGCACGCAATGTTTTCAGCGCTGCGCAGTCGTTGCGCGATGCGTTCAGCCAGGTCATCTTTTCACCCGTATATCAGTGTGCGCCCATTGGTTTTGACGGCGACGACTTCTACAACCTCGCAGCGCAATTCGACAGTTCGCTGTCGCCCGAAGAAATCCACTGGAAACTGCGAGAGATAGAGTCAGAACACGGCCGCCGGCGAGGGCGCGCGCGGTTCGCTTCGCGCGAGCTGGATTTGGACATCCTGCTTTATGGGGAAAGCACGATTGAAGCGGAGGAGTTTGCGATTCCGCGTGCCGACATCATTGAGTATGCCTTTGTTCTTAAGCCCTTGTGCGATATCGCAAGTAACGTGCGGCATCCGACGATTGGAAAATCGATTGGGGAACTGTGGTACGCGATGTCGGAGGGACGGAGGATGGAGCAAGATCTCAGGCAGGTCGAAATCGATCTCAATATCGCCGAGCCAGCGTAGCGCTGATGGTCAATTTGGGACCGATAAACTCGGAATCCTTATGCTGCCACCAGGCGTATTGGTATGCCGATCCGCTGATTTCAAATTAAAACAATATTTGCAGTACGATGTTGATATAGCTGCAGCGATAGGCTAAACAGCGTATCAGGCACTAAAAACATCAAAGCGTCTTTATCTGGTCGAATGAGTACCACCACCTTCAAGCAGTACGACGAGTCTTCCCTGATCCGCTCAAAACTAATCGAGCAGCTGCCTGGTATGGTGATTTACGTTGGTGACGACATGCGTTACCGGTACGTCAGTGAAAGCTATGCAAGTATGTACGATATGGTGCCGAGCATGATAATCGGCTGCCGTGTTGAAGACATCAATTTCCAAATGTACCCCAAAGTGCAAGACAAAATGCAGGCGGTTTTGGCTGGCCAAAAGCAAGTGTTTGAGTTGAATTACGTAAACCCCAAGGGAGTGCGTCGCTGGTTCGAATGCACTTACATCCCCGACAAGTCGGCGGAGGGCGATATCGCGGGTTTTTTTGCGTATTTACTCGACATTCACGATCGTAAGGAAATCGAGCTAGGCCTGACACATTTTCGCTCAGCGTGCGATCAAGCGATGGAAGGGTTTGCGCTGCAAGATCAAATCGGCAACTTTGTATACATTAATGATGCACACGCCGAGGCATACGGGTATACCGTCGAAGAAATGCTTGGGAAAAATTGGCGCGAGTTTTACGGGAAACAGGAAGTGACAAAGATTGAGGCGAAGGTATTTCCCTTGCTCGAAAAGGACGGGAACTGGTCTGGCGAACTCAAGGCGCAACGCAAATCGGGCCAATTCTTCGACGTCGACGTTTCAATGCGATTGATCAGTGACTCAGATGGCAACACCGGTGGCGCTGTGATCAATTGCCGCAACATTACCGAGCGCAAATTGGCAGAGCGATCTCTGCGCCAGCTGCAGCGCATGGAAGCCTTAGGTCAACTAACCGGTGGAGTGGCACACGATTTCAATAACCTGCTTGCGATCATTGTTGGCAATCTCGAAGTGCTTTCTGATCATTTCGACAACAACAAAGAAGCGCAGACACTTATAGATCGTGCGACGAAAGCATCAGAGCGAGGCGCGTCCTTGACCGCAAGGCTTCTAGCGTTTGCACGCAAGCAGCCACTGAGGCCAAAAGTCGTTGATATCAAACAGCTCCTGAACGACAGCGGGGAAACTCTGATACGGGTCTTGGGAGAGCAAGTCTCGGTTCAAATACACCACAACTCTGCCTTGCCATTATGCAAGGTCGATACCTCGCAGTTTGAAAATGCCCTGCTCGATTTGGGACTGAATGCCCGTGATGCGATGAATGGGGCTGGACTGGTCACGATCAAAACCGGAGTAGAGCAAAATGAGGAGGGCGATAAGTTTGTCTCAATATCGGTATGTGATAAGGGTTGTGGCATGCCAAATCATGTGCAGGAGAGGATGTTTGATCCTTTCTTCACGACAAAAGATGCAAGCAAGGGAAATGGTCTAGGATTGAGTATGGTGCACGGCTTTGTCACGCAATCGGGCGGTTACATCGACGTGATTAGCGACGAAGAGCAGGGCACGTCGGTCGTGATGTTTTTTCCCGTGACGCAGGAGAAATTAAGACGTGATGAAACGCTCCAACCCAATCCAAAGTTCGGGAAAGGCAACACCATATTTCTAATTGAGGACCAGCTGGAGTTGCGGGAAATCCTCACCACCATGTTAGAGGCTATGGGATTTGGCGTGATCGTCGCCAGCGACGCGGATTCGGTTTCAGAACTGTTGGCGTCGAAAGCGCTATTTGACATCGTCCTGTCCGATGTTGTTCTCCCCGGCGAGGCAAATGGCCCAGAGTTGGTTGAGCAAATTAAGCAGGTGCACCCGCAGGTCAGGGTCGTTTATATGTCAGGATTCGTTGACGGGCAGCTCGAATGCAATGATGAAGACGAGTTCATGACCAAACCAATTACACGCAAGGTGTTGGCGCAAACCATGAACAGGGTACTCAAATCGGCCGCTTGAAGCCGCAATTCCTAGAGTGAAATTCCGCCGTCGACGCGAACTACCTGCCCGGTGATGTAGCTGTCAGGGTGCGCTAAAAACAGTGCAGTTTCCGCTATCGGGTCGGTACCGCCGACGCGTTTGAGCGGAATCTTCTCAATAAACGCGTCGTCCATTTGCTCGACACCCGGTGGCGGCAGGATTGCACCCGGTGCAATCGCATTAACACGCACCGATGGCGCTAATTCGCGAGCGAGCGATTTGGTAAGCATGATGAGTCCGGCCTTGGCGACACAGTAGATTGTGTGCTCGGCCAGAGGAGACTCGCCGTGAATATCAGCCAGGTTAATGATGCAACCCGCTTCGGTGCGCAGCGCATTCGCACACGCCTGACTTAAAAACAAGGGTGCCTTGAGATTGCTGTGGACTAACTCTTCCCACGCTTGCTCATTAATCGTGCCGACGGGGGTCGGGTAAAACGCTGAGGCATTGTTGACCAGAATATCCAGACGACCCCAGTGCGCGGTAGCTCGATTGGCCAACTGTTCCACCTCGGTGGTATCGAGCAAGTCTGCCTGAAGTACGTGCGTGGAATTGGGGCGCGCTGACTCCAGCGAGCAAGCGAGCGCATCTGCTTCTGCAGCAGAACTGCGATAATGCAAAACCACGTTGGCGCCCGCCTCGTGCAGAATACGCGTAATTGCTGCGCCGATGCGTTTTGAAGCGCCGGTGATGAGCGCAGTCTGGCCATCGAGAGATTTGCCGCCGTTTGATTGTGTGTCAATATCGTGTGATTCCATCGGATAGATTGTAATTTGACTGAACTACCACCGCCAGACGCACAGTCGCGCGCGCACAGCGCCGCAATGGTTGATGCGATTCGAGCGGCAATTGATCTCGCGGGCGGTGCAATCAGCTTTGCCGAATATATGCAACTGGCGTTATACGCGCCGGGGCTAGGCTACTACGTGAGCGGGCGGCGAAAATTCGGCAGCGGCGGTGATTTCGTTACCGCGCCTGAAGTGTCAACGATTTACGCTCGATGTGTAGCACGTCAGGCTGCCGACGTGCTGAACCAAACCGGTGGCGACGTACTCGAATTTGGCGCCGGAACCGGCGTGTTCGCCACCGCGATTCTGGCTGAGCTGGACGCGCTCGATTGCCTGCCAGGGCGATACCGCATTCTCGAAGTCAGTCCGGACCTGAAGCAGACTCAGCGCCGCACTATCAAGCAAGAATTGCCACATTTGTTATCGCGGGTCGAATGGCTTGATTCATGGCCGCAGTCTTTTAGCGGATTTATTTTTGCCAACGAAGTGCTCGATGCGATGCCCGTTGAGCGCTTTCGCCACGCTGCTGGCGGCACGCAGCAAGCCTTTGTCACCTGGGATCAGGAACTGATGATGGACTACCGTGCAGCGGGAGTGGATCTCACGTCCGCAATTGACCGGGTTCGACAATCGACGCCGGAGCCGTGGGATGAGGGGTTTGAATCCGAGATCAATCTGTTGCTACGGCCGTGGCTGGCGGAGTGTGCGCGGTGTGCGGAGCACGCTGGTATTCTTCTGGTTGACTACGGCTATCCGCGCGCCAGTTACTACCATCCGATGCGCGTGCAGGGCACGCTGCGTTGCCACTACCAACATCGTGCGCACGACGACGCATTGTTCCTGCCCGGTTTGCAGGACATCACCGCGCACGTTGATTTTACGGCAGTCGCCGAGGCGGGAGCTGCGGTCGGGCTTGCTCACGAAGGGTTCGTGACGCAACAGCAGTTGCTCATTAACTGTGGATTGGAGGAGGTGGGCTCAAACTTGCTTGAGCAAGCAGATGAACGGGCGCGCATCAGACTGTCGCAGGAAATCCGACAACTGACGCTGCCGGGAGCGATGGGCGAAGCATTTCATGCGATAGGCCTCTCAAAACACCTCGACTCCCCCATGCGCGGGTTCTCAAGTTTGGATCGCAGCCGGTTTTTGTGATTGCAAAGCGCACGAGGCTTTCCGGATAATCCCCGCGCATGGAAATGATTCAAATCATATGGCTTGCGATCGTGCAGGGCCTGACCGAGTTTTTACCCATATCCAGCTCAGCGCACCTTATTTTGGTGCCGCCGCTGGTAGGTTGGCCCGATCAGGGCCTCGAATTCGATGTTGCCGTTCACCTCGGCACGCTCAGCGCGGTCATGCTCTATTTTCGCGACGAAATCGGTCGCATGCTGGTGGCGTGGCTCGGGTCTCTCAGCGGTGACGATTCATCGCCGGATTCGCGACTCGCGTGGGGTGTGATCATCGGCACGATTCCGGTTTGCATTGCCGGTCTGCTGCTCAAGGATATTGTTGAACTCTATCTGCGATCGCCGCTGGTTATCGCAGTGACCACTGTTGTGTTCGGGTTGCTATTGTGGCTTGCCGACACCTTTGGCACACGCCATCGAGCTATCAGCGAAATGCGATGGAGCCATTACTTGTTTATTGGCGTTGCGCAGGCGGTGGCGCTGGTGCCGGGCACCTCGCGATCGGGCATTACGATTACCGCGGCACTGTTTATGGGCTTTGAGCGCGATGTCGCAGCGCGTTTTTCTTTCCTGCTGTCGATTCCAGTGATACTGCTCTCAAGCGCGTTTGTCACCGCTGATCTGATCGCCGCAGACGACGCTGTCGATTGGTTTGCGCTGGCGATGGGAACACTCATCTCCGGCGTGTGCGCGTTTCTGTGCATCCACTACTTCTTAATCTGGATCCAGCGCATGGGTATGCTGCCGTTTGTTATCTACCGGCTGCTGCTCGGTTTGTTTCTGTTTTACATTTTCTGGCCGTAAACCGAACTAAGCATAAAAGTCTCGGCAAAAATCGACAAATGTTTGCCCGCGACGGGTCAGTGGCGTTGCACTTAACGTGAGTAACACGACATTCAATTCCGGCAAGTTATCTGTCAAAGGTACCATTGCCACTTCACCTCCGTCGTACACCTTCGACATCGCAATACGCTGATTTAAAACGGAGTAACCATGGCCGTTGGCGACCATGCAGCGCACCATTTCAAAACTGCTGGTGCGATAAACTACGCGAGGCTCGATCCCCGCTGCGGAAAATACCGAGCGAAAGTAGTCGCGACTGTGGGGTAAATCGAGCAACACCATCGGATCCTCACGCAGTTGCTTCAACGAAATCCGTTTGCGCTTGGCCAGCTCATGTCCGCTGTGCAGCAGTGCGTATGTCTGCATGCGAGCGAGCGGAACGGCATCAAGCGCTTCGGGAATGTCGATGTCGTAGCTCAGCGCGGTTTCGATTCTCCCGTCGAGAATTGCGTCCTGTAATTCGCGCACATCGCCTTCCTGCACATTGATGGAGAGGGCGGGATAGGTAAGGCGGAGCGCACTTAAAAGTCGCGGCAACCAAAGCGGTGCCAGTGTAGTAAAGCAGCCGACCGCCATTTCGCCGTCCATCCCATCGCCTAGGTGGCGCGCGTAGTTCTCCAGCTCGAGCGCGTGATTCACGAGTTTACGGGCCTCGACCACCAGCTTGCGACCGCTATCCGTCAGGCTCACGCCGCGTGCCTTATGACGCACAAACAGCGCCGAGCCGCAGGCGGACTCGAGCTGCAGCAAGGATGCAGACAATGCGGGTTGTGATATGTGCAGTGTTTTAGCGGCGGCGGAGATTCGCCCGGCATCCGCCACTGCAACCAGATGCTGCAGCTGACGCAGAGTGTAGAACATAAGTAAAATATTAGTTTTATAACCGAAAATACTATTTTACATATTTAAGCGAGGGGCGAACAATCAACCGCAATTAACAACGCAAAGGCAGATACGACGTGATTAGAACGGGCGATGACTACCGCGAATCCCTGCGCGACGGGCGCGAGGTGTATATGAACGGCGAACGCGTGGAGGACGTGACGACGCACCCCCAGTTCAAACCTCTTATCGACGTGCGAGCACGCATCTACGATATGCAGCACGACGCGGCGACACACGATGTGATGACGTTTGAGGAAGACGGCGAGCGTTTTCCGATCGGCAATCGCATCCCGAAAAACCAGCAGGACTGGCACGACAAACGTCACGCGGTCGATACTGTGCTCAAAGACATAGGCGGCGTCGTGACGCGCGTTGGCGACGAAACCGTTGGCGAGATGTGGTCGCTGGCAGACGGTGCTGACATCCTTAACGAAATCGATCCTCGCTTTAGCGAAAACATCAACAACCACATTCGCTTGGCGGTTGAGAACGATCCCTTTCACGTATCGGCGAATACGGACCCCAAAGGTGACCGCTCGCTCAAACCGCAGGATCAGGATCCGGACATGCTCACGCATGTAGTCAAAGAAACAGACGAAGGCATCATCATCCGCGGTGCAAAATACGAAACCGCTGCAGCGTATTCGAACCAGGGGTTCCTGAAGCCGACAATCGCCAACTGGGGTGACGCAGCCTATTCTGAATACGCGTTGGGTTGCATCGTCAAGATGAATGCACCGGGTGTGAAGCACATTTGTCGGGGTGGTTTTACCGGTGTCCAAAACGCCGATGATTACCCGCTGTCGAACAAGTTTGACGAAGTTGACACGATCATGATTCTCGACGACGTGTTGATTCCCTGGGAGGATGTGCTGTTTTATCAGCACACTCGAGCGGCAGCGTTTATCCGCACTACGCTGCACCGCTACTCGGCGATGCCTTTTGTGCAACGGTTGATTACCTATGCAGATATGATGATTGGTGCGGCACTGTGGAACATCAAGCAAACTGGTCTTGAAAAACAACCCGCGGTGCAGGAAAAACTGGCCCAGCTTGCAGTGTATCGCGAAGGCATCAATGCGCATTTAACCGCGGCAGTTGCCTTGGGTGAAACAAGTCCCGGCGGGTTTTTCATGCCGAATCAATCGATGTTGATGACCGGACGCGTGCACGCGGTTTCGAACCTGCCTGCGATGATGCACATTGCGCGCGAACTGTGCGGGGGGCAAATCTGCGTGACACCTGATGTCAGCTCGTTCGAAGGCGGAGAAACCGGCAAGTGGCTGGACAAATACTACTCGA
Organism: Pseudomonadota bacterium; assembly: GCA_039029275.1. Classification (GTDB taxonomy): domain Bacteria; phylum Pseudomonadota; class Gammaproteobacteria; order JBCCGL01; family JBCCGL01; genus JBCCGL01. Next base: position 178,997 of record JBCCGL010000005.1, on the reverse strand, counting down.
TCAACAACGCCTGGCAGTCGGATGATCGGCGTAAGCTGCTGGCATTTGCCCGTGACCTGTTGAACTCCGGGTATGCCGGACACCGGCTCACCTTCCACCTGTTTGCGCAGTCGCCGCCGTTCGCGCATCTGGCCGCGGTGTATCGCAATTTTGGTTGGGACGGTCCGCTGGATTTTGTCAAAAACGCTGCGGGATTATCGGATCGCGTGAATGGCGACAAGTAAATTTTAGTAGTCGCGCGAACGAACACACTTTTTTACGAGAGCAAGCATGACACACAAACGTATTCGCCCCTTTAATACGAAAGATACATACCCCGAACAAAACCTGAATAACGACCTATGTCAGGCTGTTGTCGCCAAGGGTACGTTCGTATTCATGCGCGGGCAGATTGGTCAGAATCTGGACACGTCTGAAGTGGTTGGTGTTGGTGACGTGACCGCGCAAACCAATCAAGCGATGGCCAACATCAAAATGCTTCTGGAAGAGGCGGGTAGCCGCCTTGAACACGTATGCAAAATTGTCGTCTATATCGTCGATCCTAAATACCGCGAAGAGGTCTATCAAGCCATGGGCCCCTGGTTTAAAGGCATTCACCCGTGCTCGACAGGTGTTGTGATTTCAGCCCTGGCAAAACCTGAGTGGCTGGTGGAGATTGACGCCACGGCCGTCATTCCCGATGAGGACTGAAAGCCCCAAAAACGCTGCGAGCGAAGGGTTTAACCAGTGGACGGTGCCCTGGGAGGCGCCCGCGGGTGCAGAAATAGACGCGATAAATGCTGGTACGTTTTCTCCAGCGCATTTCGACATCAGTGCCACCGATATCGAGACCTATCAGCGCGATGGCGTAGTGTTTTTGCCGGGTGCCTTTACCGATTGGGTGGATAAGCTGCGCGCGGGCCTCGCTCGCAATGTGGCAGACCCGAGCGCATACCGATTTCCCGCAGAGAGCACCGGCAGCGAGGAACCCGGGCGGTTTTTTGATAGCTATTGCAACTGGACGTTGATCCCGGAGTACACAGACTTTGTGTTTTATTCCGGCGCTGCGTCTCTTGCCGGTCAGGCGATGCAATCCGGTACGGCGCAGTTTTTTCACGAACACGCGTTTATGAAAAAGGCCGGCACGCAGCACGCGACACCCTGGCATCAAGACATTCCTTACTACTGTGTTTCGGGTGAGCAAAGCGTGTCAATTTACATAGCGCTCGATGAGGTTGAGCAGGCTCAGGCGGTGCAATACATTCGCGGCTCGCATCGGTGGAACGAAACCTATTACCCAACGGTGTGGCTGGACGAATCTGAGTTTAATGTGGGCACCGAGGGATACACCGGCAGCGTGCCCGATGTCGAAGCCAATCGTGATCAGTACGATATTGCAAGCTGGCCGCTCAGTGCCGGTGATACGATTTTGTTCAGCTTCAAAACACTGCACGGTACCACGGACGCAAAAATGTCGCGTGGTCGCAGCGCATTTTCGACACGCTGGATGGGCGATGACATTCGTTATTGTCAGCGCGACGGAATCACATCGCCGCCGTACGAAAACATGGGTACACGCGACGGTGATCGTATGCGCGAGGACTGGTTTCCGGTTGTGTGGAGAAAATAAGCATGTGAATCCTGCCTTCGCACCACTTCAACAACAATGCGAAAGGCGCTTTGAACGCGCGGCCTCGATGCCGCTGAATGTCTGCCGCCGCGATGAATCCAGGTCGTTTCCCTCTTGGCACGGAAGGCGTTACAGTGACGGTTGAGCACCGAATATCGTTGCCGCAGCGGTCTACACCGGGCATCGCTGGGTGTGCGAACTTGATGCTGCAGAGAGTTCACTGAATTATTAGCCAGAGGCCATTCATGCCTGAAGTGAAAATGAACAAGATCGAATCCAGGGAGCGACGCGTCGCCAATATCCACACCGATGCATTCAAGCCTTGGTTGTCCGAGGGCGGCAAACCCACCGGAGAAAGTCTGATACAGCTAAACGACTCGCACCCGGATGGCGTTGGCTTTCACATATATAAAATGGAGCCAGGAACGAGCAGTCGCCCGCACACGCACGAGGGCGATGAAGAGTTTTTTATGATCAGCGGCGAACTGATAGATAACGACGGCACTGTCTACCGTACTGGCGATCTGGTCTGGTTAAAACGGGGAACACAGCATTCGTCCTACACAAAAGACGGCTGCGTTATCGCTGTGTATATCCCCAAAGCGGAGACAATGCTCGACAAGTAACATCATGCTTTAACGTTTAAACAGGAGCTGACAAATGGCTTACGACACGCAAGACATCTGGCAAAAAGACAAAGATCATTACATGCACCCGTGGACGGATTTTTCTTCGTTCAAGGAAAAAGGTTCATTGGTTGTTGCCGAGGCCGAAGGTTGTTATGTCAGCGACTCGGAAGGTAACAAATATCTCGACGGCATCGCGGGCCTCTGGTGTGTCAACTCAGGCTATGGGCGCGATGAAATTGCCGATGCGATGGCCGCGCAAGCCAAGCAGATGGTGTACTACTCATCGTTTGGGCATCACACGTCAATTCCTGCTGCAGAACTTGCCGCGAAGCTTTCCAATCTTGCGCCGTCACATCTCAATCACGTCTTTTTCGGAACCGGTGGATCGATGGCTAACGACACCGCCGTTCGGATGATTCATTTTTATTTCAACCGATTGGGCAAGCCCAATAAGAAAAAAATCATTACACGCCACGATGGCTATCACGGCAGCACTTATATGGCGATGTCCTTGACCGGCGTTGCGTTCGATCATCAGGGATTTGATTTGGAAGCTGCCGGGTTGGTGCATCGTGTCTCTGCTCCTAACTGTTACCGCAAGCCTGATGGCATGAGCGACGCAGATTTTTGCAACCATCTGTGCGATGAGTTGGAGGCGAAAATTCAGGAGCTTGGGCCGGACAATGTCGCCGCATTTTTTGCCGAGCCGATTATGGGTGCAGGCGGGGTTATTGTGCCGCCCGAGGGGTATAACAAACGCACCTTCGATATCTGCAAAAAATACGACATGATTTACGTTGCCGACGAGGTTGTCACCGCGTTTGGGCGTCTCGGGCACTTCTTTGCATCGGAAGATGTCTTTGGTATTCAACCTGACATTGTCAGCTGCGCTAAGGGATTGACCTCAGCCTACGCGCCGCTGTCGGCGAGTATGCTATCGGATGAATTTTACGACGTCATCAGCACGCCGCAGGCAGAAGGCGCGATGTTCACACACGGATTTACGTACTCCGGACACCCTGTGTGCTGCGCTGCCGGGTTAAAGAATATCGAGATCATGGAACGTGAGGATATCTGCGGCCACGTGCGTGAAGTCGGCCCGTATCTCGAGCAACAACTGGCGTCACTTTACGATCTTCCAATCGTTGGCGATGTGCGCGGCAGCCACTTCATGATGTGCGTTGAAAATGTCGCCAACAAGGAGACAAAAGAGCTGTTGCCGGACTCTGTTCATGTCGGCGACCGCATCGCCGAAGCCTGCGAAAAACGCGGGGTGCTGGTGCGACCGATTGCGCACCTGAATGTTCTTTCTCCACCTCTTGTCATGAGCAAGGAACAGGTCGATACACTCGTCGGAACACTGCGTTTGGGTATCGAAGAGGTGATGGATGATATGCGCAATGAGGGTGTCTGGAACGGTTAACGCGCGTTCTGAATGGTTGATCGCTTTGATGCTGCAATACGCAGCGATTTCACAAAAATAACGCTGTAGTTTAAACATATGAATCGCGATAATTTTCTACAGGGAATGAGCCACGCGGCGTCGACCGTGTCGGTGATTACAACTGCGGGAAAACACGGGCGTGAGGGTGTAACGGTAAGCGCGATGTGTTCTGTGTCGGCAGACCCGCCGTCGCTGCTCGTTTGTGTGCATCATTTGAGTAAAGCGTGCGAGGCGCTGCAAAAAAACGGCGTTTTATGTGTCAATGTATTACGCGAAGATCAGTCCTTCGTTTCTGATACATTTGCTGGCCGAAAAACGCCCCCGGTCGAAGACGATCACTTTTCGTGCGCAGAATGGGTTGAAGGAAAATCAGGTGTGCCAATGCTGGCTGACGCACTGGTCAATTTTGATTGCAGCGTCGATCATTTTTCGAAATTCGGATCGCATTTTATTTTTATCGCACGCGTTGACGACATACGTTACCAACAGCATGGTCGGGCGCTCGTTTACGCCAATCGTGCCTACGGCCGCGCGATCCAGATCGACGATTTTGTTGACTCGCACGGAGCAGGCCCGAGCGCAGACGCATTAAAGCTTGGGTGTTTCGTTACGCTCGGCCCGTTTTTTCTGCCGCAATTAATGGCAAGTTTTCTCAGGCAACATCAGACGAAATTTGATTTGTACGAAGGCACACAGGATCGCTTGCTCAAAGGGCTCAGCGAAAAACAGTTCGATGTCGCATTGACGTATGATTTTGGATTGGACGATGCATTCGATTCCAAATTATTGGCAGAAGTGTCTGCATTGGTGTTACTGCCTGCCGCGCATCCACTGGCAAAGAAGGCACAGGTTTCACTGCACGAATTAGCCGAAGAACCGATGGTGCTCCTCGATATTCTTCCCAGCCGGGATTATTTTACGTCCTTGTTTCACGAACTGGATTTGCAGCCGAACGTCGCGTTTCGCTCGCCATCGTTTGAAATGGTACGCGGCATGGTAGGTAACGGGTTGGGCTACAGCATTCTGGTTTCGAAACCGGCGAACGCTATGAGTTATGACGGCTCAGCCATTGTTACCCGTCCGATTAAGGAAAAAGTAACACCGGGAAAAATGGCCCTGGTGCATCGCAGTGACTATGAGCCGACCAGTGCGATGCGAAATTTTATCCAGCACACTCAGGACTTTTTTAGTCGTTGGGCGAATTAGTGAAAAGGTATACAAGTGCAAACAATTTACACTGAAAAACACAAATTGCGCGACGCAAAAACTGAATTGTACGGCGGTGAACTGGTTCCGCCTTTTGAATGTCCGGTGCGTGCCGAACATATATTGCAACGCGTGCACCAGGTTGATCTCGGTGCGGTTGAGGCGCCTGACGAGTTTGGTCTGGAGCAGATTTTGCGCGTGCACGATTCAGCGTTTATTGAATTCCTGCAAAGCTGCTGGGAACAATGGAAAGCCGACGGCATGCAAGGTGAAGCGATCCCGAGCGTATGGCCTGGCCGGTCGATGCCGCAAAATCGCGTCCCTGATCATATCGAGGGCAAAATGGGGTATTACTGTCTTGCGGTTGAAACGTCGATTACCGACGGCACCTGGGAAGCGGCCAAAGCCAGTGCCAACGTTGCGCTGACGGCCCAATCCAAAATTACCGGAGGTGCTCGTGAAGCGTTTGGTTTGTGTCGTCCACCCGGGCATCACGCTGCCACTGACGCTTACGGCGGTTATTGTTTTATTAATAACGCGGCGGTGAGTGCGCAGGCTTTTATTGATCAAGGTGCCGAACGCGTAGCGATTCTCGACGTGGATTTTCACCACGGCAACGGCACTCAGGAAATTTTTTATAACCGCAGCGACGTCATGTTTTGTTCCTTACACGGCGACCCGCGCGAGGCGTTCCCACACTTTTTGGGTTACGCCGATGAAAATGGCGCGGGCGATGGAGAGGGATTTAATTTCAACTTTCCGTTGGGTCCGGGCACACCCTATTCAGAATGGGCCGATGCACTCGATGCGGCACTGACAAAAGTCAAAAATTATTCTCCTGATGCACTGATTGTATCGCTGGGTGTCGATACGTTTGAAAACGATCCGATATCCTTTTTCAAACTGAAAAGCGATGACTTCAGTCACTACGGCGCACGGATTGCGGCACTCAATTTACCAACGCTGTTCATCATGGAAGGTGGGTATGCGGTTGCCGAGATCGGCGTCAACACCGTGAACGTGTTGACCGGGTTTAAAGGTGCCTGAAGCCGCGCGCGACATTCTGGAAAAACTGGTTGCATTCGATACTACCAGCCGCAATTCCAATCTGGCATTAATCGAATACGTGCAAGCGTATTTGCAGTCTTTCGGCGTTGGCAGCGAATTGGTCCATGATGCAACAGGCGAGAAAGCCAATTTGTACGCAACGATTGGTCCGCACGATAAACCGGGCGTAATGCTGTCCGGCCACACCGACGTGGTGCCGGTAGACGGACAAGACTGGTCCAGCGATCCTTTCCAACTTGTCGAGAAAGACGCAAAGCTTTACGCGCGCGGTTCCGCTGATATGAAAGGATTTGTCGCCTGCGCATTGGCTTCTGTCCCGTCGATGATCGAAGCGAATCTCGCCACACCCGTACATCTCGCGTTTTCCTACGATGAAGAGATTGGTTGCATTGGTGTTCGTACCCTTATCGACATGCTGCAACACCAGCCGGTCAAACCGGCGATGGCGATAATCGGTGAACCAACTTCAATGCAGGTGGTTATCGGACATAAGGGAAAGTGCGCTTATGAAGTAGAGGTGGTCGGCGCCAACGCGCATTCGGCGTACACCACCGAGGGCGTCAACGCCGTGATCTACGCGGCGCGTTTGATTCAAAACATCCATGATTTGCAACAGCGCATTATTGAAAGCGGAACCAAAGACAGCGATTACCGTGTGCCCTATACCACCTTGCATGTGGGGACGATAAGCGGGGGCACGGCGGCGAACATTGTTCCTGCGCAGTGTCGGTTTGACTTCGAAATTCGGTATTTACCGCAGGATGACCCGATTGCGATAGTCGACGATATCAAGCAATTTGCAGCCGACAAACTGATCCCTGAAATGCGCACTGTTTTTGCTGACGTCGACATTCGCGTGATCCAGAAAAACCAGTATCCCGGTTTGTTCACCGCGCCGGATGCAGACGTTGTGAATTTTGTAAAAAGCCTGGTGGACGACGATAGCCACGGGAAAGTCAGCTTTGGTACCGAAGGTGGTTTGTTTAGCGAGCGCCTTGGCGTTCCTGCAGTGGTGTGTGGACCGGGCAGTATTTTGCAGGCGCATCGTGCAGATGAATTTGTTGAAATCGAGCAGCTTGATCGGTGCGAAAGAATGCTGTCGAACTTGATAGAACGGTTGCAGGCATGAAATCAGTATGACCTCGCACAAATTAAGGTGTTTAACATCGCCAACACTTTGCAAAGAAAAAGAATTACGGTTTAATGTGGGCCAAGAAAAGATGGGCGTCCTGGCTGTTTAATATAATCAACAGGCAAAGCTCCCAAACCGCTTTTTTCTTCTTTCAAGCACTTAGCGGTGGGTAACAGTGATAACGAGGGGGATCGATGACCGCTGCTATTGATGTTCGAGGCGTCACAAAGGTATACAACCCAGACTCCAATCAGCCCGTTAAGGCCTTGGACAACGTGTCGCTGCAAATCAACGACAACGAATTCTTTACCCTACTTGGCCCATCGGGCTGCGGCAAAACCACACTACTGCGATTGATCGCCGGGTTCGAGCAGGTATCCGGTGGCGAAATCATGTTGTTCGACGATGAAATCGAGAACCTCGAACCTAATCGCCGACCTGTTAATACGGTGTTTCAGCATTATGCCTTGTTTCCGCACATGACGGTCGCCAAGAACGTCGCGTTTGGTTTGGAACGTCTTAAACAACCCGCAAATGAAATCGACGAAACGGTTGATCGGATGCTATCGCTGGTCAAAATGCAGCACCTTGCGGATCGACGCCCGAACCAGCTCTCAGGCGGGCAGCAGCAACGCGTGGCATTGGCGCGGGCGCTTGCGCCAAGCCCGAAAGTCTTGTTACTCGATGAGCCCTTATCAGCGCTCGATTTAAAGCTTCGACAGGCGATGCGTGAGGAGCTCAAACAATTACAGAAAGAGACTGGCATCACCTTCGTTTTTGTCACCCACGATCAAGAAGAAGCGCTGGCAATGAGTGACAGAATTGCGGTGATGTCCGACGGCGAGGTGCAGCAGATCGGCGCACCCACAGATATCTATGAGCACCCCGTCAACCGATTTGTCGCCGATTTTATTGGCGATACCAATTTTCTCGAAGGCGAAATAATCTCGGCCACGGATGATTCTGTTACGTGCAAGGTCGGCTCCGAGAGTATTTTTGAAGCGGCCAATTCTGGCGATCACAAGGTTGGCGACAGCGTTTCATTATTTTTGCGCCCTGAGAAAATCAATTTGTCAGAGCCAGGCGACGCAGACGCGCGCGCAGGCACCGTCGCCAGTATTGTGTATCTCGGCAATCAGGCGGCTTACACAGTCGAATTGGGCGATGGCGTTGAGGTGATGGCACAGGCGCGACCGAAGGAAGACGGGCAACTGCCATTTTCGGTTGGCGACGAGCTTAGCGTGCAGTTTTCGTCTCGCGCGCTACGCGTACTGGCGCAATGAGTAACTGGTTACCAAAGAGCGCCGCGGGGAAACGATGGCTGGGTTTAGCGCCAACGTATTTTGTGATTGGCGTTTTTATGCTTGTGCCAGTCGCGATCATGGCGGTTTTTTCATTTCTGGAACCGAATCCGTATGGCGGTGTTAAGCCTGTTCCATCGTTTGATGCCTATATAAAGATCTTCTTTGAGTACGATCTCGAAGATCAGCTTGTATTCAATCCGGGTTATGTGAATATCATTCTTCGCTCGTTTCAGTTGTCCATTGGCGCAACAATCCTGTGTTTGATATTTGGCTTTCCAGTCGCTTACTACATCACGCTGCAGCCTGAGCACAAACGCAATATTTACATTTATCTTATTACGATACCGTTCTGGACCAACCTGCTGATACGCACCTTTGCATGGATCATCATTCTGGGGCGCGGCGGGGTTATCGAAACACCACTATTGGCGACCGGCATTATCGAAGACTCCTTGCGCATGATGTACACCGACGGTGCCATCGCCATCGGCTTGACCTACAGCTATTTACCTCTGATGGTTTTGCCGATTTATGCGAGTCTTGAAAAACTAGATTTCAGATTGCTCGAGGCAGCCAGTGACCTTTATGCCAATCGCTGGCAGGTGATGACAAAAGTTGTGCTGCCGTTGTGCAAGCCCGGGATTATCGCTGGGTGCATTTTGGTGTTTATCCCGTCGATTGGTGCATTCATTGCGCCCAACCTGCTCGGCGGCGGTAAAAAATTAATGCTCGGCAGTCTGGTGCAGTTTCAGTTTGCGTCCGCAAGAAACTGGCCATTCGGATCAGCGTTGTCGATGCTGCTATTGGCGGCTGTCGTTATCAGTTTGATCTTCTACGCGAAGTCCGCAAAAAAACGCGCTGCTATCGAAGGGGGGCATTAGGGTATGAGCGAAGCCGCAATGTCCACCTCATCATCAAATCGAAAAAAGGTTCTGCCTGTTGGCCACTACCGGGGGCTTGGTGCGTGGGCCTGGGTCTTTTTTTTGTTCCTCTACATTCCGATTTTTGTGTTGATTTTTTACTCATTTAACGCCAACCGCCTGGTGATGAATTGGACGGGGTTCAGTTTTGACTGGTACATCAAGGCCTTTCAGAACGATGATATTCAAAGCGCCGTATGGAATTCGCTCATAGTTGCAACGGTCGCGACCGGCGTTGCGACTGCGATCGCCACAATCGGTGCGCTGGTGCTTGCGCGCGGAGGTAACTTTACCGGCAAAACAATTTCGCTCGGATTAATAACGCTTCCGCTGATGGTGCCGGAAATTGTCACTGCGGTCGCGGTCTTGATTTTCTTTTCCTCGATTGGGCTGAGTTGGGGGCTGTGGAATGTCATCATCGCTCACACCACATTTTGTATTCCGTTTGCATTTATGCCAATTCGCGCTCGTCTTGAAGGAATGGATACGTCGCTCGAGCAGGCGGCGCGCGATCTCTATGCGTCTGAATGGGAGACGTTTCGTTTCGTTACTGTGCCTCTTTTGATGCCCGGCATTGTCGCAGGTGCAATGTTGTCATTTGTTATTTCTCTCGACGATTTTATTATCACATTGATGGTTGGCGGCGCTGGTACAACAACACTGCCGGTTTATATTTATTCGATGATTCGTCGGGGTCTGACCCCGGAAATCAACGCTGTATGTACGTTGCTCTTGTTTTTCTCGGTCGCCATTGTAACGGCGTACTGGGTGTTTTCTAAAAAAGCTCAAACCAATGCGGTGCATTGATAAGGTTGCTCCACAACCGAAACCCACTCTTACCTATAGGAGGTATCCACGATGAAACGTTGTTTAACCACTTTCGCGGCCAGTGCTGCAGTTCTGTTTTCAGGGCTTGCGCAGGCATCGGGCGAATTATTTATCTACAACTGGACGGAATATACTCCGCCTGAACTCGTTGAAAAGTTCGAAAAAGAAACCGGCATCAAAGTTTCGGTTGATACCTATGATTCGAACGAAACTTTGTTGGCGAAATTGCAGGCCGGCGCAACAGGCTACGACCTTGTGGTCCCTAGCCAGAATTTTGTTCCGATTATGATTGATGAAGGTCTAATCCAAAAAGTAGCGGTCCACGAACTCCCTAACTACGGAAACTATGAGGAAAACTGGAAAAAACCCGCATGGGATCCGGAACATGAGTACACTGCTCCCTGGCAATGGGGCACAACGTCGTTTGCGTACCATAATGACTATTCAGGAAAAGGCGAATCGCTGAAGGAATTTTTTGAACCCAGCGAAGAACTTCGCGGGCGCTTAAGCGTTTTTCCAACGCCGGATGAAGTCGTGAGCCTCGCCAATATCTATTTGGGTATACCCATGTGTTCTGAAGATCCCAAGGAAATGAAGAAAATTCAGGACATGCTGGTAGCGCAAAAAGAGTATGTGGTGGCCTACAACAATGAAACCATGAGCGATCTAATGGCGAGTGGTGAGGCGTTGATGACTAACCATTGGAATGGGTTTACTCGTGTAGGAAGACTGGCTGGTGCGCCGATTAACTACGCCTATCCAAAAGAGGGTGTCGTGGGTTGGTTCGATAGTCTGGTTGTGCCCAGCAGCGCTAAAAACGTTGAAAACGCACGCAAGTTCATGAACTTCATGATGGACCCTGAAAATATGGCTATCCTCACCGAGAGTCAGGGTTATGGTGACGCAGTTAAAGGAACCGCTCAATTCTATTCAGAGGAGTTGAAATCTGCTCCAGAAGTCAACCCGCCATCAGATCTGAACGTGGTATTCGCACCGACGTGTTCGCCAAAAGCGCAATCGTTGATCGATAAAGTCTGGACAAAGGTTCTGCAATAAAATCCACTTAGCAGTTCGACCCCTAAAAGCGACGGCAATCATGTCGTCGCTTTTTTTATTGCATAAATCCACCGATCTAAGTCAACGTCCTGCTCGTACAAGTCCCTCAGGCGTAAGTTTCGTCCGTAAAAGAAGAAGTGCCGATGGAAAACAACAGTCAATCTTCCAGGCCACTGGTGGGTATCAGCGCATGTTTGCACGGGCAAGCCGTTCGTTTTAACGGCGAGCACAAGCGAGATGCGTTTATCGTTGACTCACTCGGTCAATACTTTGATTTTAAGAGCTGGTGCCCCGAAGTAGGGATCGGACTCGGTGTGCCTCGGCCAACATTGCGGCTTGTGGGCAAACCGAATGCGTTTCGCGTTGTTGGTGTGAAGGACGCATCGATTGACGTAACAGATGATCTTCGCAGGTGGTCGCGCAACGCTGCCGATTCAATGTCTGGGCTATGCGGCTACATCTTTAAAAAAGATTCGCCGAGTTGCGGTATGGAACGAGTCAAGGTTTATCCGCACAAAACTGGCGCCGCGAGCAAAAAGGCGGTGGGGGTATTCGCCGATGAAGTGATGAAGCGATATCCAACCTTGCCAACAGAGGAAGAGGGTCGATTAAAGGATCCGATACTGCGGGAAAATTTTGTCAACCGCGTGTACGTTCGGCATCGTTGGCAGTCCCTTGTCGTTGATGGAATGTCACCCTCAGCCTTGATCGAGTTTCACACTCGACATAAGTACCTGGTCATGTCGCATTCGGTTTCTGGATACAAACGTCTTGGGCAAATGTTGTCGAACCTGAAAGCAGGCGACCTCGACAGTATCGCGGGTGATTATTTTTCTGAATTGATGCAGGTATTAAAACAGCGCGCAACGCGAAAATCACACGTTAATACCTTGCAGCATCTGGTGGGGTACTTGAAAAAAAGAATTGGGTCGGATGACAAACGCGAGATCCTTGATTCTATTGCGCGATACAGACGTTTTGAAATCCCGCTTATTGTACCGATGACTTTATTGCATCATTACTTTCGAGTGAATCCAGATGAATACATCGCTCGGCAGATATATCTACAGCCATCTCCTTCAAGGCTTGGGTTGCGAAATGCGATTTGATTTTCTGGATTTAGCAGTCTTAACAAATACAACGCTTATAAAGTCTCGAGTATTAGTTCTAGCCATCGTCACCATTATTTTGTTTCTACGCAAAAAAGCCCGACTGAAACAATCAGTCGGGCTTGGGTTACATAAAAATGTTGACGTAGGTTAACTTGCTTCAGATAACCAATTATGTGGTAGCGCGGGGACTGCTTTCGTTCCTTGCGCTCCAAAGCGCCTCATCACGTTATTAACCTGCGACGGCGTGAGCTCATCTAGATACGTTGGACGGCCATTAATCGTTTCAGCACTGACTTTATTCGGCAGCACAATGATATGCGCGGGAATAATTCCTGGATTATCGGCTTGACCATCGCCTAACCCCGAATTTCTGTCAGAACCCTCAGCTCGAGGTTGTCCTGAGTGGTACCACAAGTAGGTATTCAGCATTTGGTCTGCATTTGTGTCATCTCTGTGCAGACTCTCGCCATACGGGTTGCTGGTATTGGAGTTCGTAAACAAAACATAGCCATTGGGTTCGCCGGATACCATAACGATTCTTCGTTTCCCACTCGGAGGTGTATTGGGGTCCGAGGCATTCGAGATCTGGGCTCGTCTGTATATGGAATCGTCAGAATCCGTGCAATCGTATTTACCGCTGAAGATGCTGGAATTCGATCCGCCGCAGCTGCGGAAAAAGCGAGCATCGGCGTAGCCAGTATGAACAAGCTCATTGTCTTTCATATTGCCCCACGCATCCGAACCGCTGTTTTGATACACAATGACCATCAGATTGCTGTACACATCGGTTGCATGATCGACAATACTCGCGATGCCCTCTTTGATCGCTTTGTTCTTGGCGCTGCCAGCATTCGCTCCGAACTCTGGGAAAATCATGCCATAGAGGTCAGGGTTATTGTTGTAACGCGCAGCGATCGCGGTATGTATGTTCTTAAAGGCTGCTTGCACTGTCGAATCAGAGATATCAGGCTTACGCTCATCATCGGTGTCTAAGTCAGCGTAATCCTCGATGAAATCGGGTGTTCCGCCTCTTTCCCAGATCAACCTTAACAAAACCTCAGCCTTGCCTTGTTGTACCGGTGATGAATTCATATATGCGTCAATAGTTGACCAATCATAGTTTTCGTAGTCTGGATCTCTAAGGTCATTGACGTTGTTCGGAGCTTGACCATGACTATGGAATAACAAATTGTATTTGAGGTTGTTGCTGTACACATACATCCTTGTTTTTTCTGCTGGGTCTAGCCAGTCCTGATAGTACGGTTCGACCCAGGTGTTCCATGCCGAGTTAACCGAGGAGCTGCTCGATAAACCTCCGCTAGCACTAACTGGTAATGCGAAACCAGGTGCAAACCTTTGGGTAGTCCCAGGAAAAGTTGTGTCGCCATTGGACGTAGTGCTGGGTCCGGTTGCTGTAACAGTTCCCACTGGAACACAATCCGCAAGTTCGAACCCGATCAAAAGAGTGATTTTGCAGGTCAAGTTGGTCAACGTGGAGCGGCCTATGTCCAGTCCCCGAACTGCGACGTCGTTGTTAGGATCGGGGTCAGGTTCGTCGGCGGTTGCCGAAGCAGATAGAGTCAGGCTTCCTGGGCTTACTGCACGAACTAACACCTGGTATCTTTCACTGGTGCTCGGTCGAACGCTGTCATCGGTGCACCATACAACTTGGTCGCCTTCGCATTCACCGTAATCAAGAATTTCCAGATTGTCTGGAATTTCGCTAACAATCACCAGGTTACTGGCACGGTCGTCTTCGTCCAGGTTGTTTGCACGAAGATAAATCAAAAATTCGTCGCCGACTTCATGGTGGACCTCGTCGACATGAACGCTTGCTTCTACGTCGACTAGTCCATCTGGTTCGGCGTGAGCCGTTGCGAGGAAAACGCCGCAAACACAAAATGCTGATGCAACCAAACCGCGGTGAACTCGCGATCCAGAAAGCGTGGAAGGTACGGGTCTCATTATTGTCTCCTGGTACTGATAACTGGTTATTACTCGATTAATTACAACCAGATGGCACGTTCGCGATTTCGGCACTAACGGCTCACTATCACTACCAAGCAGCATCTGGCAGCCCGGCTGCCGTAGCGAAAAATTCGCTTTAGGCCCGTGGCTTTGCGCCCTCTGTCTTTCGACAGGGTTGCCTTTTCATTGATACGCACAAAAAAGCCTAGACTAAATAAATCAAATATCCAGAAAAATTGATGAATCAGTCTTGACTCGCTATGCGATCTTTTATCAGCAACTATGATTGGTGTGAAAACTTTGCCCGAAACTCCCCTGCTGCCAAAATGAAAATGGCAGCACAATTAGTTGTATTGGTTGTATTGTTTAAAAATCAACAAAGGGGGTGACGATTTGTCCACATCCTCTGTTGAGAGGAATTTAAGAGAATTACACCTGACGTTCTATGAACCTTGTCCGTAATTAGGTACCGAACGTCAGACGCGCGCAGGTCGTCGACGAAAACACTCCGTCTATCCTCGGGTGCCTGACGCGTTCTTACCTCAGCTGTTTTTAACTCGCTGATTTCACGTGATATCCCTGGCGCTTACCCCATGCACGTGAGGGATTCTTCTATTGGCGAGGCCCTGTTTTATGCCGAACGTGCAGACTGCTGGGTGTTGGTGTTTGAGGAGCGGGCGCGATTGATGATCATCCTGTCGTGTAGCGATTGGATTATCCGGCTGCCCGTTTTCTCAAACATAAAGGGCAGCACTGCGTGTATTGAACACACAACTGCGCCGATCAGGAGTTTTACCGCGAAGGTGGATGCCGTAAGAAAGTGCTCGCCATAGGATTCGCCGACGCTGGCAGGGTGTTGAGTGAAGTGTTTTAACATTCTGTTCGATCCTCAGGATTTGTTTGCAGAGGAATACTAGCAATCGAAGCGTGATAATAGTTCCCAAAATTCCTGAATTATGGCACTAATTTGAGATATCATCCCCCATAGTTGTCAATAAATAGAACATAATTACTATGGATCGTTACGACAAGCAAATACTAGAACTTTTGCAGCGAAACGCAGAACTGCCATTGCTTGAAATTGCCGAGCGCGTTGGACTGAGCAAGAATCCTTGTTGGCGAAGAATTCGGAAACTGCAAGAGAGCGGTATCATCAAGCAGAAAGTCGCTTTGTTAAATCCGGCGAAGCTCAATGTGGCGGTCACGGTGTTCATCAATGTTCGAACCAACCAGCACTCGAATGAATGGCTTGAAGCGTTTTCGTCGGCTGTTGCCGATATCCCGGAAATCGTCGAGTTTTATCGCATGAGTGGCGATGTGGACTACATACTCAAGGCTGTGGTGCCCAATGTGGAAGCATTTGACCGAGTTTACAAAACCCTGATTTCAAAGGTTGATATCTTTGAAGTGAGTTCCCATTTCGCGATGGAAGAATTAAAGAATACGACGCAGTTACCGCTCGACTATTTGACGTAAGTGTGTCTAATGTCTGAAAAAATCACACGACGGGGCACACAGTCCGCTTAAAATTCCTTGAGTGGCCCATTAAACTGTCTCAACGCAAAAATGATTTAGGGAAATGCCAATGGCGTCGAATTTTGATCCACATGACAAGTTCCAATTCGATCGATTAACAACTGAGATTTTTCACGATTTGGTGATTCGTGCTGAGGACGACACTCTCGTTTGGGACGCCGTGATATTCAGGCGTGACTACGGCAAGCACCTTTCCCTGATTGATCAACTCGTCGCCAACGGGTTTGTTGTACATGACGTCGAGCGCAATACCTACAGGCTGCATTTTCCGTTTTTTCGCCTACTCGAAGGCGTGTATTTCTCGAGACTTCTCGCCGACATCAACAGTCTTATGGGGGCATGTCGAAACCACTATCGAACCTGGTTCGACGATCCGGTTACGATTCGACGCCTGTCTGAGCAGTCCGAAATGAGTTTCGATCATGTAAAAACCATTGCACGCTATCTTCAATGGGCGGGTTTCCTCGCGATTCCGCGTGGCGCGCTAGACGGTGATAGCCGTCTGCTGGTCAACGAATACGTTCTCGAGCCCAGTAGTATCGAGGAGTGGATGGATAAGCAGCTGCTTGAGTTTAATGTTGACAAAATAACATTCGACCCTGCGAATCAAGCAGCGAACACATACTCAACTCCGTTGATCGCACTTCTGGGTGATGCCATTCGCGAGCTTTATATGGGTCAGGATCGTTCGGCCTTGCCTGAAAAAAATGACCTGACTCAGTGGCTGCAGTCAAAGACGATTGACGGAAAAAAATTGAGTAAGGCGATGTGCGATGCTTTCTATCAAATTCTTAAAGCCCCCGATCGTCGCCGGGCCCCCCCTCGTCGTCGCAGTTCAGACCTTGTGGAAGATTCCAATCCACAACAAGGTGGAGTCGAAGTCGAAACGAAAGAGCCTGCAGGTTCAGTAGACATAGCGACGAAAACAAGTAAAACTAGGAAAAAAACATCGAGCAAGAAAGTTGCCGCGAAGAAATCAACAGCGAAAAAGGCATCGACTAAAAAGACATCGACTAAAAAGACACCGGCAAAAAAATTAGCATCGAAAAAATCCACAGCAAAGAAAAAAGCGACGAGCAAGAAAGCCAGTGCAAAAAAAACACCTGCAAAAAAGGTTTCTGCAAAAAAAGTAAGCGCAAAGAAAGTTTCCAAAAAGAAAGCAACAGCCAAAAAAACAGCGACTAAGAAAAAAACAACATCGAAAAAAACAACAGCCAGAAAAAGCGCGACGCAAAAAACCTCGAATAGTGAGATAGAAAACACGAGTGAATCTTCCGATAAGACATAGCCAAACCCGTTAACTATTAGCGGATCGCGCCGGCTGCTGTTGGACCAATCGGGGCCAGTGATTGACAGGATAATCGCAGCTGAGGTGTGCCGCGATCCGATGGCTAACTCGCTGTGTTTTACGAATCGAAATTGCGGTATTGTAGGTTTCACGATTTTTTCCCAAGTCCGCTTGGACGTTAGGAACAATTTATGATCTACGAATTAGCACAGTTAAACATAGCCAAATTTCGCCTCCCGCAGGAACACCCGGTAAATGCGGATTTTATGAACAGTCTCGATCACGTGAACGCAGTTGCTGAGCGGCAACCCGGTTATATATGGCGGTTCACCGGCGAGGGAAATGACGCCATGGATGTGCAGGCGTTTGATGATCCTAACATCGCGATCAATATGTCTGTGTGGGCGGACATAAAATCACTGGTGAATTTCGTCTACCGCAATGATGCGCACAAGCAAATCATGCGCCGCCGCAAAGAGTGGTTCGAAAAAATTGATTTTTATATAGTGCTCTGGTGGATCGAAGAAGGTAGACGCCCCTCAATTGACGAAGCGAAGATCCGCCTTGAACTTTTACGTCAAAATGGGCCGACTTACTCTGCGTTTACATTTAAGCAACCGTTTCCTGCTCCGAGTGGTGAAACACTCATCCCGTTCAAGGATGAGTGCGCATAGCGGATGAGGTGCGACAGGTGACTTCTAGCGGTGGCTGACAACCTCGACCTTCCGCTTACTGCTAATCACTGGGGTGCGTATCGGGTTGAGACACTCGATGGCAAGGTTGTGGCCTTGCATCCTTTTGAAGAAGACGCTGATCCTTCGCCAATAGGTCATGGCATAGTCGATGTGCTCGATGGGCCTACACGGATTACTGCACCCATGGTGCGCAAAAGCTGGCTGGAAAATGGCGCAGGCTGCGACACGCACAAGCGGGGCGCTGAGCCTTTCGTGCAAGTCACATGGGATGTTGCAGAAAAACTGGTTGCCGATGAGCTTAACCGTGTTCGCAGTACCTATGGTAATGAGTCGATTTATGCCGGTTCTTACGGTTGGGCCAGCGCGGGCCGATTTCATCATGCACAAAGTCAGTTAAAGCGATTTTTGAATTGTATCGGTGGCTTTACGCGTTCGGTTACCACGTACAGTTACGCCGCAGCTGAAGTTGCCGTACCGCATGTGCTGGGCAACTTTTTTGCCTATCTTGCTTCTGCTACCAGCTGGCCTTCGATTGCCAAGCACTGCGAATTGATGGTTGCGTTTGGCGGCGTTCCACTCAAAAACGGCCAAATAAACGCTGGTGGGATTGGGCGTCACACGCAGCTCGAAAACCTGCATCGCGCGCACCAGGCCGGCTTGAAGATTGTCAACATCAGCCCATTGCGCAGTGACGTCGTAAGCGACGTTGACGCAGAGTGGATTGCAGTTCGACCGAATACAGACACCGCGTTGATGCTTGCGCTTGCCCACACGTTGTATTCGGAAAATCTCCACGATCAAACTTTTCTTGATCAATACACCGTCGGATTCGATGAGTTCCTGCGCTATATCAATGGCGAAAAAGATGGGGTGGTCAAGGACGCCGATTGGGCGGCGCAGATTTGTGCGATCCCGGCAGATCTAATTCACCAACTCGCGCGCCGCATGGCTGGCACGCGAACGATGATTTCCGCGAGCTGGTCGCTCACGCGACAAGACCACGGTGAGCAACCATTCTGGGCCGCGATTACGCTGGCAGCGATGCTCGGGCAGATCGGCTTGCCCGGGGGAGGTATCGGCTTTGGTTACAGTGCGACTAACAGTATCGGCGACCATGGTACGAAAATTCCGGGCGCGTCACTGCCACAAGGTGAACGCGGAACAGAATGCTTTATACCTGTCGCACGAATCAGCGATATGTTGCTGCACCCCGGTAAAGAATTCGACTATAACGGAAAAACGCGCCGCTACCCGGATGTGCGTCTCGTATATTGGGCTGGCGGCAATCCCTTCCACCACCATCAAGATCTCAATCGCATGCTGCGCGCGTGGCATAAACCCGAAACGATAATCGTGAATGAATGGAGCTGGAACTCGCTCGCCAAGCATGCGGATATCGTGCTGCCGTGTACGACAACGATAGAACGCAACGACATTTCATTTTCACCGCGCGATCCCTACGTGCTCGCGATGGAAAAGATTGTCGAGCCGCCAGGTGACGCGCGCGACGACTACGCGATATTTTCCGGCATCGCGCGCGCGATGGGAGTAGAGGACAAATTTACTGAGGGCCGCGATGAGGCGCAGTGGCTCGATTGGATTTACGCCAAAACCCGAGAAAATGCGGATGCGCAAAATCTCGACATACCGTCGAGCTATGCAGACTTAAAGCGCCAGCAATGGTTTGTGCTGCCACCGCCGAAAAACCCTGTCGTCATGCTAGAAGCGTTTCGCGAAAATCCAAACGCGAACCCCTTGCGAACACCCTCAGGGAAAATTGAATTGTTTTCGCAAACAGTCGCAGATTTTGACTACGAGGATTGCCCCGGCCACGCTTGTTGGTTGGAACCTCTCGAGTGGCTGGGAAATGCGAGCGCGGAGTATCCCCTGCATTTAATTTCTAACCAGCCGTCAACAAAACTGCATTCGCAGCTCGATCACGGCTCGCACAGCCGCGCAGCTAAGATTAACGGTCGCGAGCCCGTGATGCTCTGTACAGCTGAGGCAAAACAGCGCGATTTAAAATCTCACGACATAGTGACGGTTCATAACGCGCGCGGAAGATGCCTCGCCGCTGTCGTGATTGATGACGACGTCATGCCGGGTGTGGCGCAAATGGGCACCGGTGCGTGGTTCGATCCGGTCGAGCCAGGCATTTCGCAATCAATGTGTGCGCACGGAAATCCGAATGTGTTGACGCCGGATAAAGGAACCTCGCGCTTGGCGCAAGGGCCGATTGCGCACACCTGCATGGTGCAGATTACAAAATTCGAAGGCGAGTTACCTCCGGTTAAAGCGTTTACGCCGCCAATAATTATCAAGCAGGACTAGACGCTAATTTCCAAACTCGCGAGGCAACCCTGTGTCTTTAAGGATCTTTTCGTACAGCGAATCGACGATTTCGATTCCGTCGCGCGCGGTAATTTCGCGGTTTTGATAGCGTCGGTCGGCGGGCAAGCGCACGCCCTCCTGTTCCAATAACTCGCCGAACAAGGCTTCGGTTTGTGCTTCCCACCCATCGGCGTTACCAAATCGCGTTGGGTCAATTGCGAGCATCAGTTCGCCGCCTTGTGGTGGTCCGCCGTCTTCAACGTCGAGCCTGCCAGATTCAGGGCTGGTTCGTTCACCTATCAACGGGCCGATCAGCAGCTCAATCATTAATGCAATCGCCGAGCCTTTGTAACCGCCGAACGGTAGTTGTGCACCCTTGAGAATTTCGTTGGGATCGGTAGTCGGATTGCCGTCTGCGTCAATCCCAAATCCCGGCTCCACCTCGCGCCCTTCGCGGGCGGCAATCATAATATCGCCGCGCGCGGTCGCCGACGCCGCCTGATCAAATGCCATCGGCGGTTTATCTTTTCGCGGCCACGCGAACGCCATCGGGTTGGTGCCAAAAAATGGCTTGTTGCCGCCAGCGGGTGCCATCGACGGTTTGTACGCGGTGAAGGCAAATGCGCATAAACCCATTTCAGCCAGCGCGCAGACTTCAATCCATAAAGCAGCAAAATGATGCGAACGCACGATCGATAGTGCGGCGATGCCGTTGTCGCGCGCGCATTCGGTCAACGGGCCGCGAGCCTGTTCCAGTGTCAAGGGCGCAAAGCCGTTGTGCCCATCGGCACGCACTACAGCAGGTGCGATTCGCTCTATTGTTGGTCGAGCGCTACCATTGACCTTGCCGCTTTTAAGTGAAGCGAGGTAGCCGGGCAGCCTGAACAAACCGTGCGATTTACAGATATCGCGTTCGGCCGCAATCATGGTGTCCGCCACTGCGTGTGCATTTTCTTCATCGCAGCTGCAACTTTGCAGTGCCCGGACAGCCAGATCGTGCGCCTGGTCGAGTGTCATTTTGATCGTCATAACAAGTAGTATAAAAACTCATCGCTTCCTATTGCAATTTGCGCGTGCACATCCACAATCGGCAGGCTTTTTTACATTTCATAAACGAGAGACAGAAAATGGCAATTCAAGGCTACTGGCAAAGTTATATCAACGGCGAATGGGTCGATGGCGCGGGTGGTCGGCTTGCAGTTGATAACCCGTCAACCGGAGAACATCTGGCCGATGTCGCGTTGGCCGATGCCGCTGACGTCGAGAAGGCGATGCGTGCGGCGCGAGCGTGTGTTGAAAGTCGAGCGCTCACTGCGATCACACCGGTTGAGCGCGGTCGTATGGTGCGCGCGATGGGTGACTGGATCCTTGCGCGTAAGGATGAAATTGCCGAGGTCTTGACACTCGAATCCGGCAAACCGTTGTTTGAATCGAAAATCGAAGTCGATGGTGCTGCACGCTTCCTGGAATACTTTGGCAATCAGGCAGACACGCTCGAAGGCAAATCAATTCCGTTAGGTGACGACTACTACGACTTCACCACCTACGAGCCAATGGGTACGGTGGTCCATATTATTCCGTGGAACTTCCCCATTGATACACTCGCGCGCGGTTTGGCGCCGGCCCTGGTTGCTGGCAATGCCAATGTGATCAAAACACCCGAGTTGACGCCACTGACAATAATCTACATTGCACGTGCCGCCGAAGCCGCCGGATTTCCACCAGGTGCTGTGAATCTAATGTGCGGGTACGGACATGAGGCCGGTGCGGCTCTCGCGGCTCATCCCGACGCTAATCTGCAAGTGTTTACCGGCTCTGTCGCTACCGGCATTAGTGTCGCAACTGCGGCTGCGAAAAACGTTGTGCCGTGTGTTCTTGAGTTGGGTGGGAAATCGGCAGCCGTTGTTTATGACGATGCAGACATCGAAAACCTGATTGAGAATGTGCGCTGGGCATTGTTTTTTCATGCCGGACAAATCTGCTCGGCGATGTCGCGGGTTTTGGTTCACGAAAAAATTTATGATGATGTGATCGACGCGGTACGCGCCAAGGCGGAGCAAATGAAAATAGCGCCTGGTATTGAAGACGCCGATATGGGTGCGATGACATCACTCGGTCAGCGTGATCGTGCTGCCAGCATAGTCGAAAAAGCCGTCGCGGAGGGAGCTCAATTGGTGACTGGAGGTAGCGCCCCTGACAACAGCGGTGCGTTTTACAAACCAACCTTATTCGCAAACGTGACCCCGGAAATGGACATCGCGCACACCGAAGTCTTTGGTCCGGTGTTGGCAGCGATTCCGTTCAAGACCGACGCAGAAGCTCTAGCGATTGCCAACGACAGCCAGTATGGATTGGTTGGCGGCGTTTTTACCAAGGATCTTTCACGTGCGATGCGAACCGCGCAGTCGATTCAAGCGGGACAGATCTTTGTTAACGAATGGTTTATAGGCGGGGCGCAAGTACCGTTCGGCGGATATAAAAAATCAGGCTATGGTCGCGAGAAGGGACGCGATGCGTTGCTGAATTACGTGCAGACAAAGAATATTGGGATCAAGATTTGAACCCTTCGAGTTTCGCTCGTGCGAGTGAAACTCATCAAAATAAATAAATGTCTGAATCGTTCGATTACATCATTATTGGTGCGGGCAGCGCTGGCTGCTTGCTCGCCAATCGAATCGCGATGCAGTCGGACAACACCGTGTGCGTTCTGGAAGCTGGCCCGAAAGACAATAACCCGTTCATCCATATACCAGCGGGTTTTGTAAAAACTATTCGTGATCAAAAAATCAATTGGCTATACACCTGCGAACCGGGCGCGTGGACAAGCGGTCGCAGGGTTTCTCAGCCCCGAGGCAAAGTGCTGGGAGGGTCGGGATCCATAAACGGACACATTTTTAATCGTGGGCAACGGAGTGATTTCGATGAGTGGGCGCGCCGAGGAAATAACGGGTGGGGCTATGCAGATGTACTTCCGTATTTCAAGCGCTTTGAGAATTTTCACGGTGCTTGTGATCCAGATTTTCGGGGTCAACACGGCGAGTTTGATGTCACTAATCCGGAATGGCGTCATCCTTTACTGAGTGCGTTTATCAAGTCGGCAAACGCTTTGGGCATTCACAATAATTCAGACTACAACGGCCAGGATCAAAATGGTGTCGCTTACGCCCAGCGGAGTATTTGCCGAGGTGTCCGGGCCAGCCCCGCCAAGGCGTTTCTGCGGCCCGCGATGCGACGCAAGAACTTACGTGTCGAGACAAATGCACTCGTTGAAACGATTGACTTTCGAGATCGTAAAGCGACGGGTGTTTCTTATTTAAAAGACCGAGAAAGGTTTTCGATTAACGCCCGTCGTGAAGTTATTCTGTGTGGCGGCGTTTTTAATTCACCCCAGTTATTGCAGTTATCTGGAATCGGGTCCGCACACTTTTTAAATCAATTCGGGATCTCGGTTGTTCACGATTTACCTGGGGTCGGAGAAAATCTGCGCGATCATTGTTATTCACCTGTTAGCGCGCGAGTAAAAAATGTACGCTCGTTAAATGAAAGGTCGCGCGGCTTGTCGCTACTCGGAGAAATCGCCTACTACTTGCTGACGCGAAAAGGGTTGTTGTCGATGCAGCCGTCGATGGTTTACATCTCAACCAGATCTGATCCATCACTTGCTGACAACGATATCCAGATTTCGTTTGGTCCTGCGAGCTACGACGCCAGCCGCGACATGCAACTCAACAAATACCCCGGCGTGACGTGCGCGCCGTGGCAACACGTGCCGCGCAGTAAAGGCTATGTGCGTATCGCATCACGCAGTATCCATGACGCTCCACTGATACAGCCAAACTATCTTGACGATGAGTATGACCGTAAAATTTTGCTGGCGGCGTGTCGACTGGCGCGAAAACTTCTTCGCACGAACCCGTTCGCTCAATTCTTCGATTACGAGGACAATCCCGGCGATCAGGTAGAAACTGACGACGAGTGGCTCGATTACATCAAGCAGACATGCGGAACCACATATCACCCGATGGGTAGTTGTCGAATGGGACCAAAAAGTGAAACGGATTCGGTAGTT
The DNA here is from genome assembly GCA_039029275.1 of Pseudomonadota bacterium. Lineage (GTDB taxonomy): Bacteria > Pseudomonadota > Gammaproteobacteria > JBCCGL01 > JBCCGL01 > JBCCGL01. The sequence continues at coordinate 154,802 of JBCCGL010000005.1, read as the reverse complement.
GATTCGCAGTTACGCGTCCACGGTATCGAAAATTTGCGCGTGGTTGATGCGTCGATTATGCCAACAATGACATCCGGAAATACCAATGCAGCAACACTGATGATTGCGGAGAAAGGCGCGGATATGATTCTTGGCAGAAGCCCCCTTCCTGCAGCATCGCTGGATTGATTCAGATGCGTTTTAGCGTGTTTCACCATACCGGCGAAGATCGCCCCGTCATGGCGATTGGCCTGCTAATGCTCGGTGTATTTGTACTGGCCTTTCAGGACTCGCTGGTCAAGCTCATGTCTGCTGAGACATCGTTCTGGCAATTTCAAACACTGCGTTCAATAGGGAACATTTGTTTTGCTATTCTCCTCGCGGGGTTGAGCGGGAGCTTCTTTTTACTCAAGCCGATAAAGTGGCGCGCTGTCGTTTTGCGTTCATTTTTCCTCACGGTTTGCATGTTTTTCTTTTTCTCCGGCGCGCCATTTTTATCGCTCTCACAGATGGCGGCCGGACTGTATACGTATCCTCTTTTTGTCACCTTACTGGCTATCCCTTTGTTGGGAGAAAAAGTTGGCATATGGCGAATCAGCGCGGTTGCACTTGGTGCAACGGGAGCGGCGATTGTAATCGCACCCTGGGAAGACGGTTTCTCCAGTGTGCAAATTTTGCCGACCCTCGCCGGATTTTTTTTCGCGTGCAACGTTCTTACGTTGCGCAAAGGGTGTCGCGGAGAAAGTCCGTTGGCATTGGCGTTTGTTGTTGGGTTGATGTTTTTGGTGTGTGGAATCCTTGGTGCGTCGATATTGTCGCTTTATCCTCTTTCTGTTGAGGCGCAGCTCTCGATGCCGTTTGTGGCCATTGGCTGGCCAGAACTTAGTCTTCTGGTTGTCGGATTCGCGTTTCTCGCATCTGTGATGAACCTAACCGGCAACATTTGTTTAACCCGAGCCTATATGACGGCTGACGCCAGTTTGCTTGCACCACTCGATTTTATTTATCTCGTTTTCATCGCGGTATGGAGCAAGGTTTTGTTCGATCAGTGGCCGCAGGGTCAGGCATTGCTGGGAATGGTGTTGATTGCAATGGGCGGTGTTCTGACCGCCTGGCGCGAGCAGTACCTTTCGCAAAAAAGGAAATAACGATCGCGTCGTACATGTCTGAAGTTTGCGTGCGACGAAAGTTACGTTGAGATTCAACTTCCCCGCTCAGGAATGACATCGGCGACACGTCTCGCCACATCCACAAATTTCTGCTGTTGCAGAGGAATCGGCAACTTAGATCGCTTTGATTGACCCAGATCAAGAAACCTCTGGATTGCGGTGCTATTTTTGCAATCCATACGCGGAAACCGCAGAAAAAATATCGAGGCTGGAGGTCATTATCGTGATATCGAACTTGTTCGGAATAATGTTCAAACCCGGAATTACCTGGGTCACTATTCGAGAGAATAGTAGTGCCAGCAGCTACGCGATCGCGCACGTAATTATATTGGCGGCGATTCCAGCGGTAATGGGATATTTTGCGACGGTCAAGATCGGATGGAGTATCGGGGATGGGCCCACACGGTTCCTGACTGCAGATAGTGCCCTGAATATTTTTGTGTCGTCCTATTTTGCACAAATTGCCGTGATCTTGATTCTGGGTCACACAATTCAGTGGATGGCGCAAACATATGACAGTCAACCGAGTAGGCGACAATCGTTGGCGCTTGCAGTTTACAGCGCGACGCCGCTGTTTTTGGTCGGCTTTGTCGCGTTCTATCCAACACTTTGGCTTTTGATGCTCGTTGGTCTTTTAGCGATCGGATACTCGGTTTATCTACTTTACACAGGTGTGCCGATTGTAATGGGCATAACGAGTGAGCAGGGATTTGTATTCGCCAGTGCAATCCTAACGATTGGTTTAGTGATGTGGGTTGGACTAATCGTCGTGTCGGTGCTCGCGTGGGGCCTTGGGTTAGCGCCGGTTTTCACTTGATTCTGGATGTGTGATCGATAAACGGTTCAAACACGCGACGCACTTTCTGGGTGCGCCGTTTGTGGTCAATTCTGAAGTACGTCGACAAAACGATCGATTTCATCTTCGGTGTTGTAATAATGCACCGAGGAACGATTCATCTCTGCGATATTCCTCTCGCCCATATCAATGCGCGCGCTGCCCGCGTCTGATACGTTGATATTGATACCGGCCTTGCCGACCCGGTTGGCAATCGCGTCGGGTGATTCGCCATTTTTTAAAAAAGTCACGATACCGCAACGAACTTTTCCTAAATCACAGCAGCGAACACCGTCGATACTTTCAAGTTTTTCGCGCAGGATTGCGCCCAGCATTTCGACGCGGTTCCAGATGTTTTCAAGTCCAATTTCCATTGCGTAGTCAACTGCAGTGCCCAGCGCAATTTGCCCAGCGAAGAAGCGTTCCCAGTTTTCAAAACGTTTGGCATCCGGTACCAGTTCGTAATTGTCACGGTCGATCCAGCGAGCGGCATGCAAATCGATAAAAGGCGGGGTAAGTCTGTCGAGCGCGCTTTCACGAACGTACAGGAATCCGGTGCCTCGCGGACCACGCAAAAATTTCCGGCCGGTGCCAGAGAGCATATCGCAACCAATGGCTTCGACATCTAGCGGCATTTGACCGGCGGACTGGCACGCGTCGAGTAAAAACAACACCCCGCGCCTGCGAGCGATCTGCCCGATTTCATGTGCCGGATTCACCAGGCCGCCTTGCGTGGGAATGTGCGTAACAGCAATTAGCTTGACGCTGTCATCAAGCATATCCTCGAGCGCGTTAACATCGAGCTGACCGTGCTCGTCGTCGGGTACCGGGCAAATCTCGACACCGAATTGCTCGCGTGCGCGCAAAAAGCCGAGGTAGTTGCTCACGTATTCCGAACGCGCGGTAAGAATTTTATCGCCTGTTTTAAACGCGATAGAGTGGAAGGCCATGTCCCACGCGCGCGTTGCGTTTTCGATAAACGCCACCTCGCTGCGATTGCAGTTAAGCATCGACGCGGTTGCATCATAAAAGTGCTCGTACTTTTCAATTGCAGCGGTCTTGGCCTCGTAGCCGCCTATATTACGCTCCAGATCGAGATGCTCAATAAGTGCGTCGTAGACTACGTCGGGCATTAACGAGGCGCCGGCATTGTTGAAATGGATGACATTCTCGCAGCCACGGGTTTCGCTGCGAACGCGGTTTACATCAATCATGTTATTGGTCTTACAATCGGTTTAATTCGGGGACGACAGTTTTATATTCTCGTCAGCGGCTATTGTCGCGGCTGGTCGTCCGGATTTTCCGAGTATTCGCCGTTTTCCGGATTCTCCACAGTAGCTTCTTTGGGTTTATCACCTTCCAGCCCTTTCGTTGCCCGGTCGCGCAGAACCTGATAGGCCTTCTCGGCAATCAGCCCTGAAGATAGCCCAAGCAGGTACATCGTCTCGTTGCGAATCTGCTCAATGCCGCTGTTCGAGAGGGCAGCGTGTGCGACGACGTCGACAACGAACATGGCCATCGCCAGTCCCATACCAAAAACCGGACGAAAAAAATATGACGCAATATTTGTGCGATTATTGTTTGTATTGGTGATGTAGTCGTTGGTAAGAAAAATCAGGCTGCCAAACGCACCAAGAATGATGAGTATCAGGAACGTATCCGCCAGTCGGCGCTTGGCCTCGATACCGCTGGCGCGGCCGCGTTCAAGTTTGATCCAACTTTGCACGGAAAGCGGCAGCTCGATGGTGCGGTGGCCACTTTCGGGTGTGAACTCGAGCGGCAGGATTTTGGTCGATATCGTTACCTTGGATATATCCACGTCGGTACTTTCGACCAGAGAAAACAAATGCGCGTCGAGCAGAATTAACAAAGTGTCCAGTCGGTCATATTCTTGATCTGTCAGGCGGCTGTCAGAGTGCCCGCCAAGGTCGGACCAGTCCGGCAACAGGCTGCTGACCATGACTAACATGGTGCGCCACGGCACCTGACCGTCGTAGTCGGTGTACAAAAATTCCAACGGGGATCGGGTCCCGTACTCGATGTAGTATTCATCATCGTCGTACGCTTCCCCGAAGTCATCCTCTGCGGCTTCCGTCAATTCGGATTCGGCGGCGACGCTGCCATCCGCGAGATCGTCACCTTCTGAGACGAAGTTTTCGTCGTAATGGGGTTCCGGTTCGTAGTAGAACTTGTCTTCTTCGTTTAGATCACCAAACACCGATTTATAGACTGAAGCGATTGTCGTCGAAGCGTGGTTCTCGTACGCAATCGAAACGGAAAACAGAAGCGTCGCGTACCACGCGACGAGAATAAGGCCTTTAAAAACATCTTCGACTTTGCCAATGAGGTATTGTTTTAAATCGTCACTCACGTCGATTCTCCATTGTCGAGGTTCACGCTTGGTGCGGGGACTTTGCAGCATACATCAAGCCGTCGTTTTTGAGTGCGAATTATTCACCTGTGCCGGATAGTAAATGTACGAGTATCGAATTCAGCAATCGTGTGTTTGCACTCGCGTTAAGAGAGATGGGCGAAATAAATCACGGGCGTCTTATTCCTCCGGACTGTGGTGCATCGCGCTGGAGGCATCGGCTTGAACTCGATATAGAATGACGGTACAACGCTGTTTGTCCCCATTGGGAATGCTAATGCAGGAACTGCCCATAAAAGTAGCGATGCTGATCGATGACGAGTCGGTTGACCAAATGCTGTACCAACGCGTCATGAAACATTCGGGCGTTGTGGGCGACGTTTTTACCTTCAACTACGCGGATGAAGCACTGGTTTTTTTAAAAAGCGAAGCGTGCCCGGCAATCGACGTTATTTTTCTGGATATTAATATGCCACGCATGAACGGCTTTGAGTTTCTCGAGGCCGCGTATGAAGCGTTGGGTGGAAACTTCGCCAGGGCAGTGATCATTATGTTAACGACATCGCTCGATTCGCAAGATCAGGACCGGGTCAGTCAGTATTCGGTTGTTAAGGACTGCATTGATAAGCCATTAACCGCTGAGCACATCAACAACATCGCGGGTATGTTGAGCAACAGTGAGCCATTCTAGATTTAGTATTCCCCGCTTACCGCGTCAATCAGGTATAGAATAATCCGATCACTTCGGCAAAAAACTTGAAATAGATTTTTACGCCAATAGCAGCAAGAATCAGGGTCACAGTGATCAATGCCTGTCAGCGAGGATTCAGCCATGTCTGCCCAGCCGCATAACACCAGTGGTGACTACCAGCCGGACCACATCATCAAGCTCCCAGCTATTTTTGCCTGGCCGCCCAAACTGATCGCCGCGTTGCGCTACCTTTTATGGACGATGATGTTCCCCTGGGGATACTTTTACGCAGGATTTGCGTTTATCGCATGGAACTGGTGGCTGCCGCCGATGCAAGAGATGGCGCAGTTCAAGGTCGGGTGGATCGCGCAAATCTGGTTGCGAAACGCCTTTTTCCTCACGCTAATTGCTGGAGGCCTGCACTGGTGGCTGCACATGCGACGCGCCCAGGGAACGCAATACAAATACGACCGCAAATGGCTGGCAAAACGCAACAAGCGGTTTTTGTGGGGAGACCAGGTACGCGACAACATTTTTTGGAGCATCGTTTCCGGCATCACGATTGTAACGGCGTACGAAGCCATCACTCACTGGATTTACGCAAACGATTACGCACTGATGCCGTTAATCAGTGAACATCCCGCGTACCTCCTGGCTTGGGTGTACGGAATTTTCTTTTGGGGGACGGTTCACTTTTACTTCGTACATCGCGCAATGCACTTCCCGCGTTTGTATAAGATTGCACACGAACTCCATCATCGAAATATCAACATGGGTCCATGGACCGGTATCTCGATGCACCCGGTTGAACACCTCCTGTATTTCAGTGGTTTCATTCTGTTCTGGATCGTGCCCGTGCATCCGTTTGTGATCGTGTTATTCAGCATTTATATGGCAGTCAGCCCTGCGCCGTCGCACAGTGGTTTTAACTATCTTGTTGTCGGTCGATTCAAGATATTTACCGGCGACTGGTTTCACCAATTGCACCACCAACATTTTAATTTGAACTACGGCAACACAACCTCTCCGATAGACTGGTTGTTTGGTTCCTGGCACGACGGCAGCGAAGGTTCGCTGCGCGATCAGCGCGACAAGATGCGTGCTCGCGCCTAGCAGATTTATCGGTGAAAACGTGCGCGTTAACGATGGGTGTGGTGTTGATGAGCTGGTGCGCGCTTGCGGTTGCGTCGAGCGAAACATCCTTCACATTGCAGCACGAGGGTGATGCGCGATCCTATCGGGTTTTCGCGCCTACATCGTATTCGGAAGAAACCCAAACACCGCTTTTGCTTGCGTTGCACGGGCGCCCGAGTGACGCCGAACGAATGCAGAAACTGAGCGAATTTAATTCGCGTGCCGAGAATCACGGGTTTCTCGTCGCTTATCCGCAAGGGAAAAACAAATTCTGGAACTATTTGCACGGACTGGCGGATAACAGGACTCCGCCAAACGATCCTGAATTTATTTGGCGTGTGATCGATGACGTCAAAGCGCGGTTTAACGTTGATGATAAACGCGTATATGTTGCCGGAATTTCAAACGGTGGCTTTATGGCGCAGCGTCTGGCGTGTGAATCGACAGAGGTGTTCGCGGCGTTTGCGTCCGTTGCTGCAACCGGCTACGCGTATATGCCGGAGGAATGTGCAACCCGAGCGGCGGTAAGCATGCTCTATATTCATGGCACAGCAGACGCAAAAGTACCCTGGGTCGGTCTGAGCATCCCCGGTGACAGTGGCACGAGTCGCCCGGTCACAATGTCGATGCGCGATTCGATCACGTACTGGTCAAATCGCGCGGGATGTTCGCCCGATGTCAGGCGCGAGCAAGTCGAATCAAAGCAGTCAAACCCTACAACGCACGTTGTACGTTTTTCATCGCGCGAGTGTGTCGGTCAAAATGAAGTGATGCTTTACGCGGTTATGGGCGGTGGGCACAACTGGCCCGGCGTTGAAGGCGTCATCCCCCAACGCATTGCGGGCCATGTAAACCTCGACATCCATGCCAGCGATGTGATCTGGGATTTTTTTCGTGACAAGCGATTGCAATAGCTGTCTGGCATCAACACGAACGGTTGCGATTCGACGTGCTAGTAGAAAAACATCCGGTGTGATCAAGCTGTGGTGCAATGCGATCGATCATCGAATGCGAGTGTGTATGCGCCGCGGCTCGGCGCACGAAGTGATGGTGTATTTTTGAAATTAGCCCTACTATCGACACAACGAATTGATCAAATAACTGAGGAGGATTGTTATGGCCCGCGCGTTATCTGAAAATTCCGGCGCTATTTCCGAAGAGGAGTGGCAAATCCGTTGCGACCTCGCCGCCTGCTATCGCCTGTTTGTAAAATACGGCTGGACGGATCTGATCTTCACTCACCTGAGCGCGCGCGTGCCGGGGTACGATGATCAGTATCTGGTTAACCCGTATGGCTTGTTGTTTAATGAGATAACAGCGTCGAACCTGATTAAGGTCGATTTTGACGGCAACGTTATTGCTGGCGACTACCCGTACAACGACGCAGGCCATGCGATCCACACCGCCGTGCTCAAAGCCCGCCCCGATATCAACGTGGCTCTGCACAGTCACACCCGAGCGGGCGCTGCTGTTTCCTGCATGAAGGAGGGACTCCTGCCGCTCTCGCAGCACGCGGGCGAGATGCGCGATTTGGTCTCCTATCACGAGTACGGTATCGCGCGTGAAGACAACCCCGAAGAATGCGAGTCGCTTGGGCGCGATCTGGCCGACAAATGGCTTATGGTTATGTACAACCACGGCTTGTTGTCGGTTGGTCGTTCGGTTGGGGAAGCGTTTTATCTGCTGTACATGCTTGAGATAGCCTGCAAGATTCAGGTCGATGTGATGGCCTCGGGTGCGCAGATGATTTTTCCTGAACCAAGCGTTATGGATGACCTCGCGCGACTCGGCGTGCCGCCGAGCGATGGTCCTTGCGACTCGTCCACACGGAACTGGGAAGCGATGATCCGCATGGTTGAAAAATCCGACCCCGACTACAAAACCTGACTGGCGCCGCACGCGCGAAAGTCCGAATTGCGCTCTCGCTTTCCGCGTCTTTTTTGTGGATTAACGTGTGCGGATTAATCGTTTTTATCCGCGCGGGGAGGAAACGCTTAAAAAAGTTGCGATGACCAGACGTTGATCACATTCGACCGCGCGATTTGATTCGTGCGTTACAGTGTATGCACGAACCTTAAACCTGTAGGATAGCGCCTATGTAATCGCATAGTGTTGCTCCACATGTCTGCGGAAATCAATTTTCTCCTCGGCGTTCTCGCCATCGGCTATGGCTTGTACAGTTTTTATCGACGCAAGACCGCGCCGCAGGATATCGAAAAATTGCAGGAGATGATCGAGCGTAACGGCGAAGAGATGGCGCACTCGATTCACCTGTTTGGGTATACCATTTTGCCGATTATTGCGGGCTGCTTGATTCTTTACGCAACGCTGACGAATTGAATTTCAAATTCACTAAAGTTGCTTTTCCATCTCGGCCATTCCAGCGGGCAGGTCGACGTCAATACCAAGATCTTTAAACGTTGAGCCAAAGGCATGGAGTGCGCGAAAGATATTGTGCACACGGCACTGTTCGCCCATTTGACCGATACGCACGATAGGCGGGCCAAATGAGCCTGCTATCTCGACTCGATAATGCTTTGAGATGTGGGCGCACACCGTTTTCGCATCCAGAGTACCTGGCAGCTTTATGCCGACAACAGAGTTGAGTCGCGCCGGGGGTTCGACAAACAGTTCCAACCCCAGCGCTTCGATACCGGATTGCAAGGCCACCGATCGGGTGCGGTGACGTTCGAATCGTTTTTCCAATGTCTCGTCGCACACCAGTCGCATGGCTTCGTGAAGCGCGAGCAAGCCAGAGACCGGCGCCGTGTAGTGATACGACGCGCAATGCCAGAAGCGAGTTGCGAGGGTTGCGTCGAGCGTCCAGTGCCGCATCGGTTCGTCGCGATTTTGCACGCGCTCCCAGGCCTTTTCCGAAAACGCCACCAGCGAAACGCCAGGAATCGAACTTAAGCCTTTTTGTCCACCGGTGATGACGGCGTCGACCCCCCAATCATCCATATTGAGTGGCATGGTGCTGAGTGTGCATACCGCATCGACAACAGTCAGGCAGTCATATTGATCCGCCAATTTGGCGATTTCAGGTAGGTTGAAATTATGTGTTGTGTTAGATGTTTCGCCCTGCACCATCGTCAACACCTGCGGGCGAAATCGCTTAAGCGCAGTCTCGATTTCTTCGGGGCTGGCGGCCTTGCCGTCTTCAACCGTGAGCGTTTCGACCTCCGCTCCCGCGCGCGTTGCCATCTCTGACAGACGACCGGAAAAAAATCCGTTGCAAACACTGAGTACGCGCGTGCCAGGCCAAACCAGATTGGCCACAGCCATTTCCATTGCCGCGGAACCGGGTCCAGCGACACCCATGATCCACTGCGTTTCGGTTTGAAACACGTACCGACTCATGCTCAAAACCTGCTGCGTGATGCGCGCCATCGTCTCACCGAGGTGATTGATCACGATACTGTTAGCCGCAGCGACGGGCGTGGGAATTGGCACCGGTCCAGCGCCCATCATTAATAGCGGTTCCTCCGGCAGAATTTCGCTAAGAGGGTCGATAGGAGGTGCCGTAATGGCCATAGCGTCGCTACCTCAATTGAGTGATCGAAAGGTTTTAATTTTGTTGACAGGATTATTCGATGTTTCTTTGCGGTCGTCTTGATCGACCAGGGCCTTGCGCAATACTACACGGTTTTCGCGCGCGGACTTCGCGCGCCACGATAGTTGCGAGGTATTGCTTTACGCTGGTATTTACATTTTATCGAGCGATTCGAGAAACTTTTCCTTCTCGTTTGGATGCATCGTCAGATTTTGTGCAGCGTAAGGAAATTTTTGCGCGGTCACTTCACTGTGAAATTCACTCAGTGCGGCGACGCGTTCCTGGTGGATTTGCTTGTGCAATCGACCCACATTTCCAAAAGCGTAAGCGTGTTTCGGCGGGGTATCTTCCTCGCTCGGTTCACCGCAAATGTCTGCGACGAACAGCATGATCACGTCGCCCGCACGTCCGGACCCGAGTGAGAATGTGACGATGGAGGTTTTATCGTTGATCGCTTCGAGCACTTCTTCGGCAATGCATTCCGCCTCAACGGCGAACACACCAACATCTTCCATGCGTTTTATTGTGCGATAGATTTCCAACGCTTCGTCGGCGGTGCGACCCCAGCCACGCAAGCCGCCACAGTGGTGGCTGAACGTTGGAATCAATCCGATATGGCTTTGCACCGGAATGTGTTCTTTGGCAAGGCGCTCCATCACGTCGAAGGAACGGATCGTATAGTACATGTCTGCGCCGCGTCCCATCATATCGACGGCGTGGTTGAGAATTTCATCCGTGGTACCGAACTGCTTCCAGGTGCTGCCGACACCCATAAAATGATTAGGGGCGATTTTGCGGATCTGATCGATTCGACTGTCCCAAACCACGAGTAAATCGATACCCGCGTCGACACACGCTTGTGTTTCGGCTTCATCGGCAGGGTTTGACATGCTCAGTGTTTTGCCGGATCCCTTAAGCGCTTTTAAGTCGGCGACAGTGTAGTTGCGTTTGGCCGGCTCTCGACCAAAGTGATACATCGTTTTCATTTTTTGTAGTCTTTTTTGCAAAAAAGTTAGCGCCGAAGTCTATGCAAGCGTCCAGAATCGGTCAATCACATCGTCTGCCTTTTGACGGATAAAGTCGCATGCGGTAGCGTTGCCAGACATCCACATTTGGCGAGCGCTGAAAATGGCCGATCAAACCGTCATCGCATTCGAACCTTACGGGCCTGCAGAAACCGGCATGCAAGTGTGGGATCCCGTCCCCGAAGAAGAGCTTGTTTCAAGTGGACCGGTGCAGCGCGGACACGAGTACTTTGCCACTGCAGCCAGCGCATTAACCGCCGGAGTATGGGATTGCACGCCGATGGAGATGGTAATGATGCCGTATCCGGTGAACGAGTTCATGATCGTATTGGATGGGACGATTGAAATTATTGATCCCGACGGCAACGTCGACGCGTTTTCCGCGGGCGATGCGTTCATTTTGCCTAAGGGCACGCCGTGTCGCTGGCGACAACCTGAGTATGTGCGCAAGTACTATGTGATCTTCGATGATCCATCCGGTAGGCTGGCGTCCGATCCGGACAAGCTCAGAGCGATTCGCGTTGACCTCTCGGCTGAATTGCCGTCGATGGGTGCGCAGGATGCTTCATTATTTCAGCAGGCACCGTCGGCGATGAACTTGCTGCCATTGTTTACCGATGTCACATCGCAGTTTACCGTTGGTGTTTGGGATTGCGCACCGATGCATCGCAAGCCGGATAAAATCGCGCGCAGCGAGCTGATGCACATCCTCGAGGGTGCGGGCTCAATTACGAACGCAGACGGTGAATTATTTAGTTTTAGAGCGGGCGATACATTTATGGTCCCCATAGGCATGGGATACGAATGGCAGAACACGGCGTATGTGAAAAAAATCTTTTGTAGTTTTACACCATCAAGCGATTGAGCAAACGCTTGTTGTTTTGGAGTAGTTGAGCGATCTAAACATCAAAAGGGTGTCGTTCGGACTGAACCAGTCTTCCCAACATCTCATATTGATCGCTGCAAAATGCGCACTTCGAATTTGCCGAAAGCGAAGAAAAGCGTTTAGCGAGCGCTGATGTAAAGCAGCACAATAGAAGTGAGTGCGGTGGCGAGTCCTAGCCATCCGCGCACAGTCAATTTCTCCCGAAACGCGACGACACCAATAATCGTCGCGCCCAGCACAACACCAAAGTTGTTGATCGGAAAAACAATCGAGCTTTCAAGGTTCGGTTGCGACAAGGCGAGTAAAATAAAATAAACCGAGCCGAAATTAAAAATCCCCAAAATCGCTCCGCTGATGAGACTCGCTGACGCAAATTTTTTCTGTGGCAGGGTTGCGTGGTGCGCGAGACCAACAGCAAAGGCGAACACGAAAATCACACTCGTAAACTGTGGAATGTCGGCGTCGTTAAGTATCCAGACCTGGAGTAACTTAAAACTACTGTCGATTGCACCTGTGCCCAGAAACGCCAATATTGGCCAACGCCACTCCCTTACTTGCGCAACGCCAACGGCAGATAAGATGACCGCAGATACACCGGTGACAATGCCGAGAATTTTCATCAATTCAATCGACTCGCCTAATACAATCAAGCCAACAGCAACCGGCATCAACACGCTCATTTTGGTGGCGATTCCCGCCACTGCGACGCCGTTGATTTGAGCCGTGCGTGCCATCACCCTGAAGACCAGATAAAACGCGACGCCTTTTATCGCCGCAAACCAGAACCAGAGTTTCGATAGTACATCGGTGGGCCAGCCAAAAATAACAAATCCGGTTATCGACGCCACCAGATAGTTAATCGTAATTGCATGGCGTGTATTAATGCCAAGTATGTCGATGACGCGAAACACGGACAGGATCGCGCATGAACAGAGGATGCAGATGCAAAGATACAGCACAGTTGTTTACCCCACCGGAAAGCGCGCATTCTACAAAAACGCGATGCGGTATTGTGCTAAGTTTCGACAATGAACGCTGAAACGAATTCAAATAAAAAAGGTATCGTGTTTGTGATGCTGGGACTGTGTATCGCTGCCAGTACCGGTGCCAGTATGAAACTGCTCGGCGGTGATATGCACGCCGCGCAGATCACCTGGATTCGCTTCACTGGCTTTGCCGCCATCGTTCTGCCAATTGTCGTATGGAGACTGGGCGCAAAATCTCTGCGCGCTGCACGATCAGGAATCCAGTTTGTCCGCGGACTCACAATGGCGGGCGGTACGGTCGCGTTTGTGCTCGGCGTCAAGACGGTCGACTTCGCAGATTCGATCGCCATCCTTTACGCATACCCATTTTTGCTCATTGTTTTTGCAGCGATTTTTTTGCGTGAATCGGTTTCCTGGCAAGGGTATCTCGGCGTGTTTGGTGGCTTCGTTGGTGTCTTATTGGTGATGCGCCCGGAGTTCAGCAGCGTGAACATCGGCACGCTTTTAGTGTTTTTGTGCGCCGTCATTGTTGCGATTCAAATGACCTTGAACCGCGTACTTGGCGCTATCTCTCATCCGTTGGTCACATCGTTCTGGGGCGCAACCGTTGCCGCGATCAGTTTAACAATCTGGATGGTGCTTGAATGGCAACCCGTTCGACAGGAGGACTATGCACCGATTGCTTATATGATTGTCAGTGGAGCGGCCAGTCAGCTTTTGATTGTGTCTGCGTTTACGCACGCGAGTGCGTCTACACTCGCGCCGTTCACTTACTTTGAAATCGTCGCTGCGATTTTTCTGGGCTATTTTGTGTTCGGTACTGTACCCACGTGGCTGTCGTGGATCGGCATTGCCTTGATCGTGATTAGTGGGGTTTTTGTAGCGCGCTCCTTGCAGGCATCCAACACGCCGCGCCGCGCTCCAAAGATTTGACGAGATCTTATTGCGCGACGGGTAATTTGGCCTGACTCTTTTCGTGCAATACGACAAGCATTCCGCTGGCAATAATCAGGACAGTTCCGACAATCGCGAAGACATCTGGCACATCGCGCCATAAAACGTAACTCAAAATCAGTGCCATCGGCATGGACGTATACTCAAATGGTGCGACCATCGAGGCTTGTCCCAGGCGATATGCCTGCGACAACAAATAGCCGCCAATCGCGACGATAAATCCGCACAGCATCATCAATTGAAGGTGGGCCCATGCGGGCCACTGCCAGGCACGGACCAAAAATGTGAGTGTGGTATTTTCAAAGATGTCGATCTTGCCGTCGCCGATGATTAGTCCGGTTATGCTGCTAACGAGAATGAACATAAGTTGCACATAAAACGTAAGCGCGCCGGCTTTTTCCTGCATGCCAAGTTTGCGCGAAGCCATTACCATCGCGGCGTAAACGAGTGCCGCCATAATCGGTAAAAAGCTGATAACGGTGAAAAGTGCGGTTCCCGGTCGCAACATCACAACCACGCCAACCAGTCCGACCAGAATCGCAACCCACCTGGCCTTGCCAACGGTTTCACCCAGAACCGGTTTGGACAACAAGCAAATAAACAGTGGTGTCGCAAAAAACAGTGCGACGGTTTCCGATAACGGCAGTGCTGACAACCCCAAAAAGAAAAAAACATTAGCCAGAACTAGAAACAACCCGCGTAACAAATGCAGGGCAGGGCGTCGAGTTTTCAGCGAACGCCAGCCACCTTCGAATTGCACGATTAGAAGAATAACGCACATCGCAAAAAGCGCGCGAAACAGCATAATTTCATGAAGTGCGTAATGCGGACTGAGCCACTTGATGATCGAGTCACTCAAGGTGAGAAAAAACAGGGCGCCCATAAGGCACGCCACGCCTTGTAAGTTTGCATTTAACGATGCCAAGATTTTCAATTGGCTGCCAGGGTTGCTGGATCAAGCGTGTTAAGCGTGATCGGTGTCGAGCTTTGCAAGCAGACGCCCGCAAAGCAACATCGCTAAAACCGCACCGATCAGTTGGGCCACAATAAATGCGGGCGCGTGCGCCGGAAAAATACCGGAGAAGGTATCGGTAAAACTGCGCGCGACGGTCACCGCCGGGTTGGCAAAACTGGTCGATGCGGTAAACCAATAGGCCGCGGTGATGTAAAGCGCAACGGCAGTCGCCACGGCATCTTTTTTGGCACGCAGCGTTGCCAGAATTGTGAGCACTAATCCGAATGTTGCGATGCCCTCAGCCAACCATTGCGCACCCCCGCTACGCAATTTTTCCGAGGTTTGCAGCAGCGGCAATTCAAACATCGCGTGCGCAAGCAGCATTCCAAGCAGGCCACCTGCAATTTGCAACAGAACATAGGCGACGCCATCGGCGGGAGATATTTCTTTTTTCAAAGCAAAAACAAGGGTAACCGCCGGGTTAAAGTGCGCGCCGCTGATAGGACCAAGCATGGTGATCAGCACATACAAGATGGCGCCGGTTGCGATTGTGTTGCTGAGTAGGGCGATCGCCACGTTACCACCGGCAAGGTCTTCAGCCATGATGCCGGAGCCGATTACGGTGGCCAGCAAAAAAGCGGTGCCAAGAAACTCAGCGGAGTAACTCTGGGTGCGGGAGGTGGGCATGGGCATGCTCGCTTAAAAATCGGCCGGATTCTAACCCATAACGACATCGGATAAACGCGTGGATGACACCGGCCTGCTTGCCATTTCTTGTCATAAACGGTTTGATTGCGCCCCCAACTGAAACACGGGAACCCGCTGTATGCCCAGTGATGTCGAATCGCTCGCTAAACCACTCAAACAGGGTATCGTCGATCTGCATCTCGCGATCGATTCATCGGCACAGGCCGCGCTGCTGGACTACCTCGCGCTACTGGTCAAATGGAATCGCATCTACAACTTGACCGCGGTGCGCGATCCCCGGCAGATGCTGGGCAAACATTTGCTCGATAGCCTGAGCGTTTTGCCGTACATCAATGGAGATGAGCTGCTTGATGTCGGCACGGGTGCGGGTTTACCAGGAGTTCCATTGGCCATCGCTCGCCCCGAACTCGCGGTAACCCTGCTTGACAGCAACAGCAAAAAAACGCGGTTTCTGCAGCAAGTCAAGTCCCAACTCGGTCTTGATAATGTTAAAGTGGCGCACCGGCGAGTCGAGCAATTTCAGCCGGTCGAGGGCTTCGCAACAGTGACTTCACGCGCGTTCGCCTCCATACTTGAATTCGATGCAATGTGCGGCCGCTTGTGTAGCGCGCAGGGCGTGGTGGTGGCCATGTTAGGGCAAGCGCCAACCCACGATGAGCGTGAATCACTCGGTGATCGACTGTTGTCACTCGATTCTGTCGAGGTGCCGGACGTCGACGGGGTGCGGCACATCGCGCGTATCCGGCCATGATCGGATTAGGTGAACACACGATTTCTTAAAAAGTAAACGGAACAAGTTTTTGGCAGAGCACAGCATGGCGAGAGTGATCGCAATTGCAAATCAGAAGGGTGGAGTTGGGAAAACAACTACCTGCGTTAACCTTGCTGCGTCATTAGCGGCAACGCGTCACCGTGTTTTATTGATCGATCTTGACCCACAGGGCAACGCCACCATGGGCAGTGGTGTCGATAAGCACACCGCCGAGCGCACGGGATACGAAGTGTTGATGGGTGAGTGCACCGCCGCCGATGCGATTGTGACGGTCGAGGACAGCGCGGTCGACGTGCTGCCAGGAAATGCCAATCTGACCGCGGCTGAGGTCGAACTGATGAATCGCGATGGCCGTGAGCGCGCGCTCATGAACGCCATCAAGCCGATTCAGGCGAACTACGAATATATTTTGATCGATTGTCCGCCATCGCTGAACATTCTCACGTTGAACGCGCTGGTCGCCGCTGATGGGGTGATGATCCCAATGCAGTGCGAATATTACGCGCTCGAGGGGCTTTCCTCGCTGATTCAAACCATTGACGATGTTCGCCACACCGTTAACAGCCGCTTAAAGGTCGAGGGATTGCTGCGCACGATGTTCGACTCGCGCAACAATCTAGGTAATGATGTGTCTGACCAGCTCACCAGCCACTTTGGCGAGCGCGTATACCGCACGATCATTCCGCGTAATATCCGGCTGGCGGAAGCGCCCAGTTTTGGCAAGCCGGTGCTCCACCACGACAAAACTTCGCGCGGCGCGCTGGCGTACCTTGCGCTGGCGGGTGAAATTCTGCGCCGCGATACGGCGGCGGCACGCGCAACACCCGCCCCGGCAGGCGCCGCATGAGCAAAAAGCGCGGTCTGGGGCGTGGCCTCGATGCCCTGCTCGGCGGTGTCGACAATGTGATTTCGGATCCGGTTCAGGCACCGCAGGATAGCGACGATTCCATGCGCATGATGCCGATCGAGCAGATCGAGCGCGGACAATACCAACCGCGTAAGCAGTTCGATCAGGGCGCGCTGCAGGAGCTGGCCGATTCGATTGCTCGACAGGGTGTGATCCAGCCTATCGTTGTGCGACCCGTTGACGCCGGCTACGAGTTGATTGCCGGTGAACGTCGGTGGCGGGCAGCTCAGCTGGCGGGGCTGTTCGAGATCCCGGTTATTGTGCGCAAGATCGACGACAGCGCCGCCGCCGCTGTCGCGCTGATTGAAAACATCCAGCGCGAGGACCTCAACCCATTAGAGGAAGCCGACGCGCTTTTGCGCCTGCAAAACGAGTTTAACCTGACGCACCAGCAGGTCGCCGATGCAGTGGGGCGCTCGCGCGCGGCGGTCAGCAACTTGCTGCGATTGCACGAACTGCACGATGACGTTAAAACACTGGTCAACGACGGGCAACTGGATATGGGACACGCACGCGCCCTGCTTGGGCTTGCAGCGGAGCAGCAGCCGGTCGCAGCGCTGAGAGTGGTCACGCAATCGCTTTCGGTGCGGGCTACCGAGGCGTTGGTAAAGAAACTGCTGCAGGATGCACAACACGGCGGAGGGGCTGGCGACGTCAAACGCGGCGCAAATGACAACCCTGATATCCGTAACCTGGAACAGCAGCTCGGCGAAACATTGGGCGCGCGCGTAAGCATCGCGCACAGCAGCAGCGGCAAGGGTCGCGTAGAGATCACCTACAACAGTCTCGACGAGCTTGACGGGATTCTCGCGCATATCAAATAGCGCCAATTCCGATAGACTTTGCTCTATTATTGCCCGATTGGGGGCAATGCTTGCTTGACCGTATTTAGGGCCATCTTTATACTCCGCCTTCGCTGAAATCCGGGTGGACTGATCGCGAATTTGCTTCTGGCAAATCGAGTTACCAGAGACTTAACAGTCATGGCCATCGAAATTGCCCCGCAGGCCAAGCGCCTGCTGTATTTGCAAGTGCTGGCTGGTAGCATGCCGGCGCTGATAGTGTCACTCTGGAGTCTGACCGCGGCGATATCCATGCTGGTCGGGGCTCTCATAGGTTTTCTACCCAACGCGTATTTTGCGTTGCGTGTATTTGATACGTCGCGGGGACGATCTGCCCAAGCGACCCGGTCTGCAATCTACAGCGGAGCGGCCGGAAAGGTTATTGTTACGGCAGCGTTATTTAGCGTTGCCTTTTTGTTGCTATCGCCGCTGCACGCTCCGGCGCTATTTGCCGGGTTTATCGCGGTACAGTTGATGCACTGGCTGGTGCTCCTGACACAGCAACAGTAACAGGCGGTCGAGCTTGCTCCCGCTACTCTAATTTAGAAATTGAAGACAGCTTATGGCAACCGAACAAACAGCATCGGGCTATATCAAGCACCATTTGCAAAATCTGGTGTACGGCCAACACCCGGATGGTTCGTGGGGTTTCGCTCACAGTGCCGAAGAAGCAAAAGAAATGGGCTTCTGGGCGATCCACGTCGATTCCATCGGCTGGTCGATCGCGCTCGCATTGCTGTTTTACTGGTTATTCCGCCGAGCGGCTAAAGCCGCCACCACTGGTGTCCCACAAGGTTTCCAGAACTTCGTCGAAATGATGATCGAGTTTATCGACGACAGCGTTCGCAGTTCGTTCTCTGCCAAGAACGAAGTCGTTGCCCCTCTGGCACTCACCATCTTCGTGTGGGTATTCTTGATGAACCTGATGGATCTCGTACCCGTCGACTGGCTGCCCGTGCTGGCGGCACAGGGCGCTGCATTGGTCTTCGGTGTTGATCCGCATCACGTCTATTTCAAAGTAGTACCGAGCACTGACCCCAACATCACCTTTGGTATGGCGCTGGGCGTGTTCTGGCTGATGCTTTACTACAGCATTAAAGTAAAGGGCGTCGGCGGTTTTGCGGCCGAACTCGCTTTTCAACCGTTTGGTAAAGCGGCCGTGCCGGTCAACCTCGTCCTCGAGGGCGTGGCGCTGATCGCTAAACCGATATCACTCGCGCTGCGCCTGTTCGGCAATATGTACGCGGGCGAAACCATCTTTATTCTCATTGCCTTGATGTTCAGCGGCGGAATCGCACTGGGCGTGTTTGGCGGTGTTTTACAACTGGGTTGGGCAATTTTCCATATTCTGGTGATTACGCTGCAGGCGTTCATTTTTATGACGCTGACCATCGTATATCTGGATATGGCGCACCAGCATCACTGATTATTTGACGATTGAACAGCGGGGCGGTGGGCCATATTTAACAAATAGAAGCTCCGCCAACCTTTTGAACTAAATACTTAAACATTTCTCACAGGAGACTTTCATGGAAATCGCACTGACATACATCGCTGGCGCACTGATGATGGGTATGGGCGCAATCGGCGCGGCTGTTGGTATCGGTATTTTGGGGGGTCGCTTCCTCGAGGGCGCTGCTCGCCAACCTGAACTGGTTCCGATGATCCGTACACAGTTCTTCATCGTGGTCGGCCTGGTTGACGCGGTCCCGATGATCGCGGTTGGTATCGCGCTGTACCTGATCTTCGCCGCTTAATCTCAACGTTCGAGCTGTGGCTGAGCACTTTGTTGCCAGCCTTCACTAACGACAACTACGAGGTTATCGCATGAATATCAACGCCACTCTCTTTGGCCAGACCATCACGTTCTTCGTGTTCGTCTGGTTTGTAATGAAATTTGTGTGGCCGATGCTGATTACGGCACTCGAAGAGCGCAAAAAAACCATCGCCGATGGTTTGGCTGCAGCCGAGAAAGGCCAAAAAGCACAAGAAGAAGCGCAAGTTGAGGTTGAGCGCATCATTGCCGAAGCCCGCGCGCAGGCAAACGAAATCGTCGCGCAGGCGCAAAAGCGCAGCAATGAGATTGTCGACGAAGCTGCGCAAGCGGCTAAAGACAAGGCTGCTCAGATTGCTGTTGCCGCCGAAGCCGATATCGAGCAGGAAGTGGTTCGCGCCCGCGAGGGTCTGCGAGCGCAGGTTGCCGGTCTGGCTGTGATGGGCGCTGGCAAGATTCTGGAAACCGAAATCGACGAGTCCGCGCACGCGAAGGTACTCGACGATCTGGTCGCGCAAATCTAACAGGGCGAGCGAATGTCTGATCTTACAACTGCCGCACGACCCTACGCCCGCGCGGTGTTCGAAATGGCGCGCGATAGCGGCGATTACGCCGCGTGGTCAGCGCAACTGGCGCTGCTCGCTGGGGTCGCGACCGATGCTGAAATGGCCGCGCGTCTCGATGCACCTGCGCTGAGCAACGAGCAACGCGCAGACATGATCATCAAGGTCTGCGGTGAGCACGTCACTCCGGGCGGTTGCAATCTGCTGAATGTGATTGCCGAAAATGGACGTCTGTCCCTGCTAGTCGAGATCGCCGCGCTGTACGAAACCTATCGCAGCGAAGCCGAAGGCGTCACCGAGGCGACCGTTGTTTCCGCGCAGGCACTGGACGAAGAGCAGAAAGCGAGCATTGTCGCTGCCTTGAGCAAACGCCTCGGCGGCGAAGTAACACTTAATTGTGAAACCGACGCATCACTGATGGGAGGCGCGATCGTACGCGCCGGTGACCTCGTGATTGACGGCACGGTGAAAGGGCGCCTGGAACGTATGGCGCAGCAACTGGGCGCGAGTGCCTAGCGATATTATCGCGAGCCGCGTGTCTGGATAAATAGAGCCAAGATTTGAAAACAGGAACCTAACATGCAACTCAATCCATCTGAAATCAGCGAGCTGATTAAACAGCGGATCGGCGAATTTGAAGCCGCAGCTGAAGCGCGCACCGAGGGCACTATTGTCAGCCTCAACGACGGTATTGTCCGCATCCACGGTCTGGCCGATGTCATGCAGGGCGAGATGATCCAGTTCGATGGCGACACCTACGGGCTGGCGCTCAACCTCGAACGCGATTCAGTAGGTGCGGTTGTACTGGGTAGCTATACGCACCTCTCGGAAGGCGACAAAGTGCGCTGTACCGGCCGCATCCTCGAAGTGCCGGTTGGCCCGGAAATGCTCGGTCGTGTCGTCGATTCACTTGGAAATCCCATCGACGGCAAAGGCGCGATTGAGGCCAAAGAGACCTCACCGATCGAGAAAGTCGCTCCAGGCGTTATCGCGCGTAAGTCGGTTGATCAACCGGTTCAAACCGGGCTGAAATCGATCGACGCAATGGTGCCGATTGGCCGTGGTCAACGCGAGTTAATCATCGGTGACCGTCAAACCGGTAAAACCGCAGTCGCCGTCGATGCGATAATCAACCAGAAAGGCACCGGCATTAAATGTATTTACGTCGCGATTGGGCAAAAGCAGTCTTCGATCGCGAACGTGGTGCGCAAGCTTGAAGAACACGGCGCGATGGAGCACACGATCATCGTGGCGGCGAGCGCTTCCGAGTCAGCGGCGCTGCAGTACATTGCACCCTACTCGGGTTGTTCGATGGGCGAATACTTCCGCGACCGCGGCGAAGACGCGCTGATCATTTACGACGACTTGACCAAACAGGCGTGGGCCTATCGTCAGGTTTCTTTGCTTCTGCGTCGTCCTCCGGGTCGTGAAGCTTACCCCGGTGATGTTTTCTACCTGCACTCACGCTTGCTCGAACGCGCGGCGCGTGTCAACGCTGACTACGTCGAAAAAGTAACCAACGGCGAAATCAAAGGCAAAACCGGCTCGTTGACGGCATTGCCGGTGATCGAAACGCAGGCGGGCGACGTCTCGGCGTTTGTACCGACCAACGTGATCTCGATTACTGATGGTCAGATCTTTCTCGAAACCGACCTGTTTAACTCCGGGATTCGCCCGGCAATCAACGCGGGTCTTTCGGTATCGCGCGTAGGTGGTGCAGCGCAGACCAAAGTCATCAAAAAACTCGGTGGTGGTGTTCGACTGGCGCTCGCACAGTATCGCGAACTTGCGGCGTTCGCCCAGTTCGCATCGGATCTGGATGAGCAGACCCGCAAACAGCTTGAGCGCGGACAACGCGTGACCGAGCTGATGAAACAGGCGCAGTACAGCCCGCTCAGTATCGCCGAGATGGCAGTTTCGCTGTATGCCGCGAACGAAGGGTATCTTGACGATGTTGACGCCAACAAGATCGTTGATTTCGAAGCGGCGATGCACGCACACGTGCGTTCAAATCATCAAGCGGTACTCGACACCATCAACGATTCAGGTGATTACAACGATGACATCGAAGCGCAGCTGAAAGCTGCGATCGACGACTTCAAAGCCAACGGTGTTTGGTAAAGGAGCGCTCTGATGGCCGTCGGTAGAGAAATTCTCACCAAGATCAAAAGTGTCGAGAACACGAAAAAGATCACCAAGGCGATGGAAATGGTCGCCGCCAGCAAGATGCGAAAAGCGCAAAACCGCATGGAGGCCACCCGTCCCTATGCAATGAAAATGCGCAGCGTTATCGGGCATCTGGCTAACGCGAACTCAGAGTACAAGCACCCGTACATGATCGAGCGCGAAGAAGTCAAACGCGTTGGATACGTCGTCGTGTCAACCGACCGCGGCCTGTGCGGCGGCTTGAACATCAATCTGTTCAAAACAGCCATCGCGTCGATGCGAGAATGGTCAGAGCAGGATGTTGAGATCGACGTTGTCACCGTTGGCAAAAAGGCCGGCGGCTTCTTCAAGCGCTTTGGTGGCAGCATTGTCGGTGAAGTATCCGGGCTTGGCGACTCACCGCGCCTTGAAGACCTGGTCGGCGCGATTAAAGTGATGCTCGATGCCTACATCGAAGGACGCATCGATCGTTTGTATCTGGTTGAAAATAACTTCGTTAACACGATGACTCAGACGCCGGCAGTTTCGATGCTTCTGCCACTGGAGCCCGAAGACGATCCGGATATTCAGCATCACTGGGACTACATCTATGAGCCCGATGCGCCCGAAGTCCTCGATGCGCTGCTGATGCGTTATATCGAGTCACTGGTGTATCAGGGCGTGGTTGAAAACGTGGCGTGCGAGATGGCCGCACGAATGGTCGCGATGAAAAGCGCAACCGACAATGCAGGCGAACTGATCAGCGAATTGCGTCTGATTTACAACAAGGCGCGTCAGGCAGCGATTACGCAGGAGATTTCTGAAATCGTCGCGGGCGCAGCGGCTGTTTGACGTTTAGGCGACGCAACAGCGTTAAGAATTAATTGCCAAGAATTTACTAAAGATATTGGGGAACCGAAAATGAGTTCTGGAACAATCGTAGAAATTATCGGCGCGGTCGTCGATGTGGAATTTCCGCGCGATTCTGTGCCTAAGGTATACGACGCGCTGAAGCTGGCTGATACAGCGACCACGCTGGAAGTACAAGGCCAGTTGGGTGACGGTGTTGTGCGCACCATCGCCATGGGTTCCTCAGACGGCCTCCGTCGCGGAATGGATGTCACCAACACCGGCGCGCCGATCACGGTGCCTGTTGGTCAGAAAACGCTCGGACGCATCATGGATGTTCTCGGTAACCCGATTGACGAAGCGGGCCCGATTGGCGAGGACGCCAACGCGCCAATTCACCGTGCGGCCCCGAGCTACGACGAGCAATCCGGTGGCACAGAATTGCTGGAAACCGGCATCAAGGTAATCGACTTGCTGTGTCCGTTCGCCAAGGGCGGGAAGGTTGGTCTGTTCGGCGGCGCCGGTGTAGGCAAGACGGTTAACATGATGGAGCTGATCAACAACATCGCGACGCAGCACTCCGGTCTGTCCGTATTCGCGGGTGTTGGAGAACGTACCCGTGAAGGTAACGACTTCTACTACGAAATGCAGGAAGCGGGCGTTGTCGATGTGGAAACCTTCAGCAACTCGAAAGTGGCAATGGTGTACGGTCAGATGAATGAGCCCCCGGGCAACCGTCTGCGCGTCGCGCTGACCGGTTTGACCATGGCAGAACACTTTCGCGATGAAGGTCGTGACGTGCTGTTGTTTGTCGACAATATTTATCGCTACACGCTGGCAGGTACCGAGGTATCGGCACTGCTCGGTCGTATGCCGTCTGCAGTAGGTTACCAGCCAACACTGGCGGAAGAGATGGGTGCTCTGCAAGAACGCATTACCTCAACCAAAACCGGCTCGATCACCTCCATTCAGGCGGTGTATGTACCGGCGGACGATTTGACCGACCCGTCGCCAGCGACCACCTTTGCTCACCTCGACGCGACGGTCGTACTGTCTCGACAGATCGCAGAGTTGGGCATTTATCCAGCGGTTGACCCGCTCGACTCGACCAGTCGCCAGCTTGATCCGTTGGTAATCGGCCAGGATCACTACGACACCGCGCGCGCTGTCCAAAACACGCTGCAGCGCTACAAAGAGTTGAAAGACATCATTGCGATTCTCGGTATGGACGAGCTTTCGGAAGAAGACAAACTCACTGTTGCGCGTGCACGCAAGATTCAACGCTTCCTGTCTCAACCTTTCACCGTCGCTGAGGTATTTACCGGGTCTCCTGGTAAGTATGTTTCGCTTAAAGACGCGATCGCGGGATTCAGCGGCATTATCGCCGGCGAATATGACCATCTGCCCGAGCAGGCGTTTTATATGGTCGGTGGCATCGAAGAAGCGGTTGAACGTGCGAAAAGCATGTAACCGGGGTGGACACTGATTATGGCTAAGTCCATGCAAGTCAATATCGTTAGCGCCGAAGGCGAAATATTCGCTGGCACGGCGGACATGGTCATCGCACCGGCTAAGCTGGGTGAGGTCGGGGTTGCCCCCGGCCACGCGCCGATGATCACACCGCTGAATGCCGGAGAAGTCCGCGTCCAGTCCGAAGGCCATGAAGAGCAACATATTTTCGTCTCAGGCGGAATGCTCGAAGTGCAGCCAAAAGTGTTAACTGTTCTCGCGGATACCGCGATCCGTGCAGCCGACCTCGACGAGGCGGCGGCAATAGAAGCAAAGCAACGTGCCGAAGAAGCACTGGCGGACAGAAAAGAGTCAATGGATTATGCGAAAGCGCAGGCCGAACTGGTTGAAGCCATCGCGCAGCTGCAAATGATCCGCCGCATGAAAAAATAATTGCCAGATGGTGGTTTGCGTCTGCGCAGTCGTTTATGTAAAAGGGGCCTTGTGCCCCTTTTTTATGTTCCGCATTCTTGTTTAGAAGTCGTTTATGTCACTGAGTGTTGTCGTTTTAGCCGCCGGTAAAGGCACGCGAATGCGTTCCAAAGTGCCGAAGATGCTGCATGCAATTGGTGGCAAGCCGATGCTGACGCATGTTCTGGAAACAGCCGTAGCGTTGCAGCCGGACGACATCGCGGTAGTGGTGGGATTCGGCTCGGAACAGATCAAAACGACATTTCCAGATTCCGATTATCTGTGGGTCGAGCAGACCGAGCAAAACGGAACCGGTCATGCGGTTCAACAAGCTATGCCATCGGTGTCCGGCGACAAGGTATTAGTGCTGTTTGGTGATGTGCCGTTGATTGAGTCGTCCAGCTTGCAGCAAATGCTTGCCGCGTTGGACGACAATGATTTGTGTTTATTGACCGTCAACGTGACCAATCCATTTGGCTACGGCCGAATACTTCGCCACGGGGATCGCGGAACCGTGGCCGCGATTGTTGAACACAAAGACGCCGACGTCGCGCAGCGAAAAATCCGCGAGGTGAACACCGGCATGTTGGCGGCAAAACGCGACAGACTGGATGAACTGTTAGATGGTTTGGACAATGACAACGCGCAAGGGGAGTATCTTTTAACCGACGTTGTCGCAGCCGCAAATGCGCGAAGCTGGAGCGTTGATGCAGTCACGCTGGAAACGGAAGTGGGTGCGCTCGGGGTTAACAATCGCGCACAGCTGGCCGAACTGGAACGAACGTACCAGGCATTGCGGGCTAAGGATCTGATGGAATCAGGTGTCACCCTGGCTGATCCTTCGCGCATTGACGTTCGCGGCACACTCGCGTGCGGAAGCGACTCCTACATCGATGTCAATTGCGTATTTGAAGGTCAGGTCACGATTGGCAACGACGTTAGGATTGGCCCGAATTGCACAATCAAAGATTCGACAATTGCCTCCGCTAGCGTGATTGAAGCGAACTGCGTGATCGAGAACTCACAAATCGCTCAGCGGTGCAGCGTCGGTCCGTTTGCGCGTCTGCGCCCGGGAACGACTATGCACGACAACTCCAAGCTGGGTAACTTCGTTGAAACCAAGAACAGTGAGATCGGACAAGGCAGTAAGGTCAACCATCTCGCTTACGTTGGAGACAGCGACGTGGCGGACGAATGCAATATTGGCGCAGGCACAATAACCGCAAACTATGACGGTGCGAATAAACATCGAACGGTGATCGAAAGCGGTGTTTTTGTGGGCTCCAACAGCGTTCTCGTTGCGCCGTTGCAAATAGGGGCGGGAGCAACCGTGGGTGCCGGTTCTACCGTGACGCGCGATGTTGGCAAAGATGAGTTAGTCATCACACGTGCTAAATCACGCACGGTAAACAATTGGCAGCGTCCGAAAAAAAAGTGACTTAGGAGCAAAGCGAAAACAACAATGTGCGGCATTATTGGAATATTAGGCACGCAGTCGGCGGCACCTGTCATTCTCGACGGACTGCGTCGGCTCGAATACCGAGGGTACGATTCTGCAGGAATTGCCACGTTGGTTGGCGATTCAATCGAGCGTCGTCGCGCCGCGGGCAAATTGACCAACCTTTCGCAGGTATTGGACGACTCGCCGCTTGAAGGTGTCGTCGGAATTGGTCACACGCGCTGGGCAACGCATGGCGTTCCGTCCGAGAATAACGCACATCCGCATATCTCATCTCGAGTTGCTATTGTCCACAACGGAATCATCGAAAATTTTCAGGAGTTGCGCGACAGTCTTGGCGACTACGAAGACAGTTTTACCAGCGAAACTGACACTGAAGTCGTCGCGCATCTACTCGACAAGTGCCTCGATGACGGCATGAGTCCGCAGCAAGCGGTCGGCGCGACGCTGCCGCGCCTCGAGGGCGCGTTCTCACTGGTGATGATATTCCGCGACTTCGATAATTTGATGATTGCCGCGCGCCGTGGAAGTCCGCTTGCACTGGGGTACGGCGATGGTGAGATGTATTTTGGTTCTGACGCGCTCGCGCTTGCACCGCTGACGCGTAACATCTGTTACCTCGAAGAGGGCGACTGGGCGGTTGCCACCCGTGGCGGTGCGGAGATTTTCAACACCGATGGCGAGCCTGTCGAGCGCGACATCATCGAAACATCGATCACCGGCGCAATGATTGGTAAAGAAAACCACCGTCATTTCATGCACAAGGAGATCCACGAGCAGCCCACCGTTATCGGCGACACTCTGACCAGCGTGTTAAATCCGGCAACGCAAACAATCACCCTACCGAAACTCCCGGTTGAACTTGCGTCCGTTTCACGCATCTCGATTGGTGCTTGCGGCACCGCGAGCTACGCGGCGATGGTCGCTAAATATTGGATCGAAGCGCTTGCCGGCATTCCGGTCGAAGTCGATATCGCATCCGAACTTCGCTATCGGGATCCACCGGTAATGGATAACCAACTGATGCTGGTGGTGAGCCAGTCAGGCGAAACCATGGATACGCTTGAGGCCCTGCGCATGATGAGGCGCAAGGGTGTTTCCGTACTCTCGATTGTCAACGTACCCGAAAGCACTATCGCGCGTGAAAGTGACGCCGTATTACTAACGCAAGCAGGCCCGGAAATTGGCGTTGCCTCGACCAAGGCGTTTACTACGCAGCTGACCTTGCTGGTGTGTCTGGCGATCGCATTGGGCAAGGCCAAAGGCAGACTCGATCGCGAAAGCGAAGCGCGTTACGCATCCGCGCTGGCAGAAGTGCCTGGGCGGATCGTCGAAGTACTGGGAGCGGAAGAAAAACTCAGCGAACTGGCAGCGGAATTTCAGGATTGGAAAGACGCGTTTTACATGGGGCGCGGAACAAGCTTTCCCATCGCGCTGGAAGGCGCACTCAAGCTAAAAGAAATTTCCTATATTCACGCCGAAGGCTATGCCGCCGGTGAGATGAAACACGGCCCTCTGGCATTGATCGAAGAGGGCGTACCAATCGTGATGCTCGCACCGAGCGACGCGTGGTTTGATAAAACCGCCTCTAACGTGCAGGAAATGATCTCGCGCGGCGCCAGCGTGATTTTCTTATCCGATAAACGCGGTATCGAAAAGCTAAGCCG
Source organism: Pseudomonadota bacterium (assembly GCA_039029275.1). GTDB lineage: Bacteria > Pseudomonadota > Gammaproteobacteria > JBCCGL01 > JBCCGL01 > JBCCGL01. The sequence goes on along the minus strand of JBCCGL010000005.1, from coordinate 126,658 downwards.
ACAGGTTCGACCACACGCGGTTGTTGAGATGCCGTCCGTAGACCCGCTGGTGACTCCTATCCTTTATTCTATTCCGGTGCAATTGCTCGCCTATCACGCGGCGATTTGCAAGGGCACCGATGTTGACCAGCCGCGCAACCTCGCTAAATCGGTTACGGTGGAATAGTCTGTTATTTGTTGACCAGTGCCGAATCGATTCAGCGAGTCGATGCCAGCCATATTGAACCTATACTCTTTGCCTCGCGCACCTTTGAGGAATCGACATATGAGTGATGACAAACCCAAAATGAAGTCCATGTTCGGCGGGGAGCCGAGTGGCGGGTTTCTCGACATGCCGGTTTCTCGCGTTGGCGACACGCGAGGTTGCGATGTTGTTGTCTTTGGTGCGCCGGCTGCAACCCCGTACACGAGCGTCGGCAATTACTGCGCCGGCGCACCGGATGCGATCCGCGCCGCTTTCGGGTGGCCCGGTGTGCTGGAACATCACGATTTTGATAACGGCGACAAGCTGCTACCCGATAGCGTGCACGCGGTGGATTGGGGCAATCTTGATTACTCCGAACACGATTTTGCCGTAAATCGCGAGCGCATTTGCGAGACGATTAAATCAGTATTGAGCGAGGCGGCAGTGCCGCTTGTGCTTGGCGGCGATGATTCCGTGCCCATACCAGTGCTTCAGGCGTACGAGGGCCATGGCCCGATCACCATTTTGCAACTCGATGCGCACATCGATTGGCGCGATGACGTGAATGGCGAGCGGCTCGGGTTATCCAGCAACATGCGGCGCACCTCGGAAATGCCGTGGGTAGAGAATATTGTGCAAGTCGGTGCACGAGGTATCGGCAGTGCGCGACCCTCCGATTATCAGGATGCACTCGATTGGGGTGTGAAATTTATACCGATGCGCCAGTACCTGCAAACCGGTCTCAAAGCTGTGGTCGATGCTATCCCTGCTGGTGCCAATCTCTATATTGCGCTGGATATCGATGTGATGGACCCAGCCGTTGTCCCCTCCGTGATTGGACCCGCGCCTGGCGGATTCACCTACTGGCAGCTTTTGGATTTGATTGAAGCAGTCACGCAGCGCGCGCGGATTGTTGGTTGTAATCTGGTTGAATTGATGCCGTCCGCTGATGTGGGCGGGCGCGGGGCGCTAGTGGCGGCGCGTGTCTTAGCCATGCTGATGGCGCACATAGCGCGACAGCGCGGACAAACGTAACCCCGTTAGTCAAATCCTGCTGTGGCCAGTCGGTTGCCGTGCTGGCGCAACTCTAACTGTTGTTGAACCGGCAGCAGAAGAAACTCTTCGCGTAAATCATCCTGCAATAACTCCGACAGGGTCGCGAGGGTTTCCGGATGCGGGTGACCAATCGCGATCGCGTAACCTTTTTGTTTCGCTTTAGCGAGCAACAGCGAGAACTGCTCCTTGATTGCATCAGGCGAGCGATCAACGTCAAGAAAAACGTTTCGACTGGCGTAGGGGACGCCAAAAGTGCTCGCAAAACGGCTCAGGTAAGACTGCCTGGTGGTTTTGCTGTCGATCACAAACAGGCGCTCGCGTTTGGCCACTTGCTGCAGAAACAAGCGCATTTTCTCTTCGTCGGCAGTTAATTCACTTCCTTTGTGATTGTTAATGCCGGCGTATCCGTCTAGCGCGTCGAGGTTTGATTCGATTGCCGCGATAAATTCAGCTTCGGACATATCGCTGGTCAGGATACCGGGGTCGAGGTTTTCGTTTTCGTGACCTTTCATTGGAATATGCAGCATGAACTCGCGACCCTGATTTTGCGCTTTTTCGCTAAAGTGTTTCGAGTAAGGTGCAAACGGTAAAATTGCGAGGGTGACACCGTGTGGCAGTGCCAGAGCCTGTTCGCCAAGGCTGCGGCTGTAGCCGATGTCATCGATGATGATACTGATAACGGGTCGGGAAACGTCGAGTGCATTGGCTGATACGCACAGACACAAGAGGGCCGCGCCCCAGAGTCTGATCAGGAGCGCATGAAACTTTGTACGCGCCAAGTTAACTTCCTGCGTTGAGGATTGTCAGCCCTTTAAGCAGGTTGAGTGCCTGATACAACTGGTAATCAGCGGTTGAAAGATCTTCTTCAGCGTTGCCTTCAGACTCGGGCGCTTCCGTGTTTTCCTCACCTTCGTCGCCCTCCAGATGACCGGTGAGGTTGGCTTCTTTAAGTGATTCAACCACCGGTTGTTCCGCACTGCTGACTTCCAGCAGCGCGACTTCGATGTCCGGGTCGATACCCTTGGCTTGAATCGAACGACCGGATGGGGTGTAGTAACGCGCCGTCGTCAGCTTCACTGCGCCACCATTGTGCAGATCCTGAATCGTTTGCACCGAACCCTTACCGAAGGTTTTCTGCCCCATGATGACCGCGCGGTTGTGATCCTGCAGCGCCCCTGCGACGATCTCCGACGCCGACGCCGAGCCACCGTTAACCAGCACAACGACAGGCGCATCATTTAGCGCGTCGCCCGGGTTGGCGTTATAGCGCAGACGAGAATCGTCTTCTCTGCCGTCGGTGTAGACGATCAGCCCGGATTCGAGAAATGCGTTCGATACACCTACCGCAGCCGACAACACGCCGCCTGGATTGTTGCGAAGGTCAAGCACAAGTCCTTTGAGTTTGCTGCTTTCTTCTTTGAGGTCGTCGATTGCCTCGAGCATGTCCTGCGTTGTTTTAACCTGAAAGTTGGAAATGCGAACGTATCCGAAGTCGTCGTCAAGCATGCGATGACGGACGCTGTTGACTTGAATGATCGCGCGCACGATATCGACCGAAAGAGGCTTGTCGGCCCCTTCACGCACTACCGTGAGGTTAATCGTGCTACCCGGCTTACCACGCATAAGTTTGACAGCTTCGTTCAGGGTCAAACCTTTTACAGGTTGTTCGTCGATGCGGATGATTAGATCACCGCTTTGCATTCCGGCGCGTTGTGCGGGGGTGTCGTCGATAGGTGCTACAACTCTGACGAAACCGTTTTCCATGCCGACCTCGATACCAAGACCACCGAACTCACCCGATGTGCCGACACGAAGTTCAGTAAATTCTTCTTCATTCAGATAAGCCGAATGCGGGTCAAGTCCTGACAGCATCCCGCGGATCGCGTATTCGAGCAGGACATCGTCTTCGACCTCCTCCACGTAGTCGCGTTTGATACGCGAAAATACGTCGGTAAAGGCGCGCAGTTCTTCCAGTGGCAGGGTGTTCGAATCTTTGGTCGCGAACACCGATTGGCCAATGGTAAGCGTTGCGCCGATCACGGCACCGATCATAACGAGTGGCAGCGCGCGGAAGTGTCGGGTCATCAGGGGTCCTCTATTGGGCGAAACTGTGCGAGGTAGAGCTTGGAGTGTATCACTCCCTTAGCGGTACCGTCGCAAATTACTGAACAGAAACAAACTTTATAGACTTTTTTACCCACCTGTGGGGGTTAATTGGGTCGCCATTGCGACGCATTTCAAAATAAACACCGCTGTTTTTCTGACCGCCGGAATCGCCAACAGTTGCAATAATCTCGCCAGGCGATACCCATTCACCCTGAGATTTGCGCAGCTCCTGAGCGTTCGCGTAGATGCTCATGTAGCCGTCGCCGTGATCGACGATCATGATCAGACCAAAGCCGTTCATCCAATCGGCAAATGCAACGCGCCCGTGGTACACCGCGCGAATATTGTTACCAAGCTTGGCGCCGATAAACATGCCTTTCCAGCGCAGGTGCGTGTTCGCTTTCTTACTGTTGTATTTGGCCTTAAGCGATCCGACTGCAGGCCATGGAAGTTTGCCACGCATGGATTTGAACGGCTTTTTTTCAAGCGGTGCAGCGGGGATATCGGCGAGCACCGTGTTGAGTTGCTGCAACAGCAACTCCAGTTCGCGCTGATCGTGTTCGAGTTTTCCGAGGCGGGTTTTATCGCTCGACAGTTTCTTTTCCAGTTTTTTCAGCGTCGCGCTGCGGACATCGCGTGTATTTTTAAGCGCCGCCTGCTCGGCTTGCAGCATCGCGAGTGCAGCGTCCAGACGTTCGGTCGTTTCGCGTTGCTGTGCCTGGATCACGGTCAGTTCATTTATCAGCGTGCTTACCTCCTGCATGCGCGCGGCACGCGCCTGATTGAACGCGTCGAAATATGCGAGCATACGGCTGACCATGGCCGGGTCTTGCTGATTCAGAAGCATCTGTGCGCGCGAGCTGCGACTGCTCTGGTACGCGACTTTGAGTTGGCGATTGAGCAGATCGCGCTGCTGCTCCAACTGTTCGTGCAACACCCCCTCGCGTTGATTAAGACGTTCAAGTTCATTTTTGGCAGTGCGGCTGTCCTCGCCCGCTTTGCGAATCCTTCCGGCTATCGCGGCAATCGCCTTGTCGGCTTTTTTGAGCTCGTTAGTAAGATCGCCCTGTTGCGATTGGCGCTTGGAAATTGTGCTCTGGATTTTTGTGATTTGTTTCTTCAGCGCCTCAATTTTGGCTTGATACGCTGCGCCGTTGTCTGCCGCGGCGGAAAAAACCACGGCGAACGTGAGTATGAAAGCGGTCAGGGATCGGGTAAGAAACATTCGCGAAAAAAGCGATTGAAAATGCCAGTGGATAGTACCATTCTCCCTCTGAAATTTATCGCGAACTTTTTCACTCACGGTTATCGAAATCACATGACCACATTGATGATACAGGGGGCCACGTCGGACGCAGGCAAAAGTGCTCTGGCCACCGCGATATGCCGACTGCTACGCCGACGCGGCACTCGCGTGGCACCGTTTAAGCCGCAAAACATGGCGCTCAACAGCGCGGTGACAATTGATGGTGGGGAGATTGGGCGCGCGCAAGCGGTGCAAGCACAAGCCTGCGGAATTGAACCGCACACGGACATGAATCCTGTGCTTCTCAAACCCAACAGCGATACCGGCTCGCAGGTGATCGTGAACGGTCGCGCAACAGGCAACATGGACGCGCGCGCGTTTCACGCGTTTAAGCCGAAATTAATGCAGCCGATTTTGGCCGCGCACGCTCGCCTCGCCGAACAGTACGATGTGGTGATTGTGGAGGGGGCGGGCAGCCCGGCGGAAATCAACCTGCGCGAGGGCGATCTCGCCAATATGGGATTTGCCGAGGCGGTCGATTGCCCGGTTGTTCTGGTCGCTGACATCGACCGTGGAGGTGTGTTTGCGCATCTGGTCGGAACCCTGGAACTGTTGAGCGATTCCGAACGCGCGCGCGTGTGCGCACTGGTCATCAACCGTTTTCGCGGCGACGTCTCGATACTGCAGCCCGGGATAGACTGGCTCGAAGCGCGCACCGGCATACCCGTGCTTGCCGTTCTGCCATTCGTCGAAGGCCTGCATCTGGAAGCCGAAGATGGCCTTTCCGGCAAATTTGACCACGTACAGGAAAGCGGTGCGAAGAGCCTTCGTGTTGTCGTACCCAAGCTGCCACGAATAAGCAACCACACCGACTTCGACCCACTGTTGCTGCACCCGCAGGTTGATCTGCATTTTGTACGCACAAACGAAGCCATTCCACCCTCTGACCTCGTTATCCTGCCCGGGAGCAAGAGCACGCGGTCCGACCTGTCCTGGCTAATTGAAAATGGCTGGCAGCCGTATCTCGACAAACATTTGCGCTACGGGGGCAAAGTGATTGGCGTTTGCGGTGGACTGCAGATGTTGGGTAAGCGAGTGCACGATCCCGATGGTAGCGAAGGTAGACCCGGCAGTAGCGACGGGTTTGGGGTTCTCGATTGCGAGACAACCTTGCTGGGCAAAGCGGATAAGCGACTGCGACGCGTTGAAGGTGCGCTCAATTTACCGGGCAAGCCTGCGTGTATCGGCTACGAGATTCACTCCGGCGATACGCGCGGCGCGGCAATGCAAAATTTTTCAGTCGAGATTAACGGCCGCCGCGACGGCACAATCAGCGACGACGGCAATATTCTGGGTACTTATCTTCACGGAATATTTGATCAGCGCGACGCGTGCGCCGCGTTGCTCGAATGGGCGGGTTTGGAGGATGCCGTTGAAATCGACTATGTCGCCGAACGTGAGAAGCATATAGATCAGTGGGCCGACGTCGTCGCGCGGCATATGGATATCTCGTCGTTGCTGGAACAGTTTGACGACAATAGTGCGCTTGCGACTCAGGGCCGCTCCACTGACAATACGCATCTTCTCGCCAATTGAATTCACGGAGTTCCAGTGAGCAAACCCGGCATCATGATCTGCGGACACGGCAGCCGCTCGAAAAGCGCTGAGCAGGAATTTGGGCTGCTGGCCAAAGGGTTACGTGCGCGTTATCCCGACACCCCGGTTGAATACGGTTTTCTCGAATACTCTGCACCCAATATCCATATGGGGCTCGACTCGTTGATTGAGCAGGGCGTGGACGAAATCTACGCCGTCCCGGGCATGTTGTTCGCCGCAACCCATGCGAAGAATGACATTCCCTCGGTGCTCACCACGTATCAGGAAAAACACCCAGGCCTGCGCGTTCACTACGGGCGCGAACTGGGACTGCACCCGCAAATGATCGCCGCGTTCGAAGCGCGAGTCTTGGAAGCAATGGGCTACGCGGAGGCACCGGAAGTCGGCGCACTCTACGATACGCTGCTGGTGGTTGTCGGGCGCGGTACATCAGACGTCGGCGCAAACGCCGAGGCGGCCAAGATGACGCGGATTGTGAACGAGAATCTCGGTTTTGGCTGGTCCGAGACCGTGTACTCCGGTGTGACTTATCCGTCGGTTGGTCGTGGCCTGGAAATGGCCCTGCGCCTGGGGTTTAAAAAAGTGGTCGTCGCGCCGTACTTTTTATTTTCCGGTCGTCTGATATCGCGCATTTATAACTACGTGGATGCGGTCGCAGAACGCCATCCCGACGTTGAGTTTTTCAAAGCCGACTATCTGCGCGATCAGGAACACGTAATTGACACTTTTATGGCGCGAATCGAGGAATGCAAATCTGGCGAGTTTCACCATGAGCACGATTTGATGCATTCGTTTAAAACGCGTTTGGCGCGTGGTGAGGTGGATGTGCATCACCATCACGCGGAGTATCAACCCGAGGATCACGAAGGCTTACACGAACTTGCGAGTGAGCACAGTCACGATCACCACCATCACGGGCACTCGCATAGTCACTCACACGATCATTCGCACGGACATTCACACAGCCACGATCATGGCCATAGTCACGGCCACAGTCACGGCGTGTATCGTCATATCGCGCACCCGCACGGGCCGCGTACGATGATTGACCAAAACCTGTGCTGTTGTTTTATGAGTCAGTTTCCGCAGGACGTAATCGAAGAAGAGCGTGCAGATCGCAAACAACGTGGAGATGTCCCCCTGCGCGACACGCCCGTCGTTTGAACACTGCGAGCTGGGCATTGGGTTTATACAAACGGCGTTAACTTGCGTGACGTTTGTGTCGTTTTGAATCAGCCGCAGTCCAGTGGTTTTTGATTAGAGTTATGTTTCCCCATCGTCAGCGTGTTCTCATAACGCGTGTTCACGATAAGAGTTTTTCTTCGATCTGAGTTGCTCGGCGATTACGCGAAACCGTAACGGCCCGCCCGGCACTATTGCATCGAACGGATAACACGTGACCAGTTCCAATCGATTTGCGCCGGTTATCAAGCCAATGGCATCTGTACGCGAATCGACGACCCGCTGATCGGTAACGCTGTAGCGTTGCCATTCGCGATCAATTTTCTGTAGCGAAAACTCGTCTCCACTGCGCACGGTTTCCAAAAACGCAAAGTGGGTGTCGCGGTGCCCGCCAATCACCGAATGACCGTAGCCCGGTGGGTCGCTGGCGTCGTGATGCCCCGGCCCGAAGGCGAGCGCGCTTCCATGCGCGCCAGCAAGAACAAACAAGTCTCGATCCGCATGTCGCAGCCGCGCCACCGGCCAGGTATCCGCCCAGGGCCACGGGCGCTGCGTGCGCTGTGTTTCCAGCGTTTCTGCCCAGGCGCGCGCGATCAAAAATTGCGCGAGCTCTGCTTTGGCAAAAATCCAGACAGCGCCGCCCCAGTTTACGGTGACACCGAGCAGCAGTAGCACACTAAAAACTCGGCCGTTCACACTTTCGCCCTAACGACGCGGTCGCGCCAGCCGGCGAGCAGCCAACCCAGCAAACAGACACCGCCCAGAATTCGCATCAGCGGTGCTGCTGTGCTTCCCTGAGGATAACTGACCTGACGCTGCCCAAGCGGCGTTGTGTTGGGCACATTTTCAGATTGCAGGTGTGCGTGTGATGGTCTCAACGGTTTTTGCTCGATCGCGACAAGGCTGGTGTAAGGCGTGACCAGTTGGTGCTGAATGCCGAGCGCTGTAATCTCGCGTTTTAATTCTGCTTCATCGCGGCCGCGTATTTTTTCGTCCATCAAGGCGTCGATCTTTTTACGCGCCCAAACTGTCGCAATGCCACCACCTGGGCTATCGAGATTGGCGCTAACATCGTGCCGCCATTGCTGTCCGTTGCCGACTCCGGAAATTGCAAGCGCGTGCTCTTTGTCGGTGACTTTTGCGGCGAGCACCAGCGGCTCACCCGCATATAGATCAGGAATGCGTTGTGGCCAGATATCGTGCGCGCCGCTCCAGTCGATTGTTAAATCCTGCATCACGGCGCTTTCGAGTTTTTGAAATAAGGCTTGCATTTGCTGATGTACCTCACTGAGCTGCCCGATGTGCGTATAGGTACCGCGACCAAAATGCGCGGCTTTGCGCATAAAATATCGATTGGGCGCAGAGCCTATTCCAACCGTGAATAAACGCGATTTGGATAGGCGTTTTTCGATAAGTTCGAACAGGTAGGCCTCGTTGCCGACTGCACCGTCAGTAATAAAAACAACTTGCGGCAGCAGGTTTTGTGGATTTGGTTGGCGCAAGGCTTCGGCCAGTGCAGGTGCCATTTCGGTGCCGCCGTCTGCTTGCAGCTTCGCAACAAAATCCTTGGCCAGATCGATATTGCGCGCGGTCGCGTGCATGGGTACCGGATTCAGCATTGAGTACGTGCTGTCGAACTCGATAATGTTGAAGGTGTCGCGTGCATTGAGGCGATCCAGCGCCAAAGACAAACTTGATTTCGCTTGCTCGATCGACGTTCCCTGCATTGAACCGGATGTATCGATCACAAAGATCAGATTGCGCGCGAGGATGTGACCGCAGGCCTCAATCTCAGGCGGCAAAATCATTGCCAGTGCGTATTTTTCCGCGCCGGTGTCTTCGGTAAACAAAGCTGCTTGCGGCCGATTGCTTGGGGTTGTTGCCCAGCGCAGGCGAAAGTCGCGATCCATTGAGACGGGGCCATCGTCTGGCCTGATCGTATAGCGGTTGTCATCACGCAACACGCGCACAGGGTGATAAAGACTATCGATTGAGGCGAGCGGTAAACCGGCATTAAGCAAGACGTTTATGGTGATTGGATTGGTTATTTCATCGTCGCTGATTGGTGTTTCGGTTTGCGGCGGTGTGATTCGCGATGCGTCCGGCACAATGTGCGTCGCGGTCCCCCATCCGCTGCCGATGCTGTTTGAGGTGATCATTTCTTCAAGCAGCGACAGACGTTGAATTCCGGGGTTATAACGCGGTGTCAGTGTCATTGGAAACGCGAGTTCGAACGCGCCGTTGCGATAGTCCACATCTTGCAGATACGTTATTTCCACCGTGATGCTCTCGCCGGGTGGAATATTCGCAATCGATTGGGTGAACAGATTCGGCCGCTCCTGCTCCGTTAACGCGGCAACCTTGCCCTCGCGTTTCGCGGCCTCATACTGTTTTTTCGCCTCGATTCGCTCGGTAACCGAGCCGACAATCACGCGGTCACCAATTTTGATCCGCAGCGCGTTGACCGCCGTGTTTTCGTGTAAGGGAAATACGTAAACCCCCTCTTGCCAGTGTGCGCTGCCGTTTTTAAACGATTGCTCGAGCGTGACCTTGGCAATCATCCCATTGATCGATATCTCGACCGAACTGCTCAGGTGCAAAGCGCGTTGCTGCCCTTGCGAACCTTTAAAAAACAAATCACCGCTTTTGCTGGTTGCGGGCGTTACTGCTCGATATGAGGGTTCCGCTCTTGCGGGTTCGAAGCTGGTGAGAACAGTCAGCCAGGCGATTAACGATAGGCCAAATTGTCTCGCTTGCAGACGCTTGCTTGTGTGCAGAGGGTTCGAGTTGAATTTCGAAAGGGTGGGGTGTTGTGCGGTCATGATCCGCCTCCTCGTTTGGAAGACGGGTGTTATTCAAGCCGCCAAAGCTGAAGCCTTATTGACGCGAAGTGGGACCTTAGATGTTCAATTGTGGCAAAAAAAGGCGCGCTGGCTCGCGCGCCACGAATTTTTCGTTTCGCTTGGCGTTACCAGCTAAACGCACCCACATTGCCACCGAGGTTCATTTCGCGCGAGACCTTTGCAGTATCGCTGCCGCTCGGGTCACTGGTGTAAAGCTCGATCGCGATAATATCGTCCTGATTTGAGCTGTAGGCGATTCGCGTGCTGTCGGGAGACCACGCGAAATCCACCACGCTCTGACCGTCTACAAAACCTGTCGTGATCAGCGTATTGGCGGTGCCATCGCTGGCTGCGGTGAACAGCTCGGTGATCGTCTCGCCGGCATTGACTACACGGTAGGCGAGTACTGATCCATCCGGCGCCCACTGGATGTCAGCCGTATTGCCGGTTCCAGCCGCGATATCCGACACGCGCGTGTTGGCTAAGCCATCGGGTGTGACCACGTAAAGATCGGTTGTATCGAGCGAGTCCTGATTGGCTCGATACGCAAGTCGATCGCCAAGTGGTGACCAGGCGAACGCCTCCACGTCTCCGCCCAGCGCAAGCACATTGGAGACGCGCGTGTTACCACTGCCGTCGAGTGCAACCGTGTAAAGCCCGTTGACGTTGTTGACGTTCTGATCAGCAAGGTAAGCAATGCTCGAGCTATCCGGCGACCACGCGAAAAGACCGAGCGCGTCTCCGCCACCGACCATCGCGCCTGAAATCTGGCGGTGGTTGCTGCCATCCGGGTTTACCGCAAACAGCTCGTTCAATGCATTTTGCTCAAGATCCGCTCGATAGGCGATCGTAGAACCGTTTGGTGACCATGCGTAGGCACTAACCAGTACATCGCCGTTGCGCACCGGAGTCGGGGACAGCTTGGCGAGATTGCTGCCATCACCATCAACAGCAAACAGCTCAAACACATTGTTGGTTATTGCATCGGCACGGTATAGCAGTCGATCCGCATTGGGTGACCAACGAAAGTCGGCGTGTACATCGCCGCCGGTGACCAACAACCCTGAGACTTGGGTCAATTCGCTGCCGTCGGGGCGCACAGTAAACAGTTCGAGGACGTTGCGAGTGGTTTGATCAGCCACAAAAGCAATGCGCGAACCGTCGGGCGACCACGCGAACGAGTCAACGTCAGCACCAACGGGCAATTCCGCCGAAAGCTTGCGGTTGTTAGTACCGTCTGCGTTGACAATAAACAGCTCAATTACACCGCGTCTATCCTGGTCGGCACGGTACGCAAGCAACGATCCGTCCGGTGACCATGCGTAATCCCCGCGGACATCGCCCCCGTTGGGTGGTGATCCGGACGCTTTGATCGACAGCTGACCGCTCAGTGTGTCGGCGATATAAAGCTCGTTGCTACCGGCACGTTCGAGGTTGCCGAGGATTGCAACTTTGGATTTGTCAGGCGACAGGCGCAGGGTCATCGCGCCGCCGGGGTTCAAACGTGGTAACGCCAGTGGGCTGTCGTCGCCTGTCGAAGGATCGGTGCGAAAAACAGCGTCAACTTCATCGATCAGCGCGTCGGCGATATACACAAGGCCGCTGAACGCTTCGGGCGCGGCGGTACAAATAAAGTCGGTAGCCGTTATTTCGTCAGCGTCGAGGACTCCATTGCCATTGCTATCCAGCCCCGCGTCGATGCGCGTTCCTCCGAACTCACAGTTTCCTCCGGGGAGTTCCTCCAGGTGCGCAACCAGGTTTTGTGGCACGGGGTCATCAGCGACAATCTCGTTACACAGGGTTTGTGTATCGGTAATTTCATCCGCACCCAGAGCACCGTCTTGGTTTTCATCTACGCCGCTATCGACGCGGACTCCTCCAGCCGCACACGCGGACCCTGGCGCGATCTCGGACACAACGGCAATTGCGGTTGCCGGATCAAGCGGATCGTCGCAATACACTTGCGAGGTATCGACTTCGTCGCCATTGAGAACGCCATCGCCATTACTATCAACGCCCACGGCGACATCGACACCACCAGCGGGACAAATGGCCGGGTCGAACACGGGCACGACGACGGCGATTGCCTGGTTTGTGGCAGTGGCGTTGGTTGGCGCAGGATCGGCTGCGGGTGCATTGTTCGCATTCGTCGATTGACTGCTGCTGCCTCCACACGCACTTAAAAACGCGGCGCTTAGAATAATGGCTGGAATGTTTGAGCGTTCGATGCGATTCATGGTGTTGTACTCCCGTTCCCGGGTTGACTCTTGGTCAATCTGCCCTTGTGCGTTAAAAGTGGACGCATTTGACACTGCCATCCCATCGAGAACTGTTAATCGCAGCCGATAATGAGACGCGCTGACAGTGACTTATTTATCACTTGCCCTCGGCGCATTTGCCCTCCTTTGGTTTGTTTTTCTTGTTTTTGGGGAGCCGTATCAACACCTTAAGGACAGCGTTGAGTTCGATTACGGTACGTATGAGAATCAAATTATATGCATATAAAACAATATTTTAAAGAAGATAATTGAAGTAATATCGAATTTGATCATGGCCTATACCTGGCGAAATCCTCAATTGCTTTGACCGGGAGTACCCATCGTTCGCACGGTGTGGATACATGGGTCGCACGTCTGCCACGTCAATCCGAAACCTGATCAATTCAGACCAATTCTCAATAAGTCACTGAACTCATTAGAGAAAAGATAAACCCCACAGATTCTGTGGATAAGTGTGTTAGCAACTTGGTGTTAGATGCGCAAGGCACCGACAATACTGTGATGGGGTTCAATTGGTTAAATTTTGAACGAATTTGATTAAAGTAAATTAATTCAAAAGCTTATGTGACGTATTTGATAATCGGCGGGAAAAACAACGGATATGTTGCACTTTATCCCTCAAACGGCAGCGAATGTGCATAATTAGCTCGGGCTCCTGGCCCAGACTCGGCTACACTCCCAGCTTATTCGCGGCAAATTGGACGATTTAACGCTGTGTTGGGTCTTATCTTCCGACTTTTACTCAAGGCTATGATTCCGCTTGGGATCGTCTTTGGGGTGATGTTTTACCTGATGTACCTAAATGGTCAAAACCCGGCGGCATTTCTGCAACAGCTTGCTGGCCGTATGCTCGATTCGATGAGTCAAACCGGCAGTTCGATCCAGGCACTGCCGCAGAATGTGGGTGACAGTCTCGGCGCGCAATCCCGAACTTTCTATAAGTGGCAGGACGCCAGCGGCGCATGGCACTACGGCGAGGCGCCGCCCAGCGATGCACGCGCATTGGAGGCGATCAGCCTTAAACTAACTGACAACGTAGTGCCTTCGTTTCAGGCGCCAGCGCCGATTGAGAGCGAAGAAGAGGAGCCAGAAACGGCTCCGTCGACCGATCAGGCAATACCGATTGAGTCTCCCTACTCGCCAGATCAGATCAAAAAGCTGTTTGAGGACGCCAAGCAGCTGCAGGAAACATTAAATCAGCGGCAACTGGATCAAGGGGCGCTGATCGGCCTTCCTGCTGCCGAGTAGCGTCATTCGTCTCCGCGTCGAGTCTCGATGTGCAAGCCGTCCACCGTTTGTTGCACGACGAATTCGATCGGTGAGCAACATGAGCGACAATCCTCGACGTAGGACTGGCTGTATTCATCCTCAATCAATGCAATAAACCCTGCACCGCAGTAGGGACAATGCACGCGAACTTCGTCAAGGCGCTGCATTGATCGGAATCACGCGCGCGGGTGCCGCGGGTTCGTTCATGAATATGTCGAGCAGATCGTTGAGAAACAGCAGGCCTCGCTCCGACGGGCGCACGCGGTTTTTCTCCACGATCAGCAACCCGGCGGACTGTGCCTTTTCTATGGCGCCTTGAATTTGCACCGGCGTTATTCCCGTATGTTCCAAGAAGAGTTGCTTCGGCACGCCGTCTATCAGGCGCATCGCATTCATCATAAATTCGATGCCGGTTTCTGCGATTTCGACCGTTCGATTGCCTACGATTCGCGCGTCGCTATTAGACGTTGCGATGAACCTCGCAGGCGAGCGCTGCTTGCTGTAGCGGCGAATACTGGCGTCAGCCGGGTGGGTGATCTTGCCGTGTGCACCTGCGCCGATGCCGAGGTAATCGCCGAACTGCCAGTAATTGAGATTGTGCTGGCAATAATCCTCCTGGCGTGCGTAAGCAGAAATTTCGTATTGAGCAAACCCAGCGTTTTGGATTTTCTCTTGTGCCGCCGTTTGCATGTCGAAGGCGAGATCGTCTTCCGGTAAGGGCGGTGGCACGTGGTGAAACAGCGTGTTGGGTTCAAGCGTGAGCTGATAGTAAGACAAATGCGTGGTTTGCAGCGCCAATGCGTGTTCAACGTCCGCGACTGCTGCGCTGAGCGTTTGCTCCGGTAGCGCGAACATCAAATCGATATTGATGCGCGCAAAGCCGGCTGCTTGTGCTGCCTCGACCGCATGGGTTGCCTGTGCACTGTTATGCACGCGACCAAGCAAGCTAAGGCAGCGATCGGAAAAGCTTTGCACACCAATTGACAGGCGATTTATGCCAGCCTCGCGAAAGCCGCAGAATTTTTCCGTCTCGGCACTTCCCGGGTTGGCTTCCATCGTGATCTCTGCCATTGGCGAGAGATTGGTTAAGGCGCGCAGACCCGACAGGAGCTTGTTGATCGCATCGACTGAAAACAAACTGGGGGTGCCACCGCCGATAAATACTGTTTCAATCTTGCGCCCCCACACCTGCGGTAAGTCGAGCGCCAGATCCGCGAGAAGAGCATCGACGTAGGCGTTTTCGGGAATATCCTCGCGCACAGCGTGCGAATTGAAATCGCAGTATGGGCACTTCTGTTCGCACCATGGCAGGTGTATGTAAAGCGCAAGTGGTGGAAGCTGGGTGAAATGTCTCATCGCATCAGGATTATAAGACCCTGGCGCCAACTGTGCGGCAAAATGAAACTCGCGTAACCAATGCCGCGACGCATTTTGCTACTATCAGGATCCCGATTTGCTTGCTTGTTTCCTGATAAGTTCTCTCGACTGATGTTGAATCCGCTGTTTCGCCGAATTCTGCAGGTATTGCTACCCGTGTTGTTCATCTTCGGTGGCTATCTGGTGCAGCAGCATTTTATGAACAATCCTCCAGAGGCGCGCAAAGCACGGCCAAAATACTCTGAGGCTGCGCCTGTCGAGGTACAGTCCCTCCAGCTTACCGATTTTCAGGTTGTCGTTCGAAGCTACGGCATGGTCGAGCCGGTGTCGCGTATCACGCTTGTTCCGCAGGTTTCGGGGGTGATTGTGGAAGTGGCTGATAGTTTTCGCTCGGGCGGTCGTTTTTCTGAGGGAGAAACGCTCCTCGTAATCGATGACAGCGACTACCAAATTGCCGTCCGCAACGCGCGCGCACCACTCCTCAAGGCGCGCTCGATCCTGATTGAGGAAACCGCGCGTTCGAGTCAGGCACAGGCTGACTGGAAAAGCCTGAACGGGGATGCCGAGGCAAGCCCGCTGGTGTTGCGGACTCCTCAAGTCGAAGCGGCCAAAGCGGAGGTGCTCGCGGCGGAGGCCCAACTCGCGCGAGCGCAGCTGGACTTGGAGCGCACTCGTCTGATCGCGCCATTCACCGGGCGCGTTGAAGCTACCCGTGTTGACCTTGGCCAATTCGTGCCCGCGGGCACCGATCTCGCGACATTGATCGCAAGCGACACGTTGCAGGTTCGCTTACCCCTCAATGCCCAACAATTACGCTACGTTGACTTTCCGCACGCGAACAATCCTGATGCCGATTGGCCGGTTGCAACACTTAGCGTGGGCGAAGGTGCCAACGTGAGGAACTATCAGGCTCACGTCGTCGGCAGTGAGGCGTCAATTGATGCCCAAACCCGTCAGCTCTTTGTCATTGTTGAGGTGGATCTGACCCAACTTGAGAACGCGCGACCTGCAGGCGAGTTGGAAATCGGACAGTTCGTTCAGGGTGGGGTGGCGGGGCGCCGCTATGAAGGTGTGTTTGTGATTCCGCGGTCATTGTTGCTTCCAGGGGATGAGGTTTTGCTTGCGCAAGACGGGCAGATTGAGCGTCGCAACGTGAAAGTTGTGTGGCGCGACGCTGATAATGCCGTTCTCAGCGACGGTGTGAAAACTGGGGAGAAGCTGGTGATTACACCAATGCGAAATGCGATCACCGGCACTCGAGTTCGCTATCCCGGGTCACCAAACTGATGATCGAGTGGTTTGCAAGAAATCCGGTTGCGGCCAATTTACTAATGATCAGCATTGCGCTACTCGGCGCTTTTTCCATGTTTGTTCGCACCCCGCTGGAGATCTTTCCAAGCATTGAGCTCGACCGTATTACGATACGCACAGAGTTTCCCGGTGCAACACCGGCGGAGGTTGAGGAATCAGTCACGATTCCTATCGAGCAAGCGATTGCCGATGTCGAGGGAATCGAACAAATGCGATCGCGGTCGCGCAGTACCACGTCTCTGGTTGATCTCACGATTGAAGGTGGTCACGACTTGCGCAAGGTGCAGGATGACGTTCGCGCGCGCGTGGACGCGATTACGGTGTTTCCGGCCGATGTTGAGCGTCCCAGCGTTTTACAAGTGACTCGCAAGCGCGAAGTGATCAGCGTGGTGGTAAGCGGGGACGTCAGCGAACTTGAGCTGCATTCGCTGGTTAAGCGAGTCAAAGATGATTTATTGTCGCTGCCCCTGGTCTCGCAGGTCGAGGTCGAAGGAACACGGGAGCGCGAGATCGCCATTGAAGTATCGGAAAATACGCTGCGTGAATTTGGTTTAACCATGCAGGAAGTTGCCGACGCCGTGCGAGCAGGATCGCAAAGCGTTTCCGCTGGCACCTTGCGCACCCGTGCCAACGAGCTTTCGCTGCGCACACTAGGCCAGGCTTACACCCCGAAAAACTTTGAAGATATTTCGGTTCTGGCGCGGCCCGATGGCTCGCAATTGTTGCTTGGCGATATAGCGACTGTGCGCGACGGGTTTGATGAGAAGCCTTTGCTGACCGAGCTTAACGGTCAGCGGGCGGTTTTTATTGACGTCTACCGGGTCGGTCAACAAAGTGCAATTGAGGTGGCTAAAGCCGTGCGCGACTATGTGGACTCGGCGAACTGGTTACCCAGCGGAGTTTCGATAAATTACTGGCGTGACCGTTCCAAAATTGTCAAAGCCCGTCTTAACACACTGCTAACCAACGCATTGCAAGGCGGATTCCTGGTAGTTCTGATGTTGACATTGTTTCTGCGCCCGGCAGTCGCGTTTTGGGTATCGCTTGGCATTCCGGTTTCATTTCTTGGCTGCTTTTTGGTTTTACCGTTCCTAGGTGTAACGATGAATCTGGTGTCGCTGTTTGCGTTTATCGTAGTGCTTGGACTCGTCGTTGACGATGCGATTGTGACGGGTGAGAACGTTTACACGCATCTGCGGCGCGGTGATCCTCCGTTACAGGCGGCTATCGTCGGCACACGTGAAGTCGCAATCCCGGTGACCTTTGGGATTCTCACCACAATGGTCGCATTCATTCCACTCTCAATAGTGGATGGTGTTCGGGGTGCTTTGTGGGCGCAGATTCCCGCAGTCGTCATTCCGGTATTGCTGTTCTCGTTAATTGAATCAAAATTGATCTTGCCCGCACATTTGCAAACTGTAAAACCGCGCAACGCAAGCGATAAAGATGGGTGGCTAACACGAATACAGCAGTCGATTGCGGATGGGCTTGAACAATTTGTTGAGCGTATTTACCAGCCGGTGCTGGCTGTTTGTATTCGCTTTCGATATGCGACCGTTGGAGGATTTATCGGTGTCCTGCTGATTTGCTTGGGGCTTATTCAAAGCGGGTGGGTTGGCTGGGTTTTCTTTCCGCGTGTACAGAGCGAAACTGCGCGCGCGTCACTGGCCATGCCGGAAGGGACACCCTTTGAAGTCACTGATCGACATTTACAGCGCATGATGGCTGCGGCGGTCGAGCTGCGAGAGCAGTATCGCGACAACGCGACGGGCGAGAGCGTGATCAGAGACATTCTTTCGAGCAGTGGTTGGGGTGGTGCGCACCGTGCTCGTGTAGTGTTCGAAGTTGTTGCGCCGGAGCAACGCGAAACTACCGTTAGTAGTTCACAGCTGGTGCGGGAATGGCGGCAGTTGATTGGCCCCATTCCCGGAGCAGAAACGCTAACCTTTCGCGCGGAAATTGGACGGGGTGGCGATCCTGTCGATATTCAGTTTATTAGTCGCGACGCCGAGTTATTGGAGACACTAGGGGAACACACGAGCAGGCAGCTTGAGAACTACCCTGACCTGTTTGACATACAGGATAGCCACAGTCGCGGCAACGAAGAAATTGAGCTGCGAATTAAGCCGCAGGCTGGCACTTTAGGTGTCCGTCTAAGTGACCTTGCATCACAGGTGCGTCAGTCTTTCTTTGGGTTCGAAATTCAGCGGCTGCAGCGCGATAACGATGAAATCAAGGTCGTATTACGTTACCCGCAAACGGAACGACGCTCGGTTGAAGACTTGCAGAATATGTTGATCCGGACCGCAGACGGATCGCAGGTTCCGTTTTCCGAGGTCGCGACAATACACCGTAACCGAGGACCCGCAGTACTCTACCGGATTAATCAGCAGCGAACATTGAATGTCGTAGCCGATGCAAACAAAGAAAGCGCAGATATTGAAGCAATCAAGCGTGATCTGACCGTATTTCTGAACCAGCTAACCGCACCCCATTCCCATGTAAGTTGGTCTTTTGAGGGAGAGGCCAAGGAACAGCGCGAAACTCTCAGCACGGTGTTCACAGGTGTAGTAGCGGTCACGTTTGTCATCTACGTGCTACTTGCGATTCCGTTTAAATCGTATCTGCAACCCTTGGTCGTCATGACCATTATTCCTTTCGGTTTAATCGGAGCGGTTGGAGGTCACATTGTGATGGGGATGGCGCTTTCGATTACCAGTATGCTGGGGTTGCTTGCGTTAACGGGTGTTGTGGTAAACGATTCCCTTGTGTTGGTGGATCACATGAATAAACAGCGCAGAAAAGGCGTTGAACTTATGGATGCCGTACGTACTTCGGGAGTTGCTCGTTTTCGCGCGATAATTCTTACATCGGCGACAACGTTTGCCGGCCTGATGCCGTTGCTATTCGATAAATCCACACAAGCGCAGTTTTTAATTCCGATGGCTGTTTCGCTCGGCTTCGGCATTTTATTTGCCACGCTTATTACCCTGGTGCTTGTGCCAGCCACCTATTTGATTGCCGAAGATATCAAGCGCTCCTTCTACGCAATTTATCTGCCGCACAAAAAAATCACTTAGCATTGCCAGAAGTGCTCAATCCTGCGCGAACATAAAGTCCGTGCGGCGCGTTTTGATTACACTGTTGACTCACGGTTATATCTAAAGCTCAAGTGCTGCGGCCAAGGCAACTAACTCGAAGCATTCGAACGCGTGTTGTCAGTTGGAAGTTGTAATCACAAAAATCTCAATGCGCTTTGAGTCACTCACAGAATCGATTTGGATCAGCAGCTTGCTACACTTTAAATTGCGAAACGAGATGAGTTATTGATCTCGATAGCTCGCTCAGCTCACTGTTAGCATCCGACGCATTGTTTGCGCCAATAGCGTTTTGTTCGGCCGCGTTTTTGATCGCATCAATGCTTGCCGCGATTGCCTCAGTTTTGCTTCTTTGGGTCGCGGCCGCATCATTGATGTCACTATTGCTTTGGTTAATCGTGGCAACAGCGGCCGCGATGTCACGCAAAACATTGCCGGCCATTTCAACCTGTTGCTGACTTTGCGTTGCTTGCTCGCGCCCGTTTTCCATAATCGTGTTCACCTGCGATACACCGCAGCGAACTTTATCAAGAATGGAATTGATTTCTTCGGTTGATTGTTGTGTGCGCGTAGCGAGGTTTCGCACTTCCTCAGCAACCACTGCAAACCCGCGCCCCTGCTCCCCAGCGCGAGCGGCTTCGATCGCGGCGTTGAGCGCAAGCAAATTAGTTTGCTCGGCTATTGTCGTAATTACATCCAGAATTTTCTCAACATTTTTTGTATCTTCTGACAGCACGGATAGATTTGTGGCCGCGCTCTCGATACTTGAAGACATAGACTGTACTGCATGGATGGAAAACACCACGACTTGCTCACCGCTTTTCGATTCGGCGTCGGCTTCGCTGGCCGATTTGGCGGCGGATTCAGTGTAGTGTGCGATTTTATTCACCTGTTCAGAAAGATCGTAAATTGCCTCAGACACTTCAGTCGTGTTTTGCTGTTGCGTTACCGTCTGTTCCTTAGTCTGTTCCGTGATGGTGACCGCTTTGTCGATTGACTCCGCCAGCTTCTGAGTAGCGCTTTCAACTCCCGCAATTAAACTTTGAGTTTTTTCAACGAAGTGATTGAACCCATCAGCGATTCGATTGACTTCGCTGATTCCGGATTTATTCAGGCGTTGGGTCAGGTCACCGTCACCGTCGGCTATATCTTCCAGTGCGTCGGCCGCGCTGTTCAGTGGCCGCACTATGAGGCCAACCAGCAAAGCGCTTAGGGCGATAAACAAAACGACAATCACTGACGACGCAATAATTGTTGTTGTGCGGCTTGTCGACACAACAGTTTTTGATTCTTCACTGATCGAGTTACGGTGAATATCGATAAGGGTTGATATATAGTCGAGGTTCTGGCTTAGATTAATCGCGCTTTTTTCCGCGTTTTCAACCAACTCGATGCGATGAGCGGCGCGTTCTAATCCCTCTCTCTGAAACGCATAGACCGAATCTTTCTTTGAGTAGACTTTTGTGTAAACAAGGTACAACTGCTTATCAAGGCTTTGCCCGTCTGCACGTAACTCCTTTAGACCTAATGTGACCGTCTTTAGTTTTCGCGTCAGCTTACGCGTGTCCGCGACGAGAGGGGCGATCTGATTGTCGTTTAGTGAAACTAATTCGTCGATGTTATTGGCAATCAGCAATTGCGAGATAAGGGATTCAACCGAGGTCAGGTTTAATTTAATTTTCGAAATTAACTCGGCAACTTCAAACTCCCGACTTGTAAAGTACTTGGTAATTCGGTTGCCCATTCCCATGATGGTAAATTCGTTGCCAGCTTTTAATTTTTCCGTAATGAATTTCTTTTCCTCGCTCGTGACCTTCGATACCTTCGCTTCGATGTCGCGCGCCGCACTTATAATCGACGAGATCGTCTCCTGAATCGCTGTTGCGCCCGCTCGCGTTTGCGCGCGTACTTCAATAATGTGCCGAGAATCGTCGAGCAGCGAGTCGTCAGCTTCCAAGAAAGACTGGTAGGCGATTTGCGACTGTTGTACACCCGCCAGCATATCGGGGTTGTCGGCGAGGTGTTCGTTAAGGGCGGCAAACGTTGTTGTGAACTTCTCTTCAATTGGATCGCGTGAGGGCAGGGCTTCCAGAGATTCATGGCTGTCAATTGTAAATACTCGAAGCTGACGCTCGGACAACTGTGTCAACGCATCAAAGAGTTCGGTGATTCCGTTTTGCACAACCAGGGTTTTTTCGAGCTGCGCACGGCTGTCAGCAATTTGGAAATTGGAATACAGACTGATTCCGCTGAGCAGGACGCATGCAAGCACACCTACAATTGCCAGCACACTGACAAGTGACTTGATGGACATGCGAAAATTCACAGACTTGACTCCCTTGAGTCGGGCATCAATCCAGTTTTTAAGTGTTGCCGTCATCCGCTACGTTCCCTTCTTATCACGCGGGATAGCGGCTGGAGACGGGCTGACTTTAGTGTGGTCCGGTGACCATGTTGTCGCGATTGATTAGCTCGGGCTCATCGCAGTAGCCGAGGATACTCTTGATCCTGTCGCTCGGTTGACCTTTCAGTTGCTCCGTTTCCTGGGCGCTGTAATTGATAAGCCCGCGTGCGATTTCATTGCCGGATGAATCGTGGCAGGTGACTAAATCACCGCGCTTGAATTGTCCGCAGACATTCGTCACTCCCACCGCCAATAAGCTGGTGTTGTGTTGGAGCAGTACCCGTTTTGCGCCGTCATCAACCGTCAGGCTACCAGCGGCCTTCAGTGTGTTCGCCAACCATTGTTTGCGCGCCAGCAGCGGTTCGTTGGCTGCGCTGAGCAAGGTGCCGAGGTCCACACCTGCGTGCAAATGCGTGAGCGCATTGTCGACGCGACCACTGGCAATCAGAGTGGTTGTGCCGGAGCGTGCAGCGCGGCGCGCAGCTTCTATTTTTGTGCGCATGCCGCCGCTACCGAGGCGACCGCTTCCAGACGTTGCAAGCGCGAGCAGTCGGGGATCATCGGCTTGGCCAGAGGGAATCAAGCGCGCGTTATTACCCTTACGCGGGTCGGCGTCGTAGAGTCCGTCTTGATCTGTCAAAATCACCATGACATCGGCACCGATCAGGTTGGCAACCAGTGCGGCGAGGGTGTCGTTGTCGCCGAGTTTGATCTCGTCGGTGGTAACGGTGTCGTTTTCGTTGATCACCGGGATTGTGCCGAGTTCCAGTAGAGTATTGAGCGTGCTACGCGCGTTGAGATAGCGTCGGCGGTTGCCAAGGTCGTCGTGAGTCAGAAGGATCTGAGCGGTGCCGATCCCGTGGATTTTGAACGCCGATTCATACGCCTGCACCAGTCCCATTTGCCCAATCGCGGCGGCAGCCTGAAGCTCGTGTACCGAATTTGGTCGCTTGTGCCAACCGAGGCGGCTCATCCCTTCGGCGATCGAGCCAGACGATACCAGCACGATTTCGCACCCCGAACGTTTGAGTTTAGCGAGTTGCTGCCCCCAACTTTGAATTGCGTCCAGATCAAGGCCGCGACCATCGGCGGTGACCAGCGAGCTGCCGATCTTGATAACCCAGCGTTTACATTTTTTTAGTGCGCTACGTTCCACTTGCTTTCTCTTCTTCGTCGCGCTCTTCGATCCAGCGCATGATGTCCTGACACAGCTGCTGGGTGCCACTTCCGTTTACCGCGCTGACGCGATAGTGCGGCCCGCTCCAGTTGAGTTCGGCAAGCAGTTCGTCACAACGGGTGTTAGCGTCGTTTTCGGTAAGCAGGTCGATCTTGTTGAACACCAGCCAGCGCGGCCGATCTGCCAGCGCCGGGTCAAACTTTTTCAGTTCACCGAGCAGGAGTTCGGCGGCGTGCGCAGGGTCAGTTTCGTCATTCGGCGCGATATCGACGATATGCAGGAGTAAACGTGTGCGTGCCAGGTGCTTTAAAAAGCGAATACCGAGACCGTGGCCTTCCGCAGCACCTTCGATCAACCCCGGAATATCGGCGACCACAAAACTGCGGTGCGCAGCGATGCTGACAACGCCGAGGTTTGGGTGCAAAGTGGTAAACGGGTAGTCCGCAACCTTGGGTTGCGCAGCCGAAACGGCGCGCACAAATGTGGACTTGCCCGCATTCGGGTAACCGAGCAGGCCAACGTCTGCGAGAAGTTTCAGCTCCAAACGCAGCTCGCGCGCCTCACCTGCCGAGCCGGGCTTCGTCTGCCGCGGCGCACGATTTATCGAGCTTTTAAAGCGCGCGTTGCCGAGACCATGAAAGCCGCCTTGCGCGACAAGCAGTTTTTGTTCGGGACGGGTCAAGTCTCCGATCTGCTCGCCGGTATCGGCATCGAAAGCCAATGTGCCGACAGGCACGTGCACGATCTTGTCGTCACCCTTGGCGCCCGTGCAATTTTTTCCTGCGCCGTTTTCGCCGCGCTGCGCGAGAAAGCTGCGCTGGTGGCGAAAGTCAACCAGTGTATTGAGGTTTTGGTCGGCGAACAGGTATACGCTGCCGCCGTCGCCGCCGTCACCGCCATCCGGCCCGCCGCGCGGAATGTATTTTTCGCGCCGGAAGCTCATACAGCCGTTACCGCCATCGCCTGCAATCACTTTGATTTTGACTTCGTCGACAAATTTCATTGCGCTTTACGTCGCTGAATTGAGTCAGTTTGATCACTCAATAAAAAAACCCCGCCGGAGCGGGGTTTTGTGAGAGTCGGTTAAGCCCGTTATTAGGCTTCGACAACGCTCACAAATTTTCGGTTTTTTGGCCCTCGGGTGTGGAACTTGACCACGCCGTCGGCTTTAGCAAACAAAGTGTGGTCTTTACCGCAACCGACATTGTCGCCAGCATGAAAACGGGTCCCGCGCTGGCGCACGATGATGCTGCCGGCAGAGATGCTTTGGCCGCCAAACAATTTGACGCCAAGACGCTTGGATTCCGAGTCGCGGCCGTTGCGTGTGCTGCCGCCTGCTTTTTTATGTGCCATATGAGTTGCTCCTGTTCAGCGAGTCAGACCAGCGATGGTTACGCGCTGATACCAGTAATTTCGAGTTCGGTGTAGTTCTGGCGATGCCCCGCCTGGCGACGGTAGTGCTTGCGGCGGCGAAACTTGATGATTTCAACCTTCTTGCCACGACCGTGTGCGGTGACTTTGGCCGAAACCGAGGCGCCCTCAACCAGCGGGGTACCCACAGTTACCTGATCGCCGTTCGCAATCATCAGCACCTCATTGAGTTCGATTGCATCGCCTTCGTCTGCTTTGAGGGTCTCGACGCGCAATTTGTCCCCTTCGGCGACTCGATATTGCTTGCCACCGGTTTTCACTACCGCGTACATTATGTGCTCCAGGTTATTCAGGATGCGGCCCGCGGGAGCGCGAGCCAACGAAAACGGCGAATTTTACCTTTAGCATTGAATCGACGTCAACGCCAGTTTGTCTGTCTTGTTCGCCTTGACAGCGGTCGACGGCGTTTTTAGCATTCGCGGCCTCGTATTAGACGGTTCCGGCCACATTTTTCCCGCGCGAGTCCGGTTTCGCGCAGCGGTCCCACAGGATGAATGACAACAGCCAGCAATTAATTGAGCGCGAAATGGACCGCGTCGATGCGTTTATCAAAGCGCGGCTACAGTCCGATGTGGTGCTGATCAATCAGCTCTCGCACTACATCGTCAGCAGCGGTGGCAAGCGCCTGCGCCCGCGTCTGGTGCTGTTAGCAGCTGGAGCCGCTGCTTATCAAGGCGAGCGTCATATCGACGTCGCCGCGATCATTGAATTTATCCATACCGCGACGCTCTTGCACGACGACGTCGTCGACGATTCCGAGCTGCGTCGCGGGCGCGATACGGCTAATGCCGTCTGGGGCAACGAAGCCGCCGTGCTGGTCGGTGATTTCCTCTACTCGCGCGCGTTCGAGATGATGGTTGACGTCGGCAGCATGCGGGTGATGGAAATCCTCGCCGGTACCACCAACGTGATTGCAGAGGGCGAGGTTCTTCAGTTGCTCAATATCAACGATCCTGACACCACGCAGGAGGCCTACCTCAAGGTTATTTATGCAAAGACCGCGAAGTTGTTCGAAGCGGCGACACGACTGGGTGCGGTACTCGCGGGTTTGCCGCGCAAGCAGGAAGACGCCTTAGCGGCATATGGCTTGCATCTGGGGACCGCGTTTCAGTTGATCGACGACGTGCTGGACTACACCGCCAGCGCCGAGCAAATGGGCAAAAATCTGGGTGACGATCTGGCCGAAGGCAAGCCGACGCTGCCGCTGATCATCGCGATGTCGCGCGGCGATGCTTCGCAGTCCAGGTTTATTCGCGATGCGATTGAGTCGGGCGGGCGCGATTCGATCGAGTTTGTTGTCAAAATCGTGGAGGAGACCGGTGCGCTGGACGAGACGCGCGCACTTGCGGAGCAGGAGGCGGAACAAGCCGTGCGGTACCTTCAACAGCTTGAGGCGAATGATTTCACATCGGCGTTGGACGCTGTAGCGAAAAGCTCGGTTCAAAGGGAAACCTGATTGCGCAGCGAATGGTCGTGTCGATCGCGACTGTGTTTTGCCCCTTGATCCCGAGCGAACTTTCAATCGATTCAGGCGCGCTAAATTTGCGGTCTAATCGCGCGCAAAATCGATCGCATCAGTTGTTCGCAACGGCTTGCGTACATACCGCCAAACAGGTTGAAATGATTGAGCAGGTGATAAAGCTGGTAGACCGATTTTCGCAGCGCGTATCCTTCGTCTGCGGGTCTCGCGCTTGTGTAGGCGTGATAGAAGGCATGTTCGAATCCACCAAAAAGTTCGCTCATTGCGAGGTCGGTTTCGCTGTCACCAAAATAGCTTGCCGGGTCAAAAATTACCGGCGTTCCGTCTTCCAGAAAACCTGCGTTTCCACTCCACAAGTCCCCGTGTAGCAGTGAGGGCTGAGGTGTGTGACTGGCGAAAACCTGATCAAGTTTGCGCCTGAGCTCATCGCCTGCATCGAGCAAGGTTTGCGGCGCGCCGTTTTGTGCGGCCATCTGTAGTTGTGGCGTCATTCTGGAATCGCGCCAGAACTCGCTCCAGCTCTCCGTTTGCCTGTTGATCTGCACAGTCGCACCGATTGTATTGTCGCGGCACCAGCCGTGCAGATCAGCAGTGTGAGAGTGCATCTGCGCCAGCCGCTCTCCGAGTGCTGACCAGTTCGGATTTCTGTTCGATAGCGGAAGATACTCGAGTAACAATCCGGCGCATGTGTCACTTTGCAAGGTCGCGACGGGCTGCGGAACACGCACAGTTCCGGTTGCTGCAATCTCATCAAGGGCGTCGCGCTCGGCGCTAAACATCTCAATGAATTCCGATGAGTTGTATTTGGCGAAATAATCGCCGTGGTTTGTGATCACGCGCGCGGCGCGATTGATGTCACCGCCGCTGAGCGCGACCAGATTCTGCACATCCACGCGATTGCCGATCGCATCGCGCAATCTGACTTCGATCGTTTCAATCAGGCTATCGGGTGTTTGCACGGAACCGATCCAATTCGTGCGCGTCCGCTTTGCGCCATTGCCCGGGCTCGAGCGAGCCCAGTGCCCACGGTCCTATTTGCGCACGGATTAATCGCAGCGTTGGTAAACCCACTGCCGCAGTCATCCTGCGCACCTGTCGATTTTTGCCTTCACGGATAGTGAGGTTTAGCCAGTTGTCGGGAACTGATTGACGCACACGAATCGGTGGTTCGCGAGGCCAAAGGTTATCGGGTTCGGGAATCGATTTGACTTGTGCTGGTCGTGTAAACCCGTCTTTCAATTCAACGCCCTTGCGCAGCTGCGCGAGGGAGGGTTCGTCTGGATTGCCCTCGACCTGGACCCAGTAGGTTTTTTCGAGCTTGTGGCGGGGATCGCTGATACGATTTTGCAGGCGACCGTCGTCGGTTAGCAGCAGCAAACCCTCGCTGTCTTTATCGAGGCGTCCAGCGGGATAAACGTCGCGCAGCGGAATGAAATTTGCCAGCGTCGTATCATGCGTCTCACCGCTGAATTGACTGAGCACCCCAAACGGTTTGTTAAATAAAATCAGTCGCGCCACCACGGCACTATACTTGGCATAAACCCGAGATCAACGCCAGAGCGGTATTGTGAGGTTCTGCGGGACTATTCGTTGATGACGAAGTCGATGCTGGCGTTAACCCAACGGTGCAGGGTTTCTTTATCTTCCAACAATGGTTTGGGCAGGATGACGTATTCGCGCCGAACTGGGCCGGTGCCTTCAAATTTCAACGGTTTTGCGTTGTGTTGGGTAACCAGCGCGTCGCGATCGCGCTGCGACAGTTTGACTGCAAAGCCCGCCGGGCTGAAGTTGATGCAGGTGTTGCGATTGACGCTGAGCGTGGCACCGCTGAAAAAATGTTTGAATACAGGTTCGATCTCGTCCTCACGCTTGGCCAGCGCTTCTTCGACGATTTCACTCAGCGGTAGAAGATACTTCTTTGCCATGGTGAAATTTTGGTAATTTTTTGGTTTCAGCTTTGTCGATGCTTTCTCACTCTTCGCTTATCGATGATTCAATTTTCAGACGCAGATCGCGCTTTTAGCGCTTTAACAAAGCGGCCCTGTCGTTGCTCGCTCAAGTTGAGCTGATCACACAGGCGGGTAAACGCCTCAGTTTTGACGCCTGTCGGTGCTAGCTCACTCACCGCCGCCGGCAGGCCCGGCACATCGAGAATCGGCGTTAGTTGGCGTGCCAGTTCGACGGTCTCGCGGTGATCCGTGAGCAGCGATTGCACGCGTTTGGCGCCGCGAAACTTCATCTCGCTGACGCGTTCAAGCTGCTGGTAGAGCGTGTCGATATCGCCCCATTTTTTCAGCAGGCGCGCGGCGGTCGTTTCCCCAACTCCAGGAACGCCGGGAATGTTGTCGACTTTGTCGCCGCACAGCGCGAGCAGATCAGCGATTTGCTCGGGCCGCACGCCGAAGCGTTTTTCCACACCGCGGTAGTCCAGCCAGTAGTCGTTGGCAAAGTGCCACCAAAAGTCCTGTTTGCCGACGAGCTGGGTCAGGTCTTTATCCGCGGTAACCACAACAAAGGGTTTGTCCTCGTTCTGCGACACCCTGGCCAGAGTGCCGAGGATATCGTCCGCCTCGTAGCGCTCGCTTGCAAAGGCAGCAATGCCAAGCGACTCGACCAGATCGCGACACAGTTCGAACTGATACTTAAGCTCGGGCGGCGCTTCCGGTCGGTTGGCCTTGTATTCAGGGTAGATTGACTGGCGTACTGACTTGCCCAGGCTTGTGTCGAACGCGCAAGCGATCTTTGATGGCTGCCGAGTCTCGATGAGTTTGAGCAAAAAGTCGGCAAAGCCAACCACGGCGTTGATCGGGTTGCCGTCTCGGTCGGTGATTGAATCCGGCCATACAAACCAGCCGCGAAAAATATAAATACTGGCGTCGACAAGATAGACGCCAGCGTGGGTACGATCCACGCCTACTGAACTATCTTGATGAGCTCGCCGGCCTGCGGTTCGCCGTCGGGATACTGACCGTTGATCAGGCGCAGGCGCGATTCGGCGTAGCTCGGAAGCGGTGAATCCTGCGCCAGTTTTTTGTAGGTGGTGCTGCTTTTGGCTCTGACAAGCTTCAATTTCACCGGCTCTGCCAATTTGCGCTCGGCGCTGTTCAAGGGTTTGAGACTCGACACTGTTTTACTGATTTTGGGATCGAGCAATTCAAAATCCACATGCTCCTTGGTTGTTGCGGCAAAAATCCAGGCAAACTCGTTGCGCAACCAAACACTGTAACGGACCTTGCGTTTGCCGAACGGGGTTTTGTCGACGGTGGCGACAGCGGAATATCCAGACATGCTGTTCGCACTGAGCGTGCGCGTGTCTTGCAGCTCGCGGCGCTTTAGATGCTGCTCGAGAAACTCCTGCGGTGATTCTGATTCGCCGCGGGGTTTCAGCGTGACCTGAATCAGGGCGTCCTGCTTGGGTGCGACAAAAATCAAGCGATCCGACGCGTTTTCAATAAACCAGTCTTCGGGCCCTGTGAGACTTGCGTCCAGCGAGGCGTGATAAAACTTGTTGCCGCGAACCACGCCGTCATCTGAGTTCTGGCCAAAGAGCACGTCTTCAATTTTGCGCAAATACGTGTCGCGGCCAATATCTCTATCTTGCCCGGTCTGAAATTTCTTCGCGGCTTTGATGACCTTGCGCAAGCGCTTGTCGTTGCTGGGGTGGCTTGCGAACAGACCGTGGTATGTCTGCGCGGCGCGGCCTTCGGTTTTGGCGCGTTCGCGTTCGAACAACTCCTGGTTTTTTAACACTGTCACCACATCGATCATACTGTCGGGCGAATAACCAATCCGCGCGAGGTATTCGGCCCCGAGTTTGTCAGCTTCGAGCTCGTGATCGCGTCCGTATCCTTGCGAGAGCGCAAAACCCACTTGTGAAAACAGGCCTCGATTGGCATCTTGTCCCGTTGCGACGTTGAGAATGCCGCCGAGCAACCCGGTGACTTGTGAAGTGCTTTGCTGCCGGACCGAGTGGCGTGCCGTGACATGTCCGATCTCGTGTCCGAGCACACCGGCGAGTTCGGCCTCACTATTGAGGTAGGCCATGATGCCGCGAGTGATGTAGATGTATCCTCCAGGCAGTGCAAACGCGTTCACTTCGGGGCTGTCGAGAACGGTAAAATAAAACGGCAACTTCTTACGATGGCTTTGCCTGGCCAGTTCCTGGCCGATGTTATCAACGTAGTCTTGCAACGCAGGATTTTCCAGTACCTTGTACTGTTTGAGAATTTCTTTGTGATAGCGTTTGCCGGCCTGGATTTCCTGATCTTCTGTCATCAGGACAAAGTCTTGGTCACCAGAAACCGGATTGACTGCGCAGCCGCCCAGCAGGGCAAATGCGGTTAATGACAGGGTAAGAAGAAGAGGGCGTGTGATCGAAATGCGTTGCAGCATGGGTCAGTCAAATCTATCGGTCAGTTAATCTTCTCGCTACTGTAGCAACTCCAGTGATGCCGGATGTCGCAGGCGCAAAGATTGTCGCTGCCGATAGTAGCTAATCCAGCCGCGTACCCTCACTCGCCTATGCTCGAGTGTACCCAATAGCGAAGCCGGGAAATAGTGAACATCTGCACTGGCAATGAACATATCCAGTTTATTCGACAGCGTGAAGCTGATTCCGTTCGATGCACGCTGCAAGCGCGTGACAGTCCCATCCAGCAGATGGAACCCGCGCATTTTGGGTGACAGCGGCTTCGCGTCGAGATCAAAAACGAAGTTGCGCGACCATATTCCGGTGCGGCGCTCGCGGGCGATCTCCTCCGCATTGTGAAGGCAATCCTGAAAGTTGAGATTAGGCGGAACAGCGATGCGCGCTGCCAGACCCTCGCGTAGCAAAATTTCACTCACATTGCGGTTATCCGGCAGGTAGATGTGAGCGAGGCGACGACCGTAGCGATCGTGGGACTCAACTCCATATTGAAGATTGACGCGGAAGTTATTCTCTTGCAGGAGCTCGCGAAGGCGATGCAGTGATTTGCGCGAGAATGGTTCGGAGGGATTGCCGTCGCGGCCGATTTCCGGGGCGTTTATGCCGATAAATCGTACCTTGTCGCCGTTTCGAAGGCGCAGGGTGTCGCCGTCCACGACATTCGTAACTACCGCGTGATTGTCAATTCGGCTCGGTGCGCACGACGGATCCGCAGAGGCGAACCCGGGCGCCATTGCAAAGAAAAAGGCGCCTGAAACAAGCGCCTTTCCCAAAATTGCTGGATTTAAAGTTGTCCTGCTGCCGGTCATGGAGCCTCGGAAAAACGTTGGCGAGGCGGCAAGCGTAAGGTGAAAGTCAGTGAAAAGAGGGAGTTTACAGTCGATCAATGACCGATTTTAGCTGACTGTTAACGCCGCGATTGCAACGCAGACAGTTTTACCGATTAGTTGCCGTAACGGCGACGGAACTTGTCTACCTGACCCGCAGTATCGACCATCTTCTGCTTGCCGGTGTAGAACGGGTGGCACTTAGAGCAGACCTCTACGGTGAGATCTTTGCCAAGCGTCGAACTGGTTTCAAAGGTTTCACCGCAGCTGCAGGCCACCTTGATTGCGTCGTATTGGGGATGAATTTCGGATTGCATAGCGTGCCTCACGTATGGGCGCCGAGAAAAAAGACGCGCGATTTTACTGGTTTGAGCTTCTGTAGGCAAGTGGCTGCCGCGGGTTTGATCAGGCCGTTGCCGCAACGGAGTCGGACTCGATGATAATGGTTAATACGTCTGATTAGCTAACGCAAAACTCACCCGGTTGGTTAAAATAATTAAATGAAATCAATGGCTTTACGATCTTTGATATTTGTCATTCTTGCAGTTGCCGCTGGGTGCGCGAGGTACGCCGTCGAAGCACCGCAACCAACGCAGGAAATCGATGCAGGACACTCGATATATGAAACGACGCTATCCCCAAATTTTGCGGCAAAAGTCCTGTCACCGGGCGTTAAGTATCTTTTTGATGATTATTTGAAAGAGGATGCCCCGCTGGTTTTTGCGATCAGCGAAGACGGGCGTTACGCCTATTACTGGAAACACAGCTCGGTCAACGAAGCAAACAGACATCTACGACAAACGCGCAATTACCACGACTATATCGAATCAGCCATTCGAAACTGTGAGTACCAGGTCCTGGGTTCGCGCTGTTACGTTCACGCTGTTGCCCGCCAGGTACAGAACGATGTCCTGTCCTACCTCGAAACATTTCCAGTCGAAGTTGTCCGCGCGCAAGGCGCAACATACCTCTCACCCGATCAAGCACACGGTGTGATTCTGTACTTTCCGGGTTACAGCGGATGGAACTACAACATACCAAAAGTGTTAACGTCACTTAAAAACGCGTCGGTGCCGCACTATGCAAACGTGCTCGCACAAAAAGGGTGGGACGTCTCGCGCGTTAATCTGGATCGGTACTCGCGTGGCCCAGCGCGTAACAGTCACGAACTGGTTCAAACGATTGCGCAGATAATCGATGAGCATCGGGCGCAAGGTTATAAAAAAATTGTACTGGCCGGACAATCCCGCGGCGGACACGAAGTGTTGTTCGCAGCATCAAAACTTCCAGCGGCGACGATCGATGCAGTCATAACAACAGAGCCGGACAGTCTAGGCCCGGGCTTTTTGAGAGATGGTTCAGAGGTCAACGGATACAGAAAAAGAAGACGCAATTATCTGAAAAGACGGTTTCGCGATCTGCAGGTGCCTCGCGTTGTTTTTTCCAGTTTCAAGCACAGCGACTGGTACTTTAGTGTTAGTCGAGTTGACGCCAGGAAGTTGGTCAACCCGGTAGATAGTGACGTTCTTCGAATCGTCAACCCGAAAGGGCATTCGGGACACGGCGCCGGCAGCTCGGTTCGCTTTGGTCACGAATTTGGAGGCTGTATACATCAATTCTTGTTGCAAACGATTAATTCGATAAGGGAGTGTGAGGTACCCGAAATCAGCTCCGAAGACCCGAGGTTCTGGGCATCTTCTGACAATCTCCCGTCAAACATTTCTGACGTATCCGGAGAAGAGCTTGTCGAGATGTCAAAAAGCGGGGCTATTTGCAATTTCAATATTCACGCCAAAGAGATCGTTGAGCCACACAGTTGTCTTTCGTTTTATGAAGATCGTCGTCTGTCCAAGCGCTATACGGCGCCGTTTTTCGATGTTTCCGTTACAAACGACTCGCCCGTCGAATATTTAGACAACGGCTACTGCAAACTGGATAAGGCGTCGGTGCAAAACGTTGATAAATCCTGTTTGCGCGTTTACCGGTACGAGGACTTTCTCATTTTTTACGACGCGCGTGACAGAGAAGTCTTTTTCCAAAAACACGTGCCGGGTGCCAAAACAACATCTTCGGATTTTTATTGCGAGACTGATGTTTCGCCGCCTTGGGATCGGAGCCGCAAAAAAATCCTGTGTCTGCGAAATTAAGGATTAAATGACGGAGCCGCAACTGCGCGACAAAAAACACACCGGTTGATGCGACCAGGCAATTCGTCGCCTTGATTATTTGATATCGAAATATTACGCGCCGGTTCCGCTCTCGGCACTGGCATCGAGTTCCAGTAGAACATCCTCGAGCCTGTCGGCGTAGCCATTTTGATCGTCCCACAGTCCGCGCTGAATTGCCTCGAGCAGGCGTTCTCCCATTTCACGCGCAGCGTCCGGATTGTACGCCTCAAGAAATTCGCGTGACGTATCGTCAAACAAATACGAATCGGCCACCATTTCGTACTGATAGTCTTGCACCAGTTGTGTCGTCGCATCGTAAGCAAACAAATAGTCGACCGTCGCTGCCATTTCGAACGCGCCCTTGTAACCGTGTCGGCGGATCGACTCGAGCCATTTTGGGTTGACCACGCGTGAGCGCACCACTCGCTGTAATTCCTCCTCCAGGGTGCGAACTCTGGGTGCCGCCGGATTGGCGTGATCGCCGAGATAGGTGACCGGGGCATCGCCGGATAATTGCGCCACCGCGTTGTGCAGCCCGCCCTGAAACTGGTAGTAGTCGTCCGAGTCGAGAATGTCGTGTTCGCGATTGTCCTGGTTTTGCATGACAACCTGCACCGACGACAACCGCTGCTTAAACCGATCGTGCGCGGCGACGCCTTGCGAATCGCGTCCGTAGGCGTACCCGCCCCAGTTTACGTAAGCGCGCGCGAGATCGGCGGAGGTCTCCCAGTGGCGCTCGTCGATCAGGCCTTGCAAGCCCGCGCCGTAAGCGCCGGGTTTTGAGCCGAACACGCGCCAGCTTGCCGCGCGCTTGGCGTCTTTTTCCGACATGCCTGAGTCAATTGCGTCCTGGCTTTCTGACAACACGCGTGCGCGCAGGGGGTTCACGTCAGGGGGTTCGTCGAGTTCAGCCAATGCGAGCACGGCACGATCAAACAAATCGATCACGTTGAAAAATGCATCCCGAAAAAAACCGGATACGCGCAGCACTACGTCGACGCGCGGCCGATCCAGCAAGCTGGCCGGAATGATTTCGAAACCCGTCACGCGACCACTGCCCACCGCCCACACGGGTCTTACACCCATCAGCGCCATCGCCTGCGCGATGTCGTCACCACCGGTGCGCATGGTCGCGGTACCCCAAACCGAGAGCGCAAGCGTTTGCGGGTAATCGCCGTGATCCTGCAAATGGCGCATCAGAAGCGCATCCGCCGAGAGACGACCGAGATGCCACGCTGCCGTGGTCGGGATCGCGCGCGTATCGACCGAGTAAAAGTTGCGCCCGGTCGGTAACACATCGACACGCCCGCGTGTGGGCGCGCCGCTGGGGCCGGGCGCGACGAAACGTCCCTCGAGGCCGCGCAGGGTTTGCGCAATTTCGTTGCCACCGGATTGGTCGAGTTTGGGTGCGATGTCCGTCTGCATCGACGCCAACACCGCGCTCGCGTGAGGCAGTTCGCGGGCCAAAGGCGGATCGGCGATTAGCGCACGCGCAAACAATTCAAGACGCTCGCGAGTATCGCCAAACGTTCGCCACGCCTGCGAATCGATCTGCTGCAGTTGCGCGGGTCGGGCACCGGTCCATTCCTGTGCGGCATCAGCCTCGAGCGGGTCGTAGTCGTCGAGCAGTTCGAAGTCGCCCGCAAGGGCTTGCAGCAGACTGCTGTCGCTGATGTTATCCGTGCCGCGCGGCAATCTCAGCATTGCAGCGAGTGTGTCCGTGCGGGCGTCGTCGGTTGGTGACTTGCCAAAGACATGCAGTCCGCTGCGAATTTGCGATTCCTTCAATTCGCACAAATACGCATCGAGCTTGACCAGGGTCGCGTTGTCATCGCCGTGCACGGCAACTTCATCAGACAAATGACTGCTGCGACTGCGCACCAGAATTTCCTGCTTGAGATAGTCCGCCCGACGCGTGTCGAGACCCAGCGCCTGATAGTACTCGTCGAGCAACCCTTCGATTTCCTGCAGTTCACCGTAGGTTTCGGCGCGCGTCATCGCCGGCGTCAGGTGATCGAGAATAACCGCCTGCGCGCGGCGCTTGGCCTGCGCACCCTCGCCCGGGTCGTTGACGATAAACGGATACAAATGGGGCATTGGACCAAGCGCGATTTCCGGCCAGCAGTTTTGCGACAAGGCCAGGCCCTTGCCCGGCAACCATTCGAGATTGCCGTGCTTTCCCACGTGAACAATCGCATCGCTCTGCCAGACTTCGCGCAGCCAAAAATAGAAGGCGAGGTACGCGTGCGGCGGCACCAGATCGGGATCGTGATAGCTGGCGCTGACGTCAATGTCATAGCCACGCGTCGGCTGAATGCCGATAAAGATATTGCCGCATCGAATGCCCGCAACAACAATGCGATCGCCGCGCACGCGCGGATCGTCGCAGGGTTCGCCCCAGCGCTCGCGCACGGCTTGCTGGTTTTCCAGTGGTAGTCGCGCAAAATAATTTTCGTAATCGAGCAGCGAAACGCTTTGCTGTGCCGGTCGCGCATCGATGAACGCAAGATTATTGGTGACGGACTCGAGCAGTGTTTGCACCAACGCGGTACCGTCGTCGGGCAACTGCGCGGTCGCGTATCCGGCGCGATTCATTGAGTGCAGAATTTCGATTACCGACGCAGGTGTGTCCAGACCCACGCCATTGCCGATGCGGCCGTCTTTGCTCGGATAATTTGCAAGCAATAATGCGATGCGTTTCTCTTTATTGTGTTTCTGGTGCAATCGACACCAGCGCGCCGCCAGTTCGGCGACGAAGGCTGCGCGCTCAGTATGAAGCACGTAGGCGACCACATCGCTCTGGGTCTTATCCGAGCGTCGCACAAATCCTTTAAAGCTGATCGCGCGCGAGATGATTCGCCCGTCCATTTCCGGCAACGCGACGTTCATCGCCATATCGGCCGCGCGCAGTCCGCCGACGTTCGATTCCCAGTCTTCCATGCTGCTGCCGGCCAGCATCACCTGCAGTACCGGCACGTCACTTGCAAAGCCTTCGCCGGATCCCGATGCGACCGCAAAGCCCGTAGTGTTGAGAATCACACCTGGTGTGCATTGCTGGCACAACTCGTTGACTACCTGCATGCAGCTTGCGTCTTTGAGCGACGCGGTTGCAATCGGCAGGGGGTTGATTCCGGCCGTCTGTAACTGTTCGATAAAACCGTTCAGGGCCTCGGTGTTGAGCGCCTGTAAATGCGCGCGATAAAAGATCAGCGCGGCGACCGGTGCGCCATCGACCCAGTCGCTGCGCCAGCGTTCAAGGTCGGGGTCAACCGCGGCGGGGTGATAGAGCTGCGTGCGTGGCAGTGCGCGCGGTGGCTCGACGTTTACCGCGTCGCCGCCGGCAAAAAAATGCTGGCGGATAAACTCGAATAAATTGCGCGCATTGCGGACGCCACCCTCGCGTGTGTAGCGCCAGATTTGCCGCGCGACATCGAGGCTTTCGGATCCGGCGGCGAGCAGGTTTTCGTCCTCCTGATCATCGCCTGGCATCAAGACCAGAGCGAACGAACCGCTTTTCGCCGCTTCGACTAATTGTTCGAAAGCGTATTGCCAGTAGGCGCGACCGCCGAGCAATGAGACGATCACCACACGCGCGTGATCGAGCACCTCGTGGGCGTACAAATCAAACGCGGCGGGCTGTTTCAAATGCATCAAATTGGCAAGCCGCACCGACGGATAATCATCGTCGAACTGATCCAGCGTGGTCGCAAACAGAGCAAGGTCTGTATCCTGCGCCGATAAGATTACGACGTCTGCGGGCGTTTGTCCCAGCGATACAATTCCCTCTTCCTCCGCATTGCCTCCCGGGGTGGCGGCTAACAGGTGCATTGAAGGCTCTGAGCGGTAGAGGACATCGTCGTGAACGGCTTATTAATTTGGGATGGCGAGGTTACCGCAAGCCCGCGCGCAAATCACCACTGACCGTCGGTATTAGTGCCCGATTTTCATTGGGTGGATTTGGGGTAATTTTTAACACCGATGCCGCAGTCGATCTCACAGAGCAATATTGAGCGAACCCTTAATCTCAACGCTCAAAAGTTACTCGTGTCGCGCAGCCGATTCGAATAGCGAGCACTTAACCGAAAAACGGAGTTGCCCCATGCAAAACGCAATCAACGTTGATGAATTTGCACAGATGACCGATACCGGCACCGATCACAGCCTCAAGCTGGTCAGGCGCTCGGTTGGTTTGAGTGCCGCGATCTTCATGCAACAGCTTCCGTCTGCGATGCAGTTGCACGCGTTTTCTGAGTTTGGCAGCACCCGTCAAATCCGCCTGCTTTACAAGCGCGGATCGGTATCAATTAAATGCGTAGAAACCCCGCGGTCAATCGATGAAGATCAGCCCGTTCTAAACGTCGATATCGAATTTAATCGCCAGACGCACTGCGAAATGAAAGCGTTTATCACGCGCTTTGACGATGAGTTCTGCAATTAGTTTTTGCACCCACTCGTTCCAACACCCGATGGATTGATCAAACAAACTCCTGATACACAATCCGCTATTTCTGACCTGCGCTAGAGCATAACAGCACCGTGCAAAAGCAACGGCAGGCCAAAGACGCCTGCCGCCAGAACAGCAACTTACTGAGTGACTATTGCTCGATCACCTGTGGTCAAATCGACAATGAAAACTGCACCCGTGGCATTGGCGCTGACCAAGGCGTGATCGTTGTCAGTATCGATCACCATATCGCTTACGCCTCTGAAGTCTGGACCATCACCCAAAACGCCGAAGACTGAAACGTCGATAGGGAGAACGTCGCCTTCCTGAAATCGGGCGAGTACGGTGTTTTCGTTTTCTCCTAACACCATGTACGCAATCTCGTTATCTGCCATTTCGAACGCCAGCGCTTGCGCTGCCGGATCAAAGACTCCCGCAGTATCCATAAACGTATCGCGCACGCCTGTGTCCAAATCGACCCGAACAATGGTGATGCCACTTTCGATGACGTAGGCAAACAATTTGCCGTTACTTTCAGACAGCGCCAGCGCCTGTGGGTCGTCAAAAGGACGGGCCAGACCGTCGGCATTCCCCGAAACCAGAAACTGCGCCCCATCGCTCAGGCGAACTTCAATCAGGCTTCTATCGGTTAGCACAAGCACTCGGTCGTTGGCTTTGTCCATCGCCAAATCACGCGCACCAAAGATCGTGGTATCGGGCGTGACCGGGTTTCCCACTGCAAGCGCGCTGAGCGCTCCGGATGTTAGGTCCATGGTGAGCAACGTTTCGTTGTCGAGCACAAAGGCGCGATTGTTGGCGGCATCCACCAAAATACCCGGTATGTCGCCAAAGTTGCGTGGGGCGGGATCGGCACTGTTGGCAATTCGGGTGCGGTTGCCGTTAGTGAGATCAACTGCAACCAACGGCGCCGTAGCGTTGAAGTTGGCGTCCGCTATAAACGCACGCTGGCCGTCTGCATCCAGCGCAATCGCGGTCAGAGAGTTCATTGGCGAGCCGTCACCGATACTGCCGAATGTGAACTGTTGTTGACGGTTTCCAGTACTCCCGTTAATCGCGAGAACTCGATTCGCGTCTGCTACGAAGACCCGGTTTCTGCCGCTGTCGACAATAACGCTGCCCGGTGACTCCAGCTCAGGCCCGGAGAACGCGGATGTGTTTTCCGACAGGGTGGTCACTGAGCCGTCACTCGTGCTGACCGCTAAAATCGCACGCGGCGCTGCGATCAGCAATCGGCTGTTAGCGTTGTCCAGCACTAAGTCTGTGTACGCAGTGCTTGCGTCTCCGGCTTGGTAAACATCCGCCAGCAGTGTGCGATCACCGGTATTGGTGTCGACGCGCGTGACCGCGACAGTGAACGTGCCCTGAATATCGAGAACGTAGGCCAGATCATTTGCTTCGTCCAAAACCGCCGCAACCGGCGTCACGAAATTGTTGCCACTCCCGACAACTGCCGGGATGGAACCGGGAAAGTTGGAGCCGGATACCACTGCGCGGGAAAAGCCGGATGTAAAAATCAGCGCGTTCTGGTCAACATCCAGCACCGTGTATTGACCGGTGATGGTTTGTGCGGTGGCGATGTCGCGCATATTCGTGAGACCACCCAAGCCGAGAATTTCTGTGCGATTGCCCGTGCTGCTGTCGACAAACACGCCACCATCGAGACCGGCATCGACAATCACCGGGCTACCGAATTCGCTGGCAATGGCTGTGGGTTCGATCAGGCTGACCCCTTCGCCTACGACACTGCCAGAAATCAGGGTGACACTTAATTCACCGCTAGTATTGGGCAAAGAAGACAAAGTGAACGCAAGTGTCTGTTGCGGGTCGACCAGCAGTATCCGGTCGTTAGTGCTGTCGAATGCAATGTCGGCTGCACTGGAGATTGTAGTGCGGTTGACGACGCTGAACTGCTTGCTAAAAACTTCACCTTCGGCGTCTTCGGCGGCGATGAAGATCGTTTCACTACTAGCTGCAATACCAAGCGACGCGGAGAATTTTACAATCCCGCCAGAGCCTGCAGGCAGGAGTTCGGGTGTACCGGGAGAACTGAACGTTGTGAACCTCACGGATTCGATTTGTTGCAGATCAGTCTCACTAACGACGCCATCCTCCGCGTCGATAATGGTGACTGTAATAGTTGTGTTGTCGACCCCGCCGAGGTTGGCATTCGGAGTAGGAAAGTCGTTGCGAAACTGCAACTGGCTGGTGTCCGTTACCGCCACTGAGAGCAGTATTGACTCCGATCGTTCGCCTTTGCTATCGACAGCCGACAACGTTACTTCGTAAACGTTGTCATTGTTTTGATCGAGCGGAGTTTCGAAGTCAGGCGGATTGATAAAACGAAGCGCGCCGGTGGCGCTGTCGAGGCTCATCAATGCTTCATCGTGCATACCGGTGGACTCGATCTCAAACGTGATAGCATCGTTTTGCGCATCTGTCGCTGTGAGCGTGTAGATGACATCGCTGGTGTTTTCCGCGACGCTTGCGTTATCTGAAGAAGTGATTACGGGCGCTGAATTGCTAACGCCGCCCGATGAGCCTGAACTTCCAGTGGAATCGTTTCCATCATCGCTACCACCGCCCCCACCGCCACAGGCGACGAGGCCAAGGCACGTGAGTGTGATAGAAAGAGGGCGAAGCATGTGAGTAAGGTTTTTCATGAGGACATATCCGTTAGTTTGTTTGTTAAGGTTGTGGTGCCCCCAGTGTAAAAGTGCCGAATATTCCCCGACTCATACTAAAGTACGACTGTTGCCGTAAACGCGTGTGAAATTATTCACCACGCACTCACATCAACTCATCGAGAAAAATTTGCAGATGCGAACGCCCGATAAAATCGATAAGGCACTTATTGATTTGCTGATATCTCAAGCAGGCTGGATGAGCGCTCTCTACATAGCAATGTTGATGCTTGTAGGTGGTTTTTTAATTGC
Organism: Pseudomonadota bacterium; assembly: GCA_039029275.1. GTDB lineage: Bacteria > Pseudomonadota > Gammaproteobacteria > JBCCGL01 > JBCCGL01 > JBCCGL01. Next base: position 85,779 of record JBCCGL010000005.1, on the reverse strand, counting down.
CCAGTTTCCAGACTTCATTTCGAGTGCATGGGTGGTGGCGGGGGTTGCTATTGCAGTGATGCAAAAAGGTATCTATCCAACGCTAAAGTGGCTGTATGCAGACTTGGATGTACACCTGAGACTCGAGATCACCGTGGCAATCTCGGCGATATCCAGTGGCGTATTCTGGGGTGCAGCTGCATGGTTGTTTCTCGACGCACACAATATTGACTTGTTCGTGTTTGTTTCCGGCGCATTATTGGGCGTGGTCACGGGTTCGTTGATTGGTTTGTCCGCCAGACCAAAAATCTGGCTTTGCCTGGCTGGCCCAATTTTGCTGGGCATGCTGCTCAAATTTCTAATGCTGGGGAACTGGCCTCTGGCTGTAATGGTGTCCATTTTTGGTGGCGGCGTTGTCGTTTTGTGTCGAACCTTGGGGCGTAACATAAGGACGACAGTCGAACAAAACTTTCGCAATGAAGAATTGCTCGAAGAAGTTCAATGCGCGAAAGAGGAAGCGGATAGAGCGAATCGAGCAAAATCTCAGTTTATGGCAGCAACCAGTCACGATTTGCGGCAACCATTGCACGCTCAGGGCATTTTGCTGGAGACGCTCAGTTCAAGGTTGGATGGAACGGATCTGGGCGAAATCACAAATAAAATAGTGCAGTCGAATGATGCGCTAAATGACCTGTTTAGCGCGCTTTTGGAGGTATCGCAACTGGATGCAGGTACCGTTAAGGCGCACATTGTTCATCACCCTCTGGATGATATTTTTCAGTCGGCAGTGGATGAGTTTCGGGTCATCGCCGCTGAAAAAAATCTATCGATTGAGTCTGTTGGGAAGCCCTTTATTGTTTACAGCGACCCGATTTTACTGGCGCGAATTTTGCGCAATCTTATCAGCAATGCGGTCAAATTCACTGAGAGTGGTGGCGTCACAATCGATACGCGTTGTGAAAAGGAGACTGTCAGCATTTCGATATGCGATACGGGTATTGGCATTTCGAAAAGTATGCAGTCGGTTATTTTTGGTGAATATACGCAGATCAACAACAAGGCCAGAGACCGCAATAAAGGCATCGGACTTGGTTTGGCCATTGTGCATAGAATGTGCGAATTGCTCGGTCACCAGATCGAGGTGGAATCTGTTTTAGGAAAGGGTGCCTGTTTTACATTGCATCTGCCGTTGGGTAACGCGGAAAAAGTGGTGAACATTGCCGAAGAAATTGCACCGCAAGCGCTTGCCAATATAAATGTACTTGTCATTGATGACGAACGTCCCATCCTTGATGCAATGCAAACACTGTTTGCCGATTGGTCATGGCGTTGTCGTGCTTTTCTGTCGTTACAAGAGGCGCAGGCAATGTTGGCTTCTGCTGACTATCAGCCTGATGTCATCATCTCGGATTATCGTTTGTCGGAAAACGTAACAGGTATGCAGGCAATTCAATCCTTGCGCGAATATTTTCGTCGCGATATTCCGGCGTTACTAATCAGTGGTGACACCGATCAGGAATTACTCGAGAGGGCTCAGCGGGAAAACTTTTACCTGTTGCACAAACCACTTAAACCCATGAAATTAAAAAATGTTATCAGCGGCTTGCTGGCTTGATAGTTGTTCACAGTGGTACTTTTGGACAATGCAAGACGACGATTGATTAGATACGATTTCATTTCCGTGTATTCCAATAAGGAATGCAGACCTTGAATGACACGAGTGAAACAGTACTGATTATTGACGACCATCCGGTTGTTCTGGATGGATTAGCATTGCTGCTGCGTGACATCTTTGATTCCGTTGAAGTGCTTACTGCAAGCCACGCGGAAGCGGCAATGGAATGTGTACTCCACCGACCTGACATTGACTGGATTTTTCTGGATATCCATTTGCCAGGGATTAGCGGCTTTGAACTACTCAAGCAGTTTTCTGCAAAAAAAATCACTGCCAGTGTGATTGTTATGTCGAGCGAATGCGACCCACCACTTATCGATCAATCGCTGAAATACAATGCGCGCGGTGTTCTTTCCAAAGTATCGGGTAAAGCGATATTTTCGGAGTGTGTAAAAACTGTCGAACAGGGGCGCATCTTTCTTGTTTCTGAGCATGCCCAGCAACTAAAACGATACCGAGAGAGTGTTTTGGTGGAGAAGCAACTGATCGAAGAGGGCATTAGTAAACGGCAACGCGAAGCGCTGTTGCTGATTGCCCGCGGCTACACCAATAAAGAAATATCAACGAGCATGAGTGTGACGGAAAGTACCGTCAAATCACACGTCTCTTCACTCATGAACTTATTTGACGCGGACAACCGAACTCACTGCGTTGCCGAAGCGCGGCGTCTGGGAATGCTTGAATGAGCAGACCTGCAGCGCTGACTTGATGTTACCTGCTGCGCGCGCGCCGTCGCCGTCGGCCACCCTGTGCTGCCTCATCTCCGGCCGCTGCCACGGTTTTGGGCGCAGGTAGATTGACGGCCTCAGAAAGCTTGGGGAAGGGCGCTGTCTTGTGCGGTATCGCCATCGCGTCGACGAAGTGTTCCTGAAATTTGGGCTCGACCGCCGTTTCGATCTTCTCGACTTCGCGCACCAATGATTCCAGTTCCTCGCGCGCGTGCCTGTCCAGCAGCGCTATGCGCGCGCCGGTGCCGGCTGCGTTACCCGCCGAGGTCACGTGTTCAAGCGCGCAGTCAGGAATCATCCCCAGCACCATCGCGTACTTCACGTCGATGTGGCTACCAAATGCGCCCGCCAGTCGAATCCGATCAACCGTGTCGATGTTCATGTGATCCATCAGCAATCGCACGCCCGCGTACAGCGCGGCCTTGGCAAGCTGAATCTGGCGGATGTCGTTTTGCGTGATTTTCAGCTCAACTTCACCGGAGTGGAGCAGATACGAGAAGGTGCGGCCATCTGAGTGTACGCGCGGGTTGCGTTCGGCCAGCGCGCCGTCGATTACGCCATCTTCAGTGATGATCCCGGCAAGAAATAACTCGGCGACAACTTCGATAATGCCGGAGCCACAAATACCGGTTACCCCAACCGACTTGACGTCCTCTTCAAATGAAATCTCGTTGGACCAGGTCTCACAGCCGATAACCTTGAACTGCGGCTCAAGCGTTTGCGTGTCGATACGCACTCGCTCGATCGCGCCGGGCGCGGCGCGTTGCCCACAGCTGATTTGCGCACCTTCGAATGCAGGACCCGTTGGGCTGGATGCCGCCAACAAACGTTGGTTGTTGCCGAGAATAATTTCTGCATTGGTGCCAACGTCGACGATCAGGCAGATTTCATCACGCAGGTGCGGTGCCTCGGACAGCAGCACCGCGGCGGCGTCCGCGCCGACGTGACCGGCAATACACGGCAGCACATACACGCGGGCGTTGTGATTGAGGTGAATGTCCAGTTCCTTGGCCCACACGCGCACGGCGTCGTCGGTCGCCAGCGCAAACGGTGCACCACCCAGTTCCACCGGATTAATCCCGAGCAACAAATGGTGCATTACCGGGTTACCTACAATCGTCATTTCCATTATGTGGCGGCGGTTGATACCGGACTCCTTGCAGACTTCTTCGGTCAGTTGATTCAAGGCGTCGCGCACCGCGTTGGACATATCGTCAACACCTTCGGGGTTCATCATTACGTAGGAGACGCGGCTCATCAGATCTTCGCCAAATCGGATTTGCGGGTTCATCAGTCCGCCGGATGCGAGCACTTCTCCGCTGGCAAGATCGCACAAGTGCCCCGCGATCGTGGTCGAGCCAAGATCAACCGCGAGGCCGTACACGCGCGACTTAAAGCTGGGCCAAACGGCGATGATCTGGTTGTTATTGTGCACGGCAACGGTGACCTTCCAGTCGCCATCGCGCAGGCGTTGTTGCAACTGCTGCAGCACGCGCAAGTCGCCCCAGCGCAGGTCAGTAAGCCGCCATTCGTACTCCAGCGCCTGAATCATGCGTTTAAAGTCGCCAGTCGGATCGTGCATATTGGGTTCCTGCACTTCGACATAGTAGAGACGGACTACCGGATCAACGTTGATGTCGCGCACCTCGGCGCGCTTGCGCACGACCTGACGGTGGACCTGACTGTCTGCAGGTACATCAATGACGATATCGCCCTGAATCTTGGTTGAGCAGCCGAGTCGGCGGGCATCGACTAACTCACCGTTGCGTTTCTCATAGGCCTGTTCGGTGCGACTGAATTCGGACAGGTTTTCAACCTTTGAGCTGATACCGTGTTTGGAAAACTCCCCCACGCTCTGCACAATCTGGCACCGACCGCAGAGTCCGCGCCCGCCGCATACCGAATCCAGATCAACGCCCAGCGCGCGGGCAGCGTCGAGTACGGTGGTGCCGTGGCTAAACCGGCCGCGACGGCCGGAGGGGGTAAACACGACTTGTGCTTCGTCTGTCATTGCTCGTTTCCGGTACTGGCTGTATTTATTTGTTATATCGGTACATTACCACCGCTACTCTGTTTGGCTTGCGGTAGATCATCGCGAATATCGTAGTACGTTCCCTTGTCCGCAACAAAAATGTGGCCGACGAGACGGAGACTATGCGGCTCATCGACAGTGCCTGCGGTGATTGAGATTGTTCCGGCATCGTCGCGTTGCCAGAAGATGTTTGAACCGCAGCGGTTGCAAAACCCGCGCTGTGCCCAATCCCCGTCGGGGTCGCGAAACCAGCTCAGGGTGCTTTCAGAGTCGTCGACAGTAATATCGTTGAGCGCGACATTGGTCGCCATAAAGTACGAGCCACAGGCCCGTTGGCATTGCTTACAGTGACAGGCAATCACCGGTCGCATGGGACCGGTGATCGTATAGCGAACAGCGCCGCACAGGCACTGGCCGGTGATCGGTGTTACCGCACCTGCCATAAATAAGCCGATTAAGCGCGGCGGCGACGGCGTCCGCCCGCGCGACTGGCGCGCGCGCCGGCTTCTTCTGCACCTTCGGCAGCAGGTTCGCGGTAGGCCTTAATCCAGCGGGTGCAGTTCTCGTCGTGCCCCATCATTACGTCGGCGCCGCGCACTGCCAGCATGGTTTCTTCGTGCAGTGGGTTGGTGATGGCTGATGTCATGCCGCACGCGATCGACATGGTCAAAAACGCGTGGTTGATACCGCCGCGCTTTGGCAGGCCAAAGCTGACGTTCGAGGCACCGCAGGTGGTGTTGACCTTCAACTCGTTCTGCAAGCGCTGGCACAGCCTCATGACTTGAACACCCGAGGTATTGACTGCGCCGATCGGCATAACCAGCGGATCGACGACAACATCGCACGCCGGGATGCCGTAGTCGCTGGCGCGATTAACGATTTTTCGCGCGACTTCAAAGCGCACGTTGGGGTCTTCCGAAATTCCGGTTTCGTCGTTGGAAATGGCCACAACTGCAGCGCCGTATTTAGCCACCAGCGGCAAAACGCGCTCCATTTGCTCGTCTTCGCCAGTCACCGAGTTAACCAGTGCCTTGCCTTCGTAAACGCCCAATCCGCGCTCAAGTGCGTCAACGATCGATGAGTCGATACACAGCGGCGTATCGGTAATCGCCTGAATGCGTTGGATCGACTCGGCCAGAATGGCTGGCTCATCCGCCAGTGGTATACCGGCATTGACGTCAAGCATGTGTGCGCCGGCTTCGATCTGGGCGATAGCATCGGCCTCCACGCGGCTGTAGTCGCCTTCTTTCATTTCTGCAGCCAGTACTTTTCGACCTGTCGGGTTGATGCGCTCACCGATGATCACAAAGGGGCGATCAAAGCCGATGATTACTTCTTTTGTGGCCGAGCCAACAACGGTATCAGTCATCTTATTTTCCTCAAAAAAATCTCGCTGCGTCGCCTGCGATCGCATCGATTGGCTACCCGGTTCGGGCGCGGCATTGTGTTCGTTACGGCCGTTTCGTACTTCACGAATAAAGTCCGATTCGGTTGTGGTAGCGACATTTACGATGTCGGCGTATGCCCTCCGGCTTTGATCAGTGCCTCAAGGCGCTTTTCGTCGTATTCGCTTTCGAGCTCGGCCGCACGTGCCTCGGCGACAGCCTGCATATCGCTGCCTTCGAACGCCTCGTTTTCGCGGCGCCAGTCCTCAAGGTAGGCGTCCGAACCGCCGCGTCCGGCGCGCATTGCCGCGCGATCGATGCCGTGCTCAAAACGCTCGGAGAGCTTTACCTTGGCCGACTGCCGACCTTGCTTGATGATGACTTGCGCCGGAATATCGCGCCAATAGACCACAGTCATACGTGCCATTTAACGGGTACCTCAGTGTGTTGGGCAACCTGCTCAAGCGAGACTTCGAGTTCGCCGTAGCCGGTAATGTGATGTTCAAATTCAAGCCCGAGCTTGTCAGCCGCCGCACGCGCCTGCTCAACCAGTTCGGGGATTTCTGTTTGCGCTAGATAAACCAGCTTTTTGTAGTTGCCGAAATACATCGGCAACAGTTCCGGGTGCTTTTCGATGCCCATATCCCGAAGGATCAAACGATCGAAGTGACGCACCAGAAAATCGGTCAGGTAGAAAGTGCCAAATTCGGATTCGTGCAATGCGTCGAACACTTCGGCACCGGCAAAAAACGAGTAGCAGTGCGGCCCACCGATCCGTTCGACGTTTTCCTTTTCGAGCACCCGATCAAGCTCGCCGCCAGTGCCGCAGTCGGCGTATGCAACGTACAGGTTGTTGTAGCCAGCGTCGCGTAATTCGGTGATTTTACTTTGCACCGCTGGCGCGATTTCATTCGGGGTGTTGTGCAGTTTGGCTGGCAGACATTGTACCTTCATGTGTTGCCAGTTATTGACGCGAATCAGCGCGGTGATTTCCCGCGCCAGCGCACCGCAGGCAATCAGAACCGTGTCTGATCTGTTTTGCCCGGGTGCGTATCCGCTGTCGCTGTTGCCCATGCCTGCATAGTCTACGTGTAGGTGACGGGCGCGAGCGCGATCAGGCCTGACTGCGCTTTTTCTGAACCAGCTCTTTGCCGGTGTCGACTGCGACCGCTGCGTCGCGGCAGTAGGCGTCCGCGCCAATCGCCTGGCCAAACTCTTCGTTTAGCGGCGCGCCGCCGACCATAACGATGTAGTCGTCGCGCATGCCTTTGGCGCTGAGCTCGTCGATGACCACTTTCATGTAGGGCATGGTGGTAGTCAAAAGCGCCGACATGCCGAGAATGTCCGGCTTGTGTTCTTCGAGCGCGGCGATGTAATCCTCAACCGGATTATTGATCCCGAGGTCGAATACCTCAAAACCCGCACCTTCCATCATCATGCCGACGAGGTTTTTGCCGATGTCGTGGATGTCGCCTTTGACCGTGCCGATGACCATAGTGCCAACAGCCTCTGCGCCGGTTTCGGCCAGCAGTGGTCGCAGGATAGCCATGCCACCCTTCATCGCGTTGGCCGCCATCAGAACTTCGGGTACGAAGAGGATGCCGTCGCGAAAGTCGATACCGACGATTGTCATGCCGCCGACGAGCGCATCGGTGAGTACCTTGTCTGCCGCCCAGCCGCGCTCTAACAGGATGTTGGTGCCTTCCTCAATTTCCTCTTTCAGTCCGTCGTAGAGGTCGTCGTGCATCTGTTCAACAAGCTCTTCATCAGAGAGTGCTGAAAGATCAATATCGTCGTCCATTTGATCGTCGTCGGACATGGGGAAAACCTCCAGGGTTGAATTAGTTACAGCCTCGGCATCTAACGGCCTCGGTCGGCGGATGCTACGGCGCGCTATAGTATTAAACTAACACTCAAGCGACACGAGATTACTCACCTACGCCAATACATTTGCCAAATCCTGATCATAGTATGGCTTTCGAGTATAAAAAACAGGCGCTTTGGGGCAAATAATGGCCGATCTATGGCCCGTATAATCGCGCGGCACCTGAGCCCGCCTGGGCTAACCCGCAACAGCACAATATCTGAGGAAACAAGACTGTGGCCAAAGAAGTAAAAACAGACATCGAAATCGCGCGCGCAGCGAGCATGCAGCATATCACGGAGGTGGCGAAGAAGATCAGCGTGCCGGACGAGGCCTTGTACCAGTACGGTCCGAACAAGGCGAAAATCCTCTCAGACAAGATCGACACGAGCAGTGAGCAGGGCAAGTTGATTCTGGTCACCGCTATTTCTCCGACCCCAGCGGGTGAGGGCAAGACCACCACAACCATTGGTTTGGGTGACGCCTTGAACCGCATCGGCAAAAACACCGTGATGGCGCTTCGCGAGCCAAGTCTCGGCCCGGTATTTGGCGTAAAAGGTGGTGCCGCCGGTGGCGGTTACGCACAGGTCGTACCGATGGAAGACATCAACCTTCATTTCACGGGAGACTTTCACGCCATCGGTGCCGCGAATAACCTGCTGGCTGCGCTTATCGATAACCACATTCACTGGGGTAACTCGCTGGGCATCGACTCCCGTCGAATCTCCTGGAAACGCGCCGTTGACATGAACGATCGCGCGCTGCGTCAGGCTGCCATTTCACTGGGTGGACCTGGCAACGGCTTCCCGCGCGAAGACGGCTTTGACATTGTTGTTGCATCCGAGGTCATGGCGATCTTCTGCCTCGCCACGGATTTGGACGATCTGGAAAATCGCCTCGGCAATATCGTCGTTGCCCACACGCGCGATATGGAGCCGATCACCGCGCGCCAGCTCGATGCGCACGGTGCTATGACGGTGCTCCTGCGTGAAGCCTTCAATCCCAATCTTGTGCAGACCCTGGAAAACAATCCCGTCTTAATCCACGGTGGTCCTTTCGCCAACATCGCGCACGGCTGTAACTCGGTGGTCGCGACCAAAACCGCGCTGAGCATGGCGGACTACGTCGTCACAGAAGCCGGATTTGGCGCCGACCTGGGTGCTGAAAAATTCTTTGATATCAAATGCCGTAAGGCTGGTCTAAAGCCGAGTGCCGTCGCAATTGTTGCGACCATTCGTGCGCTGAAGATGCACGGAGGGGTGCCCAAAACCGAACTCGGGCCAGAAAATGTCGACGCGGTCAAAAAAGGCTGTGAAAACCTGCTGCGCCACATCCGCAACGTGAAAAGCTTTGGTGTTCCGGCGGTGGTGTGTATCAATAACTTCACCGGCAACACCGACGCAGAAATTGACGCCGTCAAAGAAGCCGTGGCAAGCGTCGGTAGCGAAGCCTTTTTGTGCAAACACTGGGCCGACGGTGGCGCAGGTGCAGAAGCGTTGGCAACGCGAATTGCGGAAATTGCCGATAGCGGTGAAGCGCAGTTCGCACCGCTTTACGATGATCACATGCCGCTGTGGGACAAAGTCAAAACCATCGCGACCAAACTCTATGGCGCGGATGACGTCATTGCCGACAAAAAAGTCCGCGACAAAATTCAGGGCTTTCAGGATTCAGGTTACGGGCATTTCCCTGTCTGTATGGCAAAAACTCAATACAGCTTCTCGACCGATCAAAATCTCATGGGCGCACCGAGCGGGCACACCGTGCCTATCCGTGACGTGCGACTCTCGGCCGGTGCCGAATTTATGGTCGTTATCTGCGGTGACATTATGACCATGCCTGGACTGCCGCGCGTGCCGTCTGCGAATCACATCCGCATTAACGATCAGGGTGTGGTTGAAGGCTTGTTCTAATCGCAAGAATTGAGCTTCGCAAAATAAAAAAGCCCCGCACAGCGGGGCTTTTTTTGTGTCAGCGTTGCGCTAACAAAATTTTACGTTGAACGTCAATTTTCATGTACCCAAAGAGCAGCGATTCGAAAAGGAGCTTTTATCATTCTTAAAATCGGTTCGAGACCGGGAAACGATGCATTGAAAATCACGTCCCGGTGCGTGCGCACTACCAATACGCAGGATCGTTGAATGCCGCGACGCAGCCTGGTTGTTCATCAATCGATGGAATTGTCTCATCCGTTAAGGACTGGCCAAGCCACCCAAACGGCATTGAAAGTTTTAAAGGGGCCTTGATCAAGCCTTCTGAAAGTGGCTCAAATCCCACCTTCGAATAAAACGACGGATCACCATACGTCACCGCGATTTTCACTGAGCGTTTTCTGATCTCGGCAAGCCCATGGCGAATCAAAGCCTGCCCGATGCCTTCGCCTTGTTTATCGATGCTGACTGCAACCGGGGCGAGCATATAGACCGAAACAGGAGTATTGAATCTGAGACGAGTGAAAAAAATAACGCCGACCAGAGCGCTGTTTTCACACGCACCCAGGCAGATCGTCTCGTCATTGTCGATGCTCAACGCTAACTTGGAAGCAAGATTGCCCACCAGCGCGCCTTCGTTTTCGCCGTCTGAGCGAGTAAACGATGTCTTGATTAGGCGCGCGATTTCGTTTTGATTTGACGCGTCAAGTGATTGGTAGATCATCTCGAATCTATGAAACTGAGTACCCGAAACGCTATGATTTGACCAAGTTGTGCTGACCCAAATCTGCCAACAGTCTCTCACCGCACAATGCCATTGTGGTATCCAGTTCCGCGTAGATGATATCCAGGGCTTTGGACACACCTTCCTCACCCATCGCACCCAAGCCGTACGCGAAGGCGCGACCAATGTAAGTGCTTTTTGCACCGAGACAAATCGCTTTTAACACGTCTTGCCCGGATCGGATTCCGCCGTCAAATTGCACTTCGATTTTGTCGCCCACGGCATCGACGATTGCAGGTAAGGCAGAGATCGACGACTGCGCGCCGTCGAGCTGACGACCACCGTGATTGGAAACAACAATCGCATCGGCGCCTGTCTTGACTGCAAACTCTGCGTCTTCCGGATCGAGAATGCCTTTGAGGATCAGCTTGCCGCCCCAGCGATCGCGAATCCAATCGATGTCATCCCATGATAATTTTGGGTCGAACTGCTGCGCGGTCCACGATGAGAGCGAAGACAAATCTTCAACCCCGGTTACATGGCCAACGATATTCCCGAAACCGTGCCGTTTGGTGCCGAGCATGCTCAAACACCAGCGCGGTCGCATCATCAATTGCAACGCTGCCTTGAGCGATGGCTTGGGCGGTGCGGCCAAACCGTTACGAATATCGTTGTGTCGTTGCCCGAGAATCTGCAGGTCCAGCGTCAGCATTAACGCGCTGCAACCCGCAGCCTTGGCACGGTCGATAAGTCGGCCGATAAAGTCGCGATCCTTCATTACATAAAGCTGGAACCAGAACGGCTTGGTGACGTTGTCAGCGACATCTTCAATCGAACAGATGCTCATGGTCGACAGAGTAAACGGCACGCCGAAATTTTCTGCGGCGCGAGCCGCTTTGATCTCGCCGTCCGGATGTTGCATCCCAGTAAGGCCAACCGGCGCAAGTGCCACCGGCATGGAAACAGACTGCCCTGCCATTTTTGCCGCGACCGAGCGGTTGGTCATATCGACAGCTACGCGCTGGCGCAAGCGAATTTTGGTGAAATCGCTTTCGTTCTCGCGGTAGGTTTGCTGTGTCCAGGACCCCGAATCGGCGTACTCGAAAAACATACGCGGCACGCGCGCGTGCGCGAGGTTCTTTAGATCATTGATATCGCAAATGACAGGCATCGAAAATCAGGTCGTGGAAAAACGTGACGCAAACTTAACTTATTCCGCGCAAGCGGCGCAATCCGCACAATACCGGAGACCAATAGCTTCGCTGCGGTGCAGTCACATTCTAATCCGGACATGCTAACGTAGTGCTCAAATAGCGGAACGCGAATATGACTGAAAGCGTAAAGAGACTTTGGCACGACAGCCTGTACAAATTTGACACACCACAACCGTCGTATTGGGAGGCGTCGGCGGGTGAATCCGGTATCACAGGGCAGTTGCTGCAAGGTTCGCATCAATGCGATGTCGCGATTATCGGTGGGGGTTACACCGGTCTTTCAGCGGCGCTGCATCTGGCGCGTGACTACAACGTCGATGTGCGGGTGCTAGAGGCAGGTCACATCGGTTGGGGAGCGTCCGGCCGTAACGGCGGCTTTTGCTGTATGGGTGGTACGAAACTTCCTTACTCATCTATCGTCAGGCGCTTTGGACTCGACGAGCTTAAACGTTATGTGCAGTCACAAATTGATGCGATTGAGCTGGTGCGTGACCTGGCTGCAGAAGAAGACATCGACTTTCTTCCGCAGGGCGATTGTGAGTACCTCGTCGCCGACAGCGAAAAGGATTTCAAGGCGCTGAGTGCGTCGGCAGAATACCAGCGCGATGTGCTCGGAATTGATGTTCGCACGCACAGCAAAGATGAGTTTGCGGAAATCGGATACCGATCACCACATCAACACGGGGCAGTGTCGATTCGCCCGTCATTTGGTTTGCATCCGCTAAAATACGCGCAAGGTCTTGGACGTGCAGTTGAACGCCGCGGTGCGAAGCTTCACCCGTACAGTGAGGTTATCCATTGGGCCAAGGACGGCGATGATCATGTATTGAAAACAGCGAACGGTGAGTTGCGCGCCAAACGCGTGATTCTCACCGGCAACGGTTTTATGCCGGAGCATTTGCACGGCGGCATGCGAGGCCGACCGGTGCCGGTTCAAAGCGTTATTGTTGTCACGCGACCGTTGACCGAAGACGAGCTCGACGCGCAGGGGTGGCGCACGCAAAGCCCGTGTGTTAATTCAGCAAATCTGTATTTTTACTACCGGATTTTGAGCGACAAGCGCCTGATGCTCGGCGGGCGCGGAGATCATATCGGCGATCCGGCAGGCGCGGACGCAGCGGGTGAATATCAACGCCAGTGTATCGGGCAGCGCTGGCCAGCGTTTGAAGGCATCGAATTCACCCATCAGTGGCGCGGGCTGGTGTGCTTTACGCGGAATTTTCGTCCATCGATCGGTCGCATGCCCGAAGACAAATCCATCTATTTCGGTTTTGGGTATCAAGGCACCGGCGTCAACAACGCCACCTGGACCGGTCGCGAGCTTGCCAAGTGGCTGGCGGGCGAGCACGCCAGCGATGATCTTGACCCGAGGCACCTTCCGGCCGTCTATCGTGGGCGCGCGCCGAAAATTCCCTTAGCTTTTCTGCGCAGGCAGTATGTCAGGCTGGGATTGGCAGCCTATAAAGTTCGGGATGTAATCGGTGTCTAGTGCTTAAAGTCGTCGAGGTAGATAGCTGGCACTAACCGCGGCTGCAAAGTGCGAGATTGCCAACACAAAATAAAATACCCAAAACGGTGCAAAAAACAGTACGCCCGCCACCAGCGCGGGTGTCAGCAGTTCAGAACCTTCCCGCCAGGTTGAAAACACGGTGGTCATTTCTGTGCGCTCGCGCGGTTTTACCGAACGCATAAATGGAATATTGCCGAGCACATCCAGCGCGGCGCCGCCGATCGCGCCGGTCACCCAAAATACGATGCCCGCCGGTCTAGCTTCGCCCATCACGCCCAGGGCCACCATGCTCATGCCGGTGAGTATCAGACCACCGATGATGATTTGTCGAGTGCCGAAGCGATCCGACAACCTGCGCACCAGCGGGCTGAAAAATAACAGCGCGCTTACGCCCGACAATAGCGCGCCGGCGACCCACACCGGCAGGTTTGCCTCGACCACATAAATTGGCCCGTAAACAAACATTGCGACCCAAAAAGACGAACGGCTCAGCGTAATGCCGTAAGCGATGCGAAGCCGCGGCTGGTTGAGGTAGCGCATTACCGCGCGAAATGGGTTGGGTGCCTTTGAGCGCGCGGCGCGCAGCACCTGGTCTTTGCCCAAACGCAGCCACCAGAAGTACCCCAGCATGCACGCCGAACTTACCCCCGCAATCAAATAGGCGAATGCAGGGTTACCGTTTTCGTAAATCCACAGGCCGACCGATGGGCCGATTAGCCACGCCGCGCCCTGGTACTGCATGCGCCGAGACTCACTTCGGGTGAGTTCGCGTTTGCCAATGTAGTCCATGATGTATAGCGAAATGCACACGGAGAAAATCGACGCCGACGCCGAGCGCAACCCGATACCAAGTGCGAACACAGTGCCACTGCCGAAGTAGAGAAACGTCGCTGCCAGCGCCATAAATGCGGCGCCGAGTGTTACGACAAAGCGGCGGTTGAGGAGGCGTTCGAGTAGACCAATGTTAAGCGTGATCGTCATCGTCAGCAGCGCGCCGAGAAGATAAACGAACGACACAGCTTGTTTACTGCCGAGCGCGTCCAAGGCAACCAGCGGGATGATGCCGACCAAAAACGCACGCGCCAATCCTTCGGTGCCTGACAACCGCGCAATCGAGTGACCGGGCGATTGCCCCATATGGTTGAACGCGATCGGGCGGCTATGAAACATGCGTGAGTTTTCTGCTGGATTGTGCGAGTAGAGATAATAGGTCGGTGGCGCGAAAACTGATCAAATTAATTCGATTTCCGGCACCATGTTTTTCGATCCTTGCTCTGTCACGCGTTTTGTTTGGCGGGTAAATGTGTTCATGTTGACGAGTACGGTATTAATTACACCGCGCGCGAACTACACTGGGCGAATCGACAGCGAGAGCACTACAGTGAATCCCCCTGAGTTTGATGGCGAGTTTCTGAGTAAACTCGACGACTTGTTCGTCTGGCGGCGTGATGTACGCCACTTCAAAACCGACGCTCTGGACGAACAGCTGCTTGGCGAAATTCTTGACCGTGCGTGTCTTGCCCCCTCGGTAGGTAACAGCCAGCCCTGGCGTTTTGTGCGTGTCGACGAGCCGGATCGTCGCGCGGCGGTGATCGCAGATTTTGAACGCTGCAACGCGAAAGCTCTGGCCGATTACTCCGGCGAAAAAGCCCAACTCTACGCGGGGCTCAAACTCGCAGGGCTGCGCGACGCGCCGGTGCACATGGCGGTGTTCACCGATGTCTCAACTGCGCAAGGGCACGGACTGGGCAAGAAGACGATGCCGGAGATGATGCACTACTCCACCGCGTGCATGATCATGAGCCTGTGGCTGACCGCGCGAGCACGCGCTGTTGGTTTGGGTTGGGTGTCGATTGTCGACCCGGATGTGATTGCCAGTGTTCTCGAAGTGCCCGACGGATGGGAGCTGAACGCTTATTTGTGTATCGGTTACCCGCAAAGCGACGATATCACCCCGGAGCTTGAACGCGTTGGCTGGCAGTCGCGCGAACAGCTCGGCCGCACTGTTCTGCAGCGCTAGCAAGCCTGAATCGCTATGCATGTTCAAGCGCGTGTTGTCGACATTACCAAGCTCGGGGTTGACGCCATTGTCAACGCAGCGAACGAGTCCCTGCTCGGTGGTGGCGGTGTCGACGGCGCGATCCATCGCGCCGCGGGGCCAGAACTGCTTGAGGCATGTCGTGCGCTCGGCGGCTGTGAAACCGGTCGGGCCAGGATTACGGCCGGGTACGATCTGCCTTCAAAATGGGTGATCCACACGGTCGGGCCGATTTGGCGCGGCGGGGGTCAAAATGAAGCGGAGCTGCTCGCCGAGTGTTACCGCGAGTCGATGCGATTAGCGCACGATTACGCTGCCCGCACCCTGGCTTTTCCCGCCATCAGCTGCGGTGTTTACGGGTATCCACACGAGCAGGCGACGCAGATTGCGGTTCGCGAGGTGCGTGCCTACGCAGCACAATATCCGGTTTTTGATGACATCACTTTCGCATGTTTTAGCGACGACGTGCTCGACATCTACACACGGGTGCTCGCGCGTGAATAACGCCGAGGGCGGTGGCATTTTTCTTGAGCACATCACCTGGCTCGAGGCCGAGCAGTGGTTGAGCCCTGATCGAGTCGTTGTGATTCCCCTGGGCGCTGCCGCCAAAGAGCACGGCCCGCACTTGCCGTTGTCCAACGATGCGATCACCGCAAATTGGCTGGCGCGAGAAGTGTGCGCGCGTCTACCGGTGGTCATTGCGCCACTGCTTAACCTGCATTACTACCCGGCGTTTGTTGAATATCCTGGTTCGATCAGTTTGTCGGATGATACGGCGCGAGACGTGCTGATCGATGTTTGCCGAAGTTTGACGAGATTTGGCCCGACCGTGTTTTTTGTCATCAATACGGGTGTCTCGACCGAAGGCCCATTGACGCAGTCCGCGCGCGAGCTTGAGCGAGAGGGAATCGAGCTTCATTTCTCGCGTTTGGAGTCGATCTACGCGACCTTGCCCGACGATCTTTTTCAGCAGACCCACGGTACCCACGCCGACGAGCGCGAAACCTCGTTGATGTTGCACATCGCACCCGACGTGGTCGACATGGATAAAGCAGTGGCCGACGGCAGCGCAGGCAAGGGGCGACTCTCGCGTCTGCGCGGGCAGGGCGTGTACTCACCCAGCGGGGTTTACGGGGACGCAACTCTGGCAAATGAGCGCAAAGGGGAACAACTCGCCGACGCGATGGTCACAGCTCTGTGTGCCGAAATCTCGGGCTTGATTCGGCGGGAGAAGGGTGATGAATAAACGCGTTTTTAAATCGCTGCGCCTGGCGGCTCTGCTGGTCTTATTGGGCGCCGCAGTCGTTTACGTTTGGCCGCAGGTGTCGCCGGTGGTGCGCGCAATTGCGGGTGAATGGGATGACACAAACTTCGACATTCGCTCGGTCGAGATGTCTGAAATTCGCTCGGGCGGACCACCGAAAGACGGCATCCCATCGATCGATGAGCCGAAGTTTGTCAGTCAGAGCGATGCCGCGGACTGGCTGCACCCGCGCGAGCCGGTAATCGCATTGCGAGTTGGTGAAACCGCGCGCGCCTATCCGATCCAGATTTTGACGTGGCACGAGATTGTCAACGACACCCTCGGTGGCACCCCTGTTTCGGTAACATTCTGCCCGCTGTGCAACGCCTCAATCGCCTTTGCCCGCAAGCACGACGGCGTGGTGCTCGATTTTGGCACTACCGGTCGTCTGCGCTTGTCTGACATGGTGATGTATGACCGCCAGACCCAGAGCTGGTGGCAGCAGTTCACCGGCGAGGCCATTGTCGGCGACATGACCGGCGAAGTGCTGACGCAGATTCCATCGCAAATTATTGCGTTTGAGGATTTCACCACGCTGTATCCCAGCGGGGACGTACTCTCAAACGATACGGGGTATTCGCGCGACTACGGCCGCAACCCCTACGCAGGCTACGACGATATCAATCAGTCCCCGTTTTTGTTCGACGGCAAAATCGACAACCGTTTGCCGCCAATGGAGCGCGTGCTGAGTGTCGTCGATGGGGATGAAACGCTGCTGTTTCCGTTTTCAGCGGTTGCCGATGCGCCGATTATTTCACTCGAATTCGTCGAAACGCCGTTGGTGGTGTTTGCGCATCGGAACATGCGCTCGCCACTGGATCGCAGCCGAATCGCCGACTCGCGAGATATTCCGGCGGCCGCGGCGTTTGATCGCCGAATCGACGGCCGCAACCTCAATTTTGTCTACGAAAATGGTCGAGTCACCGATACGGAAACCGGCAGCGAGTGGGGCGCAACCGGCCTCGCGCTAAACGGGCCGCTGAAAGGCAAACATCTCAAGCAGATCGACGGTGGTGTGCACTTTGCCTTTGCATGGTTGGCGTTTGACCCGAGCGCCGAAATTTACCGCGCGAATTAAATATTGCGCTTATTCTTTCGATTTTAGCGAAAGCGTAAGGGCAAACTCGGCGACGGGCTCATCGCCTGTAACAGACGGCGTGGTTGCGACTACACGCACTGTATCGTTGACTCGCTCTCCTGTGGTGTGCGCGGCCTTAATAAGCGCTTGAACTCGATCGCCGTCTTCGCAAATAAAGTGCGTGTCGGCTTCCGCGCGCTTGAGAAACTGCGCGGTAAAATCTTTGAAAACAAGGCTGATGCGCAGGTTTTGCTTTTCGATTAGATAGGACGCAATCAATCCACCGGCGACATCGGCGCCGATCCCCAGCGAGCCGAAGTAAAGGCTATTCAGGTGATTTTTATTCCGCCGCTTGAACGGCACGACGATCTCACAACGATCCGCATCGACGCTGATCACGCGCACGCCTGCCAAAAAAATAAGCGGCACTTTGAAAAAGCCAAAAAGCCTCACGTTAAGATTGTTTTTTGTTTTCTCGGGCAAATGTGCCAGCAGTGATTTCAACATAAAAGAGGGTCTGCGATAGAGTTTGTCGCCGAATCAGTTCGAACGATTGGCGTTGCAATAGGTTTTGATCGCCGCTAGGCGAATGTCCTGCGCGACTGACTCCATGTTTTGGGGTTTTGCCTTCGCGCGTTCAGCAATGGTTTTTTGTGAATCGGCCAGCACTTGCTGAGCGCCGCGTAAAAAATCCGCCTGTGGATAGGGTGAATCTTCAAAACCCAGGCGTCCACGCGCGTCTGCTTCGCAGGCAATCAAGAACTGCTCGAAGCGTTCCGGCTTGCGCAGGGTATCGAGCGCCATCAGGGTTTTCAGGATCGTCGACGGCTTGAGTTCAAACGCGCGGTGGCAGTGCAAGTGATAGCGCGCGGTGTGTACGGCGAGTTCGCGAAACTCGCGCGGCGTTTTCAGTCGGCCACAGAGTGCTTCAGTCAACACCGCGCTGATCTCTTCGTGACCGTGATGCGAAGGCAAAATGTGCGCGGGGGTTTCGCCCTTTCCGAGATCGTGACACAGCACGGCAAAGCGCACGCGCGCGTCCGGCGTGAGCTTAGTGACTTGTTCCAGCGCCATTTCGTTGTGTACACCGGTATCGATCTCGGGGTGCCATTGTTTGGTTTGCGGAATGCCGTAAAGCTTTTCAATTTCCGGAAATAGCACACGCAGCGCACCGGCTTCGCGGAGCACGCGAAAATACGTGACCGGACTTTCTTCGTCCAGCGCGCGGTGGGTTTCCTGCCAGACGCGTTCTGGCGCAATCTCCAGCAGCTCGCCGCTGGCGGAAATCTCTCGCATCAAATCGAGCGTTGCGTCAGCAACCGAAAAACCAAGGTAGTTAAATCGGGCGGCGAAGCGCGCCACACGCAGCACGCGCAGCGGATCCTCGGAAAATGCGGGGGAGACATGGCGCAGCGTTTTCGATTTCAGATCCCGCACACCGCCGTATGGATCAATCAGTTCGCCATGTTCGTTCCGCGCTATCGCATTGATCGTAAGGTCGCGGCGCAACAGGTCTTGCTCGAGCGTGACGCCTTCATTCGCGTCAATCGAAAAACCGTGATAACCGGTGCCGGATTTGCGTTCGGTCCTGGCAAGCGCGTATTCCTCATTGGTGTCGGGGTGCAGAAAAACCGGAAAGTCCTTGCCGACCTGTCTGAAATTCAGGTCAAGCATCTGTTGCGCGGTTGCGCCAACGACAACCCAGTCGCGCTCGTTGAATTCGACGTCCAATAGCTGATCGCGCACGGCGCCGCCTACCAGATAAACCTCGGCGTCGGGTAAAGCGCTAAAATCAGTGGGATGATTCACGGTTGCCAAGCGATTGAGATGAGCGAGCGGTTGTTGCGCGTCATTCTACTACTAATAACGGGCGTTTCCGTCGCTTCATGCGCCTCCGTCGGTTACTACAAGCAAATGCTGGACGGGCATTTGCGGTTGCTTGACGCGCGCGAACCGATCGACGAACTGCTGACAGATCAATCAATTGCGCCCCAATTGCGCAGCCAGCTTGAAGCGGTTGAGGAGATTCGTGAATTCGCGATGACCGAGTTGCTGTTGCCCGATAATGGCAGTTACCGCAGCTATGCCGATCTCGATCGCGACTTCGTGACCTGGAATGTTGTCGCCACCCCGGAACTGTCGCTGCAGCCAAAAGCTTGGTGTTTCTGGATCGCCGGCTGCGTCAATTATCGCGGGTACTACAAGGAGGAATCGGCAGAGGTGTTTGCGCGCCAGCTCCGTGATCGTGGTTACGATGTTACCGTACTGGGCGCAAGCGCCTACTCAACGCTCGGCTGGTTCGATGACCCGGTGCTCAACACCATGCTGGGTGGAAGCTCAATTTCGCTGGCCCGGGTGATCTTTCACGAACTTGCGCATCAGAAGCTCTACGTAAGTGATAGTTCTGCCTTCAATGAGGCGTTTGCGACATTTGTTGCCGACACAGGGGTAGAGCAGTGGCTGGCGAGTACAAACCGGTCCGATCAGATCGTCCGTTTTCGGCTGCGTAATGCACGTTTTTTGCAGTTTCTGAAACTCTTGAAAAATACCCAATCCAGGTTGACTCAGGTGTACACCAGCGCGGCTTCGACGACAGTCAAGCGCGCAAAAAAAATTCAAGTATTCAACGAGTTAAATAAAGACTATGCCCGTCTTCGCGAATCCTGGGGAAACATCCCTGACTATGACGCGTGGTTCGATCGCGACCTCAATAACGCGCACCTTGCGGGAATCTCGACCTATTACGATTGGGTGCCCGCGTTTGCTGTGATGTTTGCAGACAGTGGAGATTTTCCAGCGTTTTACCGTGAGGCGGAGAGGGTGGGCTCGCTGCGACCGTCGGTACGCAAGAAAATGATGCGTGAATTAGCGCTTAAATATGTCAAATAAGGAATCGGTTCACAAACCAGATAAACGGTTTCTTACCGGCTGTATTAACGGCTCTGGTTCGCAGAATACGCTATAACGCTGCAATACCATTCGCGCTTGTTAAACGCTTCGCGACAAGCCGGTGTGACGCAGTTACAGCCGCTTAAAACACTATGAATAGACATTCCCCATTGATTTTCAAGGAAATTCTATTTGCGGGATCGCTCTTGCTTATTTCCGGTTGCGGGTGGGTCGATTCCGGCGGCCGGCAAGGGAATGACGAACCTGTAGTGCCGGATTTACCCACCCTGTCTTACGACGAACAAGAAACCGTCACCATCGATCTCACTGGAGTGTCGGATTCGGACGGTAATATCGAGCTCTACAGACTGGAGCTAATTGGTCAGGGCGGCACAACAGTTCCGGAGTGCGCGGACGATTTTGATCTCAGTCTGGCCGCCACGGTGCTGGACGGCCGCGTTCTGCCGAGTGACGTCACCGACTTCGATTTCTCGGTGTTTCAGACGATTGAGCAAGATCTCGTCGAGACGCCTGATGTCGAAAATCCCGGCGTGCTAACCGTGACCGCACCGCCAATGACGCAGCCGATTGGCTTGCGGTATTCGGTACTGGTTCGCGATAACGACGGTGGGGAATCCACCAACACCCAGTTTGTTTGTTTGAATTCGATTAACGATGCGCCCGTCATTACAACCCCGAGCCCCTACTTCGCGGTTGAGGGTGCCACGCAGGTATACGATAACGAAATTGTGTTTGACGCGTTGCCGGATCTTGTCAGTGATGATGAGGACATCACCAATGCCGAGTCGATCGACATCACGATTTCTCGCCAGGCAGTCAACGGCAGTGTCACGGTCGACTCGGGCGGCATCATCACCTACACACACGACGGCAGCGAAACCACGTCCGACTCATTCGAGTTCCGCGCTTTCGACGGAGTCAACGCGAGCTTTGGCACAATCACATTTGCAGTAGACGACGTCAACGATGCGCCCGTTGGTGGTGCCGACGCGTATAGCGTCAACGAGGGCAACATTGGTGTGAGTGGGTCGTCAATTTCCGGAAATGTTCTGGACAACGATACCGACGCCGAAACCCCCGATACTTTGGGTGTCGCGCTTGTCCCCGGTACCGAGCCGCTCTACGGCACATTCTCGCTGAATAACGATGGCACCTTTACGTATGATCACAACGGCTCAGATGAATTAACCGATTCATTTCGATATTTCCTGTCTGACGGATTTCTGGATGTTGAAGTTGCGGCCACCATCAACGTCACTCCGATCAACGATGCGCCGGTCTTTTCCGTGAGCACTCCAATTGCGAGTAACGAAGATACAGCGGGTTTGCAGGCGGGTTTGGTTGGCGTTCTCACGGCGAGTGATGGCGATGCGGACGGCGTTGATGATACGTTGGCATACCAGGCGATCCCCGACGATGCGGCTCAATTTTCAGTGCAGCCGAGCGTGAATCCTGTTAACGGTGATTTAACCTACACGCCCGCTGACAACGTATTCGGTTCCTTTGGCGTAACAATTCGGGCGATCGATGAGGGTGCGTCAGGTGCGCCGGGACACGTTAATTTTTCCGATCAGGCCATCACGTTGAATATCACCGCAGTGAACGATATGCCGATCGCGAATGACGACAGTGGGGTCGGCTTTACGGTCGTGGAAGACAGTGCGGGCAATATCCTCGATGTACTCGCCAATGACACCGACGTTGATGTGGGCGATACCAAAGAGATTATCGCCGTCGGCGCAACGAGTAACGGCGGCACAGCCACATTTATCGCGGGTGTAAATAACACCATCAGCTATACGCCCGCTGCTGATTTCGCCGGCACTGAGACGTTTACCTACACCATGCGAGACTCAGCCGGAGCAACGGATACGGCAACAGTCTCCGTTACGGTTACTGCGGTCAACGATCCACCGGTCGCGGTTGATGACAGCGGGGTCGGGTTCGCTGTGGCTGAGGACAGCACCAACAATTCCCTTGATGTGCTGGCAAACGACACCGACGTTGACGCGGGCGATACCAAAGAGATTACTGCGGTAGGTGCGACAAGTAACGGCGGCACAGCCACTTTTGTTGCCGGTGTGAACAACACGATTAGCTACACGCCGGCGGCGGACTTTGTTGGCACCGAGACGTTTACGTACACAATGCGTGATGCGGCCGGGTTGACGGATACGGCAACTGTCAGCGTCACGGTCACTCAGGTAAACGATCCGCCGGTCGCAGTGAATGATAGTGGAGTTGGGTTTACCGTCGCTGAAGATAGCGGCACCACCGCGCTGGACGCGTTGGCTAATGACACTGATATTGACGTGGGTGATACCAAAGAGATTACCGCAGTAGGGGCGACAAACAATGGCGGCACAGCCACTTTTGTCGCTGGTGTAAACAACACGATCAGCTACACCCCTGCGGCGAACTTTTTTGGTACGGAGACGTTTACCTACACAATGCGCGATGCCGCCGGGTTGACGGATACGGCAACCGTCACTGTGACGGTGACATCTGTCAATGATCAACCTGTTGCGAATAATGACAGCGGTGCAGGGTTTAGCGTCGCGGAGGACAGCTCAAATAACTCGCTTAATGTTCTGGCAAACGATACAGATGTCGATACAGGCGATACCAAAGAGATTACCGCCGTAGGAGCGACCAACAATGGCGGTACCGCAGTTCTAAGCGGTTCAGGTGTGAATAACACCATCACTTACACGCCAGCCGCCGATTTTGTCGGAACCGAAACGTTTAGCTACACGATGCAAGACAGCGGTGGGTTAACCGATACGGCGACCGTTTCGGTTGTGGTGACGGATGTCAACGACTCCACGCCGGTGGTTACTCCGACAACGCTCGGTATCGCCGAGAACTCGGCCAACAGCACATCAGTAGGAACCGTATCGGCAACAGATGCGGATTCGGGGACTACGTTTAGCGGTTGGACCATTACGTCGGGGAACACCGGCGGCGCGTTCAGTATCTCTGGAAACACGGGTACCAACAACGCGACTATCCGAGTCAATAATTCATCGCAGCTCGATTTCGAAGTCACGCAAACGTTCAATCTGCAGGTCACCGTATCTGACGGCGTGAACACGTCGTCGGCCGCGGCGGTTACGGTCAATGTCAGCAATGTAAACGACGTCGCGCCGGTGGTGACTGCAGCGACGCTGGATGTCGACGAAAACGCGGGTAACGGAACTACAGTGGGCACTGTTGCGGCGACCGATGCTGACAGTGCGTCATTCAGTGACTGGACAATTGAAAGCGGCAATACCGGTAGTGCGTTTCAGATAAACGCCTCCACCGGTGAAATTACCGTGCAAACCAGTTCGGCCCTGGATTTCTCTTCAACCCCGAGTTACTCACTCGGTGTGACGGTCTCTGACGGGGTTAATACATCAGCGGAAGAAACAATCACCGTCAACATCAATCCGATTGTGTCGATCACCAGCGGGTCCCCTCCCAGTGTTAGTGAGAACGATGGGTCTGATTTCTACACAATTACAGCCGATGGTGGGACCGGTAGCTACACATTTTCGATCGCGGGTATTGATGCGGGTGACTTTAGCGTTAACGCAAGCACGGGCGCGTTACGGTTTGACCCGGCTCCTGATTTTGAGCTTCCAACGGACAGCAACGGGGACAATATCTATCAGTTGACACTCAGGGCAGAAGACTCGGGCACAAACGTTGGGGAATCGTCTGTCCTGATTACGGTTATAGACGTCGCCGATAGCACGTCGTCCCGCGCGTTTAGCGCAGCCGTGTCTGATCCGCCCAATATGGGCTGCTGGGCTACACCACAGGCAGAGGCGATTTCAGGCACTCTGGCGCAAGTCGATGAGACCGATCCGCTTCAATTCTTCTCGATCGATAGCGACCCCAGTAATGGCGTTGTAGCGATTACGGATAATCAAACCGGTGACTTCACGTACACGCCAACAGCGGGTGCGTCACGGGGTATCGATACATTTGACTTTGTTTATGAGGATGCCGACGGTAATGCCTCAGTTCGCCGAGCCACGGTTATCGTGCACCAGGCCGTCATGGCGCTTGGTGATTCGATAACAGAGGGGGTGATCAACGGGAGCGCTTCCACACCCGCTATCGCATCGCGAAGCGGTTATCGTCTTTCACTCGCCGAGCAGTTAAGCAATGACGGATACGCCGTTGACTGGGTTGGGTCGCAACAAGTGGGTGCATCTTTAGGGGGATTTGACGCTGACGTCGAGGCGCATTCCGATTACTCCGCGGAAGAGCTGGCCTATGGACGAAGCGGTGGAGGAATATTTGAGTGGCTGGAAACGAACCCAGCCGACATTATTCTAGTTCATGCCGGATCGTACAGCTTAAGTGCAAGCGCGTCCGGTATCTCGGCGCTGCTGGATGAGGTCGATCGGTGGGAAAACAGCGCCAACGGTAACCCGGTGCACGTTCTGGTGGCTGGCATTGTCGATCAAACGGACTTCCAAGCTGACGTTATTAACTTCAACTCGGCAGTTGAGGCGCATATTGCCACCCGCACCAGCGATTTTGTCAGCTACGTTGATATGTTCAATTCCTTGGCTTATCCCGACGACTTGCACGATGGGTTTCACCCAAGCGAGTCGGGGTACAGCAAAATGGCAGACACTTGGTACTCGCACTTAACAGTCGAGTTGCTGTTGGATTTATGCGTTGAAGGTGCGGAGTGATTCTTGCGGCCTTAGTTCGATGTCGAATTTTCATCATAGGCTGGTGCCGAGTCGACACAACTGAGAGTTACTTGGATTTTAAGCAGCAGTCTGATTTTGAAAATTATTTAAAATCAAATAGTTACGGGTTTTTTCTTGCTAGAGAAAAATGGAATGAAACTTGCTCAACCCAATCTGAACTATGAATCACGGATCTCGGAGTAGCGAATGGGACGGCAAAAATCACTTACTTTTATCACGAGATCAGTTGTCTTGGCAGGCTTTATTGGCCTGAGCGGCATGTTGATAACAACTGAATGGTCAACTGCCGGCGAGGCGGCGCAGCCGGTGAGCGTAGTCGAATCGGCTAATGCAAGTGAAAAGGCTGAAGTCGTCAGTCCCAAGCAAGAATCAGCATCATTTTTCAGTTCTGGATCGGCGTTAGCAATAGTGTTGGTGGTTATTGCGCTCGTTGTTGTGGCTCGACGCGAGGCGTCTGATTCAACCGATGCTTAAAGGCATAGTCGCTCTCCCGTCGGCCAATCTATCCAATATCTGACAGGCGTTAAGGTTCAAGCCCGAAATACGGCAATTATTGCTAAATCGTTAGCATGCTTGGGGTCCCAAAATGGTCATAAGCAAGTAACAGACGCCTGCTGTTTATGTTATTTTGTCGTCCCGAAAGAAGCGTCACCTGGTTGTATTCTGGATACGAACGAAAATAACGTTCGTTATGAAATGAAGTATTGCTATGGTTTCAAGTCCAGAGCCAATCTCATTTCCGTTTCGCAACGTTATTTCTTTACAGACAGCGGAACTCTAAACTCGAAAAACAACCTGAAATAAGAGTCGAAAGGTAGGAGAAAATCTATGACAGGCGGACGAAACATTTTCGCTGCAAGTTTGCTAACCATTGCCGGGTTTTTGAACGTATCGATTTCGTATGCTGCAACGCCGGAGTATCGAATTGGTCCGGAAGACATCTTGCAGATTTCGGTGTGGAAAGAGGACGGTCTGGATCGGGAGGTGCTGGTTCGCCCTGACGGCGGAGTGTCGTTTCCTCTGGCCGGTGACGTAATCGCGTCTGGCAGAACCCCGCTCGAAGTGCAGAACGACATCAAGGGTCGTTTGGAAAAGTACATTCCGGAAGCCGTGGTGACTGTATCCGTCAAGAAGATCTCGGGGTATACGGTCTTCGTAATCGGTCAGGTGAAAAAACCCGGACAATTTGTTTTGGGGCGTTATGTTGATGTGATTCAGGCGTTGACGCTCGCGGGTGGGCTCACGCCGTACGCGTCTGAGAGCAAAATTACCGTGCAGCGTCGAACGGGCGAGCAGACAGACGTGTTCAACTTCGATTTCACAGATGTCAAAACAGGGCGTGGACTGGAGCAAAACATCATATTGAGAAGTGGTGACGTCGTTGTCGTTCCATAATGGTGTTACCATCTCTTAAGATCCGTGTGAATTTAATAACTATATGAAATATGAATAAAAAAGCTTCGACCGCCAAGAGTGCTAAATCTCTCATTTTGATGATGCTTGCTCCGAATTTGGTGTTTGCTGCGGCGTGGGAAGTCGAGCCGAGTGTTTCAGCTGCAGTTCGTGTGGACGACAACTTCACACTGGATGATCGATCTGCCCGACAACAGCAGGTGACGTCGACGGGATTTTCCGGATCCGTGACCATCAGCCGCCTCACCGAGGCGGTTGAAACGTTCGGCGTTCTTCGACTCAATGCAATTCAGTATACCGGTGACGTGGAGGAGACGAGCACTCAACGTGAAATCGCAGACAATGAGAACATCGTGGCGTTCTTTTCAACCAAACGAAGAGAATCTCCATTAACCCAGTGGGGTTTTGATGCATCGATTAAAGTTGATACTTTGCTCCGCGCCGTGAACGTTTTTGTTGATCCTGAAGATACGACAATCGAACCAGATGACGACGTTGACGACGGGCTTACACGCGTTGCCATAGACAGGCAGCGATTTATTTTCAAGCCATTCATT
The DNA here is from genome assembly GCA_039029275.1 of Pseudomonadota bacterium. Lineage (GTDB taxonomy): Bacteria > Pseudomonadota > Gammaproteobacteria > JBCCGL01 > JBCCGL01 > JBCCGL01. The sequence goes on along the minus strand of JBCCGL010000005.1, from coordinate 58,723 downwards.
GGCACCCGATTGAGCGAGCGCAGCCGACTGCGGTTCAATTACAGATTCAATGAACTAACGTATGACAATTTGCAAGGGCAAGATCTGGTTGATTTTTCCGATCACACAATTGCCGGTGTGTACAGTTACAAATACACCCCCAGCGATGACCTATCGCTGCGCGCCCGCTATAAGCAATTCTCCACCGAGGACGATGAACGCGAATACGAGAGTTACTCTCTGACTGGTGGATGGGGGCATCGCTTTACCGAGACGACCAGCATGGGCACTTCGCTGGGATTTCGCGAGACCAAAGCTGAAACTGATAGTGGAGACGACGATACATCCGGTGTTTTGCTCAGAGTTACTGGTCGTAAAAGTACGGGTTTGACCCGATTTGAAGGCCGAATTGGTCGAAATTTGTTCTCAAGTGGGTCGGGTGATCTGGTTCAGGCAGATGAATATGTGTTTAACGTTACCCGAACCTTATCGCCGCTATTAAGTTTTTCACTCAAAAGCCGACTGTTTCAGAACCGCCTGTTACGCGACGACGATGACGATGCGGATCGGGCAGACCGTCGGTACTTTTCAGTCCGGCCAAGTCTGACCTGGAATTTTGCGCAATGGTGGCGGATGGTCGCGACTTACGACTATCGTCGCGAAAAGCGTGATGGAGAACCGGAGAGTGCCGTGAGTAATTCGATATTGATTTCTGTTGTCTATTCCCAGCCTACAAGCCTATCCGGCGAATAGAGCCCTTTGACCCGCCTCCAAGATAATTGAATTAACAAATGCCAGGAAATACAGAACTGACTAACGCCGAGGGCATCGACCTTAGCGACGTTGGCACAATTATCAAAAGAAGAGCCGTAGCGCTATCCTTACCTTTTCTCATTGTTTTAACCGCCAGCGTCGTCATTGCATACGCGCTTCCACCTGTATACCGCTCGGAAGCAACCATTCTCGTTGAGGGCGAGGAAATACCCGCAGAGTTTGTTGAAACAACGGTAACTGGTTATGTACAGCAGCGGATCCAGGAGATTCGCCAACGCATTCTAACGCGCGCGAGACTGCTTGAGATTGCCGACACGATTGGGTTTATTGCGTCGCTATCAAGTGAAACCGAGGACGGGGATATCGTAAGACTCATGCGTGAAAGCACGCAGGTTGCGATGGTTGATGTGAAGGCGACGGGTGGTAGCGGGCGTGTATCGACCATTACAATCGCTTTCACGGTTGCATTCGAAGCAAATAAACCAGAAGTAGCTCGGGCCGGCGCCAGGCAGATCGCCGACCTTTTTCTCGAGGAAAATCGTAAATTACGGGAAGAACAGGTCGCGCAGGTTTCCGAGTTTCTCGCTATAGAAGCGGATCGTCTGGAACAGCAAGTGCTCGGACTAGAGGATCAGCTGGCCAAGTTCAAAGAAAAGCATTTAAACGAGCTACCAGAGCATGCGAGTCTGAACATGCGCCTTGTCGCTCAAACTGAAAGTCAGATCGAGCGGACGGAGCTAAAGATACGTTCGCTCGAAGATAGAAAACTCAATCTTGAATCACAAATCAGCACCACTGACCCGTATAAAGAGGTATTCACTGATACCGGAAGACGTGTTCAGACCGGGCTGGAACGTTTAAGCGTTTTGTTGGCCGAATACAGCAGTAAATCGTCGTTGTACTCGCAAGACCATCCGGACATTGTCAGATTGCGGCGCGAAATTCAGTCACTGGATACACAGACTGGCGGTGTCACCGAGGCAGGGCGGATTCTCAGCGAGCTCACTGCAGCGCGCGAAGCATTGTCAACTGCGCAGCAAAAATATTCGGATGCTCACCCGGACGTTAAAAAGTTACAGAAAACGGTCGATTCGCTCGATCGTGAGTTGAGCGAAATTTCTATCGCGCCCGGTATAACCACCGCGCAGGTTGAGGAAAAACCGAAACCCGTGGCGCCTGATAACCCTACCTATATCAGACTTCAAACCCAGCTCGACGCAGTGAATGCCGACATCGTGGCAGAGAATAAACAGATCGGGAATTTGTCAGCAAAATTAATTGAATATGAAGAGCGTCTATCTCGTTCTCCTGGAGTAGAGCGTGATTTTCTAGCGATCAGTAAGGACTATGAGAGCGCGAAATCAAAATATCAGGAAATTCGAAACAACCAACTAAAGGCTGAACTAGCTGAGCAGTTGGAAAGAGATGAAAAAGCGGGTCGGTTTACGCTCGTTGATCCTGCAAACTTGCCCGACTTCCCAGATAGACCCAACCGCTTGGGTATCGTCTTAATTGGCTTTATGTTGGCCACGATTTCTGGCGTTGGAACTGCGGGTATTTTTGAGTTTAACGATACTTCAGTTCGCGGTTCAAAAGGAATAGTTGCACTCTTCAACGAACCTCCACTTGCTGTGATTCCGTATATCGAAAACGCTCAGGATAAGTCAAAATCGCGGGTCAGGCGCCTGCTTTATGCGTTGATGTTATTAGCGATAGTCGGAGTTGGGGGCGCTGCAGTGATATTCTTCGGTCAGAGTGAAGCTGAAGCAGCCACGGGTTCGGTGCCCTCCGATGTTGCTTCAACTCGATAGTCCGCGCACATGGCGGTGCCGGTCAAAAGAGTGGATTGCCGAGATCTGTACGAATTGATGGTTAAAATCTAGATGGACAGAATTTCAAAAGCGCTAAAGTTGGCCAAAGAGCGCAGTCAAAACGACCCACCAACGGTTGGATCGGATGCTGCCTCGCCTGCTACCGATGGCGTCAGCTCGCTCGGAAAAATCGAGTATAGTCAGACCCGTCGGATAAAAATTCCCGAAGAAGTGCTTTCTGAAAATCGCGTTTTGAGCAGTTTTACCGAGGCGCAGTACATCGACTCGTACAAGCTTTTGCGAACTCGCGTTCTCAGAGCTATGCAGCAAAACCAGTGGATCACTTTGGGTATTACCAGTGCTACCGCCAATGTTGGTAAAACGTTAACAGCCGTAAACTTGGCTATCAGTACAGCGTTTAAAGAAGATGTCACGGTGATGCTCGTCGACGCGGATTTGCGTCGTCCCAGCGTCAGCCAGACGTTTGGGTTGGACGTGCAGTCCGGGCTGAATGATTATTTGCAAGACGACGCGGCTATCGAGGATTTATTGATTCACCCCGAAATTGATCGCTTTGTTGTGCTGCCAAACTACGGCAGCTCGACAGGATCATCAGAGATGCTCGCATCCCCCAAGATGCTCGATTTGGTTAAAGATTTGCGTAACCGCTACGCATCGAGAATAATAATTTTCGATTTGCCTCCCGTCCTTGTAGGCGACGACGTCGTGGCCTTTGCTCCTCATCTCGACGCGGCGATGGTAGTGGTTGAAGAGGGGAAAACCCAATCCGCCGAATTAAAGCGAGCCATGGACTTGCTTGGTGACGTTAATGTCATTGGTACTGTGTTGAACAAGGCGCAGGATTGCGGTCAAGATTTGGGTTACTACTACTAGTTCTCTGATCCGCCAACTGGAACTAACATTAAGTCGAATTTAGATGTACGAATCATATTTCAATCTTAAGGAAAAGCCTTTCCTTATGCGCCCAGATCCGGACTATCTGTATCTGAGCAAAACTCATCAGGCTGCGCTATCGATGCTTGAATACGGGTTGATGGGGCAGGTTGGGTTTCTTGTCGTCAGTGGTGAGATTGGCTCTGGCAAAACAACACTGGTTCGCAAACTGCTTCAAGTCGATGATCCCAATATGATCGTCGGGCTGGTTACCAATACCCAAGTCGACTCATTTGAAGAGCTCCTGCGCTGGATATTGCTGGCGTTCGATCTTGATTATCGCAACAAGGAAAAGGTCGAATTATACGAAATATTGACGGATTTTCTGGTCGAGCAAACCGCATCTGGTAAACGCATCGTTCTCATTATTGACGAAGCGCAGCACTTGAGCGCCTCGTCACTGGAGCAGGTTCGCATGTTGTCCAACGTGAACGCCGATAAAGACGATCTTTTGCAGCTCGTGCTTGTGGGACAACCTGAATTGCGGCGCATTCTCAGAGGGCCATCTTTGGTCCAGTTTCTGCAGCGGATAGCAGTAGATGCTTTAATCGAAACGCTTGACCTGGAAGATGTTGAAAACTACATCAAGTTTCGTATGCGCACCGCCGGCGGCGACGACACTCTGTTTGATGAACCCGGCGTGTACGAGCTGATCTGGAAGTCAACCAGCGGTATTCCTCGACTGATTAATCTTGTTTGTGACACAGCGTTGTTGTTTAGCTTTGCTGAGCAAACCAAGGTTGTTGATAAAAATGTCATCAATGACGTGATCCGAGATAAGCACGAAAGTCTGTCACCTATCGCCGAATATTAACCTCGCCTGACGCGCGGGAGCGGTATTTGTGTCACCGCGATGGCTAATCCGCAATTGTCATCAATTCCTGATGCAAACCTGATCTTGGCCTACACTCTAGGTGAACCTATCTGCGCGATACTTCAAATAATATACCGCGGGTTTGTTTTGGTGCCTAAACCTCGAGTCATTCGCACGGTCTTCCCAAAAAATGGGAGGAAATTAAAGGTTTAGCTTCAACATTCAATCTAGTATCGCGTTTGCCAATTCGCTTACGCAAAGGTTTATATGAAGGCTGTTATCTTGGCGGGAGGGATGGGGACCCGCCTCTCAGAAGAGACTAGTGTAAGACCAAAGCCAATGGTTGAAATCGGGAGCATGCCGATTCTGTGGCACATTATGAAAATCTACGCCAGTTTCGGAATCAATGATTTCATTGTTTGCTGCGGTCATAAAGGACACTATATAAAGGAGTATTTTTCCAATTACTTCTTGCGAAATTCGGATGTGACCTACGACTTGGGCAAGAACGAGTTTTCAATTATCCGGAGTCAAGTCGAGCCGTGGCGCGTTACGTTGATCGATACGGGCGAGAAGACAATGACAGGTGGGCGATTACGACGGGTGCGAGAGTATCTGGACGACGAAACCTTCTGTTTCACTTACGGAGACGGGGTAAGCGATATTGATATAAGCGCCTCAATCAAGTTTCATCGTGAACAGGAAGTTGAAGCGACGCTGACTGCGGTGCAACCGCCCGGTAGATTCGGGGCATTTAGCCTCTCAAGTGATCAGAGCAAAATTGACCATTTCCGGGAAAAACCATCGGGCGATAATGCCTGGATCAATGGCGGGTACTTTGTGCTCGAGCCCAGCGTGATTGACCGAATTACAGAGGACTCCACCGTGTGGGAAGCCGAACCACTGGAGTCATTAGCTGGAGACGGACAGTTAGCCGCATATATGCATCACGGATTTTGGCAACCGATGGATACGCTGCGGGACAAAACCTACCTTGAGGGCTTATGGCAAGACAATAAGGCGCCCTGGAAGGTTTGGTGATGGATCGAAATTTTTGGTCCAAGAAGAAGGTTCTGGTTACCGGGCACACCGGGTTTAAAGGCTCTTGGTTATCGATGTGGCTGTCGGAGGCGGGTGCTGATGTGGCGGGTTACTCGCTTGCGCCTAATACGCAACCATCGCTTTTCGAATTGGCGAATGTCGCGAGACGAATTGAATCGCATATTGGTGACATCAGGGACCTCGAAAAAATTAAAAACGTTATGCAGGAATTTAAACCTGACATAGTCGTACATATGGCAGCCCAACCGCTCGTGCGCCATTCATACAGCGATCCATTGGAAACCTATACAACGAACGTGATTGGCACTGCGAATGTGTTTGAAGCGATACGCCAATGCGAATCGGTTTCAGTCGTTGTCAATGTGACCACCGACAAGTGTTATGAAAACAAGGAGTGGTGCTGGGGGTATCGAGAAATTGAACCTCTTGGCGGTCACGATCCCTATTCTTCAAGTAAAGCTTGCTCAGAGCTCGTAACCACTACCTACCAAAAATGTTTCCTAAACGAAAAAACTGGTGTGCGGTTAGCTTCTGCTCGAGCTGGAAACGTTATCGGCGGCGGTGATTGGTCCGCCGATCGTCTCATTCCGGATTTTATGCGGTCAATGCTTTCGGGCAATGCGGTGCAAATCAGGAATCCGCGTTCAATTCGGCCATGGCAACATGTGCTCGAGCCTCTTTCGGGCTATCTTTTACTCGTACAAAAACTCAGTGCTAGCGAAGGCGAGCATTACGTTGGTGCGTGGAACTTCGGTCCTGTCTCTTCTGAAGCGAAAACAGTCGGGTGGATCGCAAATGAGCTCTGCAGTAAGTGGGAAGGAGCAGAGTGGCTTGATGTTTCAGGTGAACCAGAAAACGCTGATATGCATGAGGCCAACTATCTGCAATTGGATTGCGGTAAAGCGAATATGGAACTTAACTGGTGGCCACGGACGAATCTGAACGTCGCGTTACAATGGATTGTTGACTGGTACCAATCGTTTTCCAGAGGGGAGGGAATGGAATCTAAAACTTTGGATCAAATCGCTCAATTCGAATCATTAGCTTAATGCAATTTTCAAATACCAGTATTCCAGATCTTTACGTTATAACGGTCGATCTATTGAAGGACGAAAGGGGTTTTTTTGCTCGAACTTTTTGTTCAAACGAATTCGCTGATCTTGGTTTGGAAAGCAATTTTGTTCAATCCAACATCTCTTTCAATAACGTAAAAGGAACACTCAGGGGTATGCATCTTCAGGGCGCTCCGCATCAAGAAGTGAAGTTGGTTAGATGCACCAAGGGAAGCATCTACGATGTCGCCGTCGACTACCGTCAAGAGTCGCCTACGTACCTCCAGTGGTTTGGTGTCGAACTAAACGAAGATAATCGAAAAATGTTTTATATTCCCAAAGGATTCGCACACGGCTATGTAACGCTAACTGACGAATCAGAAGTGTCGTACTTGGTTTCTGAGTTTTACACGCCGGGTTGCGAACAGGGACTCCGATGGAACGATCCAAGCATTGGTATCGACTGGCCTGTCAGCGATGAACAATCCCTTTGTGTCTCCGACAAAGACAAAGCGTGGCCCCTGCTGGGTGGGCGCTAAGATAGTCCTGTAGCGGGAATTTGACTTAAATGATTATTTTAGATTCTGCATTACAGCGTAGGGCGGATGAAGGTAATCCCATTAGGATTGGTATTGTTGGGGCAGGATATATCGCACGCGGTTTAACACTACAGATCAACGAATTTCACACAGGTATGCGAGTTTGCGGTATTTCTAATCGAAACATCGATGCTGCTGGATTTGCCTTCAAACAAGCAGGTGTAGAAAAAATAGTACATGCAAATAGTGGAAAACAAATCGATGATGCGATTAATAAAGGTGTGTCATGTGTTACTAATAATCCAGATGACATCTGCGAGTCTGAATTAATCGAAGTGATTATTGAAGCAACAGGCGAGATCGACTTCGGTGCAAAGGTGTGTTTAAAGGCGTTTGAGTGCCAAAAGCATGTTGTCCTCATGAACGCCGAGTTGGACGCGACTATCGGTCCGATTCTTCAGGTATACGCAAAAAAAGCGGGGGTTGTCGTCACCAATGCCGATGGGGATCAGCCCGGTGTCATAATGAATTTGTTTCGCTACGTGCAATCAATCGGTTTCAAGCCTGTTCTCGCGGGCAATATGAAAGGATTGCAAGATCCCTATAGGACTCCTGAAACACAAAGGGCATTCGCGGAGACGCATAAACAAAAGCCACACATGGTCACATCATTTGCTGATGGTTCCAAAATTTCAATGGAAATGGCAGTCGTTGCAAATGCGACCGGCTTCAGGGTTGGAAAGCGCGGGATGTACGGCCACAAATGTGAAAGAGTCGAACAAGCGGTTGACGTGTTTGATCACAAAGAGTTACTGCAGGGAGGTATTGTTGATTACGTTTTGGGCGCCCAGCCCGGCGGCGGTGTATTTGTGATTGGTCATTGCGACAATCCAGTTCAAACACCGTACATGAAATATTACAAAATGGGCGATGGGCCGTTTTACGTATTTTATACTCCCTATCATTTGCCACACATCGAAGGTGGTCTTACCGCTGCTCGCGCAGTCCTATTTGAAGACGCTGCTACAAAGCCTTTGGCTGGGCCGGTCGCAGAAGTTTTCGCTGTTGCGAAATGCGAAATTGAAAAAGGTGAAAAAATTGACTATATCGGCGGATTTAAAACATACGGTGTTTTGGATAACTCCGATACTGTGCAAATCGAAAAATTGCTACCGCTAGGGCTGGCTAACGATTGTATTGTTATAAGAGATATCCCAAAAGATGCACCTCTCACTCTAGACGATGTGACCATGCCCGAGGGGCGTTTATGTGATCGATTGTGGGAAGAGCAATTGAAGTACTTCAACTAGAGATTTTTCATGTCAGAATCGACTAATTCACTATCGGTAATCAAGCCGCCCTCACGTTGGGGAATACTCAACCTTAAAGAGTTGGTGAACTATCGGGATTTGTTTGTATTCCTCGTGTGGCGCGATATTAAAGTGCTGTACGCTCAAACGATTCTGGGGTTCGCATGGGCGATCATTAACCCTTTAGTACAAATCGTTATATTTAGTATTATTTTCGGTAAGGTAGCTAAATTGGATACGGACGGGATACCGTATATTCTTTTTTCTACTGTCGCAGTGATACCGTGGACATACATGTCGGATGCGCTAAATCGCTCCAGCCAGAGTCTAGTATCGGGGCAAAACATGCTTGGTAAGGTGTACTTTCCAAGACTGATCTTTCCGGCGACTCCGGTGCTGGCTAAGCTCGTTGACTTCTTTATTTCGCTCACGATACTGGTTGGTGTGATGATCTATTATCAAGTGGAGCTAACGACAAACCTATTCTATTTGCCAATATTTTTTGTTGCCATGATGCTTGTTCCTGCAGGAATTGGTATGGCTTTGGCCGCGATGGCGATTCGATATAGGGACGTTAAGTTTGCAATGCCTTTTGCAGTTCGCATGCTGATTTATTCAGCACCTATTTTGTATAGTGCGAGTAAAATTCCTGAAGAATATCGATTTTATTACTCGTTTAATCCGATCGTAAGTGTCGTTGAAGGATATAGAGCTTGCCTACTTGGATTGCCGATGCAGTGGCAGTATATATACCCCGGTTTAATTATGGCGGTCTTGATATTTATACTGGGGCTGGTGTACTTCAAGAAAATGGAAAGAATTTTTGTTGACGTTATTTGAAACTTGTAGAGCATAATGAATAGTACAATGCCGGCAATTGAAGCCGAGAACATTTCTAAAATTTACAGGCTTGGTGTGAAGCTGAAACGGGACGAAAACATCGTCTCGTCAATTGGCAGGATGCTTAAAAGCCCTATATCTAATTACAAGAAATATCGTTCGCTGTATAAATTTGAAGATGTCGACCAAAGCAAGCGAGAGGATACGGAAGATATTCTTTGGGCGCTAAAAAACGTCTCTTTCAAACTGGATCATGGTGAAGTCGTCGGTCTTATTGGTCATAACGGTGCAGGAAAATCGACTTTACTAAAAGTGATCAGCCGAATTACTCCTCCTAGTCACGGTCATATAAATATGCGAGGGCGCGTGGCGAGCCTGCTTGAAGTTGGTACAGGCTTTCATCCTGAGTTGACTGGTAGAGAGAACGTATATTTAAACGGCACAGTATTAGGGATGAGTCGTCGCGAAATCGATTCCAAATTTGATGAGATTGTTGCATTTTCCGAGGTTGAGGACTTCCTGGATACTCCCGTTAAAAGGTACTCAAGCGGTATGCGCGTCCGGTTGGCATTTTCTGTCGCGGCGCATCTGGAACCGGAGATTTTGATCGTAGATGAAGTCTTGGCAGTGGGTGACGCATCGTTTCAAAATAAATGCCTGAGCAAAATGGAGGATGTTGGTGGCGCTGGGCGAACCGTAATGTTCGTTTCCCACAACATGGCTGCTGTTACACGATTGTGTAAGCGCGGTTTATTAATTGGTCATGGCCAATTGTTGATGGACGGTTCAATGCATAAAGTTGTCGATGCTTATTTGCATGATGGGCACGGCACGTCCTCGAGCAAGGAATGGGATGGCGACGGGCCTCAAGGTGAGTATGCGGAGCTCAAATCAGTACGCGTTATTGATCAGAAGGGCGAAGTGTCTGATGTATTCGACATCCGAGAAACTGTTTCGTTGGAAGTAACATTTAACGTGAGCAAGACCGGGCGACAGCTGTTGCCTCATTTCCATGTTTTTAATCAGGAAGGAATACATCTTTTTCCTTTGCTTGCGCCGGCCGAGTACAGAGGTGACTCGTTTCATAGCACAGGTGAGCATATTTATGTTGCAAAAATCCCAGGTAATTACCTAGCCGAAGGGATGCATTATGTTACGTGTTCATTGATGACAATGTCACCCGATCGGGCTCAATTTGTGGCTGATCAGGTAATTGGCTTTCAAGTTGTTGACAGTGATGAGCTCGACACCGTCCGCGCGGGTTGGGGTGGCAAACTTAGAGGCGCAGTTCGACCTATGTTCGCTTGGGAAAAACTAAGCTGAAATTCCACTCTCCGTGAAAGATCTATCGAAGTTCAAATCGAAAAGCCGGCTTAAAGATAAGTGGCTTCGCTTTTGGGTGAAGAGATCAGGGGTTAATCCGTTCGGTCGTTTCGCCTCTAGAATGGCGAGTATCGCATCAGAGCCATACAAAGGACATGTCAGACTTGCTGCAATGACCGATAATGGATTTTTGTCGCATCGGGCAACAATTCAGCATAACTCGGTTAAGGTTGGCAAATCGGTACTGATTGACGACGATGTCATCTTGTACCAAAGAAAAGATGGAGGCTCCATAGTCATCGGCAATAACGTATGTCTATACAAAGGAAGTGGTATCGAAACCGGTCAAAACAGTTCTGTAACGATCAAAGATAAAGCAAGTGTTCATCCCAGGTCGCAAATATCTGCGTATGTTGAAGATGTGATTGTCGGGGAAAATGTGATGATTGCACCTAATTGTGGAATATATTCTTACGATCACGGCATGGATAAGCAGCAGTCTTTGCGAGAGCAAAGTTTAACCAGCAAGGGTAAAGTAGTATTAGAAGATGATGTTTGGTTAGGATACGGGGTAGTCGTAACCAGCGGCGTAACTATCGGGGAAGGTTCGGTGATAGCAGCAAATTCCGTCGTCACTAAAGATATTCCACCTTATTCGATCGTAGGTGGTAATCCAGCAAAAGTCTTAAAAAGTAGATCGTAGTCGTCAAACCCAACCTCTCTGTTCTCATCGTGGTTACTTTGAGTTGAAGATTTGAGCTATGGTCAAAATGGCGATCTGGAAGTCTGAAAATCGGTCTCCTAATATAGTCCGTTGTACCAACTGTTAACCGGTATTTTTCGAAGGCTGTATCGTGTGGTTTAACTCTTGGGAATTTTTTCTTTTCTTGCCCGCAGTTCTCGCGGTTTACTATGTGCTCACACGTCGTGCACAAAATATCTGGCTTATTGCTGCCAGTTACTTCTTTTATGGTTGGTGGGATTGGCGATTCCTCTCACTGATTATATTGAGCACCACCGTTGATTATTTGGTTTCTCATTACATTGCCAGATCGCAGGTAGAGGCACAAAAGAAGCTGGGCTTGTACTTAAGCCTGTCACTAAATTTAGGGCTTCTCGCTACATTTAAGTACTTCAATTTTTTCGTAGACAATTTTATCGCACTTGGCGCTACGATAGGGTTGGACTTTGACACACCGGTTTTAAGGCTACTACCGCCCGTTGGGATATCGTTTTATACGTTTCAAACCCTTTCATACACGATAGATGTCTATCGTGGAAGACAGAGGCCCGCGGACAGCTACATAGATTTCGCACTATTTGTGACGTATTTTCCACAGCTCGTTGCAGGCCCGATCGAACGGGCCAGTAAACTTCTTCCGCAAATTGAAAGTAAGCGTCACGTAAGTGTGTGGATGATACAAACCGGTGTGTTTCTTATTCTAATCGGACTGTTTAAAAAAGTGGTCATTGCTGATACGGCAGGTGTGCGCGTTGACAAAATTTTTGCAGACCCCGCTGCCATGTCCTCATTAGATCTATGGCGTGGGATGATTTTGTTCTCACTTCAAATATATGGAGACTTTTCTGGATACAGCAATATTGCGAGGGGTGTCAGCCGACTGTTTGGGATAGAGCTAAGTGAAAATTTTCTCACACCTTACTTTTCAAAGAGCATAACGGAATTTTGGCGGCGTTGGCATGTATCGCTATCGGCTTGGCTTAGAGATTACTTGTACATTCCTTTAGGGGGTAATCGCAAGGGAACTGTAAACACCTATCGAAACCTGATGCTAACAATGTTGATTGGTGGGTTTTGGCACGGTGCGTCATGGGCGTTTATTGTTTGGGGTGGTTTTCACGGTGCTTATTTAGCCATACATAAGTTTTGGCTCGAGTCGAACTGGCATCTTAAGTCAGGCCAGAGCGGAGTTATTCGGAGAACGGTGTTCAATTGGCTTAAAATTCTACTCGTATTTCATTTGGTTTCTTTTACCTGGATATTCTTCCGTGCGAGTGATTTTGCGTCCGCGCTAGACTATATATCCGGATTGTTCAGCTTTCGCGGTGATTTCAATTTTAGGAGTATCGCAGTCCCTGCGATACTCCTCATGGTGCTGTTTCCAATCGAGTGGATGCAATACAGAAAAGATGACTTGATGAATTTTTTGAGCTTGCCGAGCCTGATCCGTGGTGTGATGTACGCTGGTATGTTTGTGTCAATTATTTTGCTGAGTGGAAATGAAGTTCCTTTCATCTATTTTCAGTTCTGAAACCTTGCGTTTGAAGGATGTTGGCGTCAGTCCTCTTACTGGTGGGTTTCTGGTATGCCTGCTGCTCCTGGCAATTGCAGAAGTTGGAATGCGAGCAGTTTTGCCAGAATCGCATAAGCCACGCGGCTCGTGGCACAATCTGGAACTCAGAGATCAGGCGGAACAGCTTCGTGAGATGAAAGACGTAGATGTTATGTTTGCCGGTAGTTCCATTGCCGCCGTTAACATCCCTCCCGTCGCGTTTGACTCTGCTGCGAGCGAACTCGGCTATGAATTAGACAGTTTTAATGCCGGGATTAGGGGGTGCAATTATTCGTGCATTGCTGCGGGTTTCAAGCATATGTTCTTGCCTTTGCAGGAGCCGAAAAAAGTGATTTTAATTGTCGCACCGGTGGATTTAAACGAAGCGAATGAATCTGTGATAAGACGATCAGAGGACTTTATAAGGACATTTAACAACGAGTCGTATGTGGCCGCGCTAATTGACGTTTTCAGACATCTTTATGTATTCGGATTTCGAGCGGAAATCAAAGATTTCATTGTCAGTCAAAAGTGGAATTTCGAACCTTCATTGATTGGCGAAAAGGGGCATATCGATATGGGTTACGAACCAAGGAATCGATATCAATATAAATTTAGATTCGAAGAAAAAGGGCGAATTGTCAAAGACCTGAGTCGGATGATCGATGATTTGCAATCAAGAGGGATCAAAGTTGCAATACTTCCCGGTTTGGTGGATGGTTCCATTCGCGAAATGATGTCGAAAGAAGAAACTGACGAGTTTGCGATCATCTTGAGTAAGCTTGCAAAAAAGCATGAGATTGAACTGTATCGAGCTGATGATCTTGTTCCCGACGACGAGAAATTTATTGATCAGTTCCATTTAAACACCGGTGCCGCGCACAAGTACGCGGCGAGTCTAGCCGAAAAAATTTATAAGCAATAATCAATTCTGGCTCGATGAATATTACTTATTCACTAAGCATCATTCGAATGTCAGCATCAAGCTGATTTGAAAGAGGGCTTACACGCGACGCGTAATGCCGGATATCGTGACTGGTTCTGGATATAAGGTACTTGTTGAAATTCCAGCCTGGCGCGTGGCCTGTCGCCTCCGCGAGCATTTTAAACAGTGTGTTTGCGTTAGTACCCTTTACTGAACTCGCTTCCAGCATTGTGAACGTCACGCCGTAATTGATATAGCAGATATTTGCTGTCTTCTTTGAGTCGCTGAATTCCTGAGAAAAGTCGTTGGATGGGAATCCGACGATTTCTAATCCTTTAGCACGATACCGTTGGTACAACGACTCAAGCTCTTTGAACTGAGGCGTGAAGCCGCATTTACTCGCCGTGTTAACGACCAGCAATACCTTATCGTCAAAGGCGTTGCAGAAATTGATGGTCTCCTGAGATCGCAGCTTTTGAGCTGAGAAGTCACGTATTGGGGAGCAGGTAGCACTCGCATAAGCGGATACTAAAGACAGGATTAAAAACACTACGACCTTAAACATTTAAGGATCTCCTTTACTTTGACTACCAGGGAAGTAATTCCCCATCCCACGCATAAAACGAACCGGTCTGGGAAGGTTCAAGTCCCTGCATTATTGCCATTATTGCGGATGCCGACTCGGCGGGCATAAGTAAGTTGCTTTTGGGTACGTTAGTTTGAAAGGGTTTGGAGAGCGATGTGTCGTTTGTACCGGGGTGAAATGCGACAACGCAACCGCGGGGGTGACTGAACTTCCATTCGATGCTGATTGTTTTCAGTGCCATATTCAAGGCAGCTTTTGACGCACGATAGCTGTACCAACCGCCTAGTCGATTGTCTGAGATGCTACCAACTTTTGCGGACACTGTTGCCAGTCGAGGAGCCAGACTTTTTTTGAGCGCTGATGACAGTTGTTTTGCCATTAACAAGGTCGGTAGGGTGTTAACGTGGATATTCTCCATAAAAAACTCTGCATCCAGAGTCCGTATGGTCTTTTCTGGGCCGTTTTGTTCGCTATGCAGGATGCCAACACAGTTAATTGCCCAATCGACGACAGGTATGCTCGACAAAAATTCCTGCATGGAATTGATATCACGAACGTCGACAATCTCTGTACTGACCCTTTCGCTGTAAATTTTGACCGGGTTTCGAAAACCGGTCGCGATGACCCTTGCCTGCGGAAAACGAACCAAGACATCGTCTAAAACTGCGCGGCCGATACCGCCGCTTGCCCCTAGAATCAGGATATCTGAAGGAGCATGTTTCATATATTCGAACCATCGATTAGTTTCATTTTGTACGGTAACGTCATAGGCCTAGATCAGGAAAATATCGGATCACCCTGCGAAAGGCATCCAAATTTTCGACCTGCATCCGAAGCAAATTCAGCTATGCGTCGCTGGAACTTTGAACAACATGTTGTTTGGATTCAGTTAGTCGAGCATCCTCGATTTAACCATCTTTTTGTAGTGTTGCTGGATGAGTAATGCCAAGGTAGGATTTCAGAATACTCACGGACATTTAAGGCCAGTGACGACACGTATTTGAAAACGGTGCGCTATTTTCGCGCAAAGCCAACGCTTGGTGATTATCAGATTAGTGATTCTCATGAACGATACACAATACCAAACAATCTCTGTTGAGCCGCTCAGTACGTCGGTAGGCGCGATTGTCGGTGGCGTAGACATCGCCACAGGTGCCTCCCGGGAACAGTTCGCAGAAATTCAACGCGCGTTTGTTGAGCATTCGGTTATTTTTTTTCGCGACCAGAGTCTCACGCCAGACCAGCATATCGCGTTTGCCGAACGATGGGGCGAGATCAACGTCAATCGTTTTTTTCAACCCGTCGCAACCCACCCAAATATCGCCGAAGTGCGCAAAGATGCAGAGCAAAAAATCAATGTTGGCGGCAGTTGGCACACGGATCATAGTTACGATCAAACTCCCGCAATGGGCTCACTACTGTACGCGCGCGAAGTACCGCCTATCGGTGGTGACACGCTTTTTTCAAGTATGTATGCAGCTTACGACGCCTTGTCGGATGGCATGAAAAACCTTCTGCTTGGCCTTCGCGCGGTGCATTCGAGCCGACATGCGTTTGGTTACGAGGCATACGACGGAGTCGACATGGACGACATCGATAATCGCTATCAGAACATGCACGACGCGACGCAGGACGCTGTGCATCCGGTTGTCATATCACATCCACTATCGGGCAGGCCGGCGCTCTACGTGAACAGCAATTTCACCGTGAAGTTTGAGGGATGGACGCCGCAAGAATCGCAGCCGCTTCTGGACTTTTTATACGCGCACGCTCAGCGTAACGAGTTCACTTGTCGTTTTAAATGGGAAGCGGGGTCAATGGCTATTTGGGATAACCGCGCGACGCATCACTGCGCGCTTAACGATTACCATGGTGAGCGTCGGCTCATGCATCGCATCACGATTGAAGGTGAAGCACTCTCTGCAGCATGACACGGTCGAGCTCGACAATGCTGCGCGAATTCACAACAGATGATATCGAGGATGCGATTGCGCTGTGGTGCAGCACGCGCTGGGCATCAGCCGACACGTCATCCGAAATCGAGAATCTTCTGCTGCGCAATCCGGGCTTAAGCTGGGTGGCCGCGAGTGATGATCGTATCGTAGGAACCGTGTTGGGTGGCCACGATGGCCGCCGCGGTTATATCTACCATCTGGTGGTTGCTGACGAATTTCACGGGTTTGGTCTTGGTGGGCAACTTCTCGAGAAAGCGCTTGAAGGATTAAAAAAACAGGGCATTCTAAAGTGCCATGTAATGGTAATTGACGGTAACCCATCGGCTGATTTTTTCTGGGCTAAACGCGGCTGGAAAAAACAAGTCACATCGCAGTATTCGCTTTTTCTCGACGCCTGAGAATCACGCAGCGACGTTTGTGTGCAAGTCTATATCGTCGTCGGTCATATACCGTTGCAGAGTACCATTCCATCGGAGCCATTCGTATGAACGATACGCCAGATGCCAACGAGTACGGCCGCGCGCTTAGTGGTCTCACTATCAATTTGCTGGTCAAGGATATGCACGCCAGTCTCGCTTTTCAGCGTGACGTGTTAAACGCAACAGTGGTTTATGCGGATGATGACTTTGCCGCGATGGCGGGATACGGCGCGAGTTGGATGTTGCACTCCGACGGCACTTACAGCCAGCACCCGTTGCGAGGAGTCGTTGCCGATCTGGAATTTCGCGGTGGCGGTGTCGAACTGCGTCTGCACAATGGTGATCCGGATGCCGCTGAAGCGCTGGCAAGAGCGCACGACTACGTTGTACTGGATGCGAGTGCGGACAAACCACACGGCGTGCGCGAAGTGTTTCTGGTCGATCCGGACGGGTATGTGTGGGTGGTCGATACTCCCTTATTATCGTCGTGACGTTTTGGTCAAAATCTTTCGCGGCGAAAAGGAGATACCGTCATTTTCTGGCCTGACCGAAGAATCCAGCATCAGTGTTTCAACCACGCTCCCACCACAGCGTGGGCGTCGCTAAGAAATCTCGTTATCGTACCCTGCGCTCTTTTTTTGCTGCCGCTCGTGCCGCTTTCTTAGCTGCTTTCTCCTCGCGTCGAATCGCGACGTGTTCAAGCTCCGCCGCGTGATCCTGTGGTGTTTCGAGTGTAATTCGTCCCAGCTTGCCGCTCTGGTACTCGTTGATAAGAATCGTCGCAGCACGTTCGGCATCCACCGTGCCGCCACGCACCAGACATCCCCGCGCTTTGCCGATCATTTCGATTATCGCGTCGCCCGTATGATTGACGTCAGCAATCGCAAACCGGTGGTGTAAACAATCGGGATAGCGATCGCGCAAGAGCTCTGCCAAAAACGGCGCGACATCAAGGTACGAAAATGCGGTGTTACGAATTGCGCCGGAGATCGCAAGGCGCACCCCGCCATTCGGGTTTTCCAGGTTTGGCCAAAGTACGCCGGGAGAGTCGAAAATCACTACACCGTTTTGCAGGTCGACGCGTTGTTGGCGTTTTGTAATCGCCGGTTCATCACCCGTGTTGGCAATCGCACGACCGGCGAGTAGATTAATTAAAGTCGATTTGCCGACATTGGGTATTCCGGCGACCAGCGTTTGAATGCCGCGTACAGCGTCGATTGTGTTTGGTGCTATCGATTTGCACGCGGTGATCACGGTATCTCGACTGATCGAATCTGTGGTATCGATACAGACGACCTTGGCACTGCTCGACTGCTCTAAAACAGGGATCGATTGCTCGGTCACAAAGGGGTCGGCTAAATCTATTTTCGTGAGCACTTTGAGGCACGGTTTGTCACCGCGCAACTCGGCCAGCATCGGATTTTCGCTGCTGAAGGGAATGCGCGCGTCGAGCATTTCGATCACCAGGTCAACGTCATTCAATCGCCTGGCGAGTTCCTTCCGTGCTTTGTGCATATGGCCGGGAAACCACTGAATCTGCATTCTGCATCCACGCAATCGTTAAACAGGCGCAGTTTACTGTATTCTTGCGCGCAAAGTGCTCATCAAGCGCGAGACGATTTTGTGAAGAAGAAGACCCTTTGCCAGCACATTGATGCACTGGCAAAAAAAGACAAACACGTTGCGGCAGGGCTGGAACTGGTCGGCTACCCGGAGCCGCGCGTGCGCCCGCAAGGTATTGAAACTTTTTTATCGATTGTGGTCGGTCAGCAAATTTCAACCGAAGCCGCCGCCGCCATCATGCGACGTGTACGCAAGCTGTTGCCCGAAATGCATGAAGAGGCTGTGCTCGATCTTCCCGACGGCGCCCTGCGTGAAGCGGGCTTGTCCAATCGCAAAGTTGAATACGTGCAAGGCATTGCAACGGCGATCAAACAAGGCGACTTGCAGATTGATGAATTTCCGAGTCTGGATGACGATGAAGTGATCCGGCAGATCACGGCACTGCGCGGTTTTGGCCGATGGAGTGCAGAGATTTACCTGATGTTCTCACTGCAGCGCCAAGACGTGTTTGCGGCAGACGATCTTGCTTTGTTAATCGCGCTGCAAAAACTCAAACGAATGCGCGCACGGCCGACGCCAAAAAAGGCGCGCGAGAAAATAAAGCACTGGGCGCCCTATCGAACAGCCGGGAGTGTTTTTCTGTGGCACTACTACAGAGGCGCACCGACTTAGCAGGCTGTTAGTTCAGGTTGAATCTAGCTGTTGCTCTACGCGCGCCTGTCTTGCACAACTGTCACGCGATTCATAGAACGTCGTTGTGGCAAGTAGTCAGCCAGCGCGTAGTGCATGGTGACGCGGTTATCCCACATGGCCATATCACCGGCGCACCAACGCCATCGCACCTGATCTTCGGGTCGATTCATATGATTGGCGAGAAATGTTTTAAGCGAGTTCGCCTCATTTGTCGTGAGCCCGACAATGTGGGTGACAAAGGCTTCGTTAAAATTTAGGAATTTTCTCCCGGTTACCGGATGCGTACCAATCAGCGGCCGAATATTATGCCCAAAACGACGGACGCTTTCGTTAAGTCGCTCGACACCCGATTTCCCGTTTGAATCAGTTGCAAATGAATTTCTAAAATCTCCCAGATCGTGGATGGCCTCGAGACCTTCAAGGTCATTTTTCATCCCCGCGGGCAACCTGTCGTACGCCGAGTAGCAGCTCGACCACATCGTGTCACCTCCGGTTTTGGGCACATGGCGTGCAATTAAAATAGACGCAAAAGGTTGCGCGGCCTTGAACGTCAGATCGGTGTGCCAGCTATTGGTATCCGGCGGCGCACCCGAGTCGTTTTCCAGCAGCACAATGTTTTCGAAGCCTTCAACGTGCGGATAGTGCGGATGCGGCTCATCAATCGATCCAAAACTTTGCGCGAACTCAAGGTGCGCTTTCGGTGAAATTTCCGTGCCGCTAAAAAAAATCACTAAATGATCAAGCAATGCTGTGTAGATTTCGTTGAAGGCCGATTGGGAAATCGGCTGTGAGAAATCCACGCCCGAAATTTGGGCACCGATTGCCGGTGTCAGTGGGTCGATTGATAGCATTAGATCGTTTCGCAGATGAGGACAAGGTATCGGCGAAGTATATCCGAGTGTTGGTGGAATAGAAGTATCTGCGATCTATCGCGCGGCTGCGTGGAAGTTGTACCTGAACGAGAACGTAATCAGCCTAAAAAGCCCCGCAGTGCGCTAACGCAATCAATATTGAATTTATCAAACAAAACATCATCGGCTCTGGTTTTTCCCAAGTTAATAGCAGCAACTGGAATGCCCGCATCCTTTGCCTTTAGCGCAAACCGGTAGCCGGAATACACCATTAACGATGAGCCGACAACCAACATAGCATCCGAGTTGTTCAACGCATCCAACGCGGCTTGTATTCGTTCGACTGGCACGGTCTCTCCAAAGAACACAACGTCGGGTTTTTGCATGCCGCCGCACAGGTGGCATTCGGGAATGCTGACGCGGGAGAAATCGAAATCTTCAAGAACTGCATCACCGTCTGGTGCGGGCGCCGCAACAATATCGGCGAGCTGCGGGTTGCATGCGATCAGCTCGGTTTGAAATGATTCACGGTCCAGCTTCGCGTCGCACGCCATGCAGGTCACCCGATCATTGCGGCCGTGCAAATCGATCACACTTTGGCTGCCCGCCCGTTGGTGCAGGCCGTCGACATTTTGGGTAACAGTAATCGACCACTTATCACACTGCTCCAAGCGCGCAATGGCTTTGTGCGCATCGTTGGGTTGCGCTTTGCTGAACCATTGCCATCCGAGCGTGGAGCGCGCCCAGTAGCGTTTTCTTGTGGAAGGCTTATCGATAAAGTCGCGAAAGTCGACAGGCTTTTTGTGTTTCCATTCGCCATCGCTATCGCGGTAATCGGGAATGCCGGAACCGGTGCTGACTCCCGCACCGGTCAGTAGAAAAATCCGCTCACTACCGTTTATGAAATCGACCATTGCGGCTAACATGTCGTCACTCATCGTTAAATCATTTTGAGTCATCACATGCGCTATCGCGAAGGTCAGCAACCCGACCCAGAGTTTACCCATACCGAGGAGATGCATGCAGTCATCATGTTTTCAGTGACGTTGTCTCTCGTCATTGGACTGGTTCTGTTTGCGATTTCCTGGCGCGGGCGCGTTATATGGTTGGGCTGTTGGAGCGCTGGGCTGGTAATTTGCAGCATTATCTATATCGCTTATCACCTTCTGAAATAGAGTTTTCGATTCAGTGACCTATAACGAAATTATTGTTGCCGTTGCTGTCGTTGCCGCTGATCAAATATAGCGGGCGTTTACCGTAGTCGTGCGCGCTGTGTTTGCGTCCGATTTCCTCGCCCAACGCATGATCATAGTGGCAGTGGCCGGGCATGATGCGAATAATAAAAGCGGCTCGACGATGCTCGGTGGTGTTCGCGTGTGAACCGTGGATCATGTACACGTCATGAAATGACAGCTGACCGGCTTCGAGCACAAGGTCATGCGCGCCGGATTCGTCGAAGTGTTCAGAATCACAGACCAGATTGATTGTTAAATCCGGGTTCTCTTCCCAGTGATGGCTGAATAATTGTCGGCCTCGGTGCGATCCAGGGATGAATCGCATACAGCCGTTTTCGATCGTTGCGTCGTCCAGTGCAATCCACACCGTAATCGTCTCCAACGGTCGAATCGGATAGTAATCGCCATCCTGATGCCACGGCGTTGCCTTGCCGACGCGTGCGGGCTTGCCAAAGATAGTCGTACCCCACAGGATTAAATCCTCACCGACGAGTTGTGTCGCCATGTGCAGAATGTCGGGATGTGTCGCAAAATTGAACCACGCCTTTGAGCCTTTGACCCCCTGCGTGCCGGGGTTGTCGAGATGAGGCCCGAGCATAAAATCGGGTGATATGCCGGGATTCGCGCAAAGTAATTCGTCGTAGGCGACGCGCATCTCTGCGAGGAGTGATTCAGGTAGGCGGTACTCTGGCACCACGTAACCGCTGCGGTGGTACGACTCGATTTGTTCATCGCTAAGGCTGGCGGGACTCACGTACTTGGCTCCGATGCGGTCTGACTTGACTGTGCGAACGGCTACTCTACCATGGCGCGCTGGTGTTTCAGGATTCGGCCTTGCTTCTGTCAATTCGCATTCTAATCGGTTTCATTGCTGTAGGTCTCGCAAGCGAGTCCGTCGCCGCGACCAACAGTCAAACCGAACTCGAAACTTATCTCTCGAAGCTGACTCTACAGGCGGCGCCTCTTGCGACGCATAAAAAGTGGCGTCAACTTTTACATTACGAGCCGAACGCATTTGGGGATCAACAAAGCGTTATTGTTTCACCGGATTTTTTTCTCGCGGAAAAAGGTGTAAGCGATGCAGAAGCTGAGCTGGCTGCGACCTTGCGTGCGTTTTATGCGCCGGTCAGTGGTGAGGATAACAGTGAACACGCCTTGTGCCGGTTTCCTGCGCGTGTGCATTGGCTGCGAACAAAATTGTTGTTTGCCGAAATACCTCTTCCGCAGGTACGTTGCGAAAAGTTTCGTCAATGGTCGCGGTTCTGGTATTTCCGTTCGATCAGCGTTATTTCGGTCAGTGGATATTTCGGCAATCCCGCTTCTGCGTTCGGGCATTTACTGATCAAGCTTAACAACAGTCCTCCCGGTGAAAGCGACGACCTGCTTGCCACTGGCGTAAATTTTGGCGCAGCAATTCCGAATGATGAATCCTTGCCCGTCTATATCGCCAAAGGATTGTTAGGTGGTTATCGCGCCACGTTTTCCAATCGAAAGTTTTACGCGCAATATAATGTCTACGCGGACAGCGAAGCGCGTGATATGTGGGAGTACGAGCTAAACCTCTCGCACTATCAGGAACGCCTTTTGATTTATCACCTTTGGGAAATCATTGATAAGGAATTCGTCTACTATTTTTTGCGCGAGAACTGTGGTTTGCGCATGGCCGAAGTATTGGAAATGGTTCTCGAAACCGATCTCGATTCGAACGAAAGCGGATGGTATTTACCGATAAGCGTGTTTCACGGATTACGCGAGGCGAACAAAACGAGCGGCGGCACTTTAATTAAGGATATCCGCTATATCCCGTCAAAAGAAAAACGCTTCGTTTCAAGATACAACCTGCTTAACGTCCGACAGCAAAAGTACTTTGATGAGTTCGTGGCGCGCGCGCCCGATATGTCTGATGAAATTGAAGGCTCCTTGGATGAAACGCACATGGCCGAAGTAGTCGATACCTTGATTGCTTTTTACGACTACCAAATCGCCGGCGATCGCTTTGACAAAACCAAAGGCGATGAGCAACACAAGCGCGCGCAAATCCTGACGGTTCTGGAGAATCATCGCGCGCAGCTCAATGTTTCGGATTCACTAAATGAGCGGACGGTCGTACCTCCTCCTTCGAGCGGGTCGCGACCCAGTCGCATATCCCTGGGTGCGTACTCGGTTGAAGACGGTGATGAAGGCGCGTTGTTGGAATTCTCACCCGCGTATTTTGATTTGCTCGGGCACAATCACTTCAACCATTCCGAACTCCTTGTTGGCGACTTCAGCTTTCGCAAAACCGATAAAGACAGCCTGGAACTTAACAGGTTCGACTTTATCAGCGTTCAGGAATTGAGCAACGACACCACCGGTTATCTCGACGGAAGAAGCGTTTCGTGGCGCGCGTACGCTGGTATAAATGAAAAGTTCGTCGGCTGCGATGACTGCCTGCAACTGGAGCTGAGAGCGGGTATAGGAAAGTCTTTTCAGGCGACACAAGGTGTTTTCGTTTACGGCTTGATCGACGCTGGTATAGAAAGTGAAAACGAGGATGTTGTTTTGACGCCATCGCTTGGCACAGTCATTGGCCGCTCCGCGAAATTTAAATTGAATCTTGAAGCGGGGCGAAAGTTTTATTCGGAAACCGAAGATGATGTCGATACTTTTTCCCTTCAAGCGCGATTAGAGGTGACACTCAATCACGAGATCAGGCTTGAACTGCGTGAAGCGATTGGCCGCGAGGCAAGTCTAAGTTATCAGTACTTCTGGTAATAAAAAACTGTTAACTGATTTTGGATTCGAGCTCGTCCCAACGTGCGTAAAGCGCTTCGAGTTCCCCCGTTAGTTTCGCGTACCGTTCTTGTGTCTGCGCTGCGATTTCAGCATCCTGCTGATAAAAATCGGGATCGCTCATGCGAGTTTCGAGTTCACTTTTTTCGGTTTCCAGTGTGTCGATCGTATCGGGCATCGCGTCGAGCTCTCGCTGGTCCATATACCCCAGTTTTTTAAGCTTTGGACTTTTTGAATCTGGCTGTTTCGCAACTGCCGCTTTATGCGGTTTGATCTTTGCGGTTTCAACAACTTTGTGTTGACGGACATAATCATCGTAACCACCGACATACTCATAGGTGTTTCCATCGCCCGGCAACACCAGTGTGCTCGTCACGATATTGTCGATAAACGCTCGGTCGTGACTGACTAACAACAGCGTTCCGTTAAAGTTGAGCAGCTGTTCCTCCAGTAATTCCAGCGTTTCAACATCGAGATCGTTAGTCGGTTCGTCCATTACCAGAAAATTTGCCGCTTGTGTAAACAGCTTGGCGAGTAGCAGGCGATTACGTTCTCCACCGGAAAGCGCGCGAATGGGTGACCGCGCCCGTGCGGGTGAAAATAAAAAATCCTGTAAGTAACCGATAATATGTTTTTGTTGGCCGTTCACATCGATTATTTCTGATCCGCCGCCGACATTGTCCTGCGCCGTTTGATCGGGGTTTAACGTCTCGCGCATTTGATCAAAATACGCCAGCGAGATATTGGTGCCGAGCGTGACTTCACCGGACTGCGGTTGCAGCCTGCCGAGCAAAAGATTGATCAGGGTTGTTTTGCCCGCCCCGTTAGGACCGAGAATGCCGATCTTGTCGCCGCGTGCAATCGTCGTGCTGAAATCACGACAGATGGTTTTACCGCCAATTTCATAACTCACGCCGACTGCCTCGACAACGGTTTTGCCGGACTTCTCAGCCTGTTGCGCAGTAATCGTGGCCGTGCCGAGGCGCTCGCGTCGCTGCGCGCGTTCGGTGCGCATTTTTTTCAACGCGCGCACGCGCCCTTCGTTACGCGTCCGACGTGCCTTGATGCCCTGTCGAATCCAGACTTCCTCGCGCGCGAGCTTTTTGTCGAATTCCGCCTGCTCTTTGGCTTCGGTTTCCAGCGCGGCGTGTTTATTGCGCACAAAGGCATCGTAATCGCCGGGCCAACTGCTGAGGCGACCGCGGTCGATTTCGACAATGCGCGTCGCCAGCGTGCGCAGAAAGGCGCGATCGTGGGTGATAAACACCAGCGTGCCGCGCCAGTTACGCAGGAATTTTTCCAGCCACTCGATGCCCTCGATGTCGAGGTGGTTAGTCGGCTCATCCAGTAGCAAAACATCCGGCTCGACCGCCAGCGCGGCGGCGAGCAACACGCGCCGTTTTAGCCCGCCGGACAAGCGACTAACATTCGCGCTCGCGTCAAGATTGAGTTTGGAGATCAGCTTGCCAATGCGCTGTTCGCGTTCCCAGCTGTCGAGTTCGCGCTCGGCTTCAAGGCGCGTGTCGAGCAGTTCCGCCACGGATGTATCGAGCGCGTCCGGCACCGCCTGGTCGAGCATTGCCAGTTTGACACCTGCGGCGACTACACGCTCGCCGCTGTCGACTGCAATCTCGCCATTAATGACTCGCAGCAGAGTTGATTTGCCCTCGCCATTGCGCCCGACTACGCAGACGCGTTCGCCCTTGTCGAGCGTCAGGTTGGCGTTGTCGAGCAGGGCGGGACCGCCGAAACTCACGCCAATGGATTGCAGGGTAACGAGCGCCATCGAGATTGATTACACAGGAAAACGGCGCGTAGTGTAGGGAAGCGCCGCGACGAAATAAACTCATTCGATCAGCCGATTACGTCAAAAACATTTTCGTGCACGGGTTGCCATCCGAGTTGCGCGCGCGCTTTGTCACCGCTCATTTGCTGATCGATTGCGTATCCCTCAGCGGTAAACCCGAATTCTTCTATCGCCGCTGAAACCTCGAGCTCGCGTGCTTCTGGATCCAGGTTTCTACTGCGGGCGACGGCGCTCGCAATATCGCCAACCCGGACGCCTGACTGCGTTGCGGCATTGTAGACGTCACCGGATTGACCTTGCTCCACCATCAAAGTGTATACGAGTGCGAGATCGTCGCGATGCACCAGCGGCCAACGGACGTCGGCGTTGCCAATCACGCGCACATGCCCGAGTTCGTCTGCGTCGTTATAGAAATGGTCAAACACGCCCCCGTCGCGTTCGTACACCATAGCCGGATGAATCACCATGCCACGCACACTCTGCGCACTCAGCACCGCTTGCATGGTTTGGAGTCCGACATCAAAGCCGCTGAACGATACATAGGGCGTGGATTCGTCGGCAACGACGTCTCCGGTTGCGCCGTAGTGCCAGCATCCGCCCGTATAAAGCAGCGTTTTGTCATCGCTGTATTGCGGCATCGCTCTCAGCAGCGAGTGCACCACGCGACTGTCGATGTCGGTCATGTCATCGCCCCATACCGCCGCTGCGTGGATAACGGCGTCGACGTTTCTCAGCTCGTCGAGCCAACCATCGGGATTCAGGATTGAACCTTCGACGGGGCGAGCGCCCGCGCTTGCCAAAGCAGCGCTTGATTCTTCAGAACGCGCCAGCCCCGAAACGGTGTGACCTCTCTGGACAAGTGTTTTCACAACGGGTGCGCCGATAGAACCGGTACCGCCCAAAACCAGTACATTCACGATCGTCTCCTAACAGTGTCAAAGCCAAGGGATCGCGAGTGTAAAAGTTCAAGCGCGGTTTAAGTCAATAGGTCTGGACCGAGTCTTGCGAAAAATCCCAGGCCGGTTTGTCGCCGACGAATTCAACGGCGAAGTCGATAAAGGTGCGGACCTTGGCCGACATCAAACGCGTCGAAGGAAACACCAGATAGATGCCGGTCGGCTCGGTCGAATAGTCGTCGAGGATTTGCACTAGCTCGCCGCTGCGCAGCGCGTCGCAGCAGATGAACGTTGGTAACCAGGTGATGCCCATTCCGGCGATGGCTGCACCGCATAGCATTTCACCGTTGTTCGCCATCAAAGGGCCGCTGGTCGGTACTGCCCACTCGTTCTCTCCATCGCTCAAGACCCACTTTTGACCCGACATCATGTATTGGTACTGCAGGCAGCGGTGCTCGCGCAGATCGTCCGGATGCTGCGGAGTGCCGTGCTCAGCAAGATAGTCGGGCGAGGCCGCAATGACAGAGCGCGACGTCGCGATGCGCCGGGCAACCAAACTGGAGTCTTTGGGCTGACTGATGCGCAGCACAAGATCGTAACCCTCGTCGATGACATCAACCAGTTGATCACTGAGTGTCAGTTGCAGATTGACTTGCGGGTAGCGCTTGTGAAATTCAGCGATCAAGGGCGGAAGCTGATGTTGCCCGAACGACATCGGCGCGTTGATGCGTAATTCACCGCGCGGTTCAGACGAGAAGCCCCCAACTTCCATCTCCGCCGTGCTGACGTCTTCAAGGATTTGTTTGCATCGCGCGAAATAAACCTGACCCGCCTCGGTCAGGCTGATGCGCCGGGTGGTGCGATTGAGTAATCGCCCGCCAAGCTGTTGTTCAAGGTCGGCGACGTGTTTGCTGACCGCGCCGCGAGAGAGGTCGAGCTTATCCGCAGCGCCGGTAAAACTGCCCAGATCAACCACCGTGGCGAAAACCTGCATGCTTGTTAGTCGGTCCACGTTGTCGCCCGATTGATTCTTGGAAGTAAACAGTTTATCCGAATTAGGTGTGTTTATCCTCTTGGTGGAATTAACGATAGTGTGTGCAACACGAAACAGGAGACTAAACCATGATCCAGATACGCAAGAGTGAAGACCGCGGGCACGCCAATCACGGTTGGCTGGATGCACGCCACAGCTTCTCGTTTTCCAACTATTACGATCCCGCGCATATGAATTTTCGCCAGCTGCGCGTGATCAACGAAGACAAGATAGCGCCCGGCGGCGGCTTTCCGATGCACTCGCACGAGAACATGGAAATCATCACCTACATCGTCGACGGGGCCATCGAACACCGCGACGACATGGGCAACGGCGAGGTGCTGGGCCGCGGTGAAATCCAGCGCATGAGTGCGGGTACCGGCGTGACCCACAGCGAGTTTAATCCCTCAGATAGCGCGTCCACGCATTTGTTGCAAATCTGGGTGATGACGGCGCAAAACGGAATCGCACCGGACTATGAACAAACGCGTTACGACGACCGCTTGCAGTCGAACGATTTGTGCCTGGTGCTGCAACAGGGCGGCCGCGACGGGATCGCACATGTTAATCAGGATATTGCGCTTTACACAGCGCGGCTCGATTCCGGCAAATCGCTTGAATACGCGTCGCAGCCGGATCGATATCAATGGTTACAGCTGGTTCGCGGCGACCTGTCTGTGAACGGTGTCGCCATGTCGACTGGCGACGGTGCGGCGATCAGCGACGAGAATTTGCTCAACATCGCGGCATCGAATGATGCGGAATTTTTGCTTTTTGACCTGGCTTGAGTAGTCCCCAGGGAGACTAGCGGTATTGGGCGAGCGCGGGGCCATCGCTGTCGAGGTAATAGGTCACCTTGAAAATGCCGAAGCCATCGCGCCCGTCCAAGCCCTGCAGATAGTGCAACTCCACGGGGTCGCGTGCCATGCGCTGCACCGGCCCCCACAGTCGCGGGGCGCTGAACGGGCCGCCTCCGACCAACACCTGCAATACCACCTGGTCGCCAGAGCGATAACCAACTGCGTGAAAGGTTTTACCCTCAAAATAACTAACCGGCCGTCGCTGGCCGAGCATCTCGGTCTCTGCGTGATAGTGCGCGATACTGTAGTCGGTCGAGTTTTTGGGAATCAGCATTCCGTTGGAGGCGAGTTCCTGATAGCTTCCGCTGACACGTACCTCCGCTGCCAGAGCGATCAATTCAGGCGCGCTAAGTTCAGGCTCACCTGAGCGCAGCTCATGCGGGGTTGACGGGATCAGGCTTGCACCGTCAAAAGGCGTATCGCGCAGCATCATTCCCGCACCCAGTGCAACGACAGGCGCCCAGCTTTTGCGGCGATCATTGGTCACTTTCATGCGATCCACGCGGCGGTCCTCGACCAATTTCAAGTCATTGCAAAAGGCAAAATTTTGCAGATAGTGGAACAAGGTCGAGCAGGATTCGTGTAATCCTCTCGCGTAGACTACCGAGGGCGAACCCTTGATCACGCAGGGCTGTGACCAGGTTGTCATACGATTCTCCGGTGCGTCATCAAATCGGGCTACGGTATCGGCAACCATCTGAATCCAGCTGTAACTATTGTTTGCTGGGGTAGGTTGGACTGCTGCCGACATAGTCTTTCTCCGGGTGATGCGGAATTTCGCGTATTCAGTTCGGGCATCGGCGGAAGCTCGGGTTTCTTTAGTTCTGATGCTGCGGACTGTTATGATCCGTCCGCCCCGAGAATTTGTTTGAGAGATTTCCTGACCGTGACGCAAAACCCATCTGATCCCTTACTCGATCGCATTGATAGGTTGGTCACGCGCCTGGAAAATGCATTCACAAGCAATGCAGACTGCGAACCCGATTGGAGCGCGCTCGCTTTTCGCTGGCGCCGGCGCGGTCAAATCGGAGCGCTTGAATCGATCCACTCGGTCCACGCTGTGTCGCTCGATGATTTGATTGGTATCGACAAGCAAAAGTCGACGCTGGACACCAACACGCGCCAGTTTTTGGCAGGGCTGCCGTGCAACAACGCCTTGCTGTGGGGTTCGCGGGGTACGGGCAAATCCACTCTGATTAAAGCGCTGCTTAACCGATACGCCGCGGATGGCTTGCGCATCGTTGAGGTAGAAGCGCACGACCTTATCGATTTACCGGAAATCGTCGAGCCGCTGCACGGTCGCCCGGAACGGTTTATTTTATTCGTCGATGATCTGTCGTTTTCAGCCGACGACTCCAGCTATCGAGCGCTCAAAGCGGCTTTAGACGGTTCGGTTTCAGTAGCACCGGATAACGTGAAGATCTATGCCACGTCGAATCGCCGTCATCTGCTGCCTGAAATGAAAAAAGAAAATCTCGACACAGTCATCGTGCACGGCGAGATTCATCACGGTGAAGCGGTCGAAGAAAAGATATCGTTGTCGGAGCGCTTTGGTGTATGGCTGTCGTTTCAGCCGTTTTCGCAACAGCTTTATCTCGATGTTGTTGCCTATTGGTTGGAGAAGCTCGGCGGTTTAACGCTGGATGAAACGTTGCGCGCAAACGCGCTCGAATGGGCGCTGCGACGTGGTAATCGGAGCGGTCGGGTCGCAGCGCAGTTCGCGCAGGATGCAGTGGGCAGGGCGCAGCTCAAGTAGTTGGATCAAGCTGCGGAATGGTTTCATGATATCGTGCCCGCAGCGGCACCAATCGCGAATGGGATTTCTCAGATATGCAGGCGTAAAAACTCACGCTCGCGCGTGCTCATCTCCCAAATATGTGAAAACTGTTTGCAGTAACTGTCTGTGGTTAAACGATCATTGTAGCAAATTTCGGTAAAAAAGCGTTCAGCGTTGTTGCGAAAAATGTAGCCGCGTTTGTCGGCCAGCATGTAATCGCATGTCAGCGTTTGAAAGTCGTTGTGCGTTCGGCGCACCTCAATATAGCTGCCGAGTTTTTCCATTAACGCAAGCAGGCGATGACCGCGTCGAACACTGGGTCCGGGGTCACCCAGCAATATCTGAACGCGCATCCGACTATTATTGCGAATACTGTCGCTCAGTGATTGAATGAACTCGGCGTTACTGTAAAGCACGTGCGTAAGCTCAGGAGAAAAAATCTGGATGTGTCGTCGCGCCTGCTTCGCGAATGTGATTAGATGGGGCGCGATTGCCTCCGCGCTATCTGTAGATAGCACATCGCTGTGGGTGCCGAGTTTTAGATTTTCGGCCATCGTGTTTGATTACGTCTCGGCTTGTTTGGTTTGCCATTCGACTGGCGTGTGCGCCCTGATCGTGAGCGCGTGAATTGCCCCGCTGGTAATATGCTCGTTCAGCACTGCGTACACCATTTTGTGGCGCTTGATCGTGCTCTCACCTTCAAACGCGTCGCTGATCACCACAGCCTCGAATTTACTGCCATCGCCGGTGACATCAGCTTTGGTCTCACCGCCAATGCCTTTTTCGATCTGATTACTGAAGTAGTCCATGCGCATGAGCGAATCTCGCAGCTGTCGGTAGTGGGTTGGCTCACCAATTATATCGCGCGGCGCTTATTCGATCACCGAAAAATTCGACTCGGTAATTTCGACCTCGTCAACGCCGATGTAGTCCTCGACGGCGGCAATTGCATCGTCGACAAATGACTCCAACTCAGGAGAGTGCAACAGGCTTTGCTCGATGCCCTCAGTCCACCCAAAAATGCTGTGGATCAGTTCATTGCGGGTGCGTACATGCAGTTGAATATCGTTCAGCAGTCGCGCAAATTCGCTGTGCGTGGGCATCACGCCGATATGCGTGAACAGCAGGTGCATAGAATCAATCACGCCTTGAATTTCTTCGTTCAGTTGAAAATCAGCTGCCCGATAGCGCTTGTTGCCGAGTGACGCATCGTTTACCCACACGCGGAAGCTGTGCTTTTGCAGCGAGTGATAAAGGCGTGACTCCGAAATTAAAAATACCAGCAGTTTTTGTTTATTGGCATAAAACTGTGTGTCTGCGCTGTGCCACTCCTTGCTGCAAATAAAATTGTATAAACGAATATGTTCGGCGAACGGTGCGGCTTGCAACTGATCCAGAATCACAATTGTCGGATCACCTTCGCTAAACGCGCAGGCATCGCTCATGATCTGGTCGAATCGCGACACTGGCGGCAGTGCGGGCATAGCGTCGGCGTCTTCAGTTTCGACTTCGACGACATTTTCGCGATCGACATTATCGCGTGAAAAATCGTGGTACAGCACATGGGTGTAGTCGAGCGAGTTGGCCAATGCACTGGCAAAAGCGGTTTTACGGCGGCCTGGTGCACCCTCAACGTTGAGAGTTCGCAAATCATCGGAATGACTGCCAAGCAGGCACTTCACATGGTAACTGTAGTCGTCGTTAGACTCGAAACCATTGTCGGCCATGCGTTCGCGCAGCGAAGCCATCGCAATCTCCATTCAGTTCGCGGCTATGTTAGCGCGTTTTCTTGATCGAGGGAGCGCTGAGCGCATTCCTGCCTTTACCTTTCCAATTGCCATGGTGATTGGACGGAGTTTGCGGTTTACAAAAAAAGGCCCGACGTTAAAGTCAGGCCTTATGGGGTGAGAACGTGACACTTCAGAAGAAACACTTCACTATTATTTATAGAATTCGATTTGAGGTTCGTCAAATAAAAGGGCTAAATTTTTTTTTGCAGCTGCCGCCAATAACCCGCTGGGCAGTGCGCTTTGTCTGAAACGGCCGCTAATTCCTTGAAATATCAATAAATTGCCCTTATCTATCTCATTCAGGTGAACATCTAAAACAATCAAAGGAGTTGCCTATGTCTGTTGAAACCATCGTTTTTCTGGTTGTAATCGTTGCCGTGGTTGGCTTTTTTATCATGGTTTACAACCGTTTAATCGCGTTGCGCAACCGCTTTAAAAACGCGTTCTCGCAGATCGATGTTCAACTCAAGCGTCGCTACGAGCTGATTCCCAATCTGGTTGAAACTGCCAAGTCATACATGAAGCACGAACGCGAAACGCTGGAGTCGGTCATTTCGGCGCGCAACGGTGCAGCAAACGCGGCAGACGCCGCAGGCGCTGACCCGGCTGACGGTGGCGCAATCCGAAAGCTGATCGGAGCGGAATCTGTTCTGGGTAGTGCAATGGGTGGTTTTTTCGCCCTTGCCGAAAATTATCCTGACCTGAAAGCGGATGCGACCATGATGCGCCTGATGGAAGAATTGAGCTCGACCGAAAACCGCGTTGCGTTCGCGCGTCAAGCGTTCAACGATTCAGTGATGGAATACAACACGCATCGCGAACAATTTCCCAACAACATTATCTCCGGCTTTTTTAATTTCAAGGAAGCGGAGTTTTTCGAAATCGAAGAGCCGGAAATTCGCGAGCCGGTAAAAGTATCGTTTTAATTAAGATTCACTTCCGGTGAATTTTTTCCAGCATCAGGACGACGCGCAACGCCAGTCGCGCAAACTGGTGTTTTACTTTGTTATTGCCGTTGTACTGATTATTGTGGCTGTCAACGCAGTCGTATTTCTGATCGCGCGCTTTGGCGGTTGCGAGATGCTCTCGACGACGTGCGAAACCTTCTCGCTGACGCACTGGCTGGATCAACCGGTGTGGTTGATTATTTCGCTGATCACGCTGTTAGTCATTGTCATCGGCAGTATCAAGCGTATGCATCAGTTGCGTCAGGGCGGTGATGCGATTGCCGAATGGTCCGGCGCGACGCGGCTCGACATGCACTCCCAAAAACAACGCGACCGCGTGTACATCAACGTTGCGGAGGAAATGGCGATTGCGTCCGGCATGCCCCTGCCGAGTTTATGGGTGATGGAAAACGAAGGTGCAATAAACGCCTTTGTTGCCGGTTTGCAGCCGACCGAAGCCGCGCTGGTTGTGACGCGCGGTTGCCTTGAGCAACTCGACCGTGAAGAACTTCAGGGTGTGATCGGGCACGAGTTCAGCCACATCTTTCACGGGGATATGCGCCTCAACGTTCGCTTGATGGGCGTGCTCGCCGGCATTCTTGCGATTGGGCAAGTCGGCGGGATGATGTTGCGCTCGACTGGCGTCGGATTGCATCGGCGTCGAGGCTCGTCGCAAGGTGCATTCTTTATTGGCGGTTTGGCGTTGATGGCGATTGGCTATATCGGACTGTTTTTTGGTCGTCTGATCAAAGCATCGGTCTCGCGGCAGCGCGAGTATTTGGCTGATGCATCGGCCGTGCAGTACACACGCAGTGCAAATGGGATTGCCGGGGCGCTGGCAAAAATCCGCGACTTCAGTTTTGGTTCGCTGCTTAACGGTCGTCGCACCGAGGAAATGAGCCACATGTGTTTTGGCGCAGCGCTGGTACCGAAATTTGGCGGTTTACTTGCCACGCATCCGCCGCTGGATGATCGCATCGCGCGGATTGATCCGCACTTCGAAGTCAAGGCGCAGGTTGAGGAGCGTGCCGAACGCCGCGAGGCAGATGCACAGTTTCAGCAGGGCGCCGCGGTCGCAGCCAGCATGGGGTTTGCGGCCATGTCGCAGGATGTTGTCAGCCTCAACGCTGCGCAAGTGGTGGAGAGCATTGGTAATCCATCGAACACGCACGTCGAATACGCACAAGCCTTGCACCAGTCAATTCCGGGCGAGTTGCTTGTCGCGCTTCACTCGGTTGTCGGTGCACAGCAGGCGGTGCTCGCGTCACTTCTGGGCGATGTCGACGACCTCGTGAAAAAACGGCTGCAGTGGATGACGGAAAAAAACGGCCCGGAGTATTCTGACGAAGTCGCGAGCATGAATGCGAAAGTGGGGTCCGCGTGGCCGAGGTTGCGCCTTGCGATGGTTGATTTGGCATTACCGCAACTCAAACGACTGTCGCGCGACGAGCGCGAGCAGTTTCTTAAAGCCGTAAACCAGACAATTGCTGCCGATGGTCGCGTGTCACTTTTTGAGTTTACTTTGTTGGCGATCCTGCGCAGGCATCTTCCGCTTTCCGGCAAAGGCGAACGCGCCGCTACGCACTTTACTTTTCAGGCAGTCGAACAGGAAATCGCGCAGCTTCTCAATGTGATGATTCGCGTAGGCGGCGATTCCAAAAACGCGGACGATCGCTACGCGCGAATTTTGCGAACGTTTAGTCGATCCGAAATTGCGCGTGATTCTTTGCCGCCGATCAGCGGGAAATTACTCAGCAAAACCCTCAAGCACTTGCGCGGGCTCGCCCCGATTTTAAAGTCGTCATTAATTGAAGCGCTGGTTGAATGTGTGCTGCACGACGGACATATTGCAATCAAAGAAGCGGAGCTTTTGCGCGCCGTTTCTGAAACACTGGACTGCCCGTTGCCGCCGCTTATCGACACCACCGGGGAAACGCAAAGTGCCTGAACTCAAGCTCCCACTAAACGGTGGCTGCCAATGCGGCGCAGTTCGCTATCGCATTACAGGTCAGCCGCTAACGCTTTACGCGTGTCATTGTCTGGACTGCCAAAAACAATCCTCCAGCGCATTCGGTCTATCGCTTTGGGTTGATCAAGATGATTTTGAGATTGTTCAAGGCACGTTAAATGAATGGGTTACGCACGGAGACAGCGGCGAACAAAAACGTTGTACCTTTTGTGGCTTATGCGGTTCGCGGATCCACCATTTATCCGGCGACGAACGTTCACCGTTCAGTGTCAAAGGCGGGACGGTAGACGACCCGAGCGTGCTCGAGCCGATCGGGCATATTTGGGTTAAGCGCGCGCATGACTGGCTGGGGTTGCAGGAGAGTAGCAAGCCGTGTTTTGAGACGGAGCCGGAGTCGTTTGATGGGTTGATTGAGGCGTGGAGAGATCGTTGAGGTTTGATTGGTTTCGCTCACTCAGCACGAAGTTAGTTTAGATGTCCAAATTTCAGCGCGCGAAACCCAACCTCGGTTAATCGAGCAGTTCACTCCAATGAACCTTTACGCCTCTCCTCACTCGCCACCCGGCTCCTTTCCGCCGGCACAAACAACTGCTCAATCATGTACTGCCTGAAATCCTCCGCATATGGCTGATCGGCCAATGCCTTTCTCATACACAACAACCACGCATCGCGCTCGGGCACACCAATCTTAAACTGCGAATGAAAAACTGGTATCGGTGTCGTCGGGTATTTTTGTGGAAACAACTTGGGGCCGCCGGTCCAGCCGCACAAAAACAGGGCGAGTTTGTCGCGCGAAACAGTCAGATCTTTCGGGTGCATCGCGCGGATATCCGCTGCCTCCGGAAGCGTATCCATATAGTCGTAAAAACTGTCGACCAGCTTGCGCAAGCCTTCCTGTTGGCCGGCCGCGTTGTATGATGCGGGGCCTTCGCCGTAGCGTGGGGGTTCCGACATTGAGGTTTCTTTGAAACAAATAACGCGAGGAATCTTGCCGCAGCTTATCGCTTGAATACAACTCTTTTGTTACGCGGCAATATGGTACTGCTCGTCCGTGTATACGGTTGCCACCTGAATAAATGTTTCTTCACATTCCAGGAACGCATCGACAATTGCAGGATCGAAATGTGATCCTCGACCGTCGACGATAATCTGCCTCGCTTTTTCGTGACTGAAGGCGGGTTTGTAAACGCGTTTGGTAATCAGTGCATCGTACACATCCGCCATCGCCATTATGCGACCGGACAGTGGAATGTCAGTGCCAGATAACCCTGCAGGATATCCGCTGCCGTCCCATTTTTCATGATGACTGATTGCGATCTCGCGGGCGAAGCTCAAAAATTGTGTGCCTTCGCCGTATTGCTCTGCCACGCGCAACGCTTCGCTACCCATCGTGGTGTGAGACTTCATGATTTCGAATTCCTCTTCCGTTAGTTTGCCCGGCTTGAGGAGAATGCTGTCCGGGATACCGACCTTGCCGATGTCGTGCAGCGGCGCTGACTTAAACAGAAGCTCGACAACCTCATCGGTCAGATAGTCGGCGTACTCTGGTTTTTTCGCGAGGTGCTGGGCCAGCACCTTAACGTATCGCTGGGTTCGCAAAATGTGCGCGCCGGTTTCGTTGTCGCGCGTTTCTGCCAGCGAGGCGAGTGAAAGTATTGCCACATCCTGTGTGCGGGCGAGTTGATCCGTACGAAACTCCAGCGACGCAATCATTTCGTTTGTGTAGCGCGCGATCTCGGAAAACTCATCGTATCCGGTTACCGGTATTCGCTTTTGGAGCTCACCGTTTACAACGTGCTCGACAGTGTTCTGATGGGTGGATACGAGAAAGTGCAGATTGCGCACGTAGCTGATTACAACCTTGATTGCATAGGCGCAAACGACGCCAATGACAAACACCATTTCAATCAAGATGGGGTTTTTGGATGTTGCAACCTCCGGCAGGGTGGTCAGCGTCGCGATATGGTGCTGTTGTTTGCTAATTAACAAACTGATGACTACGCCGATCGTCAACATACTCATTACGAGCAGCGCAGTGAGTCTTTTCGCAAATGATGATATGCGAGATCGTGAACGAACATTTTTTCCACTTTGCGCGAGCAGTTTGGCCATGGCGTGCTCGTCTGCCAGAGCAGCGTCTGCCGCGGCAAAAAAACCGAGCGCGGAGATTCCAACCAGCAGCTTAAGACCACTTTCAACCGGAAAGTCAAAAACCGCCATATTGAACACGCACAACACGGCTGAGATACCTACAAAAAGTGACAGATCGATTGCAAATCCTTTGCTGGCAATCTGCTCCAATTGCGTCTTCCCCAACACGTTCTTGCGCAACAACCGCCGCACCACAACAGCAAAAGAAAAGGATACGGCAATCGGCGCCAGAAGTTGTGCGATTGTCAGCGTCTCAATAAATGGGCAAACCGCACCGCCGTAAATCGCTGTCAGGACAGCGATAAGCCCATAGTGGCGCACGGCCCACGAGGCTTGATAGGGGAGCAGAGAGTGTTCGCTTGGCATTCCGACGCGAGTCCCGACGGTTCAGGGGTCAGCGTCTATATCGGTAAGCCGAAAGAATTCTTGAAGCGTCGCGTGATGTTACGTAAATGGAAAGAACACTGGCAGCAAGATAAGAACTGTCGCCGAGTAGACTAAAGAAACCGGCGTTCCGATTTTTAGATAATCGGTGAATTTGTATTGACCTGCAGACAACACCATCAGGTTGGTTTGATACCCGTAAGGCGAAAGAAAGCTCGCGCTGGCGGCGAACGCAACGGCCACAAAAAACGGCAGTGGCGGCAGTCCAAGCTCTGCAGCCAAACTGTAAGCGATCGGGCAAACCAAGGCCGCCGATGCGTTGTTGGTGATGGCTTCGGTGAGAAGCAGTGTGAGCAGGTACACACCGATCAGCGCCCCGTA
Source organism: Pseudomonadota bacterium (assembly GCA_039029275.1). Lineage (GTDB taxonomy): Bacteria > Pseudomonadota > Gammaproteobacteria > JBCCGL01 > JBCCGL01 > JBCCGL01. The sequence continues at coordinate 20,977 of JBCCGL010000005.1, read as the reverse complement.
ATGACCCAGAGGCGCAAACACGCCAATGATGCCGTCGGCGATTGTCAGCGCGAGCCCGCTCGTTAGAGCGGCGTGTGCGATGCCAAGTGCGCTACCCACAATCACGATTAAATTGACCGGCAAGTTGCGTCGGATTTCATCCATCGTCAACAAGCGACTGATCAGCAACACGGCCATAGCTAATGTGAGCGATTTAATCAGCGGCAAAACGTTAAAGATGTTCAATGCCAGTGCTGCCAGAAAAACCAGAACGGCAAACAGGCTTTTTTGTTTTGTTAGAAATCTCTCGGGCGTTGAAGCGTTAACAAACATGAGTGCGCGCGAATGGCGCGTCAGTTTTTTAAAATCATCGCCCGGCGCCAGCACCAGTAAATCCCCGGTGCGCAAGCGAAGGCGTCCGATCCCGCCCTGAATTCTTGCGTTACCGCGGCAGACAGCAACAACCGCGGCGTCAAAGCGCGCGCGAAAATCGATGTCGATCATCGTCTTGCCGACCAACTCGCTGTTGTGGGGTACGATGGTTTGCAGCATTTGGTCACCCAGAACGCTGTGGTGTTGTTCACCGTCTATCGCCAGCCCCTCGAATTGGTTCAACAACTCAATGTGTTTGATGTCACCGCTAAAAACCAAAACGTCGCCCTCGCGAATGACCACCGGCGGAGAAACCGGTGCAATGCGCACCCAGGGACGAATAACCTCCACTAAAAACAACTCGCGCAAATTGCGGAGTCCATTTGACTTGACCGTGCCCCCAATCAAGGGTGAGTCCGGCAGCACAGTCGCTTCAATTAAATATTCCGTTCGCGCCGACTCATGGGTGTCGCTGTTTTCGGGCAACAACACTGGCGCAAAAGTGAGGATCGCGAGTCCACCGGCCAAAAATGTGCATAAGCCCAGCAGCGTGAATTCGAAAAACGAGAGTGCAGCTAATCCTTCTGACACCATAAACGCGCTGACAATAAGATTGGTTGAGGTCCCAATCAGAGTGAGCATCCCACCGAGAATCGAGGCATAGGAAAGCGGGATCAGTAATTTCGAGGTGGCAAATTTTTTCGACTGTCTTAACGGCCCAATCAATGCCGCAACTACCGCGGTGTTGTTAGCGAACGCGGATACAAAGCCCGCTAATGTCACGAGTTGGCCCAGTGCAACGCGTTGAGTACCGCGCAGTATCTGCTCCGCCAGCGTGCGAATAAACTGCGTTTTTTCCAACACTGACGCGATAATCATTAACAACACCAGTGTAATCAGCGCCGGATTCACAAAAGCCGCGAGCATCGGGTCGGTGTCGAGTCCACCGGGTAGATAAATTGCCAGCAGTGCCAGCGCAAATAGCAGAGGCGGGCGCTCGAGATTGAAAATCAGTGCACCGATCAGGGCACACATAACAAACGCGATATACCACTGGTTACCCGCTATTGTGTTGATAATGTCTGGCATCGCGTCGGAGTGAGCACTTGGTGGTGGAAACAAAGTACTCTATAGCACGACGGTGCAGATCGTTATGACGATCTGGACGATTCTTATAACGGTTTGTTGTGAAAAGCAGAACTAGGCGGCAAAAACAGATTCAAGATGGTTGATCAAGGCCTGCCATGAACGATTGTCCGCTGATGCATTGTATACCGTCCCAAATCCAGGATCATCGGCAGCCGGGTTGGTAAACGCATGTACCGCACCGCCGTAAGTGTGCACCTGCCAGTCCGCCCCCGCGCTGCTCAGTTCGGTTTGCAGATCGAGCACCTGGTTCGGCGGCACCATAGGATCATCGTGACCGTGTAATACCAGCACGCTTGCCGAGACTGTGTTTTCGTGTGTATTGCCCGGTGGAATTAATAAACCGTGAAAGCTGATCACGGATTTAATATCTGAGCGCGTGCGCGCAAGATCCAGAACGCACAAGCCGCCAAAGCAGTAGCCCATCGCCGCGATGTTGTTTTGGTCAACCTCGTCGAGTGTCTGGACGACGTCAAGCGCGCACCCGATACGCGACTGCAGCAGCGGGCGGTCTTCCATAAAGGGCATCATCAGGGCGCCGTTTTCGTCCTTGGAGTGACCAAACACGCCTTGGCCGTACATGTCCAATGCGAAGGCGCAATAGCCCAGCGCGGCGAGCTGCTTTGCTTTATCGCAGACAAACTCATCGCGTCCACCCCAAGCGTGCGAGATAAGAACACAGGGGAGATTGGATGCGTCATCCGGGCAGGCGAAAAACCCTTCGAGTAATGTTCCGTTGTCGTTGTATTCGATAAGACGTGTTCTGATACTCATCATGCAGTGTCTCATTTAAAGAGTGGTGTTGAACATAACTCGATATTAGTGATACATCAAATCATGAGTATTTTTCTTTCGTGCGACAAACCCTTATTTCATGTAATCTTAATTTCACGCTAACTCCTCGCTAACAAACTGCATTTAACTTCTCTTTCAAATTCAAGCGCACAACGCGCGCGGAGAGTGAAATGCTCCTAACCGAACGACAAATAAAACGTTGGAACGAACGAGGTTGGTTAAAGTGCGACTATTTGCTAACAGATCTCACTATTGCACGGCTTCCATTGTGGGTTGATGAGCTTAGTACTCGCACCCAGTCAGTGAAAGAAAAGCGCCTGCATTACTACGAGCAAACCGATACGGGACCGGTACTATGTCGCACCGAACGATTCCTTGAAGATATCACTTCTGTGCAGCGACTAATCTGTTGCGCTGAAATCATTGGCGCCGCTGACGAGTTGCTAGGTGAACCAGCTACACTGCTTAAAGAAAAAATAAACTACAAGCAACCAGGAGGCGCTGGCTTTTCTGCGCATCAGGATGCTGTTGCTTATTCCTTTGCCAAGCGTCATCTGACCTGCGTAATCGCAATCGACGATATGACTGTCGAAAACGGTTGTCTCGAATTTGCGCGCGATCATGCAAACGACATTTTGCCGATAAACAACGATGGGTGTATAGATCAGGAAGTTGCGCAGACACTGAGCTGGGAGCCAGTCGAAATGCCGAGAGGCGCGGTGACTATTTTCGGTTCATTGATGCCTCATCGCAGCAGCAGTAACCAAAGCGATAAGCCAAGGCGTGCGATGTTCCTGACATACAACCCGTTGTCCGAAGGTATTTTCCGCGAGCAGTATTACGCCAGCCGTGAAGCTTCTTTGGAGTCACAGCAGTCACAGGGTCATAGTGCGATCAGTACGATCCGTCATTTCCAAGGTCAAAGCGCAGGTGGGGCACGATGAGCGTCGCAATCGGTACGAGTGAATCGGTTGACCTGTTACTACCTCGGTGGGAAGAAACAAGCGCCACCGAGTACGTCGATCAACTAATCGAGTTGATGATCTCACGCGGTTCAACTTTTTACGATGATGAGGTCACGCAACTTGAACATGCGCTACAGGGTGCGTTTTTGGCAGATAGAGCTAACGACGCCGAACACGCAATTGCGGCGGCTTTGCTACATGATATTGGACACTTGCTCGTTCATGAGCATTCATCAGACTCCGGGTTTCTTCAATCCGACCTTGAACACGAAGCGATTGGTGCGCGCTGGCTGGAAACACGTTTTCCTCCATCAGTCACACAACCGATTGCAGAACACGTTCGAGCAAAACGCTATTTATGTACGGTAGACGAGAATTATTGGTCGCGACTTTCACGAGCCTCGCAGTACAGCTTTGAACTTCAGGGTGGTGCCCTTTCTTTAAAAGAGCTTGAGTTGTTTGAGTCTCACCCAGCATTTAGAGATGCAGTAACACTGCGTTGGCGAGACGAAGCTGCCAAAGTAGCGGGGCGTGACGTTCCGCCCTTAGAGACTTATCGCTCTTTACTCGAATCGTTGGTTGTCTGACATGAGCATTGTCAGCGTACAGCATCTTTCTAAGCACTTTGAACGCAATAATGCAGCCTTGGACGATGTGAACTTCAGCGTTCAGTCAGGTGAAATGATTGCGTTAATTGGCGCATCAGGTTCGGGTAAATCGACTCTCTTGCGTCACCTTTCCGGTTTACTCGAATCTGATTCCAACGCGCTGACGTCAGTTGATGTGTGTGGTGAAACGATCCAATCAGGCGGAAAAGTTTCATCGCAAGCGAGGCATATACGACGAAAAGTCGGCGTTGTGTTTCAGCAATTCAATCTGGTCCCAAGGCTGAGTGTTTTGACCAATGTGCTACTCGGCAACCTAGGGGCAATGCCGTACTGGCTTGCAGCACTCGGTTTTTTCACCAAACCGCAAAAACAGCTTGCGATGCAGGCGCTCGGTCGTGTTGGAATTAAAGACAAAGCGCTTTCGCGTGGTGCTGACTTATCCGGTGGCCAACAGCAGCGGGCAGCGATTGCCAGAGCGTTGGTACAAAACGCCGAGGTGATCGCGGCTGACGAACCGATCGCCTCTCTCGACCCATCAGCGGCACGACGTGTTATGGATGTCTTAAAAGAACTCAACAAAAATGATGGGATAACCGTATTGGTTTCTCTGCATCAGGTTGAGTATGCGTTGAGTTATTGCGCGCGCACGATTGCGATGCGTGATGGGCGCATTGTTTACGATGGTGATTCAAATTCGCTTACGCCGGATTTTCTCGCGGAGCTATATGGCGATGAAAGCGAAGATTTGCTCCTCCCATCGTTGACTAAACCGAAAAATGAACTCGCACGCCCTGCTGTTTGGAGTAACTCGTTTTCATCAAATCAAGGCACTCTTTCTTCAGGACGAGAAAGCCGTTTGTCAGAGACGACACTACCCGCTTAGCCAAAACCATTTAGAGGACTTTCATGATGTACAAAAATTTTATGCGATTTGCTGGCGCGCTGGCATTGATGCTTTCATCAATGGTTGTCACCGCTGAAACCATTAACTTCGGAATTATTTCAACCGAATCTTCATCCAATCTGAAAAAAATTTGGACGCCGTTTCTGGATTCTATGCGAAGCGAAACCGGACTCAAAATTAAAGCTTTCTATGCTTCCGACTACGCAGGCGTTATCGAAGGTATGCGTTTCAACAAAGTACAAATCGCATGGTTCGGAAATAAATCGGCTATGGAAGCCGTCGACCGATCTAACGGTGAAGTTTTCGCGCAGACCGTAGATTCAGAAGGTAACCCAGGATACCGGTCTTTATTGATCGCACACAAAGACAGCGCACTGAATTCTTTAGAAGATGTGATTGCATGTGATGGAACGCTTAACTTTGGTATAGGAGACCCTAACTCCACGTCAGGGTTTTTGGTTCCAACAACTTACGTATTTGCCAAACATAACATTAAACCTAAAGAGTGTTTTAAAACCGTTCGAAATGCTAAGCACGAGGCAAATGCGATGGCCGTGGCTAACAAACAAGTCGATGTTGCAACTAACAACACCGAGAATATGCGTCGTCTTGCCGTAACGTCTCCCAATGCGCACAAAAACATCAAGGTGCTGTGGCAATCACCATTGATTCCAAGTGATCCGTTGGTTTGGCGTGCTGATCTTCACGAGACCACAAAAGCGAAACTGTATACATTTATCATGACCTATGGGCGTACCGGTTCTCCGGAGAAAGTCGCGGCTGCTCGAGAGGTACTTGACGCACTTGGTTGGGCACCGTTTCGACCGTCTTCAAACGCGCAGTTGTATCCCATTCGTCAACTTGCCATTAACAAAGAAATTCTGAAATTACAAAGTGACAGCAAACTTTCATCTGGTGATAGAGAAGTCAAAATAGATAAGTTGCGTGAAGAAAGTGAACGAGTTGGAAAGTTGATGGAGATGGCGCCAAACGTCTAGTAGAGGCTTCAACCCAATCAGGCTTTTGATATGTCAAGCGTAAACGAACTCCAGCATGTCACAGTGCCAACGCTCCCATTGCGGGAGCGTTCGGCTAGCTGGCTAGTAGGGATTGTGATAGCCGGACTTCTGGCGTGGTCTTGGACACCAACTGAGATGTACAACGTTGCATCGCTGGTGACCGATTGGCGCAACATGGCGGAATTTGGTGCGGCGTTTTTGTCGCCCAATTTTCATGATTGGGATATCTATCTCGAAGAAATGCTGGTTACCATCCAAATCGCCGTTTGGGGCACGGTACTGGCAGTTGTGTTTGGCATTCCGTTTGCGATCCTCAGCGCATCGAACGTAGCCCCTCAGTGGGTTGTGCAACCAATACGCCGGTTAATGGATTCTGCGCGGGCGATCAACGAAATTGTGTTTGCGCTGTTTTTCGTGGTTGCCGTTGGTTTGGGACCGTTCGCGGGCGTCATGGCTTTGTTCATTCACAACACCGGCATCGTGGCCAAGCTATTCTCTGAGGCGGTGGAAGCGATTGACCCTCGACCAGTCGAAGGTATTCGAGCGACCGGTGCAGGCAGGCTGCATGAAGTCATTTTTGGTATCGTTCCACAGGTTATCCCGCTGTGGTCCTCATTTGCGCTTTACCGTTTCGAAACCAACGTGCGGGCTGCGACCGTTTTAGGAATCGTTGGGGCGGGAGGAATCGGACATTACCTGTTCGAAAACATACGCAGTTTTCTTTACGCTGAAACAGCTGCGATTGTTTTAATCATCGTTGTTTCAGTCACTATTATCGATCTGATCAGTGCCCAGCTAAGAAAGAAACTGGTTTAGCTTGCAAAAGCGATAAACGCTCAACGGCGGGACGTTGCTGTTACCTATAGTTATAATATCCATGACCAGCATTTATCGCGGGCATTAACGTATTGCAATCGATAAGTTTTTTCTTGCAATCACACCTGCTAATGATTTAGGTTGAGGTTGCCTCTTTAATTTTTACAGGCAATCATGAGATTTGGTTATGCTAATTCTTGTGAACTCAATCCGATTAGTTTGATTTAAGCAATTTGATTTTATACTGGAGGATCACGTAAATGAGCGACTCTTCAAAGAGTGACGACTCGATCAAAACAGAAATAAAACTCGACTCGAAAGACACCCAACGCATGCAGCAGGTGATGCAACGCGGTTGGAGTCGACGCGACATGCTGAAGTTGATTATGGCGTCAGGTGTGACCGCGACGGCGGCGCATCAGTTGTTGTCTGATCAGCAGGCGGCATTTGCGGCCACGCCAAAAAAAGGCGGATCCGTTCGCGTCGCGATGAACTTGCACGGGCCCGACGATACGCTTGACCCTGCCGCGTTTACCTCGGGTCTGGATTACACCCGCGGCCGCGTCACCTACAACAACCTGACGCGTTTGGACGATACGCTCACGCCTCAACCTGATCTGGCGGAGTCATTCGAGCCCAATGCCAACGCGACCGAGTGGACCTTCAAACTGAGGAAAGGCGTCAAGTGGCACGACGGATCACCGTTCACCGCGGACGATGTCATCTACACCATGAATCGTCACAGAGGTGAGGATTCAACGTCCAACTTCAAGTCAATGCTGCAGCCCGTCAACGAGTGGAAGAAGATGGGGTCGCACGAAGTCAAAGCGGTGCTGAGTACGCCGAACTCTGACCTGCCGGCGATTCTGGGTCTGTTCCAGGCCAAGGTAATCAAAAGCGGCACCAACGGTGACGGAGTCGGTACAGGACCGTTCAAACTGGACAGCTTCGAGCCGGGTATCAAATCTGAGCACTCGCGCAACGAAGACTACTTCCGCGATCCTGCAAACCTTGACGGTATTGTCATGACCGCAATCACTGATCCGGTTGCTCGTGTGAATGCGCTGATTGCAGGCGACGTTCAAATGGGCGCGACGATAGATCCGCAGTCGTTCCGACAGATCGAGAAATCTTCAACTGCACGACTGAACTCGATTCCGTCGGGCCAACAGGTTGGCATCTGCAGCCTGTTGACTTCGTCGCCGGGCAACAATCAGGACTGGCTGCGTGGATTCCAACACGTTCAGGATCGCGAACGCATCGTCAAGCGCGTCCTCAAGGGCTACGGTACTGTCGGTAACGATCATCCGATTTCGCCGGCACACGGCGCAGACTTCTGCAAAGAATTGCCGCAACGCGAATTCGATTTGGATAAAGCAAAGTTCCACTTCGAGAAATCGGGTCTCACTACAGCCGAAGTTTTCGTCGCGCCGGTAGCGGTTGGTATCGAAGAGATCGTGCTGCTGGCGCAGGCCAACTGCGCGAAAATCGGTTTTGATCTCAAGATCAAAAAGGTACCCGCAGACGGTTACTGGGGTGCGGTGTGGATGAAAGAACCGGTCAACGTTGTGAACTGGTTTATGCGCCCGACCGCCAACGCGCAGATGTCGATCCAGTTCGCCCCGGGCGGCCCCTGGAACGATACTTTCTGGACCAACGATCGCATGGGCGAGCTGCTGAAGCTGTCACTGGCAGAAACCGACCCATCACGTCGTTACGAGATGTACTGCGAAATGCAAACGCTGATCCACGAGGGCAGCGGCATGACCATTCCAGCATTCACCAACGTTAACGATGGTGTGGCGAATAATGTCATGGGCATCCCGAATGTGCCGATTGGCCCATTGGGCGGGTGTGAATGGCCTGAGTACGTCTGGTTGGCGTAAACAACTTTCCTGCTTGATCTTTCCGCACGGGGAGCTGGTTTTTCAGCTCTCTGTGCGGCTTCTCTTTCAACAACGATTAACGGCGAGTCTGGTCTCGCACATTTTTTACAAACTCAATTATTCAGCGGCTTTTAAACTGCGAGAGCAACCACTCGCAAAACCGATCGGCTTCTGTGCTGGCACCGACACTTTCCTTTCGAAGCAGGTAATACCCTTGCTCTGTAACAAGCGAATGTTTCAGCGGACGAATTAGCTCGCCGCTATTGACGGCATCGTCGACCAAAACGCCCCAGCCGAGCGCGATTCCCATTCCATTTTTGGCCGCTTCGATCAACAGCGGGTAGCTGTTGATTTGTAAGCTGCGATGTCCGCTGGCTAAATCGACTCCCTGATTGTTCAGCCATACGCGCCAGTTCATCCAGTTCCAGTGAAAGTCGGTTAAATCGAGAAGTGACTCCTGGATCAAATCCTCCGGACCTTGCATCGGGTTTCTGCTCGAAAAGTAGGTCGAGCTGCATACCGGAAACACTTCCTCGTCGAACAGGCGTGTGGTTTGGAATCCAGACCATTCGCCCGCACCGTGCAGGACGGCGACCTGAATGTCATCTGCGGTACATTCGGCGTCGACATCAGATGATGTCAATCGTACTGAAATGTCCGAGAATCGATTGCGAAAATCCGCGAGCCGCGGAAGCAGCCACATGGCGGAAAACGACTGGTCCGCCGCGATATTTATTCGGGAGCTGGCGGGTTCAGACTTGATATCGCTGGTTGCACTGGCAAGGTGAGTCAGGAGTGTAGAGACTGTGTGCTGGTAGTCTTGTCCGGCAGGTGTGAGCCTGACCGAGCGATGCGCACGAGCGAACAATTTGACGCCAATGCGATTCTCCAGTGATCGAATCTGCTGGCTAATCGCCGCCTGGGTCAGGTTCAACTCACGAGCGGCACCGGTAAAACTGAGCAGCCGAGCAGCGGCCTCGAAAGCAATCAACGGTTCCAATGGTGGGAGTCGTTTCTTCAACATTTGGCGTTTAGATAAGAAATATTTATCTATAAGCTTAAAAATATATCAATTGAGCGTCAACTTGCATCACGTATGATTATGCAAGAAACGAATTTTGAACAACATTGAGGAATGTGGAATGGCTGTTAGCACTCTGGATTTTCAGGCTGGCGACGCACCGTTTACCAAAAACCCGAAAGAATCCTACACGCTGCCTGCGCGATTTTACTTTGACGGCGATATCTATAACGCCGAGAAAGAGGCCATTTTTTACAGCAGCTGGTTGTACGCGGGACACAAAAGTCAGGTCGCTGAAGCTGGCGCATACTTCACGGTGAAAATTCACGAACAAAACGTGTTCGTGGTGCGCGACAAGTCCGGCGAGATCAACGCGTTTTACAACGTGTGCCAGCACCGCGGGCACGAGTTGCTGGAAGGCGCGGGTAAAACCTCCAACATTGTATGCCCATATCATGCCTGGGCTTACGGTTTCGACGGGGAGTTGATCGCGGCGCGTAACAGCCAGCGAGTGCAAGGATTTAACAAATGTGAGTTTGCGTTGAAACGCGTTCAGATCGAAGACTTTTGCGGAATGCTGTTTGTCAATCTGGATCCGGATGCGCCGTCGCTGCGATCGCAAACTGGCGAGCTGGAGAACGAGATTCGAAAGCTTTGCCCACGCGTTGACGAGCTTCAGTATGCACAACGAGACACCTTTGACGTAGCCTGCAACTGGAAAACAATCGTCGATAATTTTCTCGAATGCTATCACTGCCACGTGGCGCACAAGGACTTTGTTGATCTTGTCGACATGAACAGCTACCGCACCAAAACATACGATATTTACTCCGCGCAGATTTCGGGCGCGGCTCGATCAAATGAAAATTCCGCGTTTAAATTCGAAACCGGCGACGTGGATTTTGGCTACGCCGGATGGTTTTTGTGGCCCAACCTGACTATTTGGCTTTATCCGGGCGACGCGAATCTTTCAGTGTTACAGATGAACCCGGCGGAGGAAGAACGCACGATCGAATTTCAGGACTGGTTTGTTCTTGACGGACAACCGACCGATCAGCTGTGCGAGGCAATGGCGTATCAGAAAGACGTGTTGCAGCCCGAGGACATTGCATTGTGTACCAGCGTACAAAAAGGGCTCAAATCACGCGGCTATAATCAGGGTCGGTTTATCGTGGATGAAGAACTCAGCGAGCTTTCCGAACACGCGGTGCATCATTTTCAGAGTCTGGTCATGCGCGCGCTCGATGTCGAGATGAGCTGAACTCCGCAGTGATTTGTCGGTCTCAGTGGCAATCGAATTTTCAGGGTCTCCTAATGATTAAACGACTGTTACTCGCGACTGCCGTTTGCGGCTCGCTGTTTTCGACTGCACTTCCGGCGGCAACCGCTACGCTTGCCGGCGGATGTTTCTGGTGTATGGAATCGGACTTTGAAAAGCTCGAGGGTGTGCGCGAAGTGATTTCCGGGTTCACCGGCGGAACTGCACCAAACCCGACTTACAATGGAAACCACGATGGTCATTACGAAGCGGTGCAGATTGACTACGACGAGAACGTTTTAAGTTATCAGGACATTCTCGATTATTACTGGATCAATATTGATCCGTTCGACGCCGGCGGTCAGTTTTGTGACCGTGGCCATGAATACCTCGCCGCGATTTTTGTCGCCAACGATTCAGAGCGCGAATTGGCAGAGAGTTCAAAAGAGCGTGTGATCGATCGATTCCCGGATCAGAATGTTGTTACTCCCATCCTTCCGCTGATGACGTTCTACCCAATCAAGGGTGACGAAAGCTACCATCAGGATTTCTACAAAACAAATCCTGCGCGCTATAAGTTCTACCGCTGGAGTTGCGGCCGCGACAGGCGGCTAGACGACATATGGGGCGATCAGCGGTCGAGCTAGTTTATTCGCCTTGCACCGACGCCTGGCTTTCAAGATACGAAATCGGCGGGTATTTGGCAGGGTTGTCAGGGCCACAGCAGCTTGGCACACACGCCATTTTGTAATCCGCGTTAGCGTTAAAGAAAAACGGGATCGAATATCTATCCTGATGACTCTCGTTGTTGTTGGCAAAATGCTTAACGCTGATAAACCGATCGTTCGCCCACTGCTTCAAAAGCTCGCCGGTATTGACGATAAAGGCGTTTTCCAAAACGGGTGCATGAATCCAGCGCGGGCGTTTTTCGCTGAAGATGCACAGGCCCGGGCTGTCTTGCGCGAGCAGGGTAAAGAATGTTGTGTCAACGTGGGGCGCGATTCCAAATTCGTCGATATCCTGTTTGGCGATGGTCGGATAGCGCGTCATTCGTAATCGATACGTCGGGTGTGTAAAGGCTTAGCGAAAAAAGTCGGCTTCCACGTCCAGCGCGCGCGCATAAATCGGTAATAGTTTCTTCGCTAACGCTTCGATTTCAGTCGCATAGCGCTCAACGGTATTTCTAAAATCCGGGAGCACGTCTGCGTTTGGCCATTGGTTATCGTTGAGGGAGACGGAGTGGTCGCGCTTGACGATAAACGCTTCGTTGAGATTTCCGCGATCCCGCGCGGGCAGTTTTTTGTTTTTAACTGGCAAGTAACCAGCGCCTTTTACCGGCCAGCCCTCTCGATCCATCATAATTGCATTTTTTATGCTTGCATCCGCTGTATGAAATTCGCGTATCTGCGCGAAGGTGTTAGCACGCAGGTCCGGCGAAAAATCGTGCCACGTGAGCGTGTAGAAGCCGGTGTTCAGACACGCGTCGCGTAACTGTCCGGCAGCACTTTCAAGTTCGTCTGTGCTATTCGTGGCAAAGTAATTTGCGACATCAATCACCGGGATATCACCCGGCTCAGCGTCTGCAATATTGTGTGTGTCCCAGGTCTGTGACTCTGCGCGCAGTTCAGCTTCTTTGGCGGCGGTATCAAATATGTTGGTTGTCAGTGCATTCATGCGCGAACTATCAACGTTTGCGCGTTTTCAGTCAATTCGACGTTACAAAAATTAACTCCCTATCACGCCAAACTGCGGTTAACATGCGCGCTCTTTTAACCCAGCTTTTGTTACGTCGTTATGCAAGTTGCTCAACCCCATTCATCGCCGCCAGTTGCCATTATCAGTGTCATTGCATCGATGGGGTTGCTGGCGCTGGGGAACGGGCTGATGTTTGCCTATATCCCGGTGCAATTGGCTGAACGAGGTTTTCCCCCCTGGATGGCAGGCGCGGCAGTAACCTCAATGGCGACGGGTGGTTTGCTTGCGTGCCTCTTGACCGGCTGGGTGGTGAGACGCGTGGGGCACGCTCGCACGTTTGCGACGATGACCGCTTGCGTGATCCTGTCTGTTCTGTTGATTTCACTCGGAACCTTACCCTACGTATGGGTAGTCGCGCGCGCGGTCTATGGCTTTGCTGCGACCGGTTTGTTCATCGTGACACAAAGCTGGTTAAACGACGCCTGCGACAACGCGTGGCGAGGCAAAGTCATCGCCACGTTTTACATGGTCTACGTTATTGCAATTGGCGCCGGTTCATTTTCGCTGAGGTTCGTTCCGCTGGAAGGCGCGACCGTGCCCTTGTTGGGCATCTTCTTCGCAACACTGGCTTTATTGCCGGTCTGCTTGACGCGATTACAAACACCGCCGCCACCCGCTTCAATCACGATTGCAATTCGTTCGGTCTGGCGGATTTCACCCGTTGGTCTGGTCGGCCTTTTTGCGTCTGGCGGGTTAACACTGTTGCTTCAAGGTTTCGCGCCGATTTACGTTACAACAGAAGGCTACGACAAGGATGACGTCGGCCTGCTGATGTTTTTGATGCAGTTCGGAATGCTCGCTATTCAATACCCACTTGGCGCGTTATCGGATCGCATTGATCGGCGCTATGCACTCATCCTGGCCTGTGCATTCATCATCGTCACGGGAGGGATCGCCACTCAGCTGCCGCTGGATGAATTCATCTGGGTTGTTATCGTGTTTGCGATCTGGGCAGGGGCGACTGAGTCGGTCTTTTCCATCGGCAATGCACACGCCAATGATCGTGCTGATCCGCAGTACTACGTTTCGCTATCCAGTACGTTGCTGGTCGCGTGGTCCGTAGCGGGGTTGATCTTGCCTTTGATCGCAACTGCATTAATCCCCGTGTTTGGTGCCAAGGTGTTTATGTACATTGCCATCGCGATTGCAATCGCGTATCTCGCGTTTGTTGCATTCAGACTACAGATGCGCGAATCGCCGCCGGACGACGAGACCGTCGATCACCAGCCGGTCAGTGCGCAAATGCCGCTGACCGCCGAACTGGCAACGGCGCAACAGGAGGATGATGAATGAAAAAGTACGCCGTTGACGAGAGCTTCGAAGATCTCGAAAGCTGGCCGTTTGATAACCCGACGTCGCAATACAGAATTCTTCGTGGCAACCCGCAGGCCAGCGGTCGAATCGACTACGGCGCATCGGCCGCGCAACACAGAGTGGGTATCTGGCGATGCACTGAAGGCGCGTTCGAGTGCACGGAGATGGGCGATGAGCTTCAGACTATCATTCAGGGAAAGTTGACCCTCACACGATCTGATGGTGAATCAATTGAGTGCGTTGCCGGCGACAGTATTTTCACGCGTAAAGGAGAGCGGGTTGTGTGGGATATTCAGGAGACTGTGGTCAAGGTTTTCTTCACCTACAACAAAGACGGCCAAAACCGCTGATAGTCAGCTCGCTTGTAAACGTTTATTAACGCGTTCGCGCCAGGCGATCAGCAGTCCGCCACCGACAATTAGTAATACGCCGGGAAATAATTTCTCAAACGGGGTTTCGGCAAAGAATAACCAGCCCAATACAAACGAAAACGGAATGCCAAAGTATTCAAACGGCGACAGATTACTGGGCTTGGTCAATCGGTACGCCGTGATCATTGACAGAACCGCGAACCCACCGGCGGTGCCCATTGCCAGCAGCCAGAGCCAGTCCCCTGCAGTGGCAATTGGGACATACGACTGCGTTGACAACAAAACGATGCTCGAACCAATCAGTGCGCCAATCGAGGCGTAGGCATTGATCAGCGCGGTTGGTATTTTTTCATCAATCAAGCGCACGCTAACGGTAGAAAGCGAATACCCAAACGACGCGCAAATCGGTAACAGCGCGTAGAGTGTGAACACATCGCTACCTGGACGCATAATCCAAACCATGCCGAAGAAGCCGATCGCTACCGCCGCCCAGCGCCAGATGCCAACTGAATGACCAAGAATCGGAATGCTGAGCAAGGTAATAAAAATCGGACCGACAAACGCCAGAGTCGTGGCGGTGGCAAATTCCAGCTTTGTCAGCGCGAGATAAAAACAAAACTGAGCACCGGCGACATAAAAGCCACGCAAAAACGCCAATCGCCATTGTCTAATTTTTATGTAACGACCGCTTTGATGCCACTCCGCAGAAATCCATAGAACGAACGCGCTCGGAATCAACCCAAATATATTGCGGAAGGTCGCCAATTCCTCGACTGGGTAGCGATCACCGAGGTGTTTGATTATTGCACCTTGTATATCGAACAAAAGGATGGCGAGGAGAATAAAGCCGATGGCTTTATGGAATTGGTTTTCGATTTTATTGCTCTCTGAATCGGAAGTCTAAGTAGTGTACATTTCTTACTGTCGATTTAGCTCGCTTACATTTTTCGTATACGCATTGGGCTTAATGCAATTATCGCGTAAACGGTTGAAGAGCAAATCGTGTGACGAGCGAGATCTTTTAGAGAACTAAACAATTACAGGCGGCTCGTGAATAACAGCATCACCCTCAACTTCTATCTCCTGTAAGTTGTTTCCGTCTCCTCCTCGATCAACCACTATAAAATCCATCTGCTCGTTTAGCACTAATTGATAATGGTGCCATGTGTTTTTGTGAAAATTGATTCCCTGCTGCCCATTCGTAATGAACAGCCGTAAATCTTTTGCTGAAACCGTGTCAGAGGGCGGCGCAACCAGCACTAGAAACGGGTTCTGTGACATCGGGATAAACGCCTGACTGCCGAGCGGATGTCGCTCCATGATCGTTACGGTATGCGGAAGCGGTATGGGATCGGTTCGAAATACGTTGACGAGTGTTCGGCCACGTTCGTTGGCAGTATCGACTGTGCATAAGTTGTCAAAGCGAGTAGTGAGCCCATAATTGATTGGAATCTGCTTAGCAGTGCGAAGGTCGATCACTTCGCCAAACGGTGCGAATCCTTCCTCGGTTAACTTTTGAGGAACCAGTGTGTGCACTAGTCCGCAATTAGTCCGTTTAAACGTAGCCGGCTGACTCCACCGTCCGGATAAATATTTAAGCGCGCGTGGGTAATCGGCCCGATCTCGCGAACTTCTAATTCGTATTGGTGAATATGATCCATCTGCATCAATTGTTTTGGCAGAAGTTCCTTCCAGAACAAGCTTTGCTGCGACAGCGAGTTCTCATCGATATTCGGCATGTAAGCGCCCTGTACGCTGCACTGATGCGGAAAATTCCCTTTGAAGTGTGCGGTGTCAATTTCTATGTTTTTGACTGTCGCGGCGTGTCCCAGCGCAACGATCACCCAGTCAAAGCCAGGTTCGCGCCGTCGGCGCGTCTCCCATCCATCACCCATATTTACGCCGCGACCAGGTGCGAGCAGATTGTGCATGCTACCGAAGTGTTCGTTGTTGCAAACGATTGCGCGGCCACCGTGTAGCGACGCCGCAAGATCAATTAGCGAATTGCGATCATGCGATTCCCAATCGTGCTCTGGCGATCCGTAAATTCTTAAACGCGCAACACCTCCGTCAGGGAAAATATTAAGTCGTACATGCGTGAATAAATCGTTGCTCGTTATTTCAATCGGATGCTGAGCATCGCCTTGCAGCGTCGTTGGCTCAACAAGGCTTGTCCAATCAGTGTTGGTGTCCGGCTTTGCGTTAGGTGAGTAACACGCCTCCAAAGATGCTGAGGGTGCGTGGTTGCCGGCGAAATGGCGGGTATCAATGTCTACACCGTGTATTTTTCCTGCCTTGCACAATTCAACGATGCAGAAATCGTGGCCTTCAACGCGTTTGCGACGCGATTCCCACCCATCCATCCACTTGCCGTTTTCGTCGTACTTGCCTTCGATAAAAACCGGTTCGGCGTCGCTGAGCATTCGCGCCATTGGTGCGAAAAAATCGTCGCTGCATTCGATCGCTTTCGCTCCGAGTTTCTCGGAGGCTAGGTTTATCCATTTTTGTTGAAATGACTGGAGCATCATTCACTCTCACTGACTTTGGTAGGCGTACCAGAGTTCAAGCTTGTCGCGCTCAGCGCTGGTAATGCCGGTGACGTTGCCCGGCGGCATAATGTTAGAGGCAATTGTAACGGCAAAGATTCGATGCGCGTGACTTTCGATATCCGCAACACTTTCGAGTATTAAACCCTGCGGCGGCGAAGAGAATCCGGGCTGGGTCGGGTTGGTTGAGTGGCACACGGCGCAGCGCTGTTCGATGATCGGATGCACATCGGTGGTGGCGAGGGCTGCTGCTTCATTGAGTTTTGTTGTGTCGATTTGGGGCGCGCGCGGCGCTGTGTAAATCAGCATCAAAACCATAGCAAAAAATGCGATGGGAAGAATCCAGACTTTTCTATCGGGTGTGTGTCGGATATTGAAATAGTGGCGTACAGCAATTCCAATCAGGCTGACGGCTGTCAACACAAACCAGTTGTATTTGTCACCGTAAGTTGATGGGAAATGGTTGCTGATCATGATGAACAGGACTGGAAGAGTCAGGTAATTGTTGTGGCGTGAGCGAAGTAAACCGTCTTTACCCGGCTGCGGATCGGGCATGCGGTTCTCGAGCAGTGCATTCACCAGCTCGCGCTGCGCCGGAATAATCACAAAAAACACGTTTCCGACCATAATCGTACCAATTGCTGCACCTACATGGATGTAGGCACCGCGTC
Source organism: Pseudomonadota bacterium (assembly GCA_039029275.1). Classification (GTDB taxonomy): domain Bacteria; phylum Pseudomonadota; class Gammaproteobacteria; order JBCCGL01; family JBCCGL01; genus JBCCGL01. The sequence continues at coordinate 3,551 of JBCCGL010000005.1, read as the reverse complement.
CGCTGAATAGCTGGCTAAGAATAATCGCAAGCGTAAACAGGTAAACAAACAACGAGGCAGAGAGCAGCGCCGGCTGCTCGCTCAGCGACGACTTGCACAAAAAGTCGTACACGTACCAGGACGCAATAATCGCGAAAAGGCCGATCGCACAGGCCTCAACAGTGCTCAAATCGGCGACGCTTTTGTCGATCAAAAATGCATTGGCGTTGAAGTAATAGACCACAGCCAGCAGGCACATGCCGCTTACCCAGGTCATGTACGCTTCCCACTTAAACCAGTGCAGGCGCTCGGGCAGTTTTTCCGGCGCGACGGCAAATTTTTTCAGGTGGTAAAAACCGCCGCCGTGCACTGCCCATAGATTGCCGGCGATGCCTTCGGCCTGAGGTCGCGTTCGATCAAGTTGGTTTTCGAGCCAGTTAAAGTAGAACGATGCGCCGATCCACGCGACGCCGACGATAAAGTGAATCCAGCGCACCAGCAGATTCAGCCATTCGACAATGTGCGCTTCCATGGTTTATTCGTTGACCAGTTTGCGCAATCGCAGCGCCGTTATTTTGGCCTGCTCGACGCGGGCATTATGCAACTCAGTGGCGCGATCATTTGGCAGCCTGGCTTCAAGAAGGCCAAGCATTTCGTCCGCGCTTTTTCCGCTGGCGCAGACAATGAAGATAAACCCGAATTTATCTTCGTAGTCGATATTGCCTCGGCTTAGGCGTTGCAGTGTTTCCTCGCTCGCGCTATCGACGCCGGACTGCTCCGAGCCGGCGAGGGCTTTGGTTGCCGCGTATTTCGAGCGTAGCGAACCGACATCACCGATCTTGGGGTGCCCTTCAAACGCTTGCAGGTAATCGGTTTCGTGCAGGTCGCACCAATGCTCGGATGCGGCTTCAAGCAGGGCCGCACGGTCCGCAAAAGGGCGGGCGTTGACCATGCGTTCGATCCACTTTTGTGAGGTGCAGCAGCCCTGAAGGGCGGTGCGCGCGTCGACTTCGGTTGCCTGATTGAACTGCCCTAGGGTTAGCCGAGTGTTCATAGTGGGAATGGTGCAAAATCCTGACCAAATGGTCAAGTTTACGCTGCACACGTTTGATCCGCACGCCAAATCGGAGAGCGTGTCTATTCAAAACAATCACTTAGTGTGGGTTTAGTGACATGCCCTTTGGTGTGTAAGTGTGTATGGCTTCATGGAATATCATCTCCGGAATTACTAGGGTGCCCGCACTGACAAACTTTGGTGCCAGATTCACAGCGGTCTGTCGATATACCACTCAGAATGACTTATCTCCTTATTATAGTTTCAGCCACAATAGTGAGCCTGGCCGTGATTCCGCTGATGGCGAAGCTGGCTCCGCGTTTAGGGATGATTGACATTCCCGATGCACGCAAGGTGCACGCGGCGCCGATTCCGCGCGTCGGTGGGTGGGGCATCATCATCGGCTCGATGGTGCCGATTTTGATTTTGACTCGAATGGATGTTTTTCTGGCAACGTTCGTGTTCGGCGCTTTCACACTGCTGATGTTTGGCGCGCTGGATGACTCAAAGGAGATGGGGCACTACACCAAATTCATCGGACAGTTTCTGGCTGTCGTACCGGTAGTGACTCTGGGTTCCTTGACGATCGTCAACTTTCCGTTTTTTAACGGCAGCGAACTCCCTGCACTTATTGGTATTCCATTTACAGTGATTGCCCTGGTTGGGATGATCAACGCGGCCAATCACTCCGATGGGTTGGATGGCCTGGCTGGCGGTGAAACGATTATCTCCTTTGGGGCATTTGCGCTCCTGAGTTATCTCTCTAACGCCCATCTTGGCATAGTGATTTCAATTTCCGCACTTGGCGGTATCCTCGGCTTTTTACGCTACAACACGCATCCAGCGACGGTCTTCATGGGCGACGGCGGCAGTCAGTTTCTTGGGTTTTCGCTGGGCGTGCTCGCCGTATTTGTCACCCAGATAGTCGACACCAGCCTGAGCCCGTCAATAGTGCTGCTGCTGCTTGGCTTGCCCGTGGTCGATATCCTTGCCGTATTGTGGAAGCGCGCAACCTCCGGAAACAACCTGTTTCTGGCGTCACGCAATCACATTCATCACCGACTGCTGGATCTTGGATTCTCGCACAAAGAGTCGGTTGCAATTATTTACGTGGTCCACGCGCTACTGGTGTTCAGCGGAATCTGGTTGCGCCATGAGCCTGACTGGCTCATCGTGATGGTCTACCTTGCAGGGGTCTGCGCGGTTTTTTGGGGCTTGTCTTTTGCCGAAAAACGTCAGGCGGCGCGAGTGCAGATCGTATCTTCCGATACGACTGCTCCCGAAGAAGAGGCGCCAACATCAGCGCCAAAGGAAAAGGAGAACATGGCCCCCGATGCGCTGTTGGTTACTTTTCCGAGGCGCGTTCTTGAATCAACGGTGCCTTTTTACCTGATCGCGGTGAGTTTGTGGGTCAATGACGTGCCGCGCGATTTTGGTATCGCTGCCGCGATTATAGCGATGGCGATTTTGCTGCAGGGGTGGGGTTTGTTACCCATGGCGCGGCAAATGGCTCGACCGACAATCTATGTCGCGACGGTTTTTGTGATTTATCTGTGTATCAACGACCGGCCCAGCTGGGGTAAATGGTGGCTGCCCTATCTCGAAATCGCCTTCTACGGGCTAGTAGCGCTGTCGGTGGCAGCAGCGGTCAAGTTCTCACCCAAGCGACGCAATCAGGAGTTCCACGTTACCGCGTTCGATTACCTTTTGGTTCTCGCGGTGATCGGTGCGCTACCGTTTATCCAGGCAACTCAAGAAGGTGCTTTCAATATCAGCCTGTTCGTGGTGGTGCTCGGTGTCATGATCTACGGTTGCGAGCTGTTGATCGTCGAGCGCCGAGAACGCTCAAGCTGGCTCAGCCGTGCCGCATTGATTTCTCTCGGCTTGATCGCCGCGCGCGGTCTCGAAATGGTTGAGTATGAGTTAAGGCTCAAGCTTCCCCGCATTGATTTTTGGTGACGCGCTCGCGACCTGTGGCAAGGCCTCAAATTTCCTCTATAGTTTTCCTGCTTTATTGTTGACCCGCTGTCTCGGGTATTAGATAATCCCGCGCTTTGTTTCGGAGGGGTTCCCGAGTGGCCAAAGGGGGCAGACTGTAAATCTGCTGGCTCCGCCTTCGGAGGTTCGAATCCTCCCCCCTCCACCAAGTTACAGGTAACCCTCTGATTTTAATGGGGGATGTCCGATCGAATATCGGTCAGACAGGGGTGCGAAGCGCCACTTTTGCGCAGCGAAGCAGCGCGAAAAAGTTACCGGGCCGGAACCGGAAAACATCGGAGAAGGCGGGTGTAGTTCAATGGTAGAACCTCAGCCTTCCAAGCTGATGATGTGGGTTCGATTCCCATCACCCGCTCCAACTCTGGCCTATGAGTTCGTGCTCATATAGCTCAGTCGGTAGAGCACTTCCTTGGTAAGGAAGAGGTCACCGGTTCAAATCCGGTTATGAGCTCCATTTTTAGTGCGTAGTGACTTTGTATAAAAGGTAAAGGGGTAGACGGTGTCCAAAGAGAAATTTGAG
>JBCCGL010000004.1:0-368214 GCA_039029275.1 Pseudomonadota bacterium | reverse complement strand
GCTGAAAACAGCATCACAATCGAACCAAGCACGAATGCCGCTTTTGCGTTCCATTGTATTAGCGAGACATTGCCTGTGCCCACGTGATAGGCAATGCGCACTGCCGCCGCTTCTCCCACTGCCGCCGCGATGACAAATGTCACGGCGATACAATGAAAAAGAATTTCGTTGGCCGCAAGCCAGTCAGCACCGAGAGTACCCATCAGAATACCGACAACGGCAAACAGCCCGCCCTCGAGGAACGCGGTCGCACCGGCCGGTGTTCCGAACTTGAAAATGTCACGGCAAATACTTAGGTCGAGATTGCGCAGTGCGTGTACGATTGGATACGCTGCGCATCGCGAACTCAGCGAAACGTATACCAGTAGCGCAAAAAACATCAGAGCGTTAACGATCGTTGTGCCAAGGCCGGCGCCTGCCACGTCCATCCCCTCAAATGCAATCGCATCCCAACCAAGAACGAGTATGTAGTTCAGTACGCCGTTAAGAACTAGAGCAGGAACGGTTATGTACAAGACAACGTGCGCGTGATTCAGCACAACCAGAAAGTTACGCAGAACGACAAACCCGAGTGCGAATGGAACAAACCAGACGAGCCAGACGATGTAGTCCTGGGCGATTCGAGTCACCTCTGCGTCTTGCCCGGTTGCGCTGAAAATGTTCGGAATGTTAAAACCGAAAATCAGTGCAATGACAGACAATAGTGCAGCCACCCAAACGCCTTGCGCGACAATGCGAGTGACCGCGTTGTTGTCGCCCTTGCCCAAGGACTGCGAGCTGAACACGCTGACCATCGAAAGAATGCCAAAGCAAACCAGCACAAACTCAATCATCAGGTTGACTGCGAGGCCAACGGCCGCGAGTTCGTTACTCCCAAGACGACCAACGATCAAAATGTTGGTCAAACCCATTGCCACTTCTGTCAGGTAGTACAGCGCAAGTGGCATCGCGAGCTTGAGCAGTTTTGTCAGCTCGGCGAATGATGTGTTGGAAAAATTCAATCGTGTACTGGCGAATACGTGGAGTAAATAAGGTTTATGTCGAGCGTAAAAAAGAGCACTTTGAAATTCGAACGGTGCGGGAGGTTAAACCTTTTTCAATGCGTAGTACAATGCGTCTTCTTTTCCGCCTTCAAAAAATACGCCGCGCTCCAATTCGAGAATGTTGATTACCTTGTCTGCGATCAACGCATCCAGCTTTTGATCAAAGCCATGATCGTGCCAGACGTCTTCATGGATAGTGCACGCAAAAACTGCCCCGGGTTTGAGAATGCGGAAAATTTCGTCCAGCGGATCCGCACCTACGTGCCCGTGAGTAAACGTGCCGGTGCTGATTGCCGCATCGTATTTGTCGCTCGCTATTTGCAGGGGCTGATTTAAGTCCGCTTCGAATAAACTCCGATAAAAACCGCGTTCACCTGCTTTGCGCAACATGGCGGCCGAGAAGTCCAATCCGTCTATCGGCGCGTAGCCGTCCGCGGCGAGGTCGACGCTGGTGAGTCCGGTTCCGCATCCGATATCAAGAATCTCCGAGTTGCGCTCGCTAACATGGCGCATAAACAGCGCGGCGCAATTTGTGGGTGATAAATAGTCCAGCGCGTCTTCGAGCTGCGTGTCGTATTCGTCTGCCCAGTTTTCGTAAAACGTTTGCATCGATCGATCTGAATCAAGCGCATAGGCTTCTTGCAGAAACTGGGTTGTGCGGCCTTTACCTGACGAACTCATAGCGTGAGCGTAACTAAACTTCAGTGACGTGTCACGCCCGCGGGCATGGCGTCAACCGACCGCATCAGCTCGCTGGAAAACAGTTCAGGATCGGCCAGGTAACCACACAGAAAATCGATAGAATCAAAACCCCAGAAATGCTCGCCATCGACAATGAAGGCGGGCACGCCAAATACATTGTGTGCGATAGCATTGTTTGTGTTCTCGAGCAATTTTCCTTTGACGGTTGCATCGCTCACGCTTGCGTCGATATCGACGAGTCCTAATTCATCACCGAGTGCGTGCCACTGATCGGGGTTATCACTGCTATGTCCGTCTTCCCAGACGAAACGGAATAATCGTTCAACGATCGCGTCACTGGAATCGAGGGCGATGCACAGGCGCAGAAGTTTTAAGGGGTTAAACGGGTGCATCGGGGGCATAGTGATCGGTATGTTTTCGCGCTGCGCGATCCAGCTTATGTGGCGAAAAGTGAACTGCTTCATCGCCGGGATTTCTGCAGGACCTTTGGTCTCCCAGTGTTTGAGCAATCCGGCAAAAAGAATCGGGTGTGGGGTGATATCGCACCCGTCCGGCAGTTTTTGCAGCGACCTGCTGGCCAGATACGCGAAAGGAGAAATGAAATCCAGATACCAGTCGATTTGTTTCATACCGCAACCCGATGAGGCTATTGATGCGCATCATAGCGAAATGCACGCGGGCAGGGATTAAAATAGATCGATGCCTTCGTCCGGGTCTTCTTCAATTAAATCGGGTTCCGCGTTATTCGCGGCGAACATCTGATGCAACTCTTCTTGCTGTTGCGCAATGTGCTTCAGATTGTCAACGATTCCGCTGAACACGTGATGTAACATCGCGCGGCTATCGAGCCTCTCGCCGGCGGCCTCGATCGACGCATCCAGTTGGCCGATCAAATAGGCTTCCTGGTCTTCTTCCAAACCCATCCGCAAAAAATCGGTGTTGAGTTCAGTCACCATCGCCTCCAGCACTCGGTTGCTCTCCGCCTGATTGTCGATCAGGGTTTTGGCGAGGTGAAACAGCTGCGAGCGAATCACGCCGAATGTATCCAGCACCTCTCTGCTTTGCGCTTCGGTGACCTGCTCCGCGCGTATCGAGTTAATTTTGACATCGGCAGCCGACAACAGCACGGGCACAAGATCCTTTATGCGACCGTAGCGTTCCGGATCGTCAAGCGGCATATTTTTTACCAGCAGGCTCAGATTTTGATAGTGCACAATGGTGCGCGCGCCGAAGTCGGTGAAGCGCTGATTGCGCTCACTTAACCCCATCATTTCCTGTTCCAGCGGTGCAACGGGTTGTCCTGAGGTATACCAGCTCGGATCACCGTCCTCCAGAAGCATCAAGACCGTTTCGAGTTGGTACTGCGCCAGCGTTACTATGAGCGCCTGCGCAAGCTCAGCGTAGTTTCGATAACTGTAGGTGTCCTCAATGAAGCGCATGGCCAATCCCATGTCGCTGGATGTGTTCAGTGCTTCGTACGCGACTTTTTGCGCGGTTTGCGCGGAATCTGCCAGCGCCTTCTGGTTCTCGATGAACTGGCACATCATTCGCATCTTGGCGATGAGATCGGGCTGTTCAAAAGGTTTGACCAGAAAATCCTGGGCGCCGGCCTCATAGCCTTGCATTCTGCTGCGCAGGTCGCCGTGTGAGGACAAAAACACAACCGGGATAGACCTGAGTTCTGAGTCTGCTTTTATGTGCTCACACACCTCATAGCCGTTCATTTCGGGCATTTCGATGTCCAGCAGAATGATATCCGGCCGATCGCCGTTGGCTTTATCGATACCTTCTTGCCCGCTCGACGCGAACGCCAGCTCGAAAGGCTCTCCGTCAAATGCACGACCGATCACTTTTTGAGTGAACGCGTCGTCGTCTATCGCAAGAATCGTGGTTGTAGATGGCATCTGCGATTTAACGGCAGCGCAGTTTGAAAGTGAAGTGAGGTGCAGCTAATCAGGGCACCCGGTGGTGGTTCAGATTTCTCGAATCAAAGTATTGAATAGCAATGTAATCAGTCGAGGCGACCATAAAACGTCATCCGAGCAGATTCGGATAGCGAAACGCCCGGCTCGGTGTTGTAGGCCAATACGACCAGCATTCGAGTGATATCGCCAACGGTTGGTGTGACCCGATGCATTGAGTTACGCCCACGAAACAACACCAGCGTGCCCGCATCCATCGAGAGTTGTTGCGGCGCGATATCCCCGTCGAGAATCTCAGCCGCGCGCGCGTAGTTCATTTCACCGGCGTTGGCATCACGCACGTCTTTTACGTATTCGAATTCGCCGCCATCCAGTGGTTTTTGCACGAGGAGGGTGATCGCGAATGACGAATTGTCAAAATGCCACCCCAGCTCCTGTCCTTCGCTCGCATAGTGCACATTAATCGACGACAAAGGGTCTGCGTATTCGAACAGCGCGTCTTCACCGAGTACGGCGCAGAGAAAATTGCGAAAAATTTTCGCTTCGTAGAGGGCGTGAAGAGCTGAGCTTGCCGGTATTTGATCAGTTGTTATGCAGCCCTTGCTGGAGTCGACCTCACGATTGCGCGGGTGCTCGTCTGGCAATTCGGGGTCTTTTGGCTTCAGATAAATATTGTGTGTGTTGGCGGTGTAGTAAGCGAGGTGTCGATTTTGCTCGCCGTCACGCTGGATCGACGCGATTCCTTCCTGGGTTAAAAACGCCGGCAACACCAGCACGCCATCGCGATCAAGCGCAGCCTTGCACCGCGTTCGGTAATTGATGTCATTGAGCGGGTGCGCGTCCCGATTCACAATACGGTCGATGTCTTGCGTCATCACAGATTCGCTATTGCAGGAAAATGTTGCCGTCGACAACGGTCGATTTGTAATGCTTGTCGCCGGATTGCCAGTAAATGTCCCGCCCATCCACCACGAGTGAATAGCATGTTTCACGACTGCTCGGCGGCCAAACGGAGCAGTATTTTCCGTCACTTGCCACGCGCCAGGTACCCTGCGACGGGCGTCGACCCTCTTCGTCGTAGCGCGTTGAACCGTTAGCGTTGAAAAATTGCTTGTACGGCGTTCCCGCCCAATGCCCGACCGATGAGTTGCCTTTGATCATCGCTAGCAGCTCTGTTTGATTGGGTGTGGTCGCGTGCGCGGGCGGTGTGTCCGACGCAGCGGCCGGCAATGCTGCACAGAGCGTCAGCGCAATTGTTAACGCAGGCAAGGCGCACGTTATCCGCATAATTATCTCCTTAGTGATAGTGAATACTCACTGCGACAAATTGACCACCCGACAGTTCGCCAACGCGCCCCGACTCAGATTTGAACCGGGCCAAATGGCTCTCGGGAATCTGGGCAGCAGTCGAACCGTCGAACGCAATTCTGGGTGAGCCCGAGACAGCGTAAACCAGCCATTCGCCGGCATTGCTGTGAAGTCGTCGGAGTCCACCGTCGGTGCAGGCCATCACTTGAGCGCTGCAATGACTGCGCAGCGCCATGACGTTGAAATCCTGAATGGGGCCGTCGTGCAAAGTGGCCATTGTGGTCTGATCACCGCGAAATTCGGCGAACTGCAGTGACTTGTCGAGCACGTTAAAATCCCCAGAACTATGGCTTAAAGTGATTCCGCTACCGCGCAACAGAAACAAAGTGCGGTCATACCCGGGAAAAGCGGAAAAGGGACCGTCCTGGCTGACATCAGCGATGCTCAGTCGCCAGATAAAATTGTCAGAATCGTCCGCCTGACGTCTGGCAATTTCGGTGGTTTGCCCCATACCGTTTTTCCACGGCATCGCGACGAACTGATCCGGCGAAATGATCTCGATGTTTTGCACGTGTCAGTGGTCTATGGCGGGCAGGTTAAGGCCGTGTTCGCGCGCGCAGGCTTTGGCGATCTCATAGCCCGCATCCGCGTGGCGCATGACCCCGCTGGCGGGGTCGTTCCACAGGACGCGTTTGATGCGCGCGGCCGCCGCGTCGGTACCATCGCAGCAAATCACGAGGCCCGCGTGCTGGGCGTAGCCCATGCCAACGCCGCCGCCGTGGTGAAAGGATACCCAGGTTGCACCACCCGATGTGCTCAACAGCAGGTTGAGCAAAGCCCAGTCTGATACCGCATCGGAGCCGTCGATCATCGCTTCGGTTTCGCGGTTGGGACTGGCCACCGAGCCGGAGTCGAGGTGGTCGCGGCCGATGACGACCGGCGCCTTCAACTCGCCCGATTTGACCATCTCGTTGAACGCCAGTCCCAGACGGTCGCGATCGCCCAATCCGACCCAGCAAATGCGCGAAGGCAGGCCCTGAAATTCAATGCGCTCCTGTGCCATATCGAGCCAGTTGTGCAGGTGCGGATCGTCCGGAATCAGCTCTTTGACCTTGGCGTCGGTTTTGTAGATGTCGTCCGGGTCGCCGGACAGAGCCACCCAGCGGAACGGACCAACACCCCGGCAAAAAAGCGGTCGAATGTAGGCCGGCACAAAGCCAGGAAAATCGAACGCGTCAGCCACGCCGCGGTCTTTGGCCTCCTGCCGAATATTGTTGCCGTAGTCAACGGTCGGGATGCCCTGCGCATGAAAATCGAGCATGGCTTGCACGTGAACCGCCATTGAGTCACGTGCCGAGTTGGCCACATTGGCTGGGTTCGCCTCGGCCTCTTCGCGCCACTGTTCGACCGACCAGCCAATCGGCAGGTAGCCGTTGACGGGATCGTGCGCCGAGGTTTGATCGGTGACCAGGTCGGGTTTGATCCCGTCATTGATCATCTGCGGCAGAATCTCGGCCGCGTTGCCGGGCACGCCTACCGAGATCGCTTTGCCGTCGGCGTGTGCGGCCTCGATGATTTCCAGCGCTTTTTCAACCGTCGGCGCGCTGGTGTCGAGGTAGCGGTTGCCGAGTCGAAAATCTATCCGCGTTTGGTCGCACTCAATCGCAATCATTGAGAACCCGGCCATTGTCGCGGCCAGCGGCTGTGCGCCGCCCATACCGCCAAGGCCGGCGGTCAAAATCCACTTGCCTTTGGGGTCGCCGTTGAAGTGCTGGCGGCCTGCTTCGACAAAGGTTTCGTAGGTCCCTTGAACAATTCCCTGCGAACCGATGTAGATCCAGGATCCCGCCGTCATCTGCCCGAACATCATCAGGTCTTTTTGATCCAACTCATTGAAGTGCTCCCAGTTCGACCACGCCGGAACGAGGTTCGAGTTGGCGATCAGCACGCGCGGCGCGTCGGGGTGAGTTTTAAAAACGCCCACGGGTTTTCCGGACTGAACGCAGAGACTTTCGTCGTCGTTCAGGTTTTTCAGCGTGTCCAGAATCTGGTCAAAGCACTCCCAGTTGCGCGCGGCGCGACCGATACCGCCGTACACGACAAGTTCTTCCGGGCGCTCCGCTACCTCCGGGTCGAGGTTGTTCTGGATCATGCGATACGGCGCTTCGGTCAACCAGCTCTTGCAGGTCAGTTCGGGCCCGCGTGGCGCGCGGATTTTTCGTGACGGGTCGCGTCGGGTTTTAGTACTCATGCGTTCTGGTCCTTTTTTCAATCGAGTCTGACCCCATTGAAAAGATGACCGGGAACCAGTCTTCGCGAAGACGTTCGCCGGTTGTTTGGTTGATGTCGGGAAAATTGGGCGAGGTGCGTGCACCACGATCGCGGTAGGTGGCATCGTCGCCAACCAGCCGAAAGGAAACGGTACTGCTCAAATTTCCGCGCGTGTTGGCGTTTGCGCCGTGCAGAGTGCGAAAGTCAAACGCGACCGCATCGCCCGGTTCGACCGCCCATTCGCGAATCTCAAAGTCGCTGTTGTCGACGTCGGGGATGTCCATAAACTGACTGTCGTCGGCGTAAAAGCTCTCGTTGGTTGACCAACTCGTGGGTCGAATTTCCTTCGGCAGGCGATGGCTGCCGGCCGCGAGGCGCAGCGACACTTGCTGTTCGCGTGCATCGAGTGGAACCCATAAACTGACGGTTTGTGTGCCGCTCACGCAGTAGAACGGCATATCCTGATGCCACGGCGTAGGCACGCCGGAAGACGCCTCTTTGTGCAGCAAATGATCGTGAAAAAACTGGGCAGACTGTGATCGCATTAGCCTGGCGGCGATTTCCCCAAGCGGCGAGTTGCGAACGAAATCGGTGTACTCAGGGATTCGTTCCCAGCAGCAAAAGTCCTCGATGAACACGCCGGTGAGATCGTCGGATTGGTGCGTCAGCGCGCTGTCGCTGGGTTGTTGCAGGTGCCGGTCCCGACCCGCTCGCAGCGTATCGATCCAGTTGGTGAACGCCCCGCGCAGGCAAACAGTGCCGTCCTGCTGAAACGCGTTGACGTCGGCATCGGAGATTACGGCGGACTTAACCATCAAACTGCGCTCCCAGATCGTAGCGACTGCTCGGGTATACCAGCGACACGTCGGTCACGATATCGTCGCCTTTCCACGTGCGTCGATTCAGCCGCAAGCACGGCTCAGTGACAGGGATCGACAGGCGTCGCGCCATGTACTCGTCGGGCATGATCGCCTGTACTACGTGCTCCAGACGATCCGGCCGGACCTGGTCAATCAGGTACTGCGACGGTGTGATGTCAGTGAAATCGACCCGGATAAAAAGCGGGACGATGGCGGGGTTTACATGCCGGCTTTCAATCTGGATGGGTACGCCGTCCTGAAAGTGCACAACAACGATGTGGAACAAGGTATCGCCCGCGAGCAGATTCATGCGTTCGGCGAGTGCCTGCTTGGCCTTGATTTCAACCAGCGACTGAACCTCGTGCCTGTGCGACTTTCCCTGCTCGGCGATCTCGACTTCAATCGGTTTGAGTTCGATCAGGCTGGCGCGACGTGGAGGTTCAGCGACAAAAGTGCCAAGACCGTGGACACGCTTAAGCACTCCCTCTGCGGTCAATTCGCGCAAGGGGCGGTTAATTGTCATTCGGCTGGCACCAAGATCCTCGGCGAGTTGATTTTCAGACGGAATTTTCTGCCCCGGCTGCCACTCGCCGCTGCGCACTTTTTCGAGAATGGCATTCTTGATTTGCAGATACAGCGGCAAACTTGCGGTGTTTAAGGGGGCAGACCCCTTCAAAGATAGGCTCATCGTTCAATGCCTTTGTGCATGACTTTCAAACAGGGGTTGCTGCCGATGCGGTAGCTCAATTCAGCAGGTTCGTGTGCACGCCAAAGGACCATGTCCGCCTGCTTGCCGATTTCCAAAGTGCCGATGCTTTCCTGCAAACCCAGGGCTTTGGCGGCGTTGCGGGTGACACCGGCGAGCGCCTCTTCGGGTGTGAGACGAAACAGGGTACAGGCCATGTTAAGCATCAGCAAAAGTGACCCCACAGGCGAACTGCCGGGATTGCTGTCGCTGGCAATCGCCATTGGCACGTCGTGTTCGCGCAGGGCATCAATCGGCGGCAACTGGGTTTCGCGCAGGCAGTAAAATGCTCCCGGAAGGAGCACCGCAACGGTGCCGTTTTGGGCCAGAACCGCAACATCGCCGGGGTCCAAATATTCGATATGATCGACCGAGAGCGCTCCGCGCTCGGCGGCCATGACTGCGCCTTTGAGATCGCTTAGCTGTTCGGCGTGCAGCTTTATCGGCAGACCGTGGGCGGCGGCGGCGTCGAACACCCGCGATATTTGCTCGGGTGAAAACGCGATGCCCTCGCAAAAGCCATCGACAGCATCGGCGAGATTTTCGCGCACAACTGCCGACAACATTTGATCGCATACCAGATCGATATACGCGTCCTCGCGGCCGGCAAATTCCGGTGGGGTTGCGTGAGCCCCGAGAAAACTTGTGACCACAGTCACGGGCAATTCGTCGCCAAGGTCGCGCGCAACGCAGAGCATCTTGATTTCATCTTCGATGTTCAACCCGTAACCGGACTTGATCTCGAGCGTGGTGACGCCCTCATTCAGGAGGCCGGCGACGCGCGGCAACGATTGTTCGAGCAGTTCGCGGTAGCTGGCTTCGCGAGTGGCTTTGACAGTGGACACTATGCCACCTCCGGCGCGCGCGATGTCTTCGTAGCCTGCACCGTGCAAGCGCATCTCAAATTCACGGGCGCGATTGCCGCCATAAACCACATGCGAGTGACAGTCGATCAATCCCGGCGTGACTAAATAGCCCTGGCAGTCAACAACGTTTTTGGAGTTTTCGCGCAATTCGTCGGGTACATCGGTGTTCGCGCCAATCCAGCTGATTTTTCCATCGCGCACGGCGACCGCCGCGTCTTCACAGAGCCCAAACGGTTGGTCGCTGTGTTCGCGAAGCGTTGCTATGCGGGCGTTGTGCCACAGAGTATCGCTGCTTGTTGGGACGGGCTCGGGCATCAGTAGTTCGCGGATACAGTCAATGCCCGCGAATTAAATCACACTTGTATATACAAGTATAGGATTCCGCGAAGCGGCAGATCAGACGCCGCAACCGGTCAGAAAGGCTGTGAGGTTATCGCTGAGTTCCGGGCACAGATATCCACCTTCCTGCACCAGCAATATCGGGACAGCCAAAGACGAGCACAGCTCTCCCGCCTGCTCGAAGCCACGGGTCGTCACCGCCAAACCCGCAAACGGATCGTGAACCGACGCATCCAGCCCCAGCGCAACAATTACAACGTCGGGTGCAAACGATGCAATGCGCGCCATTCCTGTCGCTATGGCGGCGAGGTAAGGCTCGTCGCCGGACTGTCGTGCTAACGGCAGGTTCAGATTGTATCCCTCGCCTGCGCCCGCACCGCGTTCGTTGGCGTGGCCCCAGTAAAACGGGTAGTAGCGGATCGGATCGGCGTGGATTGACACCGTCAGCACGTCGTCGCGAGTGTAGAAAATGGACTGCGTGCCGTTGCCGTGGTGCAGGTCGACATCAATGATCGCAGTCCGCCAGCCCTGATCGCGCAACCACTGCGCCGCGATTGCGCTGTTGTTGAAGTAGCAGAATCCACCGGCCTGATCGCGCGAGGCGTGGTGGCCCGGTGGTCGACAAAGGGCGTAGGTGTTGCGCTCGCCTTCGTGCAGTAAACGGGCTGCGTGCAGTGCACTGTTCGCGCTCCAGCGCGCCGACTCAAACGTATCCGCCGACACTGGGCAGCTGGTGTCGTACATGTGAAATCCGGCTTGTCCGACCGCAGATTTGGGATAGCCAGCGTCGGGGTCGCGATTGGGGTGGACGTTCGGGACCACTTCCTCAGAGGCACCCTCGATTCGTTGCCAACGGGTGTGAATGTGCGCGAGGAAATCGATGTACTCAGGCGAGTGAACGGCCGCAATCGGTGCCAGACCAAAATCATCCGGCTCAATACACTCACAGCCTGCTGCTGTGGCGCCTTGCAGCAGGGCATCGATACGCTCGGGCTGTTCGGGATTGGTCCGAGGCGCCCCGCTGGATAAAAAGTTGCGCGGGTAATGCGCGCGCTGTGCAGGGTGGTAGACCGCTTTCATTTCTCTCCAGCCACAATGGACATGGTCGTTTCAGGATCGAGAACCATGATGTGATTTTCCGCGTCCAACGACATTCCCAGACTTTGGTAAAAACGGATCGCCGATTCGTTGTGCGTGTGAACAGCCAAGCGCAGATACTGCGCACCCCAACAGGCGTTCGCATCGTGCAATGCGTGTTCGAGCAGACGCCTGCCCAGTCCGTCTTTGCGTTGTTCCGGGTGCACATAAATATCCTGAATGTAGACACCGGGTTTTCCCCGCCAAGTTGAAAACTCAGAAAAATAGACGCATAAGCCAAGCGCCGAGCTCTCGCGTTCGGCCAGCGCTGCACAGAAGAGCGGTGACTCACCAAACCCGTATTTACGCATCGCTTCCTCGCTGCTGTGAAAATGCGTTGGCTCACCGAGTTCACGTGCAAACGCGGTCAATAATGCGAACATCGCGGCAATATCCGGCTCGCCCGCGTTGCGAATTTTGATTTTGTCCGTCGTGCTCACTGTTAAAACGCGGTGTTTTGCGTGCCTTTGAGTTGGAGCAGAGCGCGTGCCTGATCGGGCGTCGCCACCTCGCGTCCGAGGTTTTCGGCAATGCTTCGGATCTTGCGGACCTGGTCCGCGTTGCTTCGCGCGAGTTCGCCCTTTCCGATGTAGATGCTGTCCTCCAGCCCCACGCGTACGTGGCCTCCCATCGAGGCCGCAGCTGTGGTTAATGGAATTTGATGACGGCCGGCTGCAAGCACGGAAAACAGGTAGTCATCACCAAACAGTTTGTCGCAGGTGCGTTTCATATGCACGAGGTTGTCGATATCCGCTCCGATACCACCGAGGACGCCAAATACGAACTGGATAAACAGGGGCGCTGCAACCAGGCCGCGATCGACAAAATGCGCGAGCGTGTAAATATGCCCGACGTCGTAGCATTCAAATTCGAAACGTGCGCCACGCTCCTCACCCATGCGCGAGAAGATCGTTTCGATGTCGGCGAAGGTATTCTTGAAAATCATATCGCGCGTCCCTTCGAGGAACGGCTGTTCCCAATCGTAGCGCCAGTCCTGATATTTATTTGCCGCCGGAAACAAGCCGAAGTTCATCGAACCAAGGTTGAGCGAGCACATTTCCGGCGCTACACGCATTGGCCCCGCGAGGCGCTCGTCCAGCGTCATCATGGCGCTGCCGCCCGTGGTGATGTTCGCGACAGCATCGCATCGCGGTTTTATGCGCGCGAGCACGTCACTGAAAAGAGCCGGGTCGGCTGACGGTCGTCCGTCTTCTGGATCGCGCACATGCAAATGCAAAATAGCGGCACCCGCGTTTGCCGCAGCGATACCTTCATCCGCGATTTGTTCAGGTGTGATTGGCAAATGCGGTGACATTGTCGGCGTATGGATCGAACCGGTGACCGCGCAGGTGATGATGATTGCCGACATCTTGAGCGTTACCTCGGCAACCCGGCGCAGTTGACAATCCAGACGAGGACCTTGCGCACGCGGGATTGGTTGAAAAAAAGCGAAGCAGGGGATGTCTTCATGCGACGGGTCGTTGCGGAATCGCAGCCAGTGTAACGCGAGAACATCCGCCGGCGCTATCCGCCGTGTGTTGACCGGTCATACAAGTTTGCATAGCATGGCAAACACTTAGCGATAGTGTTTGAAAACGTACACACGTCCGAGACTACTGTTGCGATGTCCATTCATTGTCATGCGGTCAGTACAAAGTTCGGAAACAGCAATTTTAATGTTGGAAGCTGACAATTAAACCAAACCCAATGAGTCCGGAATTCACACTGGGTTTTTTTATCACCGGAGGTTAGTAAGAGCATTATGAAATACACACGTATTGCAGCCGTAGCAGTTTCTTCCTTCATCGCGACGACGGCGATGGCGGCTGACGAAATCAAAATCGGCGTTTTTTTGGGGTTTACAGGCCCAATCGAATCCACCGTGGCGCAAATGGCACCGGGTGCCGAGTTGGCTATCAAAGAAGTCAGTGACAGCGGCAAGTTGCTCAACGGTGCAAAAGTTGTTGCCGTACGTGGCGACACCACCTGTATTGACTCGGCTGTGGCAACCGCGACGGCAGAGCGTTTAATCACTGCTGACGGCGTTGCCGCGATTGTTGGTGGTGACTGCTCTGGCGTCACAACTGCAGCACTGCAAAACGTTGCCAAGCCGAACGGCATCGTGATGATTTCGCCATCAGCGACCTCACCCGCGCTGTCAACGATCGAAGATAACGGTTTGTTCTTCCGCACCGCGCCGTCTGATGCGCGCCAGGGTGTGGTCGTCGCCGAAATCCTTAAAGAGCAGGGGGTTAAGTCCGTCGCCATTACCTACACCAATAATGACTACGGTAAAGGGTTGGCAGATGCGATCGACACCAACTTCAAGTCAATGGGCGGAACAGTCACTATCAACGCCCCGCACGAAGACGGCAAAGGTGACTACACCGCAGAAGTTGGCGCACTCGCAGCAGCGGGCGGCGAATTGCTCGTCGTCGCAGGTTACGTTGATCAAGGCGGCCGCGGAATCGTTCAGGCTTCGGTCGACACCGGCGCGTTTGATCGTTTCTATTTTCCTGACGGCATGATCTCGCCCGCTCTGCTTGCCAACCACGGGTCAGATTTGGACGGCTCGCTCGGCGCTAACCCGGGTACCGACAGCCCCGGTGCCGGTACCTATGCCGATCTGGCTAAAGCGGCGGGTTTTGAGTCCGGCCCGTTTTCTCCGGAATCCTACGATGCAGCGGCGCTAATCATGCTCGCCATGCAAGCGGCAGGTTCCTCTGAGAGCGGAAAGCTGAAAGAGAAGGTAATGGACGTTGCCAACGCACCTGGCGAGAAAATTTACCCCGGAGAGCTGGGTAAAGCCCTCGAGATTATCGCCAAAGGCGGTGACGTCGACTATGTCGGTGCTTCAGCGGTCGAGTTGATTGGCCCGGGCGAAAGCGCCGGTAACTACCGTGAGGTTAAGTACGACGGCGGTAAGGAAATGGTCGTCCGATTCCGTTAGTCTACTCTGACGACGTACGAACAGCTCCGGGCATCGACCTGATGCCTGGAGCACTTTTGCCTCGCAGACGCCCGGTTAAATTCCTTGATAGATATTGACGACGTACACCTTCGCTTTGGTGGTATTCGCGCTGTCGACGGGGCGTCGTTCTCAATCGCCAAAGGATCGATCACCGGCTTAATCGGTCCCAACGGGGCCGGAAAAACGACCCTTTTTAATGTCATCGCCGGGCACTATCGACCGACGTCAGGGCACGTGCGCCTCGACGGTGACGATATAACCGGTCTCACCCCGCACGAGCTGTTTGGTCGCGGTCTCTTGCGAACCTTCCAGATCGCGCACGAATTTGCGTCCCTGACGGTGCGCGAAAACCTGATGATGGTGCCGGGAAATCAATCCGGCGAATCCCTGATTTCGGCGTGGACTAAACCTTCCCTGGTGCGGCATGAAGAAGAGCGCGTGCGCGCCAAAGCCGACGAAGTCATTGAGTTTCTGGAAATCGGACACGTCGCCGATGAGCTTGCTGGCAACCTTTCTGGCGGGCAGAAAAAGCTGCTCGAACTTGGCCGCACCATGATGGTCGATGCCAAAATTGTGTTTCTCGACGAGGTTGGTGCGGGCGTCAATCGCACCTTGCTGGGCACGATTACAGACTCGATTCGCCGCTTGCAGCAGGAGCGCGGTTACACCTTTTGCGTGATCGAGCACGACATGGACATGATCGCCAAAATTTGCGATCCGGTTGTCGTCATGGCCGAGGGTAAAGTCCTGTGCGAGGGTGCGGCCGAAGAGGTCATGGCCAACGAACAGGTGATCGAGGCCTACCTCGGCACCGGTCTTAAAAATCGCGCCAAATCAGAGGTGGCCGAATGAGCGCGTTGATCGGTGAATCAATGACCGGTGGATACGGCGGCGCGGATGTGCTGCACAGCTGCACAATTGGGGTCGATGCAGGTGAGATTGCGGTCATCGTTGGCCCCAACGGGGCGGGCAAATCCACTGCGATGAAAGCCGTATTCGGCATGTTGCCCTTGCGCGAGGGAAGCGTGCTCATGAACGGTCGAGATATCTCTGCTTTGCCTCCGCAGGCGCGGGTGCGCGAGGGTATGGCGTTTGTTCCGCAGACACGCAATGTTTTTACCTCGATGTCGGTCGAGGAAAATCTGGAGATGGGTGCGTTTATTCGCGACGACGATATCGCCGAGACGATGGAACAGGTGTTTGAGTTGTTCCCGATTCTGAAGGAAAAACGCCGCCAGCCGGCCGGAGAGCTTTCCGGCGGACAGCGTCAGCAGGTTGCGGTCGGCCGGGCCTTGATGACCAAGCCGCAAATTTTGATGCTCGACGAGCCCACCGCAGGTGTTTCGCCAATTGTGATGGACGAACTATTCGATCGCATCATTGAAATTGCGCGCACCGGCATCGCGATATTGATGGTCGAGCAAAACGCCAAGCAGGCACTAAACATAGCAGACAAAGGGTACGTGCTGGTTCAGGGTGCGAACCGCTACACCGATACCGGCGAGGTTCTGCTGAACGATCCGGAAGTGCGCCGTGCATTTCTCGGTGGATAACTCTAACGACGCGCTGCAATGACCGATTTTCTTAACGCTATCGTGCTGTTCGCCAACTTTGTCGGGGTGCCAGCGCTCGCCTACGGCAGTCAGCTCGCACTCGGCGCGCTCGGCGTAACCCTGGTTTACGGAATTTTGCGATTTTCCAATTTTGCGCACGGCGAGATCATGTCGTTCGGCACAATGGTCGCGATTCTGGTGATGTGGGGATTGCAAAGTATGGGCGTGGGCATTGCGCCGCTGCCGACGGTGTTGCTCGCGCTGCCGTTTGCAATCGTTATTACCGTGGTCATTGTGCTGCTGGTGGATCGCTCGGTGTTTCGCTACTACCGCGTTAAACGCTCGCCGCCGGTTATCCTATTGATTGCATCGACCGGAGTGATGTTCCTGTTCAATGGCGTCATCCGTTTTATTATCGGTCCGACCGACCAACGCGTGCACGACGGTGCGCGATTTATTTTCAGCGTGCGTGACTTTAAAAATTCGACCGGCCTATCCGAAGGTTTGGCGTTAAAAGTCTCGCAATCGATTTCGATTGTCGCGGCGGTGATCTGCGTGATCGCCTTGTTCTGGTTTCTCAACAAAACACGTACCGGTAAGTCAATGCGAGCGCACTCGGACAACGAAGACCTTGCCTTGCTGTCGGGTGTTAATCCGGATCGCGTGGTGATGTACGCGTGGATTTTATCCGGCGCACTGGCTGTGGTGGCCGGCACGCTCTACGGCTTGGACAAAATTTACAAACCGTTCACCTACCTGCAATTACTTCTGCCGATATTTGCTTCTGCGATCGTCGGGGGAATCGGCAGTCCGGTGGGTGCGATTGTCGGTGGGTTTGTGATTGCGTTTTCAGAGGTCACATTGACCTACGCCTACAAGAAATTTTTGGGGTATATCCTGCCAATGGATTGGGCACCTGAGGGGCTCGCGCAATTGCTCGGCACGGATTACAAATTCGCGGTTTCATTCATGATTCTGGTCGTGGTGTTGTTGGTGCGGCCGACCGGAATATTCGCGGGTAAAACCCTATGAACTCGCTCGCCAACCGAAGAAACCTGCTGTACGCCGCGATGGCGCTGGTGTTAGTCGGCGTCGGGGTTTTGCAGAGCTGGTCGCTGGCGTTGACGATCGTCAATCTGTGCATCATCTCCGCGATCATGTCGCTGGGCCTTAATATCCAGTGGGGCTACGCCGGGTTATTCAACGCGGGGGTTATGGGCTTTGCCGCGCTCGGCGGGTTGGCAGCGGTGCTGGTCTCGATGCCGCCAGTGCAGGAAACCTGGGCGGTTGGCGGCGGTGGCGTCATCACGGCATTTATTGCGGTGCTGATAACGGTCGCATCCTGCCTGTTTTTGTACCGCTATCTACACAATCGTGGATACGTATTTGTCGCCGGTTTGGCTGCGGCGGCGGTCGCGGTGGTCGGCTACGTGTTTTTCCGCATTTTTCTCAGCCCAGCGGTGGATGCAATCGAGCAGGTTGAACCCGCCAGAACCGGTTATCTCGGTGGAATGGGGCTGCCGATCATCCTGTCCTGGCCCGTCGGCGGGCTGCTCGCGGCGGGTGCGGCGTGGGTCGTCGGTCGCGTGTCGCTCGGCTTGCGCGCGGATTATCTGGCCATCGCCACGCTTGGAATCTCTGAAATTATTGTCGCGGTTCTGAAGAATGAGGACTGGTTGACGCGCGGTGTGAAAAACGTAAACGGATTGCCGCGCCCGACGCCCTATGAGGTTGATTTGCAGGAAACCGCGTGGTTCATCGATATGGCGAACAACATTGGCGTCAGCGTTCAGGAGTTTGCCTCAATATACGTGAAGCTCTGCTACGGAGCTTTGTTTCTCGCGGTGCTGTTGGTTGTGATGTTTTTGGCTGAGCGTGCATTGAACTCGCCCTGGGGTCGCATGATGCGGGCGATCCGCGACAACGAGGATGCCGCCGAGGCGATGGGTAAGGACGTTAAAGGTCGGCATCTCGAAGTGTTTGTGCTCGGCTCCGCCGTAATTGGAATCGCGGGTGCGATGCTGACGACGCTGGATGGGCAGTTCACACCGGTTTCGTACCAGCCGCTGCGCTTCACGTTCCTGATCTGGGTGATGGTAATTGTGGGTGGCTCTGGCAATAACTTTGGCTCTGTGCTGGGCGGTTTTTTGGTCTGGTTCGCGTGGGTAGAGGCGGAACCGATCGGTTTGTGGATGGTTGAAGTGATCACTGCGGGAATGGCAGCAGACAATGCCCTGCGATTGCACCTTATCGACAGCGCGATCTATATGCGCCCGATAACCATGGGTCTTATTCTTCTGTTAGTTCTCAGGTTTTCGCCGCATGGGCTGATTCCTGAACGCGCTCAGTCGACACGCCACTGACTGCCAGTGCTGGACGCTGGTGTAACGATCAGCGGTCACAAAAGTAGATGAAATTTGTCGTAGGTCGATCATGGTGCTCGACTTAATGTGCGCACGTCGACATTGACGTCAAATAGTGACGGTTTAACTCGGCCAACTGCTTTCTCGTCACGACGCACAATGGCTATACTCAGAGCGCTGAATGTTCATTCTCATGCGAGTTGCGGTTGATAAATTAACTAAAGATTGGTGCGAATGAGTTCGATTACCCTCCCAACGAAAGAATTCGATATCGGCCCCAGAACGGCGTCAAAAGACGTGTTGCGCCGCATGCAGGAAATCCTGATCGAGGCGCGAGACGTTGGCATTGATGTGGAGGCGATGTGCATTGCGTCCAAAATCGTCAATGCGGATCAAGCCCAAGACACACTGAATCGACTTTTTGAAGCCACCAGTCTTTTATTTATTCAATGGCAGCGCGTTACGCAGGTCGGAGATCGGTGCTCAACCCTTGCTTACGCCCGAATAATCAACGGCATCACGCTTCACGCGCGAGATCTTAACGCCAACCACGGGCTTGTTGATACGGCTCACCTTGACCTCATGGCGGAGCAACTCGAAAGCGATGTGTGTTTTAAGGATTTTGACCCGGAATGTGTGGCTGCCATTATGGATCGGGCCGCGAAGGCGCATGTCCACGAAGTCGCGTGGATGTGGACTGTGCTGCCTACCTTTGCGAAACAACCCTACGGACGAATCCTGCTTCGCAAAGTCGACGTCCCGTCACTGGTGAGGCCAATCTTTGTCACCCAGCCCTATTTTCTGGAAGGGCGCACTACCCTCTATCACACCCACGGCCAGAACTGGGCGTTCAGCCGACCTCTCGGCAAGTGCGAAACAGGCAATACACATCTCAACACCCTGTGGATGCCACGCAGCAAAGACAACGCGTTTCCGTTGGATCAAATCGACAACAGTGAATACTGCAACAAGACGGTGGTTGTCGTTCCTCCCAAGATGATCCACGGCATTGAGCGCGGGGAGTGTTGCCGAAAAGAATATCCGACACTCGCCGAGCTGCAGGATGACGCATCGCTCAAGGCGCGCTGGATCGAGCAGACACGTTTCGGTGAGAACGCGTGTATGCACATATATTGTCCGCATCCGCCGTTGGTAAAGGAGCTTGAGCAATCACCCTTCGTCAAAGAGAACGAACGCTTCTTTTTCGAGTACGACATGATCGTTTTCGATCAACTCGAAAACACGATCTGGTCCGGCGGCGGCGGCAGTTGGCCCTTGCGCATGATTGAGTACGGAACCACGGGCACGCATTGCGGTATGTGTTTTGAGGACGATCCGCGCAAGGAGAATCTTGACCCCGCCGAAGTCGCAAAGTGGTTTATTCAAAGCCCTCCGCCTCCATTGATGCGCTATCAATTTCCAACCTGATCCAATACCGTTAGGGCTGACAAGGTCGGCGACAGTGACGATGTAGGAATCGCGGTACTGGCTTTTTGCGCAGACGCACGCGATTTCTAAGCGTCGGTGTGGACGAGTTGGATGTTTGCACTGCCGTTGTCAGCTTGTATATACAAGTATAGTCAATTAGTATGCGCCGGTACTTTTGAGACTCGTCATATGACGCGAATTCATTATAAACACGCGCTGTTGCCAGACGGATGGGCAGACGATGTTGTCGTCCATGTCAATGACGAAGGCAACACAGAGTCGATTGAGAAAGGCGTTGGTGGCGCTGACGCGGGTTGCCTGCTGCCGGGTATTTCGAATCTGCATTCGCACGCGCACCAGCGCGCCATGGCCGGGCTTGCGGAAAAGTCCGGCGATTCGGCTGACAGCTTCTGGACGTGGCGCACCACCATGTACGGATTTCTCGACGCCATCGAGCCGCATCACCTCCACGCTATCGCCTCACAGCTTTACCTTGAAATGCTCAAGGCCGGGTACACGCGCGTGGCTGAGTTTCAATATTTACATCATCAACAAAACGGCGCGGCTTACGCGAATATCGCCGAGATGTCGCTCGCAACCTTGTCTGCTGCGAAAGATGTTGGTATCGGAATCACGAATTTGCCAGTGCACTACCAGTTCGGAGGTTTTGGCGGAAAGCCGGTGGCGGATCAGCAACGTCGCTTTGCCAATGATCCCGAGGCGTTCCTGCGCATCGTCGATGAATTGAAGCGCGCCAGCGGTGACGATCCAAATGTTGTGACCGGCATCGCCGCTCATTCACTGCGCGCTGTCACTGAAGAATCGTTCAGCGAAGTATTGGATGAATTCGCCAATCGCGTGTCCTTGCCGGTGCATATTCATATCGCGGAACAAACCAAAGAGGTCGACGACTGCGTTGCCTGGTCGGGCGCGCGCCCGGTCGAGTATCTTTACGATAATTTTCCCGTCGACAAAAACTGGTGTTTGATCCACGCCACGCATATGAATGCAGATGAAACCTCGCGTCTGGCCCTGAGCGGCGCTGTGGCTGGCTTGTGCCCGACCACTGAGGGCAATCTGGGCGACGGATTTTTTAACGCAACCGAATTCCTTAAAGACAACGGCGTGCTGGGCATCGGCTCCGATAGTCACATCTCGATATCACCAACAGAAGAGCTGCGTTGGTTTGAATACGGGCAACGATTGGTTCACCGCTCGCGCAATCAACTCGCAGGTGGGTCAAATCGCAGCACGGGACGAAATCTTTTTGATCGCGCCATTGCCGGTGGCGCGCGAGCCTGCGGACACAACAGCGGCGCGATCGAAATTGGCAAGCGAGCAGATTTCGTTGTGCTGGATACAGATAATCCGTTGCTGTACGAACGCAGAGGCGATGACATTCTGGACAGCTGGATTTTTTCCGGTAACGAGAACACGGTGCGCGACGTTTATGTCGGCGGAGAGCGTGTTGTGCAAAACGGTGTGCACAAAGATGAATCGCGTGTTAACGCGGCATTCCGTAAAACGCTGCGCGAGCTAAGAAGTTAGCGTGATGGAAAACTTAATACTCGAACCTGGCGGGTTGACTCTGGCGCAGTTACGCAGCGTCTATTTTGACAACGCCGCGCTCTCGATTTCTGCCTCAGCATGGAAAACGGTAGAAACCGCGCAGGCGTTGATCCGCGAAAAAGTTGACGGCGGTGACATCGTTTATGGTGTCAACACCGGTTTTGGTCGACTCGCGCAAAAGCATATCGATGCTGATTTGTTGCAGGAGCTGCAGCACAATCTGATCCTGTCGCACGCAACCGGCGTTGGTGAGTATCTCGATGATGCAACTGTCCGGTTAATTCTATTGCTGAAAATAAACGCGCTTGCTCAAGGCGTATCCGGTATTCGTCGCGACGTGATTGAGTTGTTGGTTTCAATGTTCAACCAGCGGATTTATCCCGCTATTCCCGCAAAAGGCTCAGTCGGTGCATCGGGGGATCTGGCGCCGCTGGCGCACCTTAGTTTGCCCATTATCGGCGAAGGCAAAGTACGCATAGACGGCGAGCTGTTTGAAAGTCATTCTGCGTTCGAGCGTGCCAGGTTGTCGCCGCTGCAGTTGGAAGCAAAAGAAGGCCTGGCTTTGCTCAACGGTACGCAAGTGTCCACTGCACTCGCGCTGAAAGGGCTATTCGAGGCGGAGCAAAATATCAATGCGGCGTTTGTTGCGGGCAGCTTGACGGTCGAAGCCGCGCTTGCAAGTCGGGTTCCGTTTGACTCACGCATTCAATCTGTTCGCGGCCAGCCCGGACAAATCGAGGCCGGCGCGATTTATCGAGCCCTGTTGGAACCAAGCGAAATTGCCGATTCGCATGCAGAGTGCGATAAGGTGCAGGATCCATACTCGTTACGGTGTCAGCCGCAGGTGATGGGTGCGTGCCTGGATCAGTTGCAAAACGCCGCGCACACAATTGAAATCGAAGCCAATGCGGTGTCGGATAATCCGCTCGTGTTTACCGATGAAGGCGATATTCTCTCCGGCGGTAACTTCCACGCACAACCCGTTGCATTTGCGGCCGACAACATCGCGCTCGCGGTTGCAGAGATAGGCGCGTTGTCCGAGCGCCGCATGGCGCTTTTGCTTGATTCCAATATGAGTCAGCTACCGCCTTTTCTCGTAGAGGATGCGGGTGTCAACAGTGGCTTTATGATCGCTCAGGTCACCGCCGCTGCACTGGCCAGCGAAAATAAAAGTCTTGCGCACCCAGCAAGTGTTGACAGTTTACCCACCTCCGCTAACCAGGAAGATCACGTCAGTATGGCGACCTTCGCGGCCCGTCGATTAACCGATATGAATTTAAATACGCGATACATCGTTGCGGTTGAGCTGTTGGCAGCGTGTCAGGGCATTGAACTGCGACGTCCGTTAAAATCGAATGTTTCACTCGAAGGTTACTGGGCCGACATCCGCAAGGTCGCAGCATACTGGGATCACGATCGGTACTTTCAACCCGATCTTGAAGCGATTTCAAAATTAATTTTGAATAATACATTCGGCGAGTGGGCGAACGCCTACATCGAAAGAAATCAATCTGAGGTTGAAAGCTAGTGGCAATTCGCGAAATTCTACAAATTGGTCATCCGGTTCTTGCAACGCGCGCCGATGAAGTTGATGTAAACGCAATCCAGTCAGATGAGGTTCAGGGTTGGATTGACGACATGATCGATACAATGCGCGACGCCAATGGTGCCGGAATCGCTGCAAATCAGGTTGGCATTTCGAGGCGACTGTTCACTATCGAAGTGGAAGACAATCCGCGCTACCCGTACAAACCAAAGATACCCCTAACAGTTGTGATTAATCCTGAACTTAGATTTTTAACCGACGAAACATTTCAGTCTAATGAAGGGTGTTTGTCGATTCCTGAAATTCGCGCAGAAGTAGCGCGGCACTGTGAAATTGCGGTTGTTTATTACGACCGCGATGGCAATAAAGTCGAACGGGAAATTCGAGGCTATTCCGCGTGTACGTGGCAACACGAGTACGATCACCTCAACGGAATTTTATTTCCACATCGAGTTACCGATCCGAACACGTTTTGTTCCTGGTCAATTTTTCACGAATATAAACAGGCGGAGTTTGCAAAGCGAGTGGAGGGTTTGGTTGAAAAGTGGGGCGCCTGACGATAGCGACACGTGCATCGTAATTTATCGTATCAAGAAGACACAGCAACACGACTAACAAAATCAAACACTTATCAGATCGCGTTTTTGCGCCACCCGAATTGTGAAACATTCACACTATTAAAAGGCCACTAGCGCAACGACACGGAATCGTGTTTTTAGTAGCATTGGACGGCATCTCAGTTCGACTTCGTCGCATTGAGGTGAACTAAAACACTGAAAAAATAAGGAGGCAAAAAGTGATTTCGTGGTACAGGTTATACACACTTCAAAGCCCTAAGTTGTTACTTGCCCTCATGTTTAGCGCCGTTTTGATAGCGTGCGGCGGCGGTGGAGGTGGAGATGACGACGACGAGGGGGATAGCAGTTCATCGTCGGGAGGTGGATCTTCAAGTAGTGGAAGTTCATCAAGCGGCGGTTCATCGTCCGGTGGAGGCAGCACCGGTTGCATCGATAGCAGCTTCAGCGATGGTGCGTACTTTATCGGATCTTTCACCGGTATCGAACCCGAACCAACTGTCACCGCTTTTAATGAAACGAATAGCGAGACCGCTTGCGGTGGATTAGGAATGGGTGAGGGGTACAGCATTGCGTTTCAAGTAGACGACCCAGGTGATCCCAACGACGGTCAGATGCAAATCACCATCGACGTTAATGGCACGGGCGCAATCCCGATGGTCGCGGCAGATCAAGCGGCAGATGTGCGTCTGATTCTACCGCTCAACGCTACGCCCGACCGGGGTGGGTTCTTTAACGGGGTCGAGTGCTTTGTGACGATCACCGCCGTGCCTGAAGAACCCGATCAGGTAGGCGGCCGATTGTTTTATCCCGAAGGAACCTTCATATGTTCGCGTTTTGAGGCAGACCTGGCGCTGACTGTGCCTATAACGGGGCCTCAGCCGGATATTCTGATTACACCCTCGGATTCGGTTGTTCAGTTTTTGGGTGCCGTAGGTGTGATCGATAACTAGTTGATTTAAAAGACACAAGAAATGCGTTGGGGCGTGGGAGAGCAATGTGCGATTCCGCGCCCCATTGACGAGCGCATCAACGACAGGCTCCCGCTCTTAGAACGAGGTTCGAAGTATCTTCTTCACCAAGTTGTTGCGCCAACAGGCGAAACGATTCGTGAAATTTTTCGCGTGGCACGCCACAGATTTGAAGATGTCTCTGACGATCCGAAAATTCCGTGCGCGCATGTAAAGCGCGATGATTGTCAAAGATGATGGCGTCACCCGCATCCAGTTTTAAATGGAGTTGATTTTCAGGCGCCATCATCAGTGCGCAAAGCCGGTGATAGGCGATGAGATAGTCCTCCATGATGTCCTCGGGCAAATCCAATGGTGCGGAAGCGCGAGTGTGTAACCGGATCCCGGACACCTCACCATCGTCGTCCAGCGCGATAATCGGTGCATACGCGTGCTGGTTCAATTTGCCCGGGTGGAAACGCACATAATGATGATTCCACTGCGCCAGCAGCTGGAAGGATTCAGGATTTTGCGCGCGCAGTTTGTGTGCAATGCCAACCCCGTCTACAAGGATTGAGTCACCACCGGTATCGGCCGGGCGAATACACGCCAGTACTTCGATACCCGGCGGCGCGTAGGCAAATGCTTCGTCTGAATGCGGCGGCACGGGCATCAAGGTGGTGCCCGCAGTGCCAGCGGCGCTGCCCGGTTTTAGATCGAACACCGCCCCGTACGCCGACTGGGTGACTTCGCCGACAAGTTCTGCAAAAGTTAAAACACCGTCCGCTTTGGCCGGCCCGCCGCGGACGATAGCAAATCCGTTTGAGATGATGTGTTCGTGCAGAGCAAGCCGTGCGGCTCCATCGCGATCTGTATCAGAAAAATCAAAATAGGTGTCGGATAAGTCCGTCGTGCTGTCCCACGTGCGCGTTATCGCGCGTCGTGCCTCGCGCGCCTCCGTGTCGTATCGATTGGCGTACAGCCAGTCCGGTGCATAGGTCGAGCGGTGGTTTTTCACATCCCAGGTTATCTGCAGCGCGGATTCGCTCCACGACAATGAAACAGGGCGGGGTCTTAGTGTGTCCAAGCCGGGGACATATCGCCGCAGACTGGAATAGCAGTCGCCGCAATGCTCGCAATAACAGCAATCGCGCAGCCATATGTAGTGAAACACGCTGAACTGACCGTTTGACCAGCCGATGGTTAAGCTCGAGTCGCTTTGTTCGACTGACGATATGTCTATTCTTGTGGTCGCCACGCCTGTACCCGTCTGAGGCTTGCTGGACCTTCCAAACTACAGAAGCAACGGTCGCGTGGGTATTGCTGCCGACGATATATTTTTCATGCTATTTGTGGTATGCATATAAACAAATACCATACCTTTAATGTCGCCAGCGGCAAAGGCAGCGATGACATCCAAATCAAACCTGACGATTCACCAGCTTCGGGTGTTTGATGCGATAGTTCGAAGCGGCAGCATCACTCAGGCGGCGCTGGCGCTCAATCTCCCGCAGCCTTCGGTCAGTCGATTGATTTCCCGTCTGGAGCGCGAGATCGGCGTGCCAATGTTTGATCGGTTTAGCACAGGGATGGCGCTGACAACCGCAGGCGTTCACTTTCACGAGAACGCTGTCAACGCGATTCACTTCCACGATCGGGCGATAGACGATGCGCGCGCATCCACAGGGTTGCTGATTGGCAACATCAGTATCGCCGCTCCAGACAGCGTTGGTGGCGTCCTGTTTGCGCCGCTGGTACAGGGCATGCGCGACGATCACGACGGGGTGCGGCTTCGCACTATTGTCTCGCAAAGTACGGAAATTCCAAGAATGCTTGCCGCGGGATCCATCGATATCGGCATCGTCGCCGATACCCATCCGACGCCCGCGCAAGCGGCGTTTGCCTTATTTCGAGAAGACCTTTACCTGATTGGCCTCAAATCGGCGAAGCTTTTGCAACAAAGTGAGGTCAGCCTGGCCGAAACAGCAGGCATACCGTTGGTATTGAACGCTTTGCCCGGCGGGTTTCGATCGCTGATCGACCACGGCTTCGCATCACTCGACATTACGCCGAATGTGCAGATCGAAATAGATGCGAATAACGCAATGCTGGAGCTGTTGGCGCAGGGAGCCGGTTTTTCGATCTTGCCGTACAGCATTATCACGCAACTGCGCGCGCGCGAATCGCTCGCAGCCGTGCGAATAGTCAATCCAAACCTGACGCGCACGCTCTCGATGATCACCGCGACAAACAAACCAATGACGGCAGTGATGCGTGAAACTGTTCGGCGAATTCAGCTAGTCATCCGGGAAAAGGCTGCGCAGGCGCATTGGCGTCCAGTCCGCGATCAAACACGCGTTGATTGATGGTCTTGTCGGCTCACTCGGAAGAATGCGCTTACGTTTTCTTCTTCTCGCCTATTTTAGGTTCCGTGCCAGCCATTAAATTCTTGATGTTATTGCGATGGCGCCACGCCAAAAGCATCGCAACAAGAACAAAAACGCCAATCGTAAAAACGTCAACTCCACGCATCCAAAGATACAAAGGTGCGAGTGCGAACGTCGTGAGGGCAGCGAGCGACGAGATCCGAAAACACAGACTCATTGCCAGCCATGTCGCGATTGCAAGCAATCCTGATATCCAGGACAGAGCCAGCAATGCGCCGAGTGCCGTCGCCACACCTTTGCCTCCTTGAAAGCGAAAAAACACAGGGTAGAGGTGCCCGAGGAATGCACCGAATCCAGCAAGCGCCATCGCGGTCGGGTTACCATCGACAAAGCCGACCACAATCACTGCGATGACACCTTTGAGCAAATCTCCGAGCAGCGTGATCGCTGCGGCTTTTTTTCCACCCGAGCGCAAGACATTTGTGGTGCCGGGGTTGTTTGAGCCGGTGGTACGAGGGTCGGGCAGCCCCATGAGTTTGCAGGTTATGATCGCGGCCGAGAGCGACCCAAGCACGTAGCCGAACACGAGCGCGCCAGCACTGAAGAGCAAATCGGGTGACATAGGGTTGATTCTGTTTCGTTTTAAGCCATTGTATCGGCTTATGCAAAAACTTAGAAAGTGAGTTGCAAGAATGTTTCGGTTTGTGAATGAGTGAGTTGTTCGAGATTTCCCTCGATGCCGTACGCAAAACGTTCGACCGGGCGGCCACGAGATACGATGAGTACGCCGTCGCGCAACAGGAAATAGGCCGACGGCTGATTGAGCGTCTCGATTACCTGCGAATTGAACCAAAGGTCGTGCTTGATCTCGGCTGTGGCACAGGACGCGAGATGGCGATTCTGCGCGATCGATACAAATCCGCTGATGTGATCGGGATGGACGCATCCGAGGGCATGCTCGCGCAGGCGAAAAAACGCAAGAAGTGGTGGAGGCGGCCAAGCCTTGCGTGCGCTGATGCGAATGCACTGCCGCTGGCAGAAAACAGCGTCGATTTGGTCTTTTCGAATCTTTTGCTGCCATGGTGCCCCCACGCAGACCCTGTGTGGTCCGAGGTGTCACGCGTACTGCGACCCGAGGGCGCGTTACTTTTTTCCGGTTTGGGGCCCGATACGCTCAAAGAATTGCGCGCGGCAATGCGACTGATCGGCGGTAGCTTCGATCACGTACACACATTTATCGATATGCACGACATCGGCGATGCGCTGGTGCGCAACGGAATTGCCAACCCGGTGATGGATGTGGAGTTACTTCGACTGGCTTACAAAGGGCTGCCAGACCTTCTACGCGACCTGCGCAACAGCGGGTCGCAGAATGTATTCAGCGGCCGACAGCGCGGTGCAAATAAAGGGCTATCCCGCTCACGGCTCAGTGACAATTACGCGCAAGACGAAGGCCGTCTCATCGCGACGGTTGAGGTCGTCTACGGTCATGGATGGGCGGGCCAGGCCCCGTCATACGGGTCAGCAGACGGCGAGGCGTATGTATCGATCGATTCGCTGAAGTACCCCGGTAATCGTCACAAACGATTTAAATAGGTCTATAAATAGAGGTTTACGATAATCAAGTACTTGGCACAAAGTCGTATTGAGCTATGCATGCCACTGGGGTACGATGCTGCTCCAATGAAAACGGCTTTGCGTGCGCGCGTTTTGACTAAACTAAAGTGGGATTATGTTAACCACTGACAGCGACAAATCTAACGGGCGACGCTGGGTTGTCATTCAGGGCAACCAAGCCATGAGTTGGCGAGACAATGTAATTCTGGTCGCGGTTTTTGCGAGTATCGGCTTGCTAATCGCAACCGGTTTCGCCGTACAAGGTCTGTGGCTGGTTTTTCCATTTGTGGGACTGGAAATAGCGCTTCTCAGCGCAGGGCTTTACGCGTGCTTGAAAGGACTGCAAGAGAAAGAAGTGATTACTGTAACAGCGTCTGATGTGACGCTGGAGCGAGGTGTGAAAACACCACGCGAACGGGTTGTCGCGGCTCGGGGGGAAACCCGCGTCAAATATCGACAACCCGAAAACGAATTTTTCGTCGGCGAACTAAACCTGGACATGGGGGGGCGCATCCAGCCCGTAGGTCGATGTCTGGGACGCGATGAAAAAGGCAAGCTGGCGCGGCAATTACGTGAGTTGGTTGATTGAACCCGTAACTCAACGAGGTGCCTGATAGATTCAGGACGCTGCGCGCATTACCGAGAGAAAATTAAAGACTTGAAGTGGAGTAACGAATGACAGGCTCAACTTTTTCCCGGCGCAAGATACGCGGGAACTTGTGGATGCGAATCCCCGCTGTACTGATGGGATTGATGGCTGCCCTGTCGGTCAGCGCGAAAACCGAGGAGTACCCGTTCCCGATAAATCTTCCTGTAGGCGTCACGGAAATCAGCCGCGACGTTTACGGCTTGCACATGCTGATCTTCTGGATCTGTTGCGTGATCGCGGTCGGTGTTTTCGGCGTGTTGTTCTGGTCTGTCATCTTTCACCGCAAATCAAAAAATCCTGTCCCGGCAAACTTTCACGAAAGTACGACGGTGGAAATCATCTGGACGATTATTCCGTTTCTGATCCTTGTTGCCATGGCGGTGCCAGCCGCCAAAGTGTTGGTCACGATGGAGCAAACCGGCGACGCCGATATGACGATAAAGGTCACCGGATACCAATGGAAATGGCATTACGAATACATTGGCGAAGACGTGGGGTTTTTCAGCGTGCTCAATCACGAGCACAACGCCGCGCGGCAGACAGGCTCAGGCATCGACGTGAGCCAGTTTCCGCATTATCTCAAGGATGTCGACAAGCCTTTGGTCGTTCCGGTCGGTCAGAAAATTCGCTTTTTGCACACCTCATCTGACGTGATTCACTCCTGGTGGGTTCAAGATTTGGCGGTGAAAAAAGACGCGGTTCCCGGCTTTATCAATGAAAACTGGGCGCGAATCGATGAGCCTGGAACATATCGCGGCAAGTGCGCGGAGCTCTGCGGTCGAGACCACGGCTTTATGCCGATCGTCGTCGAAGCACTGCCACAGGAAGAATTTGACGCGTGGCTGGCTGCGCAAAAAGCGGGCGTCGAAGAAGATGCGATGGCCAGCGCGCAACACTGGGAAACCGAAGAGCTGATAGCCCGAGGTGAGGGCGTTTACAACACCAACTGCATCGCGTGCCACCAGGCGGGTGGTCAGGGTATTCCGGGCGCTTTCCCGGCAATTACCGGTAGTCCGATCGCGACGGGTGATGCCAGTGAGCACGCGGCGTTAGTGATAAACGGAGTCGTAGGCACCGCGATGGCGGCATATGGACAACAGCTGAGCGACATCGAGCTTGCCGCTGTCGTCACCTACCAGCGTAACGCGCTTGGGAACAGTGTCGGGGACGCGATCCAGCCGACCGACGTGGCAGCGATTCGATAAGCCGCCGCCCGATTGAATAGAGATTAAGGTTAAAACGAGGAGCAAAACATGACTGCAACGACTGCTGATCATGAGCACCACGACGAGCATGACGATCACGGCCCCGTAAAAGGCTGGCGACGCTGGGTTTACAGCACCAACCACAAAGACATAGGGACGATGTACCTGTGGTTCAGCCTGCTGATGTTTTTTATCGGCGGGGCGATGGCTCTGGTGATTCGAGCCGAGCTTTTCGAGCCAGGCATGCAGATTACCAATCCCGGCTTCTTCAACCAGATGACCACGATGCATGCTCTGGTAATGGTCTTCGGCGTCGTGATGCCGGCCACTGTTGGTCTGGCAAACTGGATGATTCCGATGATGATCGGAGCGCCCGATATGGCGTTACCACGCTTGAACAACTGGTCGTTCTGGATCATGCCGTTTGCATTCACAATGTTGCTCAGCACGCTGTTTATGGACAGTGGCGGCCCCGCCGCAGGATGGACGCTCTATCCACCGCTCTCGCTGCAGGGCGGAACGGGCTTTGCGTTTACGATTTTCTCGATCCATTTTATGGGCATCTCGTCCGTGATGGGATCGATCAACATTGTGGCGACCGTGTTCAACATGCGAGCGCCGGGGATGGCGTTAATGAAAATGCCGCTGTTCGTCTGGACATGGGTTATCACGGCTTTCCTGTTGATCGCGACAATTCCGGTGTTCGCCGGAGCGGTCACCATGCTGTTGACCGACCGCTTCTTCGAAACCAGCTTCTTTAGCGCTGCGGGGGGCGGCGATCCAGTGATGTATCAGCACATCTTCTGGTTCTTTGCACACCCTGAGGTGTATATCTTGATTCTGCCGTCATTCGGCGTGGTCTCGCAGATTATCCCCACCTTTTCCCGCAAGAAGTTGTTTGGCTACGACTCGATGGTTTACGCGACGGCCTCCATCGCGTTCCTGTCATTCATCGTAT
The DNA here is from genome assembly GCA_039029275.1 of Pseudomonadota bacterium. Classification (GTDB taxonomy): domain Bacteria; phylum Pseudomonadota; class Gammaproteobacteria; order JBCCGL01; family JBCCGL01; genus JBCCGL01. The sequence continues at coordinate 337,250 of JBCCGL010000004.1, read as the reverse complement.
GGGCGCACCACATGTTTACGGTGGGTATGCCGCTGGCGGGTGAACTGTTCTTTATGTTCAGCACGATGATGATTGCGGTACCGACGGGTGTGAAGGTGTTCAACTGGATCTCGACCATGTGGCGCGGTTCGCTGACCTTTGAAACGCCTATGCTGTTTGCGGTGGGCTTCGTGGTGATGTTTACCTTTGGCGGGTTCTCCGGGTTGATGATGGCGATCACCCCAGTTGATATCCAGTATCACGATACTTACTTTATCGTGGCGCATTTCCACTACGTGTTAGTGCCCGGTGCTGTCTATGGCATTATCGGCTCGGTCTACTATTGGCTGCCAAAGTGGTGCGGCAATATGTACGATGAAACGCTCGGCAAGTGGCACTTCTGGCTGTCCACCATCTTTGTGAACCTGTTGTTCTTCCCGATGCACTTTGTGGGTCTTGCGGGCATGCCGCGCCGTATTCCGGACTACCACATGCAGTTTGCTGATTGGAATGCAATCGCCACCATTGGTGCTTTCGGGTTCGGGTTTGCACAGCTCTTGTTTGTTTACGTTGTCGTCAAGGCGATCAGAAGTGGGGAAAAAGCAACAGATCAGGTGTGGGATGGCGCAGAGGGTCTCGAGTGGACTATTCCATCGCCCGCTCCGTATCACACATTTTCAACACCCCCGGTGATCAAATAGTCACGTGAGTGATTCGACCGAAAACATTACCGAATCGGCGCGTCCACGTTCGTTGGTGCTGCCGATTACACTTGGTGTTTTGGTGGTCTCGATCTACGTGGGTACGCTGATCTACCATATAGTGATCTAAGAGGTATCGGGATGAGCGATACGCCGCAGTCAACCATGCAACTCGTGCAAAAGCTGAGTCTCGTCGTTGTGTTGATGTTCGGATTCGGCTACCTGATGGTGCCGATTTACAACATCCTGTGCGAGGTGACCGGCCTCAATGGCAAAACCGGCGTGGTCGACGCGAGCGATGCGGAGGCTCTGGACATCGACCAGGATCGGGAGGTGGTCGTTGAGTTTGTCGCCAATCTGAATCAGGGCGCGCGTTGGGAGTTTAAGCCCGAAGTGACTACGATGACAGTAAGCCCCGGAAAGATGTACACCACGCATTATGTCGCGCGCAATTTGGCCAACAAGGAAAAAATTGGTCAAGCGGTGCCCAGTGTAGCGCCACGCGAGGCGTCGCTTTATTTCAATAAAACGGAGTGTTTTTGTTTCAGCCAGCAGACATTCGCCGCTAACGAACAACTGAATATGCCACTGACATTTGTAGTGGACCCGGCATTGCCAAAAACGGTTAAGCGCTTAACATTGTCGTACACATTTTTTAATTCAAAAAGTCAGGCAGAATCCTGATTCAAAAAAATATTGATTTAACGAGGTAAACAAGATGGGTGCAGCCTCTTCTTATTACGTACCGCACGAAGCACGATGGCCGATCATCGGATCCATCGGACTAATGGTGTTCTTTTACGGTTTCGGCATGATGCTCAATGGTGGCGATCTGGGTTTACCGATGTTGCTGGCGGGTGTGGCGATCTTGATCATCATGATGTTCGGCTGGTTTGGGCTGGTCGCAAAAGAAAGCGAAGCAGGGACTTATGATTCGCAGGTAGACACCTCGTTTCGTATGGGAATGATGTGGTTCATCTTCTCAGAGGTCATGTTCTTTGGCGCGTTCTTTGGTGCACTGTTCTACGCGCGAATTCTTTCAGGCCCGTGGATAGGCGGCGTGGGTGAAGGCGGTGCCGCAGCGACAAATGAGTTCTTGTGGAACGCCTGGGAATACGTGTGGCCGAACAATGGCCCGGCAGAATTCGGCGGTATGTTCAAGGCTATGGGTGCTTGGGGATTGCCTGCTATCAACACCGCCATACTGTTAACCAGCGGGATCACCTGCACGCTGGCGCACCACGCGGTCAAGGAAAATCACCGCAAACCTTTTATTCTGTGGTTGTTTGCAACTGTTGCGCTGGGTTTTATTTTTGTGGGTTTACAGGCTTGGGAGTACATTCACGCCTACGAAGACTTGAATCTTAAATTGAGTTCGGGAATTTATGGGTCCACCTTCTTTTTGTTGACGGGCTTTCACGGGTTTCATGTTTCGATGGGCGCGATCATTCTGCTTGTGGTGATGCTGCGTGCCATGAAAGGGCACTTCTCGCCCACCAATCACTTCGCTTTTGAGGCGGCTGCATGGTACTGGCACTTTGTTGACGTGGTCTGGCTGGGGTTGTTCGTGTTTGTTTACTGGATCTAAGCCAGTCCTCAAACAGGACAAAGGCGCAGCTTGAGAAAGCGGCGCCTTTTTCGTTTCTTAGGACTAGAACCCGTGTGGTTTGATCACCCCAGTCAATGCCGCGATCATCAGTACGATAAACGCGAAAACCGATAAACCAATCCTGATGGTTAGCGAGTGAACCAGCCGTTTGGTCTCGCCCTTATCTTTCACCAGGAAATACAAACCGGAAAACAAACTGCCGACAATTGCCAGCAACAAGATGACGACGATAAGTTTGACAAGCATTGCTTGGGTATCCGAATGGGAGTGGCAATTATACTCCGGTGTGGCGAATTGCACTATTGCGATAGGATTAGACCACCTGTCAGTCGGTTGCCGCGATGCCTAAAAAACGATTCGCTCCGGGGTTGTGGAGTACGCTTGCGGTTCTAGTGCTCGCGCCTTTGTTCGCCGGGCTTTCGTATTGGCAGTTGCAGCGCGCGGAGATCAAGGAAACGCTTTTGGCGCAACGCGACAACGCAAAAGACGTTGCACCCGTCTCGGTAACTGGCTCAGAAAATATAACCGGCTTGCACCTGCAAAATGTATTGCTGGAGTGCGTCTTGCAAATCGACAAACAGTTTTTGCTCGACAACCGGGTATTCGAACAACGCGTTGGATACGAAGTGTTGCTGCCTTGCACGGTCAGTAAAGATGAGAGCGTTTTGCTGAATCGCGGATGGATTGCCGCGGGTACAAGCCGAGAAGATCTGCCCGATGTGACGCTGCAAGCGCAGGCAAGCAAATCGATGCGCATTGAAGGTGTTTTTGTTGTGCCGGGAAGAGCTGTTGCCCAGGGTGAACTATTCGACCCCGGTGAGCAGGTTTGGCCGCGCCGGATTCAGTTCTATGACTACGCCGAACTTGGCCGTGTTTTAAGTCAGAATTTGATGCGAGGCATTGTTATCCTAGAAAAGGAATCGCCGCTGGTACTTGAGTATAATTGGCAACCGATTGCTTTCGGGCCTGAAAAACACTATGCGTATGCAGCACAGTGGGCGGCTTTTTTATTGTTGTTATTGATCCTCTACGCCGCGCTTAACGTAAAAAACGTCGAGACTGAAGAGCACTCGTGAACGAAACTACTACTAACCAAAGCGTGCGTTATGGGCGACTTAAATTGCTCGCTCTGTTGGCCATTTTTGTCGCCCCACTGGTGGCTGCGACGCTCATGCATCGCCACTACAATAGCGGTGGCGAATTCGCCGTCTCGGTCAACGGCGAAATCATTTCACCTGCGTACCCGCTCGAAGATTTTTCCCTGAATGACGCGACCCGCAATGTGGTCGTTGATCGTGAATGGATGCTGAGTAAATGGACCCTTGTTTATTTCACGGGTTCGACATGCGATGCCGTGTGTGAACAGAACATCTACCACATGCGCCAGATTCACATTTCGCTTGGCAAACAATCGCATCGATTTCAACGATTGGTCAGTGGGTCGTCGCTGGATGACGTTCGTCGATTTGTTGGGGATGACTATCCAAAACTCATGCTCGCAGCGCCGTTGAATGGTCGCCTGCTGGGTCAGGTTGTGGAGGCGGAGGCGGACTTGCCGGAACAACCCGACAGCATGTACCTGGTTGACCCGCACGGTAACGTCATGATGCGCTTTTCCGCTGAGCAGGATCCCAAAGGTGTTCTCAGCGACATCAAACGTGCACTCAAAGCGTCGCGAATCGGATAAACGCATGCGCATCATTAACAGGCTAACCAGCGTGGCGTTTTTGCTTGCCTTTGTTGTCGTTGTTCTGGGTGCGTACGTGCGTCTATCGGACGCCGGTTTGGGCTGTCCGGACTGGCCCGGGTGCTACGGAAAAGTTCTTGTACCGCAAAGCGAACAGGCCGTTGCCGTCGCAAATGAAGCGTATCCCGAGCGCCCGGTGGATGTGCCCAAAGCATGGAAGGAGATGGCGCATCGCTATCTCGCCTCAGTTTTGGGGCTCGTTATTATCGCGATCGCCGCGTGTGCATGGCGCGCGCGCGCATCGGGCTTTCGCTCGACCCTGCCGTATTGGCTGGTCGCAATCGTGATTTTTCAGGGCATGTTGGGGATGTGGACGGTCACGCTGCTGGTTAAACCGGTGATCGTATTGATGCATCTTTTTGGAGGGTTGACGACCTTATCCCTGCTGCTCTGGTTGTACCTGGGCACGCGCGAGAAAGCCGTTCCGGCATTTCCACGGCGGTTCCAGCACGCCGCAGCGATCGGCCTGGTTGTGTTAGCGGCGCAAATCTTTCTTGGGGGTTGGACCAGTACCAACTACGCCGCACTCTCGTGCCCGGATTTTCCGACTTGCCAGACCAAATGGTGGCCGAAGATGGATTTTCACGATGCCTTCACGATGTGGCGTGGGCTCGGCGTCGACTATGAGGGCGGTGTACTTTCCAACGCGTCTCGCGTCGCAATCCACGTCAGCCACCGGATCGGCGCATTGATTACGACAGTTGCGCTGCTTTGCGTCGCTATTGTCGGTTGGAAAAGCGGTGGTCAAAGCGGTGCAGCCCGCGCAGCGACGGCCCTCCTCGCCCTCTTGTGCGTACAGGTGGGCTTGGGAATCGGCAACGTTGTTTTTAGTCTCCCGCTCAGTGTGGCAACTGCGCATAACGCAGTGGCAGCGGCTTTGGTGCTATTATTGGTGCTGATAATCCATCGTCGAGAACCGCACGAAACCGCGTATCGCCCATGAACACCGATGTGCAGGCAACACCGCGCAGTGCTCTGAATCACTGGCGCGATTATCTGGAACTTTGCAAACCCAAGGTCGTGCTCCTGCTGGTGTTCACGGCAATAGTCGGTATGTTGTTGTCGACGCCAGGATTTGTTCCGTTGACGAATTTCGTTTTTGGAACGATCGGAATTGGATTGGCTTCGGCTTCCGCCGCGGCCATTAACCACATCATCGACCATCGCACAGATGCGCAAATGGCGCGAACCAAAAACCGTCCTCTGCCCAAAGGCAACCTCACCATGACGCAGTGCCTGGTTTTTGCCCTCAGCATTGGCGTCATCTCGATGGTGCTGCTGGTCGCGTTTGTGAACGCGTTGACTGCGGTGCTTACATTTCTCTCGCTGATTGGATACGCGGTCATTTACACGCTGTATTTGAAACGAGCGACCCCTCAAAACATTGTGATTGGAGGCGCCGCCGGAGCAATGCCGCCGGTACTCGGCTGGGCGGCAATTACGGGAGATGTGACCGCCGAGTCACTGCTGTTGTTTTTGATTATCTTCACATGGACGCCGCCGCACTTTTGGGCATTGGCGATCCACCGAATCGACGATTACGCCAAAGTCGGGATTCCGATGCTGCCGGTCACGCACGGCGAGCGTTTTACGCGACTTCAGGTACTGCTGTATACGATCCTGATGGTTTTGGTCACGTTGTTGCCGTACCTGATTGGAATGAACGGCGTGCTGTATCTCGCCGGTGCTGTCGGGTTGGGAATCGGGTTTCTTTACAGCGCCATCAAGATGATGGACGAGGACCGCAAGGATCAACCGATTGAAACATTTGTTTTCTCAATCAACTATCTGATGGCCTTGTTCGCCTTTTTGCTGGTCGACCATTACTTGATGCTGTAACGCCGCTAGGGCTGGGGTGACCACGCTTCGAAAATCAAACGACTGACTTCAGAGACCAGTTCTTCGGCAGGATCAGTGTCGAGTTCTTCCAGCGGCACGTCTTTGGTCATAACACTCAACACCCACTCCTTGCCGTGTGCGTGAATCAGGCCGGTTTCAGTTGTGCAATCGATCAAATGGCCCGGCTTGCTCGCGACCCAGACCGGTTCGGGCTTTTCCCATTCGCGGGCCCACGGGTCAGCGGGCAAGTGCCGTCTCAGGGGATCAATGTACTTTTGAATGCGCAAAACGTTCCAGAAATACTCGGTAAGCGACTCGGACAAAAGTTCGCCTGCTCGCATGCGCAACAAAAACTCGCCCATCTCGCGTGGTGTGCTCGAGCCGAGCGATAATGACTCGCGCTCGTCACTTTTGAAATGTCCCCAACTGCCGGTGCGTGTGTTCTCAAGAGGAATTTCACTGATAATTTGGTTGATTGTGCCAACTCCAATGTAGTCAATCAGCACATTGGTGGCCGTGTTATCACTGATCATCATCATTAGCTTTGCGAGATCACCGACACTCGGCTTTAGGCCGTCGTCCAGGTAGTACAGAACGCCGGACCCCGGTTGCGCCAGTTGCTTGTCCAAAATGATTCGCTCGCTGAGGGAGATCTGTCGGCGATCCGCCATATGCAGGGCGGCGAAAAAAACAAACATCTTGACCGAACTGGCTGTAGGAAAGACTGCGTCAGGATGGATCGCGATTTCCTGTGATCCACAGGTGCTTTGCGCCCAAACGCCGGCCTCGCCGGGTAACGACTCTATCAGGGTGTTAATCGCTGACTCGATAGTGCTGATTTGATGCATAAGGATGACGAATTCGGAACTGTCGAACCGGCGCATTCTATTGGTTCTGGGAACTGCTTTGTAGCAGCGGCGGAGCGTTGGAATATCCAAGTGGAATCATTGAGTGAATAATTCTTCACGATCGATTCGGTGATTTATCTTGTCGATGCAAGAAAATGCAGAAAACACGGTGTTTTTGTGGCAGAATTTCCACTGGCATGTATTAAACATGAATAAATGCTCATATATTCATGAATTAGTATCGTTTGTTAACCGTTTAAGTCGCGAGTAGTATTGGTGCCAGTTGAGCGAAATGGTGGGTACTGAGATCCATCGAACCGCTTAATCGACCAGAGTCTAAGCAAGAGTTTTGGTCGAACGTTGTAAGTTTCATTTATCCTCCTTTGGTCTACACAGACCACTTTTAGCCGCCCTAGCTAAGGGCGGCTTTTTTTTGCCCGTGATTTGATGGTACGGTCGCGATCACTGGATTAGATGTCAAATGGCCGACTGGCTTGTCTGGAAATGTTGCCCGTACTCGATTTTCAAACGTTTTTGCAGAACCCTCACAGTGAATCTGGCGTGGCTTTTGCCCAAGACTTGGTGAACATCAGTCACAACGTGGGATTTTTCTATCTTATCGGCCACGGGATTGAGCAGCGACACAATGATCGGCTGATGGCCCTTGCCAAGCGGTTCTTTGCGCTGCCCGAAAGTGCGCGTCACGCAATCGAAATAAAGCACTCACCCCATTTTCGCGGCTACACAATACTGGGTGACGAACGCACGCAAGGCAAAAGTGACTGGCGCGATCAGATCGACATCGGGGTCGAGGAAGAGGCTGTTCAACTCAAACACGACGATCCTCCATGGATGCGCTTGCGCGGGCCGAACCAATGGCCAACTGAATTACCGGAGTTGCGTGAAGCGGTAAACGGCTGGGCCGAACAAATGAACACGATGGCACTGGAATTGTTTCGCGCGCTGGCGATCGGCCTCAGTCAGGATTATCACTATTTCGACGACACCATGACGCCTGATCCGTACATGAGAATAAAAATTTCACGCTACCCGGGGCAGGCCGATTCGCCAAGTAGACGTCAAGGTTTGGGCTTGCATCATGACTCCGGGTTGTTCACTTTCATTTTCCAAAACGACGTTGTCGGGCTGCAGGTGGAACGAGACGGACAGCTGGTTGATGTCGAACCATTGCCCGGCGCGTTCATCGTTAATCTCGGTGAAATGTTTCAAATCGCCACTGACGGATATTTAAAGGCAACCAAACATCAGGTGGTAAGCCCCGCGGCTGGAGTTGAGCGCATTTCAGTCGCCTATTTTATGAACCCGCGATTGAGTGCAGTCTTCGATTCCGTGCCACTGCCTCCGCACCTGGCGGCGCTGGCACCGGGTGGCCAAAATGATGATCGAGCTGACCCTGTACACGCGACCTTTGGCGAGAACACGCTAAAAATTCGCATGCGCGCGCATCCCGATGTGGTAGCTGCGCACTACAGCGATGTTGCGCCAGACGGTTGAAAAACTATTGGCGTTGTTTCTGCCTCGTTAACCGCTACCTCATGATGCTCATTTTCAACGGGTAAACTGCGCCTTATCGGCACCTATTGCCTTGCACAATCCACCTCGAAAACGTTTACCAAAAGTCAGCCTGCTTCGTATTGATTCGGGGCTTTGGTTTTAATCGTTTTGCGCGATAAACCCACCGGACTGTCGCTGCCAAAGATCGGCGTAGAGACCGTTGATTTGCAACAACTCGTCGTGTTTACCCTGCTCGATAATTTTGCCTTTGTCGATGACGACTATTCGATCAAGAATCGAGAGTGTCGATAAGCGATGCGCAATTGCGATCACTGTTTTGCCTTGCATCAGTTGCAGAAGGTTTTCCTGAATCGCGGCTTCGACTTCGGAGTCCAGCGCCGATGTCGCTTCATCCAGCACCAGAATTGGCGCATCCTTAAGGAAGACCCTGGCAATCGCGATGCGTTGGCGCTGTCCCCCGGAGAGCTTGACGCCGCGTTCTCCGACTTGCGCGTCATAACCTCGGCTCCCAAACGGGTCGCTCAGATCGCCGATAAATTCGTGCGCGTTGGCGCGCCGCGCCGCATCGACGATGTCTTCGTCGCTCGCGTCCGGGCGGCCGTAAGCGATGTTATCGTGCACGGAGCGATGCAAAAGAGAGGTGTCCTGTGTCACCACTCCGATATTGGCGCGCAGGGATTCCTGTTGCACGCAAGCGATGTCCTGACCATCGATCAGAATTTTCCCGCTTTCGAGATCAAATAAACGCAGCAGCACGTTCATCAGCGTTGTTTTGCCCGCACCGGAACGCCCGACCACGCCAACCTTTTCGCCAGGTTTGACATGCAATGAAAAGTCATCAATCACACCACTGGATTTGCCGTAGTGGAAGCGGATGTTTTTGAAGTCGATTTCGCCTGCGCTTACTTCCAATGCCGGTGAGTCAGGTTTATCTGTAACGGTTTGTACCTGGGCAATTGTATTCATTCCATCGTGCGCCATTCCCAGATTTTCAAACAGCGATGACATCTCCCACATAATCCAGTGCGACATGGCGCGCATGCGCAGCACCAACGCCGCGGCAACGGCAATCGCGCCGACGGTGGCGACATCGTTCAACCACGACCAGATCGCAATTGCGCAAACGGAAAACAGCAACAGGGCATTGATCGATTCGACCAGTGTTTCCATGATTGTCGAGAGTCGCATCATGCGATGCACGGTGGACATGAATTCGTCCATGCTCTCTCTTGCGTAGTCCTCCTCGCGGCCGGTGTGGGCAAACAGTTTGACCGTCATGATGTTGGTATAGCTGTCCACCACGCGGCCGGTCATGGTCGAGCGCGCGTCGGCCTGCAGCTCCGACACGCGCGATAGTTTCGGCAGCAGCGCGTACAAAATAATCACGTATAGCAGTAGCCAGGCAACGAATGGCAGCGCAATCCATATGTCAAAACTCCCGACCAAAACCATCGAGCCAATGAAATAGACGCTGACGTAAACCATGACATCGGCAACCTTCATCACCGTCTCACGAACGCCCAGAGCAGTCTGCATGACCTTGGTCGCGACGCGCCCGGCGAATTCGTCCTGATAAAACCCAAAGCTTTGGCGTAACAGATAGCGGTGCGCCAACCAACGAATTCGCATTGGATAGTTGCCGATAATGGTTTGGTACATCACCAACCCAAGCGTCAGGGTCGCGGCCGGAATCACGATTAACACAACCACGCTGTAGCCGAGTAATTTTTCTTTTTCGGTCTCAAGAAACGTCGCCTTGTCTGCGTCACTCAGCCAATCAACGATGTCACCCATAAAGCTGAAGATAAGAATTTCCAACGCGGCGAGGAAAGTGATCACACCCGCCATCAGAAAAATCCACGGCCACACGCCGCGGGTGTAGTGCCAACAAAACGCGAGCAGTGAAGCGGGCGGTTGGGTAGGGTGCTCGGGGGGAAACGCGTTCAGGCGTTTTTCAAAAAAAGTAAACATAACGATGCTCGTAAAACTGTCGATAAATATCAGGTGCCGCGCGCGCTTGAGCGCAGGCGCTTTGTCTGAAAGGGTAGAGACCAGCGGGTCGAGGTTAGAGCATCAACATTGGCATTAATCAGTTCACAAATTATTGCTTGAGTTTGTAGCCTGATTTAAACATCCACGCGACGATTGACAGGCATACGAGAAGAAAAACACAAATCATGAGTAAGCTCAAGCCGACGCTTACATCCGCTGATTCGAAAAAGCTCCATCGAAAACCGCTGATCAAATAAACAACGGGATTAAAAAGTGAAACGGTTTGCCAGAACGGAGGCAGCATACTGATCGAATAAAAGCTGCCGCCTAGAAATACCAGTGGTGTTATCACCAGCAAAGGAATCAACTGAAGTTGCTCGAAATTGTCAGCCCAAAGCCCGATGATAAAACCAAAAAGAGAAAACGAAATACAGGTCAGTATTAAAAATGCAACCATCCAGACAGGATGAGCAATCTCCAGAGGCACAAACAAATTTGCTGTGGCGAGGATAATGATTCCCAAAATCAGAGATTTGGTCGCCGCTGCGCCTACATAGCCAAGCAGGATTTCAAAAAACGATATTGGGGCTGACATCACCTCGTACACGGTACCGGTGAACTTGGGAAAGAAAATCCCAAACGACGCATTCGAAATGCTGTGCGTCAGCAGCGACAGCATGATCAGGCCGGGCACAATGAACGACCCGTATGCGACACCGTCAACCTGCTGAATTCGCGATCCTATGGCGGCGCCAAACACAACGAAATACAACGATGTAGAAATAACCGGTGACGCGATTGTCTGCATGAGTGTGTTCCACGCGCGCAGCATTTCGTAGTAGTAAATGACTCGAACAGCTCTGAGATTCATGCGTCTTGATGTACCAGATTGACGAAAATTTCTTCCAGCGAACTTTGCCGTGTGTTGATGTCTCGAAGGTTGAGACCCGCAGCGCGCAGTTTTTGCAGCAGGTCTGTAATGCCGGTTCGTTCGCTTTTGATATCGTAGGTGTAAGTCACGCTGAGCTTGTCGGCGGAGAGCTCCAGATCGAAGTCACTCAGAGAGTCAGGCAGCGCGTCGGCGGGTTCACGCAATTCGACGATCAACTGTTTTTTGCCGAGTTTCTGCATCAGCGCGTTTTTATCCTCGACCAATAACAGCTCGCCGTGGTTTATAACCCCGACCCGATCGGCGATCTCCTCTGCTTCTTCAATGTAGTGCGTGGTGAGAATAATAGTGACACCGGATTTGCGCAGCCGTTCGACAATCGCCCACATATCTTTGCGCAGTTCGACGTCGACACCCGCAGTCGGCTCATCAAGAAACAAGACTTTGGGTTCGTGTGATAACGCCTTGGCGATCAACACACGCCTTTTCATGCCGCCGGACAACGCACGAACTTCCTGATCGACCTTGTCCTGCAGCGACAAGTCTTTGAGCAGCTGGTTGATGTAGTCGGGGTTTGACTTCTTGCCAAACAGTCCGCGACTGAAACTGACGGTGTTGAATACCTTGTCGAAGGTGCCGAGCGTGAGTTCCTGCGGCACCAGACCGATCATATCGCGAGTGGCGCGATAGCCGCTGATAATGTCATGCCCCCCGACTTCGACGGTACCGGTAGAGGGCGAAACAATTCCGCAGATAATTGAAATAAGCGTTGTTTTTCCGGCACCATTTGGGCCGAGTAAGGCGAGAATTTCACCTTCCTCGATATCCAGATTGACGGTCTTGAGTGCCTGATGGCCGTTGCTGTACTGCTTGCTGAGATTTTTAACGCTGATGATTGCGGGCATCGGAGGATTTTACACCAGACGGGCGGCACAACACACCGCAATTAAGGTACATGTTTGCATCGTCTTTGTACCCACTTAAACGGCTCCAGTAACGTTTTTCGACAAACTGCGTTGTCGTCACCGGGTTAATTTATTAGCGCATGCGGAAACGTATTCCCCAATGGCAAGCGACGACGTCAAGCCGGGAGATTCGATGCCAATAAGATTGATCAAGCCGCCAACGCCGTGTTCTTTTTGCGTTTCGATAACAAAGTCTGCGGCGTTCTCACCCGGGCCAACGATTTTCGGCCGAATGCCGGTATAGGCGGGTGTCAATCGCGATGCGTCGAGCGCGGGGTAATAGCGGCGAATTGCGGCTTCAAATTCCTCGCACGCTGATGTGTCGAAGCTATAGTCCTGCGAATCGATCCACTGAATATCCGGTCCAAAGCGCGCGCTGCCGTTTAGATCGAGCGTTACGTGAACTCCCAGTCCGCCGGCACTGGCGATCGGATAAATCAGTTGCGAGAACGGCGACTTGCCCGATAGTGAATAGTAATGGCCTTTCGCGAGATGTGTTTTATGGGGACTGTCAGGTTTTATCGTTTGGATTAATCCGGGCGCATCCAACCCGGCGCAGTTAACGACCAATCTTGCGTCCAATTCCATTTCGTTTGTTTCGATCGTTATTCCAGTGCTGCCTTGTGCTAGCCGCAGCACTTCGGTTTGGAATGCGATCGCGCCACCCGCGCTCTCAAAATCACCGTGCAAAGAAATCATCAACGCGTGCGAGTCTACAATGCCAGTACTTTTAGACTCGAGCGCGGCGACGCACTCAACGTCCGGTTCGCGTTCGCGTATGTCCGCGGCGTCCACCCACGGCAGGTCGCCAATACCATTGGCAAGCGCGCGGGCCTGATAGTCCTGCAGCACTGCAATCTGACTTCTGTCGGTTGCGACCAGGAGCTTCCCGCACTGTTGATGAGGCAGGGCGCGTTCGCGCAAGTAGTCGTACATCAGCGCTTTGCCACGCACGCATAGTTGAGCTTTAAGAGACCCCTTCGGGTAGTAGATGCCCGCGTGGATTACCTCCGAATTGCGACTGCTGACTTCCATCCCGATCGCGCCGTTGCGTTCGATAATCAGCACGTCACAACCGTCCAGTGCCAGCGCTCTCGCGACGGCGAGACCGACTACACCCGCTCCAATTACGACAACGTCTTGCGTCTGCGCCAATGTCTCTCTCAATCTTCGCCCGTAGCGAAGTGTATCAGTCTCAAAAACGCCATTTTGAAGTCAATACAGACAAGTGGATAGCTGAGATGCGGCCCTATTTATGTATACTGCAGGGCTGCAACATGCGACTTTTGTCGTAGCGATGGGGCTACAGCCTCATCATTTTTATGTGGGTGGATGCTGATGAGTACACGTGAGTGGCTCACACAAATAGGATTGGAGCAGTATATCGATGCGTTTGATAACAATGACATCGACCTCGACGTACTGCCTGAACTGGACGAAACCGATCTCGAAAAAATCGGGGTGGGCTCGCTCGGTCATCGAAAAAAGCTACTCAAGGCAATTGCGAGTCTCGATTTAGACGACACGGTATCGGCGGAAACTTCGAACACGGGCGATGCGTCGAAGGCGCAAAGTGCGCCGAATAAGACGACCGTCAGCGAGTCGGAACGTCGCCATTTGACCGTGATGTTTTGCGATCTGGTCGGCTCGACTGCGCTTGCCTCAGAATACGACCCGGAAGAGTTTTCCGAGATTCTGCGGGCATATCAAGACGCCTGCGCCGGCATCGTCAGCCGTTACGACGGCTACATCGCGCAGTACCTCGGCGACGGCATCATGGTGTATTTCGGTTTTCCGCACGCGCACGAGGATGACGCTGAAAGGGCTATCCGTACCGGACGCGAAATCATTGCCAGTGTCTCCAAACTCAAACCTCGACCAGAGGTCGAGCTGAGCACGCGCATTGGTATTGCAACCGGTGTCGTTCTGGTTGGCGACGGAGAAGTGTCCGGTAAGGATCAACTGGTGCTGGGTGAAACACCCAATCTCGCCGCCCGATTGCAGGCAATGGCCAAACCCAATCAACTACTGGTGGCCGACGAAACGCGGCGACTCAGCGGAGAGTTGTTCGAGTTCTCAACGTTGGAAGCGCAGGCGCTAAAAGGTTTTCGCGATCCGGTTGTCGCCCACATTGTGCAGAGCACGCGTTCCACCGAGAGCCGTTTTGATGCACGCAGTAGCCGAGTGTTACCGATTGTCGGGCGCGACCAGGAAATAAACCTCCTGACCGAGCGCTGGCGTATGGCCAAGTCGGGTGAAGGGCAGTTGGTGGTATTGTCTGGCGAAGCTGGCATCGGCAAGTCGCGCATCACACGCGCCCTTATCGATGAAGTTAAACAGGAAACGCATTTTCGCATCAGCTACCAGTGTTCGCCTTACCACTCTGACAGTACGCTGTATCCCGTTATCCATCAGCTGCAAATGGCCGGCAGGTTTGATGCTGAAGCCGACGAGGATGCACGCTTTGAAACGCTCGAGTCGGTGCTGACAATGCCCGGCGAACAGTCAAATGAACACATGGCGTTGATGACTGGCCTGGCCGGGCTCAACGGAGAGGCGCGCTACGGAGAATTGGAACTTTCTCCGCAGCAGCGGCGCGCACGCACGCTTAAAGCGCTCAAAGATCAATTGATCGGTTTTTCACACGAGCGCCCGACCCTGGTGCTACTTGAAGACGCTCACTGGATAGACCCGACAACGCAGGAGCACATCGAAAGCCTGCTCGAAGACATTGAAAGCCAGCGCGTGCTCATCGTGATCACAGCAAGGCCCGGCTACGCTGCGGGCTTTGCCGGGCATCCGATTGTCACGTGGCTGACCCTTAATCGATTAGGGCGCAGTCACATCAGCTCGATGGTGAACCGCCTTACACAGGGTCTGCCGTTTCCCGATGAGTTGCTCGACGAGATTGCCAGCAAGACTGACGGCGTGCCGCTTTTCGTTGAGGAGTTGACCAAAACAATCCTCGAAACGGGTCTCGTGCGCCAGTCGGGGACGCGCTACGAGTTGGTTCAACCTGTCTCTGATCTCGCGATCCCACTGTCTTTACACGACTCGTTGATGGCTCGGCTCGACCGCCTGCAACCGGTTAAAGAGGTCGCGCAAATTGCGGCATGTATCGGTCGTGAGTTTGATCGCGCGTTGCTGGTTGCCGCATCACGGCTAAATGACCGCGAACTCGATATGGCGCTCGAAAGGCTCAGTGAGGCCGAACTCATTTATCGACGCGGCGACGGCAGTACTTACCAGTTTAAACATGCACTGGTTCGCGATGCCGCCTACCAATCGCTGCTAAAAAGCAAACGGATCGATATTCACGGATTACTTGTCACTGCGATTGAAACAACTGGCACCTACGAGCCCGAGCTTCTCGCGTACCACGCAACCAAAGCCAAACAGAAACAGAAAGCCATTGACTACTGGGAGCAAGCCGGTGAACTTGCGATATCGCGTCCGGCTTACCGCGAGGCGATTGGCCATTTGAGCAATGCGATCGAACTCTGCGGCGAACTTGGCTCCGATCCAAAGTGGAAGGAACGCGAGCTGAAACTGCAGATCGCGCTCGGCCAGGCCATGATTGCGACCTACGGTTACGGAGCGCAACCGACCGTCGACACGTTTCAGCGCGCGCTTGCGCTGGTCGAAATACTCGGCGATACACCGCTGCGGATGCCAGCCTTGTTCGGTGAATGGGTCGCCTCATACGTGCGCGGAACGCCGTTCGCTGAGCAGGTTGAACGCTTTGTGCGCCTCGCCGATGAAACCTCTAACCTCGGCGCGCAAATGGTCGCGCAGCGATTGCTCGCTTTGGCGAGCCTGCACAAGGGCAATTTTTCTGACGCCTTGAACTTGATCGAAAAAGCGCTCGAACTGTACGAAAGTGACGATCACCGGCGGCTCGCGCGCGATTTCGGCCACGACCAGCGAACCGCCGCGCTCAACTACAAATGCTGGGCGCTGTGGCATCTCGGCTATCCGGAAAAAGCGCTCGAAGTAGGGCGCGAGAGCGCCAACTGGGCGCGCGAGCTCAACCACGCCAACACGATTGGACTCGGTACTTGCTGGGGAGTATTAGTGGCAAACGTGTTGCAGCGTGACACAAACACTGTGATCAACGAATCGAGCGAACTGATTCGCTACGCCGAGGAAATGGCCATGCCGCTATGGGTAGCGTGGAGTCGCGTGTTTATGGGTTGGGCCAGGGTCGTCGGCAACGATGACGCGGCCGGTATCAACGATATTCGCGAAGGCCTCGCGGGAGCAGAGCATATCGGGGCAGCCTTGTTGATGCCATTGTTGTTGTGCCTTGCCGCTGAAAGCGCATTATCGACGGGCGACATCGAGCAGGCGCGACGTTACATTCGCGCCGCGTTCGAAGCGATGGAAACCTCCGGCGATTCGGCCTGGGCCGCGCAGCTTTATCTGATCGAAGGTCAAATCCTGTTGCACGGCGACCAGCCGCAGGCGGCGGCAGCGGAGGAAATGTACCTGCGTGCGATCAAGATAGCGCGTGAGCAGAATTCGAAAATGCTGGAGCTGCGCGCGGCCACCGTGTTGGCTGAATTATGGAACGAGGCAAACAAAGTGGAAGATGCGAAAGCGCTCATCCGACCGCTGTATGAAGGCTTTACTGAGGGTTGGGACACGCCCGATTTACAAAAAGCGCATTCTGTCCTCGAATCACTTTAAACCGACACGGTTCTCGCTGCCAGGAATGACGCCGGCGCCGGCGGAGAGAAAAATCCGCTCTACTTGGTCATTTGTTGCGTATACACTCGTTGACCATTTTCACTTCGCAATCGACACCTCACTAAGGTTTCAAATTAAAAGCCCGCGAAAGTGTTTCTGAGTTCAGCAATTTGTCGTTCACGCACAAGAAGATCAATTCCATGTCCAATGATGTCGTTGGCCAAACAGGGTTTGGCACGCAGATACGTAAATCACCTTTTTTTGCATCGACCCAACGTTGGGGTGCGCAGGGGTATTCGGTGTACAACCATATGTACATTCCGCGCAGCTTCGGCGATCCGGAACAGAATTTCTGGAACCTGATCAACGATGCGATCCTGTGCGATGTCGCGGTTGAGAGACAGGTTGAAATCACCGGTCCCGATGCTGCTAAGTTCGTCCAGTACCTGACGCCGCGCAATCTGTCCAAGTGCGAAGTCGGGCAGTGTAAATATGTGCTGATTACCGATGCAAACGGCGGCATTATCAACGACCCGGTTATGCTGCGCTTGGGCGAAAACCACTTTTGGCTGTCGCTCGCTGACAGCGATGTGCTGCTTTGGGCCAAAGGTGTTCAAGTGCACAGCGGAATGGATGTGACAATTGCTGAGCCGGACGTCTCGCCGTTGCAGCTGCAGGGGCCCAAATCAACCGACATCATGTGCGCCATTTTCGGTGACTGGGTTAAAGATTTGCGCTACTACTGGCTGCGGGAAATCGAGTTGGATGGAATCGAGCTTGTTGTTTCGCGCACCGGTTGGAGCAGCGAACGCGGCTACGAAATTTTTCTGCGCGATGGTTCTCGTGGAGAGGAGCTTTGGGAATCGATTATGCGCGTCGGCGAACCGATGGGCTTAAAACCGGGACACACGTCGACCATTCGCCGAATTGAAGGCGGTATGCTGTCGTATGTAGCCGACGCCACCATCGAAAACAATCCGTTCGAACTCGGGCTCGATCGTTTGGTCGATCTGGAAATGCCGGCGGACTACATAGGCAAATCGGCGCTTGCCGACATCGCGGCGCGCGGCGTTTCGCAGCGCCAGATAGGAATCGAAATTTCCGGCGCACCGCTGGCGGGGCCAAACGACGAGCGTTGGCCGCTCGTACGCGATGGTGAGTCGATTGGCGAGGTCACCTCGGCGGTGTATTCCCCGCGCCTGAAGAAGAACATTGCGCTGGCAATGGTCGGCGTCGAACACGCGAACATCGGCAATGAGCTGCGGGTTCGTGCACCAGAAGGTGAGCGCGCTGCGACGGTTGTGCAAAAACCGTTTTACGATCCGCAAAAACGCATCGCTAGCGAGACGTAGCTGCCATACATATGAAAATACACACTGCGAGCGAGGTCGGTTTTAACCCTCAAGGCCTGACAAGGATCGAGGCAATGTTGCAGCGCTATGTCGACGAAGGACGTGCTGCCGGCATGCAGGCCCTGGTCGCGCGTCACGGCCGAGTGGCGTGTTTTACATCTGCGGGTTTTCAGAACATCAAATCAAAAACCCCGATCACAGACGATACGATTTTCCGCATTTTTTCGATGACCAAACCCATCACCAGCATCGCGCTGATGAGTTTGCTTGAGCAAGGCAAGTGTCACCTTGACGATGCCGCGGCGCGCTGGATTCCCGCTCTGGATTCACTCAAGGTGTACACGCAGGAGGGAGCGTACGAAGACCTGTCAGCGCCGATTACCATCCGACAGTTGCTCACACACACCGCAGGCTTTAGCTACGGCTTCGACCCGGATAACTGCGCGGTCGATGCGCTCTACGCAAATTTGTGGAAGGCGAGCAGTACGCAAAAGAACCTCACCGATCTGCTCGACGAGATCTTCGAGCTGCCGCTGATCGCGCAACCCGGCACGCGCTGGCAGTACAGTGTCGCGACTGACGTATGCGCACGGTTGGTCGAGTTGATGTCGGATATGCCGTTTGGCGATTATCTGAGAGAAACGATTTTTGATCCGCTTGCGATGCACGACACCGCGTTCGAAGTGCCGCGGGAAAAACGACATCGACTCGCGACGCTTTACGGGTGGACGCAGGACGATCCGCTGGCTGAGCTGGAGATCGCGCGGCGTTCGGTGTTTATTCCGCCAGTGCCGGAGGAGCGCGCCGTACTTCAATCCGGTGGTGCCGGTTTGTTATCGACGTCTGCAGACTATCTGCGATTTGCACAGATGGTGCTTAACGGCGGAACGCTCGACGGCGCTCGAATTGTTAGCCGCAAAACGGTCGAGTGGATGATCCGCAACCATGTGCCGCAGAATATGCTGCCGCTCGCGTTTAATGGCATTGTGCCCGAGCAAAATTCGGCCTACGGCTTTGGTCTGGGATTCTGCGTGAACACTGACGCCGCGCGCGCAGGCACCCTTGGCTCAACGGGTGATTTCGGCTGGGGTGGGCTGGCGGATACCTATTGCTGGGTAGATCCCAAAGAATCATTGATTGGTATTTTGATGCAGCAGTACGTCCCGTCGCTGTGGCATCCGGGGCGACGCGATTTTCGCAACGCGGTTTATCAGTCACTTCTTTAACGTCACCCCTTGGCGTTTTTGGGGTGCGCGACACAGTCTTATTTTCTGACAATCATGCACGTGCACGTTGCGTGCGCAAGCAGTTTGCCATCCGGCGTTTTTAGCGTGCCTTCAGAAACACCAAGTGACCGCGACACGTTGATCACCTTGCCTTCGGCATTCAATGCAACATTCAGGGGTACAGGGCGCATCATCTTCACATTGAGTTCAATCGTGCCATACGGAATGTTGGCCTCTAACACGGTGTGGACAGCGCAGCCGGTCACCGAATCGAGCACGGTCGCCGCAAATCCTCCGTGCGTGCCGTCCATTGGATTCATAAGTGTTTCATTTGCCGTCGCCTCAAAAAAAACGTAGCCGTGTTCGGCTTTCAAAAACCGCATCGGAATGGTTTTAGCGATGGCGGGATGCGGCAAGTCACCGCAGCAAATCCCTTGCAGTATTTCGAGACCAGTGAGGTTTTCGTACTTCATTGAATTCATCTATTGGTTCTAAAAGTGTCAGACGATACGTCTGCTTGCGTAGGCTGACAAGCCGTGTGGCAATCGCTTGGTGTTGCCGGCCAACGTGATAGGATGCCGCTTTAATCAGCTAACCGGCGGTAGATTCACGCAGTGAGCACTCCATTGTCGCAACAGATTAAAGACTGGCTTGCATCGCTTGGGATGCAAAAATACGCCGAAGCCTTTATCGACAACGATATCGGCCCCGACATCATCGCTGATCTCAGTGACGACGAAATGAAAGAACTGGGCGTAAGCCTGGGTGACCGCAAACGTTTGCGTCGCAGTGGTCAGGCGCCCGTTACGCCCGAGGCACCGCTGCGCGCTCCATCGGAACCGACGCAAAACACCGCTGAATCAGCTAACGATCAAAGCGCCACAAAAAACAGCGGCGCCAGCGGCGCAGAACGCCGCAACCTGACCGTGATGTTTTGCGATCTGGTGGGTTCGACGGCGCTTTCCGAGCGTTTTGACCCCGAAGAACTTTCTGACATCGTGCGCGGCTTTCAGGATGCGTGCGCGGGCGTCATCAGTCGCTACTCCGGTTACATCGCGCGTTACATGGGCGACGGAATGCTGATTTATTTCGGCTACCCGCAAGCGCACGAAGACGACGCCGAACGCGCACTGCGCACTGGGTTGGAGATCATCGAACGTGTGCGCGCGCTCAATTTGCGCCCCGGTCTCAAGCTGCAAACACGCATCGGTGTCGCGACCGGGCTGGTGGTTGTCGGCGAGAGTATAGGAGAGGCATCATCGCGCGAGCAGGTCGTGTTGGGAGAAACGCCCAATTTGGCCGCCCGCTTGCAATCACGTGCAGCGCCGGATCAACTGGTAGTCGGTGAGCGCACGCAAAAACTGTGTCGCAATGTGTTCGAATACGACAACCTCGGCGCAATTGAGCTTAAGGGGTTTAGCGCGCCGGTTACTGCCTATCGCGTGGTGGCGGCGGTTGCCAGCGGAAGTCGTTTTGCAGCGCGCAGCGGCAGTCACGCGCAGCCGCTGGTTGGGCGTGAGCAGGAATATGACTTGCTGCGTTCGCGCTGGTCACAGGCTGTGCGGGGCGACGGCCAGATGGTCGTGCTGATCGGCGAGGCAGGCATCGGTAAATCGCGCATCGTACAGGCGCTTTATGACGATCTTCGCCATCAAACGCACCACCGCATTAACCTGCAGTGTTCGCCGTTCCACACCGACAGCACACTCTACCCCTCGATCCAACAGATGCGTCACGCCGCGCACCACTTTAGTAAAGAACAGGACATCGATTTCGATGCGTTCGAACAGGTAATGCAGCTTTCCGGTGCGGCAGACGACGAGCAATCCGCCTTGCTGGCCGGGTTGATTGGACTGGATGCTGAATCACACTACGGTCCCATCAATTTGACACCGCAGCAAAAGCGCGCGCGAACGCTGCAAGCGCTCAAGGATCAGGTAATCGGTCTTGCAACGCAAAAACCACTGCTGTGCGTGCTTGAAGACGTGCAATGGATTGACCCCACCACGCGCGAGTTGCTCGACATGCTGCTCGATGCGATTGAACAGCACCCGGTGCTTATTCTGGCCACGACTCGACCACAAAATAATGTGCAGTGGGGCGGATACGCGCACGTCACCCAACTGGTGCTGAATCGCCTCGGGCGCGATCACGTGAGCGGGATCGTGCAGCGATTAACCGGTGGTAAGACGCTGCCTGCTGACGTGCTCGATGAAATCGCGGCAAAGACTGACGGCGTGCCCCTGTTCGTTGAGGAGCTGACTAAAACAGTGCTCGAATCGGACCTTTTGCGCGAGACCGACGACGGCTGGGTGCGCCAGGAAGACGCGCGCAGCGTCGCGATTCCGGTGTCGCTGCACGACTCCCTGATGGCGCGACTCGACCGGCTCAAATCGGCCAAGGATGTCGCGCAAGCGGCGGCGTGTATCGGTCGCGAGTTCAATCGCGAGCTTCTCGTCGCCGCCGTCAAACAAAGTGAGGCGGAACTCGATCGCGCGCTCGACGAACTGATCGAAGTCGAGCTGGTGTTCAGGCGCAGTTTTGATCGCAGCACCTTTCTTTTCAAACACGCGCTGGTCCGGGATGCGGCTTACGAAAGCCTGCTGCTGAGTACTCGAAAGTACATTCACCAGCAGCTGATGGATTCGCTTATCGAGCGCGATTCGCCCGCGCTGGAAATTATTGCCTGGCACGCGCAGGGCGCCGAGCAAACAGAAATCGCCATCGACTACTGGCAGGCGGCGGGTGAACAGGCGCTGGCGCGACCGGCCTATCGCGAGGCGATTGGTCACCTGCGCAACGCGATTCGCCTGACCAAGCAAATGGGCGAAGATGAGCGCTGGCTCGAGCGCGAGCTGCAGCTTCAGATCGCAATTGGGCAGGCCATGATTGCCTCTAACGGCTACGCGGCCGACCCAACCGTGCAAACCTTTGGTCGAGCGCTGTCGCTGGTTGATCGCCTCGGTGACAGTCCGCTGCGTATGCCCGCAGTTTTTGGTGAGTGGGTAACGGTATACGTGAGCGGGGCGCCGTTTACCAAACAGGTGCAACACTATGCGACTCTCGCGAACGACTCCGATGACACCGGCCATCATTTGATTGCGCAACGGCTGCTTGGTCTCGACCTGATCCATAAGGGTCAATTTGCGCGCGGGCTCGAACACATCGAGAATTCGCTGCGCTTGTACGATCACGGCAATCACAGTGCGCTCGCGAAGGCGCACGGCAGCGACCCTTACACGGCCGCGCTCAACTACAAATGCTGGGCGCTGTGGTATCTCGGCGCGCCAGAACAGGCGCTCGACGTCGGACGCGCGAGTCTGGAGTGGGCGCAGACGATCAAGCACGTCAACACGATCGGATTGGCGCGCTGTTGGGGAATCGTTCTGCCCAACGTGCTTGTCGGCAATACCGAAACCGTCATCGACGAATCGCGGGTCTTGATCGAATACGCCGAAGAGATGTCGATGTCGCTATGGCAGGCGTGGGGCCGAATCTTTTTAGGCTGGGCACGCGCGACCGGCGAACGCGACAGCGCCGGGTTGGAGGACATCAAAGCCGGCCTGGCCGCTGCCGACTCGATCGGCGCGGGTTTGCTGATGCCGCTGTTTTTTTGCCTGAAAGCGGAAAGCGAAATTGCCTGCGGAAAATTTTCTGCCGCGGAGCTGAGCGTGGAAGCCGGCTTCGCCGCTCAGGCGCGATCGGGTGAACTGGTCTGGTCGACTCGACTGCATTGCGCGCAGGGCAAACTGTTGGCAAGCAAGCTTGGTGATACCGGTAACGAATCCGAGCAGGCCTATCGACAGGCCATCCAAATCGCGCGTGAACAAGGCGCGCGATCGATGGAACTGCGCGCGATCCTGGGACTGGCAGAAATGTGGTCACAATCGAGCCATGAAATTGCGCCGGACGACGAGGCGAACGAGTCCTTGCGAGAACGCGTAGTCGCACTGATCAAGCCGGTTTTCGCAAACTTTAACGAAGGCCACCAGACACCCGACTTACGCTCAGCGAGAGCACTGCTTGAATCGCGTTCGGCCGATTCTGTCGTCAGCTGACTTTTATTCCAACCGCGATGATCAAAACCAAAGCGCCCTGGCGTCGCGTCGCGCTGTTTTTTTTCGCGCTAATTTTGCAGGCCTGCGCGGCACCACATCGGGTGTTTGATGCAAACGCAAGCCAGGCCGGTTGGGAACGTCGCGATCTGGTCGGCACCGAGTTCACGCATGCGGTTTACGACAATGGCGCGGTGCGCAACAACGGGCGCTTGCATGTCTACTTAAACGGTGACGGTCAGCCGTGGGTACTGCGATATTTCACAACGCGCGATCCAACCATCGACTCAACTCTCGCGCTCGATTTAATGCAGCGCGATCCACACGCCGGCGTGTTGTTAGGGCGACCCTGTTACCACGGTCTGCTCGCGCCGCCGTGCGACGTCTGGTTGTGGACCTCGGGCAGGTTTTCCGAAACTATTGTTGCAAGTATGACGGCGGCGCTTACGCAAATCATTTCGGCACGTGCTGCGACCTCGGTTGTTCTTATCGGGCACAGCGGCGGCGGCACGCTGGCGATGCTGATCGCCGCGCGCGTGCCCGAAGTCACGCATGTTGTCACTATTGCGGGTCTGCTGGATACGGATGCATGGACACGGCACCACGATTATTCGCCGCTGTCGAACTCACTCAACCCGGCAACGCAGCCGCCGCTGCCTGCCAGCATCAAGCAATTACATTTGCTTGGTGCGCGCGATAAGAACACAACACCGGCAGCGATGCTGCCATCGTTAAACCGCCAACCGAATATAACGAAAAAAATACTTCACGATTTTGCCCATGTCTGCTGTTGGAAAAATCGCTGGCCGGATCTGCTAGACGATTGGCTGTTGCGTGACTAAAACCGTTCGATAATTAATCATCGTCGCCATCTCCCATCAAAAATCGCGGCCCCGCGCCCAGCGATGCAGCTTTATCCTGTGGGTTGTAAAGGGCGCACTTTTTCAACGACAAACAACCGCATCCGATGCAACTCGTTAGCTGATCGCGCAGCGCCTGCAGTTCAGTGATTCGGCGATCCAGATCACCGCGCCACTGCTTTGAGAGTTTTTGCCAGTCGCGAGCCGTCGGGGTGCGTTGGGCGGGCAACGCGGCGAGCGCGCTTTGAATTTCACGCAAACTTAAGCCCAATGTTTGCGCGACTTTAATCAAGGATACGCGACGCAGCACCGAGCGGTGATACGCACGTTGATTGCCGATGCCGCGCGTCGACTGGATCAAGCCTTTGGTTTCGTAAAATCGCAGTGCTGAAGTCGCAACTCCTGCTCGTTTTGCCGTTTCACCAATGCTTAGATAGTCCTTGCTTACACCCATTCGACTCGTCGCTTGACTTAAAGTTAACTTTAACTTCTATACTGATCCGTAAAGCTTGCTCAAGCAAGAGGTTTGTTTGACAGTCAATCAGCCAACAGTGAGCGCGAGAGTGTATTTATGACTGAATTAGTCGAAAGCGATTGGCAGTTCGCCAAACCGGTCGAAGTTGTTCGCGAGAAAAAAGCCGTGCTCGCGCGGGTAAACGGCAAACAGATCGCACTATTCGATACACCCTCAGGAATACGCGCATGCAACAACCGTTGCCCGCATGAGGGATATCCGCTGTCCGAAGGCAGCGTATCGGGTGAGTGCACGCTTACCTGTAACTGGCACAACTGGAAATTTGATTTAAACACGGGAACAAACTTTTACGGTGGGGATCAGTTGCGCACCTATCCGGTAGAGGTCCGCGGCGATGACGTTTGGGTCAATATCGCAGAGCCGCCGTTCGCACAGCGCCATGCCAAAATTATCGCGAGTTTGCGCGACGCGTTTGACGATCATGAATACGATCGAATTGCGCGTGAAGTCGCGCGCTTGATTAAAGTTGGAGGCGACCCGCTCGACGCATTGCGTTACGCGATTAATTGGTCCTGGCAAAAAATGGAATTTGGAACGACGCACGCGTTCGCCGGTATGGCGGACTGGTTGCTGCTTTATCATGAAAAAAACAATGATCCCGAGGCGCAGCTTGTGTGCCTGCTGGAAAGCATCGCGCACGCAGCCTTTGATGTATTGCGCGAACCTGATTACCCATTTTCTGATAACTGTATTGCGTTTGATGAATCCGGTTTTTTATCTGCGATTGAAAATGAAGACGAGGCAAGCGCTGTCGCCATGCTGCGCGGTGGCATTCGAGCGGGGATGCAATTTGCCAATTTCGAACGTTCACTCAGCACCGCAGCGCTGGCCCACTATAACGACTTTGGGCACTCGCTCATTTACGTCACCAAGGTCGGTTATCTGATCGATCAACTCGGTGACTCGATCGCAGAACCGCTGTTGTTATCACTGGTACGAGCGATTATTTTTGCGTCACGCGAAGATCACATTCCGGAATTCCGTGGGTATGCGAGCGCACTCGATCAGTGGGCGCAACCGGAGTCAGACCAGTCTGCGCAACAACCCGACGCAACCCTATGGCGCGGAGCTGGAATCAACAACGCTCTGGACGCTGCACTCGCCTGTCGCCAGTCATCCCCGGACACGGTTTATCGGGCATTACTGGTAGCCAACGCGCACAACCTTCTGCATTTTGATATCGCGCAACAAACAAAAGTGCGAGTTAGCGTGTCTGGCAATGTCGGCTGGCTCGATTTCACGCATGGTGTCACTTTCGCTAATGCTGTACGGCAACAGTGCGAAAAATTTCCTGAGCTTTGGCCGCAGGGTTTATTACAAATGGCGTGCTTCAGCGGCCGCAATACAGCGTTTACGAATGACGCGGACCACAGCGCATGGGCGCATGGCGATCTGCGAGCCGGGTTCGAAAAATTAATTGAAACAACGCTCGATCATGGCCAGCCCGAGTACATTATTTCGGTGCATTGGATAAAAACTGTCATCGCGGCGCGAGAAGAATGCGAGCGCCTGGGTCAGAACGACGCCAGCGTCGTATTCGCGGCTGTGAACCGGTTTATTCATTCACCGCTCAAACGAAGGCAGGCACTGCGCACAGCGTACCAATCGATTAATTTTGTTAACAAGGAATAAGCATGTTCCGTTAGACTGGTTGCATGCTTAATTTCGAAAAACGTGCCGAACAGCTAATTCAGCAGTCAGTCGAGCGAGGTGAGCTTGATCAACTCGCGGGTCAGGGAAAACCGCTCGAGCTCGATGACGATTCAATGGTGCCGGCCGAGTTGCGCATGGCCAATCGCATTCTAAAAAACGCCGGGTGCGTGCCGCGCGAAGTTGAACTGCGCCGGGAGATCCGCTGCATTGAACGGTTGCTGGTGAATGCGGTTGGTGCAGGTCGGGACAGTCGAGCACATCGCAGGCTATTGCATCTGCTAACTCAACTCGATGCATCGCGCGGGCATCAGAGTAACCTGCTTGAATCACATCGATATCGGCAATCACTTCACGATAAAATGCGGTAAATGGAGTCGAAACGAAAGGAGTCATTTTCCAAACACAGCAGAGGAGAGCGAAATGGCGAAGTTTTTGTTTGTCTATCACGGCGGCGATATGCCGGAAACCGAAGAAGAAGGTCAGCGCGTTATGGCGCAATGGATGAGTTGGCTCGGTGGTATGGGAGATGCAGTGGTCGACGGCGGTAATCCCATTGGCATGTCTTCAACAGTGAATTCAGACGGTTCTGTGACCGACAACGGCGGCGCGAATCCTGCCAGCGGCTACAGCATAATCAGTGCCGCAAGCGCTGATGAAGCACAGCAGTTGGCAAAGGGCTGCCCGATTCTTGAGGCTAACGGCAGCGTTGAGATAGCCGAGATTATCGAAATGTAAATCCTGGCGGAAGGTTGGCGCTAGTGCGGTTGCAAAAACAACAGTGGCGCCAGTCCGAGCAAGCAGCCCAACACAATGCCGATCGTCTCTGCGGCGATGATCTGGTTTTTTGTCAGAGTTCCGTCGTCTTCCATTTGCAGACGACTGTGAACTGCCTTTTCAACCCAGCGCCCGGACAAAATCCCAACCGCGTCGGAAAGTGTATTGCCGAGGCCTGCGGCGAGTAGCGTGTGCGAAATTCCGATCGACAGAAAGAAAACGTCGATGCGATCACCTGCGACCACCATTAAAAAATTGTCGATAAAGCCGAACACAATGAAGGCGACCATAATCGACATCATGCGTTTAAGCGTGCGGGATGCCATATTGCGGAGTCCGATCAGGTTGAGGCCAGCAGTGGTTGCTCCCGGCCTCAACGGGTGTGCAAGAGAAAAAATTATTTTGCGGTTTCGATGCCTGCCTCAAACCACCGCACAACAAACGACTTCCAGTCTCCCGTCATAGGGCTTGCTTCCGAGGCCGCAGAAAGCGACGCTAGTGTGAAACATGGGGACGTTTTTATTTTTTTCAACGCATGCTGCTGAGACCAGGGCGTTAACTAACATTCTGCGGTAAGAATGTTACGGCAGTGTTACCATGCGTGCCGTTCTGGCGCCTGCCTTTTTGTCTCTGCGTGATGTAATGACCTTCGGCGAAAGCTTTCGACTCGGCGTGCGATCCTCGCTGGGTTATGTGATATCGACCTTCCTGTTTGGCGTGCTGTTCGGCGTGGCCGCCGCGTCGGCTGATTTTGCCCATTGGCAGGTGGTGATTATGAGCGCGGCAGTATTCAGCGCTTCGGCGCAGTTCGCCGCGCTGGAGTTTTGGATCGCACCGTTGCCATTGGCAACCATCGCGCTATCCGTGTTTCTGATCAGCACGCGCAACATCTTGCTCGGCATGTCGATGGCGAACCACTTCGACGGTCACAGCGTCTCGCGGCGGGCAATCTGCCTGTTCATTCTCAACGATCCCGGCGTAGTGACATCCTTCGGGCTCAAGGGCGACTACGACCGGCTCGGTTTTGTGACCGGCTACGGCTGCGCGCTGATGACGAGCTGGCTCACGTCGAGCCTGCTTGGATTCTCAATGGCGCAATACATACCCGATCAGTACGTCGCCTCCATGAGCTTTGCCGGGCCGCTTGTGATGGCGACGATGATGGTGCTGTTTGCGAAAGGTTCTGACGCCGAACCCTTGCCGTGGGTTGTCTCCGGGCTTGCGGCACTCGTTCTTCACGAGCTCGCGTTTGCCCCCTGGGTTATTCTGCCGTGCGCGGTAAGTGCGGGTGTAGTTGCTGCGCTGTGGGTGAACCGAAACAGTGATGATTGAGACACGCGAAATTCTTATCGCTATCGGGTTGCTTGGCGCGATTGTGTACGCGACGCGAGCCGGCGGCTACCTGCTTGGTCTGCAGGCACGCAAAATCGGCGCCCTGCGCCCGATCCTCGAAACGCTGCCGGGTTGCGCCATGATGGCGATTATTTTACCGGCGATGCGCGAAGGGAGTTTCGCGGAAATCGCTGCGCTACTGGTTGTCGTCGGCTTGATGTGGAAGACCAACAACGTGGCGCTCGCGACCCTGGTCGGATTGGCAGTGTTAGTCATCGGTGCGAAGTTTTGATACAGCGCTGTCACCGGCCAGACGCCCAAAAACCGACCCGGACATCAAGCCGGTACCTCCGGGGTAGTTAAAGTAAAAAATTCCACCGACCAGCTCGCCGGCCGCGTACAAACCGGGTATCGGCGCAAGATCAATGTCCAGCACCTGGCCGCTGTTGGCGTCGATCCGCAGCCCACCAAAGGTAAAGGTGATTCCGCAACCGACCTGATAAGCCTCAAAGGGCGGTTCATCAATGGTGTTGGCCCAATTGGATTTCGGAATCTCCAGCGCCGTGGTACCGCGCCCGTCTTTCACGTTGGGATCGAACGCAACATCAGTTTGCACGGCCTGGTTGTAGCGTTCTATTTCTTTTACGAAGCCTTTTGGATCGACGTCCTCCATTTTGTTCGCCAGCTCTTCAATACTGTTCGCAGTGACTTTTGTTGTCTGCTTGATGCGGTACTCGTCGCGCAATAGATGCGTCACTTTTTGATCGAAGATCTGCCACGCAAACTGATCGGGCTGGTTGAGAATTACGCGGCCGTATTTCGCGTAGGTGTAGTTGCGGAAGTCCGCGCCTTCGTCGACAAAACGCCGCCCGTGCGCGTTGACCATGATGCCCCACGGATACGAGTGTTTTTGAAAGTTGTCGCCAACGCTGAGATCGCCGAACTCCGGCGCGTTGTAGTCCCAACCGACTGCGTGACAGCCCGACCAGTTGCCGTAGCTTGAGGCGCCGACATCGAGCGCCATGCGGATGCCATCGCCGGTGTTAAAACGCGAGCCGCGCACGCGCGCCATTTCCCAACCTGGCCCAAGATAGCGAGTGCGCCATTCGGTATTTGCCTGGAAGCCGCCGCTGGCGATCACGACCGATTTCGCCGTGACGGAGCTGATTGTGCCGGCGTGTTTCAGCCGCACGCCGTTAACCTTGTGCCCGTCAAACAACAGGTCCAGTACGCGGCAGTCGTACTGTATTTTGACGCCGCTGTCGGTGGCGATGCGCGTATGCGCATCGACCAGACCGGGACCACCGCCCCAGGCTTCGAGCGTCAGTCCGCCCCAGAATTTAAAGATGCCGTCGACATTAAACGCCTGACGACCGTAAATTGGCATAAAGCGCACGCCTTTTTCGCGCAGCCAGTGCATGGTGTCGCGCGATGCCATAACCAGACGCTCGCACAGCGCGGGATCGCTGCGGAAACGGGTGACGCGGAACATATCGTCGTAGAACTGATCGGTGGTGTAAGTGCCGAAATCACTGGTGGCGATTTGGTCTTCGGGGAGGTCCGGGCAGAGTGCGCGAATGTCGTCGAGCCCTTCGTAAGCAAAACGGATCGCGCCGGCGGTAAATCGGCTGTTGCCGCCGTTTTCGGCCTCCGGCGCGCGCTCCAGCATCAACACGCTGGCACCCGACTCGCGCGCAGCGTGCGCCGCGCAAAATGCCGCGTTGCCCGCGCCAATTACAATGACATCAAAATCTGATTGCATACGAATGTCTCTCGATTACTCCGCCCAAAATATGCCTTTGGGTTGCATGTAGGCACGCATCCCCTGCAGGCCTTTTTCGGCGCCAATACCGCTGTACCCGCGCCCGCCAAAGGGTGTGCTGATGGCCAGTTGCTTGTAGGTGTTTATCCACACCGTGCCCGCGTTCAAAGCGCGCGCAATGCGCCACGCGCGTTTTTGATTCTGCGTCCAAATACCTGACGCTAGCCCGAAGTCGCTATGATTTGCCTGCGCCAATAAATCGGATTCATCATCGAACGGCAACAGCGCAGCAACCGGGCCGAAAATTTCCTGCTGACAAAGTTCGCTGCTATTTTCCAACCCGGCCAGCAGCGTAGGCGGGTAGTAAGCACCTTTAGCCAAAGCGGGATCCTCGGGAAAGCCACCCCCAAGCAATACCTCGGCGCCGTCGCTAATCGCTCGAGTCACGTGCGCGTGCACAGCGTCGCGATGCGCGAAACTCACCAGAGGCCCGATGTCGGTGTTCTCGCAGGACGGATCACCCAGCACCAGCTTACCCGCGTGCTCGACCAACGCTTTGACAAAACGCTCGTAGAGCGGGCGCTGCAGGAATATCCGCGAACCGGCCACGCAGGATTGCCCTGCTCCGGAGAAGATACCGTCGGCGACGGAAATCACAGCGCGCTCAAAGTCAGCATCGTTGAACACGATGTGCGGCGACTTGCCGCCGAGCTCAAGCACCACCGGTTTGAGCCGCTTTCCGGCCTCGCTGGCGATAGACTTGCCCGCTTCACTGCCGCCGGTAAAACTGATCATGTCGATATCCGGATGCGCAACGATTGCACGCCCCAGCTCTGCCGTGCCGGTCAGCACCGACACGATGCCACGTGGAAACCCGACCCGCTCGGCGAGCCGCGCGTACTCCAGCGCGATCAACGGAGTGAGTTCCGAGGGCTTGAGAATTACCGCGTTGCCGGCGGCCAGAATGGGGGCGAGTTTTTGTGCTTCGAGCGTGGCCGGTGAATTCCATGGCGTAATGGCCGCGACCACGCCGACCGGCTCGTACAGCGCCATTGACCAATAGTCGCCGCGCGACGGGGTCACATGCTCCTCAAAGGTTTCGCAGGCGCTGGCATAGTATCGAAACGTGTTGGCCGCGCTAGCCATCTGAGCACGGCATTCGCGCAGCGTTTTGCCGTTGTCGTGCATTTGAATCAGCGCGAGGGAGTCGGCCTCGGCGTCGATCATTGCGCCCATTTTGTGTAACAGGCGCGCGCGCATGTGTCGCTTCAATTCGCGCCACGCCGGATCGTCAAGCGCTTGTTGAGCGGCCGCAACTGCACGCGACAGATCCGACTCGCTTGCGCTGCCAAGCTGTGTGAGTTCACGGCCATCGATCGGGCTAAACGATGTTATGGGCAGGCCGGAGCCCTGAATCCAGCTCCCCGCGCAGTAGAATGATTTGATTGTTGGCACGCCGGTTTCTATTTCAAAATCTTTTCTAAGTCTATTTCTTTTTAAACAAATCTTTGCGCAATGCATCGATGGCGTTTGGGTCAACTTTGACATGGATAACAGCAGGTTCTTTTTGCGCCAATGCGTCCTGCAGGGCTGCCGTGGTGCCGCCGGGCTGATCCACTGCGTAGCCTCGGGCACCGCAGAGTTCGGCGACCTTGCTGTAGTCCGGGCTGTCGATATCGGCGCCGAGCAGACGCGCCCCGAAAAACTGCGTCTGGTAGGCTTTTTCAGCGCCCCACGCGCCGTTGTCGATTACGATCGCGATGACCCACAGTTTGTACTGCACGGCGGTGGTGATTTCGGTCATCGTAAAGCCAAATCCGCCGTCCCCCATGACGCAGATAACCGGCCGCTCTGGTGCGGCCGCCTGCGCGCCCAATGCCGCTGCGTAGCCAAAACCAACGAGGCCAAAATCCAGCGGCGCGACCAGTCCCGGCGCTTGATAGTGCGCCAGCCGATCGGCCGCCTGCAGGCAGGTATTGCCGGTATCGAGCGTGGTGATCGCATCGCGCGGCATCGCCTCGCGGATTTCCCCGAGCACCCGCACCGGCAACAGAGGCACGCTTTCATCACGCGCTTCGCTGTGTCGCTGGTCAAGGAGCGTTGCTTTGTCGCGGTCAAATTGCTCGCGCCAGGCCCACCATTGCCGGGTGTCGGGTGAATGCTTTTTGCTCGCCGACACCAGCGCGACTGCCGTGGCGCGTGCATCGGCCTGGATGCCAATTGCAACCGGAAAGTAGCGCCCAATAGCGCGCGCTTCGACATCAACCTGCACGATCCTGGCGTCCGCATTGACATAGTCGTGACTGTGAAAGGTGGAGTTGAACGCGAGCCGGTTGCCGAGTGCGAGGATCACATCTGCCTCGCGCGTTAATCTCGCCGCGACGCTGTTACCGCGAGGTCCGGATTGTCCGGCGTATAGCGGATGATCGTGTGGCATGATGTCGGCGTGGCCGGTCGACGCGACGACCGGCACTTGCAGCTTTTCCGCCAGCCGCTGCAAATCGGCGCTGCCGTGCGACCATTTGAACCCGCCGCCGGCAAAAATGATCGGCTGACTCGCACCTGCGAGCAGTTCGTAGATTCGTGCAATCTGCTGATCGCCTGGCGCTGCACCTTCGACCGCCGAGGGCGCAGCCACATCAGGCATGTCAAATTCCTCGGCGAACAAATCGCGCGCCACGTGCAAAACCACGGGTCCTTTGCGACCGCTGTTGGCCAGCCTTATCGCGTCGGTGAGCATTTCGGGCAAGCGCGCCGCGAGCGGCACCACAATCGACTTTTTACAGATCGGGGCGAACAGGGCGACCTGATCGAACTCCTGAAACGTATCGCGCCCCTGATGTTCCCGCGTGATCATGCCGGCGATGACAACAAGCGGTGAATAGGCGAGCTGTGCCTCGGCCACGCCGGTCACGAGGTTAGCGACACCCGGCCCCGCCTGCGCCCCGAGCACGACGCCGATTCTGCCTTTAATGCGCGCGTAAGCATCGGCCATGTGCGCCGCCGCGCGCTCGTCGCGAGCGCCGATGTAGTCGATGCCGTCGTCGGCGTACAGGGCGTCGTAAAGCTCCAGCATCGAACCGCCGAGCAGGCCGAAAACGCAGTCAACGCCGTTTGCTTTCAACACGCTGGCGACCGCTTTGCCGCCGTTTACTTTACTCATACACTAAATTCCGATTGCAGTTTCAAATGCCTCGTACACCGCTTCTTCGGCACTGCGCGCGATGACACAGTCGCCGATAGCGGCGTAGTCGATGCCCTCGCCAGCCAGCGCATTTTCCAGCTCGCAGACCGGCTGGCGTCCCATCGCCAACACCAGCGTATCGACGTCTTCAGCAAGAATCGGCTCATCGCTCAAGGTATCCTGAAAGTACACCGTATTCTCGTCGGAGCCGAACAGTCGGGCGTGGGTAATCACCTCGACGCCGCGTTTACGCAGCCGCCCGACATAATGGTTGCGCGTGTATAACTGAAGCGCTTCGCCCGCCAGAGCCGCGTTGACGTACAGGCGCACGTGGCGCCCCTCGCTGGCGAGCTTTTCCGCCAGACCAAGCCCGATCCAGTCGGCTTTCCAGTCGGCGATGACAACCGATGCTCCGACCTTCGCGTTGCCCCACAGCACGTCATCGATACTGCAGGTGCGCGACGTATCCAGCGCTTCGAGGTCGGGCGCGTAGTGTTGCGCGCCGGTGGCGACAACCACCGTGTCGGGATTTTTTTCTCGCAGGGTATTCAGCGTCACCGGGCAGTTGCGCTCCACCGCTACGCCCGCGTGGTCCATCTCGCGCAGCAGATTGGTCACAATCCCGCCAAACTCCTCGCGCCCCGGCAAGCGTTGCGCCAGCAGCGCCTGACCGCCGAGCTGGGTATTTTTTTCGCACAGGGTTACGCGGTGGCCGCGCTGGGCAGCAATCACAGCCGCTTTCATCCCGGCTGGCCCGCCGCCTGCAATCAGGACACGTTTTTTTCGCGTTGTCGGGATCAAGGACGGAAACTGGGTTTCACGCCCGGACTGCGGATTTTGAATACAGGATATGCCCAATCCTTTGTGCGCGCGGCCAATGCACGATTGATTGCAGGCGATGCACGCGCGAATGTCGTCGCTTTGTTCAGCCCGTGCTTTTTGCGGCATCTGCGGATCGCAAATCAGGGCGCGCGTCATACCGCACAAATCGGCTTGACCGGTGGCGATGATCTGCTCCGCCTCCTGCGGCTGGTTGATTCGCCCGGTGACCAGAACAGGGCTGTTTACGCGCGCGCAGATCGTCGCCGACATTGGCGCGACGTAGGCCGCTTCAACTCCCATCGGTGCAGTGATATGAACCGAGGCACCGAGCGTCGCAGAGGAACCGGCCACTACGCTGAAGTAGTCGACCTCGTCGTCCAGCTCAGCGCAAATGCGCACGATGCTGTCGTTATTGAGCCCGTTGGGTTCGAGATCATCGGCGGATAAGCGCAGGCCGACGCAGAGTCCGTCCGCGCGTTGCCGAATGGTTTCGATGCACTGTCTGACAAACGTCAGTCGACGGCCAAAGTCACCGCCGTAGGCATCGTCGCGCTGATTCACGTTCGGGTTCAAAAACTGCGCCGGCAGATAGCCGTGGCTGCCAACGATCTCCACGCCGTCAAAACCTGCAGCCAGCAAGTGTGCGGCGTTGCGCCCAAACCCGTCGATAATGTCTTCGATCAGCGCCACGCTCATCGGCTTGGGCATAATGTGAAAGCGCTCGTTCGGGACAGCCGACGGCGCGTACGCAATCGGCGCAAAGCCGGATTTGGTCGACAAAATCTCGCGCCCCGGATGGAACAACTGCGCAAAAAGCTTGCAGTCGTATTCGTGGCAGGCCTGCGCCAGTTGCGCGAAGGCTCCGATGGTGTCGGGCGACGATGCGTTCAACAGCTGCGATGCAAAGCCCGCGGTTTCGTGCACCGCGACGATCTCTGAGACAATCAGACCCGCGCCGCCTTCGGCGCGCGCGCGGTGATAGGCGATCAGCGCGTCACCCGGCACGCCGTCGGCAAGGTAGGTGTGATGTCCGGTCGAAACAATGCGATTTTTTACCGTCGTGGCGCCAAGCGTGATCGGTGAAAACAAATGCGGGAATTGCACGAAAAACTCGTCGCCTACGCGGCTGGCTGCATCGCTTCGCGCGGTAAGCGAATATCAAAGCGCTGGCGGATTTTGTCGTCGGTTGCCGCATCGATGTGATTCGGGAAATGCGTTTGCAAAACCTCGCGTGCCTTGTTGCGGGCGCGATCGCGCGCGTCGAGCGAGCCTGCGTCTTTCCAGTCGGACGGTGACTGGCGGTCGGCGTTGTCGGGGTAGTAGTAGTCCTTTTCCATGCGCGCCAGGGTTTGATCGTGGCCGAGATAATGCCCCTCGCCGTTGACCACGGTTTCGATCACGTCGGTGGCAAGGGTTTCGTCGTTGACTTCAATGCCGCGCACCCCGCGCAGCATCGAGCCGATCATATCGTTGTCGATCACGTAGCTCTCAAACGCGGCGCCGAGCAGACTTGCCTGCAGGCCGCACCCCTGCGTGATGATGTTGGCGCCGGCGTGGGCGGCGAGTGTGAGGCCGTGGCACTTTTCGTAGCCGTGCTGGGTGTCGGGAGTTTTGGCATCCGTCATGCCGGCCATCGAGCTGGTCACGAAACCGTAGTAACGGCCCATCTGCGCCGTCGCCGCCATCAGCACGCCCTGCTCACCGCTGCCACCGCACATTGCCCCGGTGCGCAAATCCGAGACCAGCGCTTTGGGCGCGAAAATGACTTTGGCCTGCGGATCGATCAGATAACAAAATACGATTCCAGCGATCGACTCGGCGACCGCCTGCACAACCGATCCGGCCAGCGTTGCCGGACTGGTCGCGCCGGCCTGCCCGGCGGAGATCAGTTGTACCGGGAATCCGAGTCGCACCCCGGCCTCGAGCGCCTCGCAGGATTCTTCGGCAAAGCGCATTGGTGGCACCACGTGGCAACAGAGCAGAGTACAGAAGGGTTTTTCGCGGAATTTGCCCGGGCCTCCGGCGACCCAGTCGAACATCTCTGCAATCGGCCCCACGTGCGACGCCTCGGAAAAGCTCACGCCGATGTGCTTGCGCGTGCCCGCCATCGATACATAAGCCGTGTTGAGGTCAAACGTCCAGGGGTCGGGGCAGTCGCGCGCCACCAGCGAACGGTTGAAAAAGTGAATGTTGTCGAGCGTATC
This sequence comes from Pseudomonadota bacterium, assembly GCA_039029275.1. Classification (GTDB taxonomy): domain Bacteria; phylum Pseudomonadota; class Gammaproteobacteria; order JBCCGL01; family JBCCGL01; genus JBCCGL01. The sequence continues at coordinate 300,697 of JBCCGL010000004.1, read as the reverse complement.
GACCAGCCGTGCGGCGTCGTAGAGATCCCGCAACATCGCCTCGCGGTAGAGGCCGGATTCGAGGTCGATGATATTGGGCGACGCACCGCCGGTGCCCACGTGCACGCGCGTGCCCGACACCTCCATTTCCAGCCCCGGCGCCTGTCCGTGCAGAACGAAATCCTTCACGCAGTTGGCGATCACGTCTTCGACCAGCGCGCGTGGAAACAGCAGCCGGTCGTCGTCGGTCATGCGCCCGCCGCGCTCGCAGACCAGCTTCACCATAGAGGGTATCGCCTGCGCAAGCCCGACTGTTTCGAGCAGGTGCATCACGGTTTCGTTGACGCGTTCGATATCGGCGGGATTCAAGGGCTGATAACGGCCGCCTCTAACGCCGGGCCAAACCGGTCTTGCATCGGATTCGACGGGTTCGGCACGCTGGGCTTTTCGTGCTGCGCGCCCGCGTCGGGCAGTTTTCGCCACACTCATGTCGGTTATCCGTTGCGCACCTGGCTGGCTTTGAATTGCAAATCTAGTCACATTGGGGTAGACAGACAAATGATTTTGAGCCAAAGCATAGATGAGGTCAGCTCATCTGTAGTGCAATATGCGAAAACTAAAATCGATTGCCTCGCTGCGCTTTTTTGAATCGGCCGCGCGCTTGTTGAGCTTTAAGCTCGCCGCTGCCGAACTGTATGTTTCGCCCACGGCGGTCAGCCATCAGATTCGCGCGCTGGAGGACGATCTCGAATGCCGGCTGTTCGAACGCAAAACGCGACAGGTTTTGCTGACCCGCGAAGGGCAGGAGTTGTACACCAGCGTAAGAAAGGCGTTTGACTCGGTCGATGAAACCATCCAACGCGTTCGCTTGAGCGCCTCGCGCGATGTCGTGACGCTGGGCATTGGCCCGATTATTGGAACGCGCTGGCTCGCGCCGCGGCTCGGAGACTTCTGGATGAAACACCTCGATATCGATTTGCGCCTGCATCACTCCGCCTTGCCGATGCAGCAAAGCGCATCGCAGTTTGATCTCGCTATCGCCTGGGGTGATGGGCGTTGGCCCGGCGTACAGTTTGATCCGTTTATGCAGATCCAGGTCACGCCGGTGTTTGCCAAAACCGGCAAATTGTCCGATGTTGAATTTGACGATCCGCAGCAACTGCTCAACTATCCGCTGATTCACCAGCGTGACCGCGCGGGCTGGAATCAATGGCTCCGGGCTGCGGGAGTCGAATTATCCGGCGAATTTTTTGGTACCGTGATCGACGACGCCAATCTGGGACTGCAAACTGCGCTGACCGGGCAAGGCATCGCGCTCGGGATTTTGCCCTTTGTCGAAGATGACGTTAACGCCGGGCGCTTATGTCGTCCGTTTGCGTTGGCGGTCAATCCAGAGCACGCGTATTTTTTGATCTACGATAAAAAACAGCTTGCCAAGCGCGCCGTTGCGACCGTCCGCGAGTGGCTGTTGGAGCAGGCGCAGACTTAGTCGCTTTCAAAGAACTCGACAAAGCGACGTTTGACAATGTCGTGGGGTGCCTCGAATCCGGGCCCGGGGCACGGCACAAGATTGCGGCTGTCGAGCGGTTTGCCTGTATTGGCATCGACCACCATCGGCACCACGCGCTCACCGGTTTTTCGGTCGCGCAATTCAATCGGGTGCTTGCCCTGTTCGAAAAACCAGCGCTCGCCAAACGGCATTAACGCCAGCAGTATCTGACACGCGTCGTGACCTTTTTCGGTCAGCCGGTACTCGTAACGCACCGGCTTGTCCTGATACGCCTGCTTGCGCAGCAGCCCTTCGTCGATGAGCTCGGTCAGCCTGCGAGTGAGAATATTGCGACTGATGCCAAGCCAGAATTGCATCGAGTCAAAGCGCGCGTTGCCGTACAAACATTCGCGCAAAATCAGCGGCTTCCACCAGTCTCCGAGAACGTCGAGAGAGCGCGCGATTGAGCACGGACTGGTATTGAATTTTTTCCTTTCCATTTGTTGAGAATACTAAGTTGCATTATAGAACTCAAGGTGTTAGGTTAGAAATATTAATAGTTCCATTATGGAACTAATTTTCAGAAATCCGCCTTGGATACTGATTTAGAGGAACGAAATCGCGATGCAATACGAAATAATGAACGCGCACTTTTTGACCGTTTTTATCGTGATATCGGCCATGCTGATGACACCGATGTACGTGGTGTGCACCTACCATTTCAGCGGTGCCTCGACAAAAAAAGGCGTGGCCATCGGCAGTGCCTTTCTCGTGTTTGGTGCTTTTATGACGTGGGTTTGTCTGGCGCGGATTCCGCAGGCGCTGGGCCCGCTGGGTGCGTTGATCGTGCCACTTTGCTGGGTAACGCCGTCACTGGTTTTGTGGATTTATCGCGACTGGTTTCTAGAATCGCCTCTGTCGCAGCGCTGGTTGCTCGGTCTGCAAGTGTGGCGAGTCATCGGAGGTGTATTTGTTATCGAGTACACCCGCGCGAACATACCCGCGATATTCGCGTTTCCCGCGGGATTCGGTGATATCGCGGTGGGTGTACTGGCCGCGGGCGTTTTGCTTGCCTACCGTTTTCGAGAACAATTGCCCCGTTGGAGTATCGTCGCTGTGCTGATACTTGGCGTGCTGGACTTTATCAGCGCATTTTTTTTCGGGTACTTCAGTTCTGATGGGCCTGCGCAATTGTTTTTTCCGGAAATCACCAACAACACACTGATGTATCCGACAGGTCTGATTCCGCTGTTTTTGGTGCCCTATGCGATTTTCTTTCACACGCTGTCGTATCTTTCGCTTAAGCGGCAGAGCTGAGCGTCAATGCCATGTTTGTTAGAAATTCTCTGGCCATCACGTTATCCAGTTTCAAATCGGGTGCCGTTTTAGCGCCCGCGTTGGCCGTCACTTTGTGTGCCTGTACCCCGTTTAACTATATCGAATCGGACGCGCCAAAACCGCTCGCCTCGGTTCCGGTTTTTGAACCAAAACCCCGCATTGCACTTGTGCTGGGCGCAGGCGGGCCGAGAGGCTATGCGCACATCGGCGTTATGCGCGTGCTGGAACAGGCGTGTATCAATGTCGATCTTATCGTTGGTACCAGCGTCGGTTCTTTGCTGGGTACGTTTTGGGCGAGTGGCTTGAGTGCAACACAAATCGACGCACTTTCCACGCAAGGCGGTCCGCTGACCTTGTTTGACCCATCGCTATTTGCTGACCGCGGTTGGATTCACGGTCAAAAGCTGCAGGATTTCGTCAACCGCGAACTCGGTGGAAAAAAGCTCGAAGAATTGCCTCGAAAAGTGATCGTTGTCGCGACCCAACGCGAGGAAAAATCGACCCGATATTTTGTCAGCGGCAACACCGGCGTGGCGGTCAGGGCGTCGAGCGCAGTACCAGGAATCATTTCGCCCGTTGGCATCAATGGCACTGAATATGAGGATGGTGACGTTACTGCACCGCTTGCGGTATCCGCAGCTCGCGCAGCGGGTGCCGAATTCGTGATCGCAGTAAACGTTTATCCAAAAACCTCGTCAATCCCGACCGATGCAAGTGATCGGTCTCGCGAGCAGGTCGAGCGACGCGCAAGTCAGACGGCGTCGGAAATGGCCTTGGCTGATTTTGCGATTCATGCCGAGACGCCGTTTAAAGCGGGGCCTAACACCGAGTTTTTCAAAACATCGCGCGAGATCGGAGAAAAAGTGGCGGCGTCAAAAATACATGAGTTGCTCGCCGCACTTGAACAGCGACAAATTGGTTTAGGCAGCGGGTGTTCTTAAGCAAGTCTTGATAAAAACGCAGCAGCGATTGGTTGTCGAATTGATGCGTGACCGTTGTCTTTTAGTACCGCTAAACCATGCCGGTCCGCCCGGCATAGGCTGCTTGCCTAATGTTTGCGGAGGAAAAAATCGCTCCTTGCCGCAGAGCATTTCGAAGCGGGCTCAACCTGCAGTCGCGGTTTGTCTTCAGGCTTTTATTTTGTTGTAAAACTGGTCGTTTTCCGGGCGGTATCCCATCTTTCGATGAGAGAAGCTGGCGATGCGTCGGGCGTTGCGATTCTTCAGGCGTTCGATTAGTAAACTGTCAGTCACCGTAAGAGGGCTCGATGTGAAAGACGTCATCCGTTTCATCCTGAATACAAACTACGAGGATCTCCCAAAAGCGATTATTGATGACGCGGTCCGCGCCCTGGTGGATACCCTGGGTGTGGGTATAGCTGCGACGCGAACCGATTTGTCGCGGATCATCGGCAATCACGCGCACACGATGTTCGGCGGGCAGGCCGCGCAGATATGGCCCGACGGAAAAACAGCGAGCCCCGCGGGAGCTGCGTTGGCCAATGGCATGACGATCGATTCTGTCGATGCCCACGACGGTCAAAAACTGACCAAAGGTCATGTGGGTTGCGGGGTCATTCCTTCGGCCATCGCCATGATGCAGGCCGAGAACCGCAGCGACTCAAAGGAATTTCTGACGCTCGTCGCAATCGGCTACGAAGTTGGCTCGCGCGCCGGTATCGCCCTGCACCGCAGCGCCTGCGACTACCACACGTCGGGCGCGTGGATCGCCCTGGCAGTCGCCGCGATGGGGTCGCGGATTTTGGGCTTGGACGAAAACCAAACGCGCGAAGCGCTGGGAATCGCCGAATATCACGGCCCGCGCAGTCAGATGATGCGCACCATTGATGCGCCGACCATGGTCAAGGACGGCTCCGGCTGGGGCGCGATGGCGGGCGTTTCCGCCGCCTATCTGGCGCGCGATGGGTTCACGGGTGCGCCAGCGATCTCGCTCGAGTCGCCGGAACTTGCCGACATCTGGCAGGACATTGGAACGCGTTGGTATATTCAGGAGCAATACATCAAGCTCTATCCCGTATGCCGCTGGGCCCAGCCTGCCGCCGAGGCGGTGATCGCGCTGCAGCGCGATAACGACATTGCCATCAAGGATATCGCCGCGATTCGCGTCGAGAGCTTTCACGAGGCCAAACGCCTGACCAGTATTCCGACGACCACCGAACAGGCGCAGTATTCACTGCCGTTCTCTCTGGGCGCGGCGTTGGTTTTTGGGACGATTGGCGTGGATGAAGTGATGGAAGCGGGCCTGAACAACCCTGCAGTATTGCGCCTCGCGCGCTTGGTCGAGATGGAAGAAACCGACGCCTTCAATGACGCGTTCCCGGCCCGCCGCTTTGCCCGCGCGCATATCAGCCTCACCGATGGCAAACGTGTTACCTCGGAGGTTACCGAGGCGCAGGGCGACCCCGAAGAGCGGCTTGGTCACGATGTTATCCGCCAAAAATTCCTGCGCTTCACCGAACCCGTGATGGGAAAAGAAAAGGCACGGGGTTTACTGTCCAGCATCGAGGCGCTGCGCGATGGCGGGGAGTTGAACGACATGATCGCAAGGCTGAGCTTTAAGGCGTGATGTTAAATCGGCGCTAGTCGAGCTTCGGAACCTGTAGAGAGTTACTCATCCAATGACTGTGAGATTTCATGAATTTGCGGACCAGTTGCAGTACCAGGACATTCCGCAAAAAGCGCTGTGGACGCTGAGAAGGTCTTTTCTCGACACCATGGGCGTGGCGGCGATTGGGTCGACGACCGAGCTGTCGCGCATTGCGCGCAATGTCGCGCCGCTGATCTTTGGTGTAGGCGCGGCGGGGCAGGCTCGCATGCTGATGGATGGGCGCGCCGTCAGCCCTGTGGGTGCGGCCATGGCGGGCGCATTTACCGTCGACAGCATCGACGCACACGACGGCACCACACCGTGCAAAGGGCACGCAGGGTCGGCGATCTTTCCGGCTATGATCGCAATGGCGCAATCCAGCGCGCCAGGTATGGACGGGCGAGGCTTCGCCGAAATACTCGCCGCAGCCTATGAACTCTGTTATCGCGCAGGCCTCGCGCAGCACGCAACGTGCGCTGATTATCACACCTCGGGAGCGTGGACGGCGGTTGGCGTGGCCGCCGCTGGCGCCAAACTACTCGGCGGCACGGCCGAGCAAATCCGACAGGCGGCCGGGATCGGCGAATATCACGGACCGCGCAGTCAAATGATGCGGTGCATCGATCATCCGACTATGCTGCGCGACGGCGTCGGTTGGGGTGCGCCGTCGGGTGTGACCGCGGCCTACCTTGCAAAAGAGGGTTTTACCGGCGCGCCCGCGCTGACGTGCGAAGGCGAAGAAGCGGCGCAATTCTGGGAAGACCTCGGCGACAACTGGCGTTTAATCGAGGACACGCACTACAAAGCCTACCCGTGTTGTCGCTGGGCGCACCCCGCGCTCGATTCCGTCAAGGACATGATGCAGACACACGCTCTGGACCACCGCGACATTGATCGCGTTGAGATTCGCACCTTTCACTACGCAACGCGCCTGGCGGGTCATGAACCATCGACTCAAGACGAGTTCGCCTACGCGATCGCGTTTCCGGTCGCGGCGATGATCGTTCGCGGGCAGGTCGGCGTTGAAGAACTTGGCGAAAACGCGTTGCACGATTCGGATATTTTGCGCGTTAGCCGCGCTGTCGAGTTGATCGACGACCCTGAATTAACCCGCATCAGCACGGATAAACGTTGGGCTCAAGTCACGCTGGTTCTTAACGATGGCCGGCGTGTTGAAGACGCACCGAGAACCCCGCGCGGTGACGCAGACGCGCCCTTGAGTGACGACGAGATCTTGTCCAAATACCAGTCGCTGGCCGTCCCGATATTGGGTGAGAAGCGGGCCGCGCAAATTGCCAAAAGTGCGCTGAATTTTGATAGCTTGAATGCGGCGGAGTTTGCGGTTTTTTTGGGGTTGGTTTGTGAGGTGGTGTGAGGCGGAGAGAGGAATCGATAAAGCCATGTATATAGCTGAAAAATATACAAATATATAATCTGTGTATGTAGAGATACCGTAATTTATACCGTCAGAAACTTAGTTGAATTCAATTCGAAACAACAGGAGAGAAATAAGTTGGGTACTGGGGGCAAGGATCAGTGGCTTGTCCTTGCGGACTTTAGCAATTTAACCCATAAGGATACCGCTTCGGGTGATGCTTCGATTTCCTTTAACCTCTCAGCTATGTAATGAGTGGTGTCGTTAGCAAGATCTAATGTTCCTTTTGGTGTCCAAAACAGTGCCTGTCGAACGAAGTCAGTCCAGTTATAAAACAGCGAGATGCTAGCACCTCTAGACTCAGCCCATTGAGCAATTTCATGCTCGTCTAGTCTCGGTTGACTACTCGCCAATGCCAGATAGCCGAAATCTAAAACCCTGTATTGTTGGATTGCGTTGCGAACAAATCGAATAACGTCAGTTTCGGCAACTATTTTGTCTTTTACCTCAAATGATTTTTCATAAAGTGAATCATCTGATACGTGAAGTATGCAAACATCTCCAGGCCGCTTCCGACTCGGATCGTTGATCCTCCCACTACCCATATCAACTCTCGAATTTCCGAATGCTGCATCTAATACTCCAGCTGTAGCTGCCTGGGCTCTTTTTCCGTTTTCAGACTGGTCAGATACTAGTGTTTCCAGTGCATCAATCAGGGAAAGTGGCAAAACTCGATTCTTTAAATCAAGGGTTGGGTACTCGACTTTTGCGGCGCTTCTAACAGCCAAGAATGCACGTAACGCATTGATTGCCTGGTCCACATTAAAACTATCGACTTCCTCAATGAGGGAAAGCATGTACTCCCAGGCGGGTTTGCTTGTAGCGTGGACGGGCGTGCCGTCATCTAAATAACTCATTCTGAAATAAGGCTGGTTGTTTAGAGGTTCGGCTCCTGATACACCCAAGTTGATATCGTGCTTCGTAGCAAATGGGACTAGGACCTTCTCACAAAGCGTTCGGGCTGAATATGACCTTTCTTTGTGTTCCTCAGGTGCTTTTGTTGGCTTGATATAGTACAGATTGACTTTTGGATTTAGTGATTTGGCTAACAGCTGAACACCTAGGAACGCAATATGAGTCCGTGCGTTACCTTCGTCACAGAGGTACGAAAGTTTTTTAACTCGCTCTTCCCACTCTTGGTTTTCCGATCCGCCGATATCATCAAGAAGTGCCTCTAAAAGTTGGTATGCAACTGTTTTGTCAAACTTAATCGTCAATCTTTACGTCCTGTATATCTAAGTACAATAGGTCCCCAGGAGTGCAGTCGAGAGTTCGGCAAAGTTTCTCTATTGTCGCTAAAGTGGTGTTATATGTTGGGCGACTGGCCATGGACTGTAGAGTGTCAACTGAAATACCACTACGCTCTGATAACATCTGATAAGTTAATTTTTGATTGTTGCGTAATTTGTAACGTTCAATGGCTTCTTTGAGTTGAATTCGGATCATATTCTGTATTGACAGTACAGTTATTTGATGAGTTAATAATTAGGGGTTACAAAATAACCCAATTAGCGCACAACGAACACCAAGAGGGGGCGATAGTTGCTACGAGCAATAAGCTTATTTACTGGAATTGGAGGACTTGATTTTGGATTTGAGTCCGCAGGGTATGAAACATCAGCAGCTGTTGAAATGGATAGCTATTCTTGCCGGTCAATTCGTGCAAATAGAAACTGGAACGTGATTGAGGAGGATATCAATTTAGTTTCTTCTAAAGATATTCTGGATGTAGGCTCCCTGAGTGTTGGGGAAGCCGATGTAGTAATTGGCGGACCACCGTGCCAGCCCTTCTCAAAATCAGGATACTGGGTTAAGGGAGATTCTCTACGCCTAGATGATCCGCGAGCGGACACATTGACGGCCTACCTTAGAGTCGTCCGTGATACCTTGCCAAAGACGTTTCTTTTGGAAAATGTCACTGGCTTCTCATTTAAGAAGAAGGATGAGGGGCTGCAGTATATCTTGAACGGTGTCAATCAGATCAATGAGGAAACGGGGTCCAATTACAAGGTCACCTGGCGTGTAATTAACTGCGCAGACTACGGTGTTCCGCAAATTAGAGAAAGAGTATTCTTAGTCGGATCTAGAGAGGGCAGGTCATTCAGATTTCCCGAACCTACTCATATGTCAAAAAAGGAAGCGGCCAAGGAGCAGGACTTGTTTACCCAAAAAGAGATCCACCGAAATTGCTGGGATGCAATTGGAGATCTAGATGAAAAGAATATCGATAAAAGCACGCTACAAGTTGGCGGTAAGTGGGGTGAATTGCTACCAACTATACCAGAGGGTGAAAACTACCTTTGGCATACTAATAGAAAAGGAGGAGAGCCACTGTTTGGTTGGAGAACACGATATTGGAGCTTTCTACTCAAATTAGCCAAAAACTCTCCGTCTTGGACTATTCAAGCTCAGCCAGGGGCGTCAGTAGGCCCATTTCACTGGAAAAATCGGAAGCTAACGTTTGAGGAAATGGCAAGGATCCAAACGTTTCCAGATGGCCTAAATATGCATGAAAGCAGAACAGAGATGCAGCGAATGGTTGGGAATGCAGTCCCCTCGCTAATTGCCGAAATACTAGCCCGAGAAATCAGCAAGCAGCTGCTTGACACTCCTTATAAAGGTTCGCTTAAGTTGCTTCCTCCTGTCAGGATGAATCTGCCAAAACCCGAACGAGTCACAAAGTTGCCCAGGAAGTATCATGAGTGTATTGGTGTCCATGCTGATCATCCTGGCGAAGGGAAGGGTCGGCGTTCGGCTAACAGATTGAATACTTCAAATGAAAATAGTGCTGGCGTAAACTTGGTTAAATAAGGCGTAGTTGCCAAAGTACATTATCTTGGTAATGCAGCCGTCAGTTGTGTTTATTTAGCAGTGATATCTAACTAAGTGAGCAAAATATCCAAACGAAGAAATACTGATTATGACCGATAAGTACTCAGATGAAGACTTAGAGTTCGTCGAAGAGTCTGAAGAAGACGAAGTTCCAGTTGCATACGACATAGCCACGTATCCATCAGACTTTACTCTATCTGGAATAGCTGAGATGTGGAAAGACGGAGATATTACGATTCCAGATTTCCAGAGAGAATTTGTTTGGACAATCCGTCAATCATCCCTCTTGGTTGATTCGTTTCTCAGTGGTTTGCCTGTACCTCCAGTGTTCTTCTATGTTGAAGAAGACAATAGAAACTTAGTAATCGACGGACAACAAAGAATTCTAAGTATGGTTTTCTTTATGGAAGGGTTTTTTGGAAAAGAAAGTATCCAAGGAAAAAGAACAGTATTTAGACTCAGTGGGCTCGGAGATAATAGCCCATATAATAATAAGAAATTTGAAGAACTTGATGAAAGCGCTCAGAGAAAGCTCAAGCAATCTGTTCTTAGAGCAGTAAATATACGACAACTTCACCCGAAGAACGATTCGACGAGTGCTTTCCATATTTTCGAGAGGTTGAATACTGGCGGTACGGCACTCAAACCCCAGGAGATTAGGAATGTTGTATTTCGCGGGAAGCTAAACCAAAACCTCAAATCATTTAATAAGGACAAAAATTGGCGGCGAATTATTGGCAAGACACATCTAGATAAGCACCAAAAGGACATTGAATTATTGCTAAGGGTCTTTTCTTTAGTTGAAGCATCTTCAAAGTATGAGAAGCCTATGAAGGAGTTTCTCAATAAGGCAATGAGAAAGCATCAGCGGAGCGATACTGAGAAAGCTAAATCCTTTTACAAAATTTTTCCAGAAGTAACTGAAATGGTTGTGAATCAATTGGGAGAAAAACCATTTCATTTAAGGGGGCCTTTGAATGTTTCAGCACTCGATTCAGTGCTAAGTGTGATTTTTGAATATTATGATGAAGTTAGTGCGCTAGATCTTTCTTCATCCTACCAAGCATTGAAACAGAATGAAGAATTCCAGGAATACACAAGCTACAACACTACTGACTCCATTACCGTTAAGAATAGGATATCAATCGTAAAAGACTACTTGTTGAGGTAGCAAATGGCTTACGCAAGCCACTTCAAGCACGCTGATGATATCGTCCATCATCTAAATACAGTAGTACCTGTATTAACAGATCCGTTACTCCAGGCAAAATATGTCGGGTTTGTGGCTGTTGCTTCAATTACCGTTTATGAGTTAGCGGTGAAAGATATATTCATTGAATTTTCAGCCAAAAAGAATCGAGTGTTCGGGTCGTTTACAGAATCATATTTTAGACGGATCAATGGCAGAATTAGAATAAAAACTATTAAAGACGATTATGTGAAGAGATTTGGGGATAAGTATTTACAAAGATTTGAAAGGAGACTTACGAAGGAAAAAAATACCTATCTCAGGCAACATAGACGAGATATCGTAAGTTCTTATTCAAATTTAATCGTCTGGCGAAACGATTTTGCTCATAGTGGGGTTTTCAGCACGAGTGCGACTTACGGCGAAGTCGTCCAGTCATATGAGGATGGAAAAGAAGTTATTCATTGCCTTGCAGGGGTAATGAACAGGTGAGGGAGGTAGCGAAGGAACGCCAAGAAAATTGGGGTCAGAGTTATATTTTTTACTTATTCTACCAATCTCCCTCATACTGCAAACTCTTTTGACCCAACAGTTCAGTGATAAGAGCTTTAGAGCCATCGAGTTTTAACATGGATTCTAGATTTGACGCAGCGATCTGATCGAATTCACACATGAATCTGGCCAGCTCTACTGACGCAGGAAATCGCAAACCATCCGCGAAGAGCGCAGGCGGAGACCCCGAGTAGTAACTGAACCGAGATAAAGGCGAGCGGACGATAACAGCGCCCTTTTTTACTCGCGTTGGCCAATTCTGCATATCTCCACAACTGTTGTCCCTTTCGCTTGTTTTGGCTGCGATCTCAGCCATTACCGACAACAACATTTCGTCATCGTTGACTACACCAATGATCGACTGGCGAACGTGTTCCAGCGTTTCTTGGTTGATTTCAAAATGATCCGCATTGAGCGTGCTCGGTGTATCCGTATAGCGAACGTCGTCGCCCAGTTGAGACATTGCGGTTGTCGCAAGCAGATCAATAATCTCGGCGTGAGACGGTGCTCGAAAACCGACCGAGTAGGTTATGCAGTTTTCCAATGCGATACCGCAATGAGACAGCATCGGCGGGATATACAAAACATCGCCCGGTTGGAGTATACACTCTTCAGTCGGTTTGAAATCCGCAAGAATTTTCATCGGTAAGTTGGGCTTGAGAGCTGTACCCGGCTCGCAAAAATCTCCGATCTGCCATTTTCTGCTGCCTTGCCCCTGAATCAGAAAAACATCGTAGTAATCGTAGTGTGCCGACACAGTGCCGCCCGTTGTCGCGTAACTCACCATAACGTCGTCGATGCGCCATCTGGGTAGAAACTTGAATTTCTCTAATAGCGAAGCGACCTCTGGCACGTATGCCTCGACTCGTTGCACCAGCACGGTCCAGTCTTTGTTCGGCAAATTCAGAAAGGTGCTTTCCGGAATCGGCCCGTGAGTTAAATTCCATTCATTGTCAAAATGCGTGACAAGCCGTGATTCGATGTCTTCTTCGCACGCGAGTCCAGCTAGTTCCTCCGGCGTTATCAACGCGTCGGCGTGTTCGATGCCTCTTCTGATCGCGAGTGGTTTTTGCTGCCAATATTCAGCGAGAAACTCGCCTTTATCAAAGTTGCGTATCGAATTCATAGACAAAGGTGAGTGGAGATGTGTATTGATTTTAAATACTAAATCGTAAAGGCGCTAGACAAGGTTCTTAGGAATATTGCACATGGCTATACGTAATTGTCTGCACAATACGATTTCCACCTAAGTAAGCATTTAAGCTAATCCCTCCCCCTGATCCAATACTCGCATCCCATGTCGGAGGTGTGTCCTTCTTGAAACTCGTGTTAGAGTAACTTTTCGCCACTTTGAAGTACTCTATCGGCTTTCTAGTCTGATTAAAATGGGGACGCTATGTTTTCTTTTTCATGTTTCAGTAAGATAATCTGACTGAGTGTGAGAGGGGACAAATGAGTGGTAAGCGCTATTCAGAGGAGTTAATGAAAATACCGAATCCGCTAATCAGCGGTCTTGAGAATTTTAGGATTGCTCGCACTTCACAAAGACTTTAGTTTGCGAATCCACCAAGCTATCGTCGAACATTAACAACTTTTCTGCTTTTTACTCTTTGATGCAGTCGAATTACAACAAGGTCATCCGTTACAACCCGTTCAAGATTGGGCTGGAATCACTATCGCTCATATGTATTTGCAGGTTTTAAAGGTGGGGTAATGTGAGCGATTTCCATGTCGAACATTTAAGACCACTAGAGCATATGCATGCTCCCGACCCTAGATGGCAAGCATTTGGATACGGCACACCTGACGGAGTTGATTTTATTTCTCTTGAAAGGTACGCGAAGCCAATACAGGAGATATGCCTGAACGATGAGGTACCCGAGTCAGTTGTCGTTCACTTTGAAACCGCAAAGAACTTGGCCTTGTTCGCGTGGCATGTCTATAGGTTTGTTCCCGTGGCAAAGTTGCACGCTTTTATTTCTATCGAGTTCGCCTTGAGGGAAAAAACCGGTAACAGAAAAGCACCGTTTAAAAAACTGCTTCAAAGCTCGATACATAAGGGTTGGTTGTCGAACGAAAAATTCTCGCAATGGCAACGAGTAACCGAAACTCGTGCTATGGAGTATGAAAGAAGTGTTGAGATGGCAAAAGAGTTCGGTATCGAACCTCCAGAAAAGCCGCAATACTGGGATTATCTGTCAGTTTTGAAAGAGCAAATACCTTTTTTTAGAAATACTTATGCCCATGGCAGTCCAAGCATTTCACCTTGGCCGTATTCGGCACTTCAGGATAGCGCAGAGATAATCAATCAACTTTATCATTCAGGTTAAATGCATAAGTTCTATCTTCTTCGAGACGGAAAGACACATAAAAACTAATTTAGGAATTCAACACTGCTTCTTTATAAATATCACCGCTTAGCAGATGAGTTCGTACAATTGCTTTGGTATTCCATACGCGTCGGAGTACTTGATACCGTTTAAGGACACCATGTGCGCAGTGTAAAGCGCAACTTGGATCATCGATATTGGTATCTAAGTCTGTTGGAAATTGAGGGTTGGGGAGAAACAGTTCTTCGCGCGTGCCTGGACTTGTGATTTCTTATGCTTTCATGGTGATTCCTCATTTTGGGTAGAGAAGTCACGATGCACCACAATATCGCTGGCGGCAATCTGCACACAGTTGGTGCTAACGGGAGATAGGAAACTGCCAGTCGAAGCTGATCCGCAAAACCCACCATAAACTGCGAGCATGCAAAAACGACTGAGATGGCGTCTGAAGCCCTAGGTCTAAAACGAGGTACCAATCCCGACACTGGATTTTGTCAGCGCAGAATCGAACCTACTCGCAGTTCGGTATATGGTCAATGTTGATATTTTTTTGTTCAGTCCGTGCGCTTGTGCTGACGAAATCATGATTCTTTTTTAGACAATTCATACAACGCTTCACGAATGAGCTTGTCAGCGCCGTCTTCGATGTCGATCAGTTCACCTGCGTTGGATGCGATTTGCGCAATCTTTGAAGGGAGCGCGATCAGCTTCGCTTTGCATCGAGCAATTACAACCGACAGTTCTTCAATGTGCCGCTCACGCGTTATGAGCTTGCCTTTCAACATTTCAACTTGAAATTCTTTTTCCTCACGCAAAGCTTTTGTCAATCCGGCGCGCTCGTGGGTGTAATTCAGAATGTTTCCTTGTGATGTCTGACGTCGGATTTGCCATTGATGTACGTCACGAATGTCATAGCTGTGTTTCGTGCCACGCTTGCCCTTGTGCTTGATGGGAAGCGGGTCGATTGCCAAGTTCTGTAGCTGCGTAACAGCTCTTTGAGAGATATCTAGCATTCTCGCGACCTGCTGACGCGAGATTGATTCATCTTTTAACATAGGAAGGAAACTCCAAGTAATTAGTGACTAAAAGAAACTCGCCGCGCCGCACACCCGCCACGTACCTCACAGAGAGGACCCCCATCGGCCACGTTAAACGGATCGTTCACACCCTTTCTAAAGTTATCTTGCTTCCATAGGGGCTGAAGGTTTTCAAGCTGCCAACATGAACACTCGATTTCGGTGGATTTTTCGAATTATGTATTTTTCAGTGCCTATTTATGAGGATTGGAGGATCAAGCAAAATCAATTCGCTTCGGCTGAATCGGGGTGTACGAACTCGCTGCCTCATCAGATTTTTCCTCTTTGTTGCAGTTGTTCCACCGCGTCATAGTGGATGGGGCACGGCCAGCGCTTGTTAAAAAGAAGCCAACTGGCGATGTGAACGCGAATTATTCCAGACGTAAAACTGCTGTCAGTAAACATCTCTAAATGTGATTGCTCACCGGACAACGGAAAGAGTTGTACTATTTCTTCGAGATCGACAGGTAAGCCTTCGATACAATCATTCAAAAAATCCCTTGCTTGTAAGGTGCGAACAATTTCATCTTTGTGGTCACGGATATCTGCAAGCCAGCGATTGACTGCATTTGTTTCGCCTGCGTATTTGAGCTTTCCCGTTGATGAGATTGACAACGTGATGCCGTCATCTTCGACAGATTGAATGAGATTTGAGGGATTCACAGCTCACCTTCCATCACTGTTGAATTTTGCTGAAGATGCTCATTTTCACTGAAGGTGCTCATCACAATTGGTTGAGCGCGTTCAGTATTGTTGAGTACCTTCTGTGCTTCAGAGGGTAATTTCCACATCCACTGCTGTTTATCTGACCCGAAATATCCACCTTGCTTCGATACAACAATTCCAAGTTCTTTCTTAGCTCGACGGATGGTTGCCCAAGAGTGCCCAGCGCCATCTGCATCTGCCTTAATCACTCTTGACGGTACTGGACCATCTGCGAGTAGTTCAGTAAGAAATCGTTTGGCATCACCCAGTGTTCCTCCTTCGCCATCGTCACCAGATGAATCAGCGGTCGCTAAGAGCTCTCTTGCAGAACCATCGATTGCTGCTCCCCACGAAATAGCTGATGCCAGTACACCTGAGTGAGTGGGCAATTCACACTGCTGAAGTTTGTAATTGAAACCACCGTCATCAGGGCCAATGTTCGATTTCGCGCGACAAAATAATCGTACAATGCCACCATCATCACCCGCCTCCTGATGTTTCGCAGCAACTAGGACAACACGAGCCAGTGCACCAAAAGCGAGACTCCCCGTAATGCGCTCTACAGGGTCACGCCCACCAGTTCCTTTAGTTAAGTGGGTAATGCCAATAAGTGCACATCCTGCGGAACTCGCGAGATCGCATAGCGGCTGCAAACCTCTCCTCACCTCAGCGTTTTTATGGCTGTCGCCACTGACGGCTGAAACAATAGGATCTATGATTAGTAACCGTACATCGCCAATTTTGGTGATGGCGTGATTTAGCGCACCCATGTCCTGAGCTGGATCGAACGCGCGTCGTTCACTGCCTTGTACGGTCTCTTGAACGAGGTAAATGCGATCCAGATCGGCCCCAGACGTTATTAGTCTCGGAACCAGGGTGTCGCAAGGATCGTCTTCGCCACTCCAAATCACTACGTTTCCAGTGATTGACTGTGAACCATCGGGCCAACGCCCGTGTGCAGTAATCGTCGCGGCAAGCGATAAAGCAATAGTGGTTTTACCGGTACCCGGTGCACCGCCAAGAATGTGCATCTTTCCGCGCGCTAACCAGCCTTCCCAAAGCCAGTTGATTGGTTCGGGTTTTATGGTCGAACCTTGGATAATCTCTATGTGTCTTCCGTACTGATGTTGCTCTTGTGCTGCAGGCTTTTGTTCTCGATGACTAGATCTCAGTTTCTCTACCGTTTCTGCGTCTACGTTTTTTGCGTACCAGTCTCTCGCTTCAATTTCATCACAACCGTTTATGTGCTTTATCAGGTCATATATGCCACCTTCCGCCTTTGAAAGTCGGTCGACAAAGGTCGCACCCTTGATAGTGATCCACATTGACTCACGATCACCGTAGTGACTAATGCTGGGATCTAAACTATCTGGAACGGGATCGCCGAGACCTAGACGATGGGCCACCGCCGGCATACTTTCAGCGAATGATGGTGATCTTGCTGTAGAAGCCATGGTGCGCTTAGCCTGTGATGTTTCGAGCTGCAGCACGTGCAACGATCCAAGCTTCGATCTCTGTTGACAGCCAACCTACTGATCTTTTTCCAATTTGAATCTGCGCTGGGAACCGACCTTCTTTCATGTCGGCGTAAATTGCTGTTTTACCTTTGCCGGTTAGGTGCATTACCTCAGGTAAAAGCAAAATACGGTCTACCGTTTCAGGTGATAATTGTGTGTTCAAACGTTCGCTCCGTCTCTACAAAGTAGTGCGAAGCATTTTTGGAGGAATTCCTGAATTTAAATAGGTGTCACGATTAAATTCGCGTAGTGATTGTATTTAATTTATTTGTAACACTTTAAAAATATTGAATATTTTCACGTGAGTGTTCACAGTTTTCTGAGTAGATCAAAATAGGTGTTATGATTTTTTTCCTTTGGGTCGCCCACTGGTTGACCATTTTGTATTGTTAGTTTCATTGATGGCGTTCTGCCAAGCTCGCCCGAAGGCTCGTTCACCAAGTTTAGGCCACGTAGCCTTGGCTTCAACCCTGTATTCCTCTTTTGATTTTTTCTTTTCTGCATCATCTTCCATTAGGGAGATTAGCCATTGCTTGCACTGTCGTTCGATACCGACATTTGATGTCTTTGATTTGTTTGCGTTTGACTCAGATATATTTGCAACAAAATCTGAAATTGCGCTGGTTCTGACCACATATTGGATTCCCTCTGGGAATCGATGAGCTGGATAATATGAGTTAATCACTTGATGAGCTTGAAGATCTGGAATTTCACGTTCGGGCCGCTCAATTGTTCTCAGCTGGTAATGGCATCGTTTATCGTCAACTAGGTGAATTCCACCGTTACAATGAGTATCAATTTCCGAACGCTTCAAATTGTGTACAGCCCTACACACCTCTAGGAACTCACCGCCGAGCATAGGCAGATCATAAATTCCCCATAAAACTGAGATCTTAAGTTCGTATTCGAATATGAATTGCTCAGATTCCTGTATATCGTAAGATTGTTCGAATATAGGATCGGCCTCTGAATGTCTACATGCGAATCTGATGCTTGGAGTGTTGTTAGGGAAGTACACGGACAAAGTGAGTTTGTCATCAACTCCGAATTGGAGGACATCTTCACGAGTTACTGGTGCGCTTAATTTCTCACACAAAAAATTCGCTGCTTGTTCGGTGGTAATCCATTCCTTTAGAGAAAAAAGCTTAGAGTCCACTACACACCTTCCCGTGCTTCCTTCTGCAAAAACACCAAACCAAGGCGGCGAAGGTTTCCGCCCTTTCGACCCGTCGGTCTAGGTTTGGTATGTTTGGTTTAACTCGTTTTCTGGTTGATAGGTATTACATTTCCGTTTAGCGCTTGCACGCGCAAGGTATCTAAGTAGTCTGCCCATTGCTGCATCATCTTTTTCCGCGCTGGTAGATGGCTTGTCCGGTTGTATGCTCGTCCATTCGCATCTCTAACAGCGTGAGCTAGCTGATGCTCAATAAAGTCAGGGCGGACTCCCAGTACTTCATCAAGAATTGTACGCGCCATTGCCCTAAAACCATGACCAGTCATTGTTTTGTTGTCTATGCCCATATTCCGCATTGCGTAAAGCACGGCATTCTCACTCATCGGTCTTTTCGCTGATCGTTCCGATGGAAAAACGTATTTACTTCGTTGGGTGATCGGATGCAGGTTTTCAAGCACTTCAATTGCTTGCGTGCAAAGCGGAACAATGTGCGGTTCACGCATTTTCATTTTCTCAGCGGGAATCCGCCATTCTGCGTTTTTCCAGTCGATCTCATTCCACTCGGCGTGCCTCAACTCGCCAGGACGAACGAAAAACAAGGGGGCTAGCTTTAATGCTGCCCTAACCACTTCGGTCCCTTTGTATTGGTCTAGTGCGATTAAAAGCTTTCCTACTTCTTCAGGTTCTGTAATCGCAGCTAGGTGGTTAGAAGAAGCAGGTGGAAGTGCGCCTTTTAGATCATGAGCCGGATTGCGATCAGCGCGCCCGGTGGCTATTGCATACGCAAACACTTGTCCTGAAAGCTGCAACGTTCTGTGAGCGGAATACAACGATCCGCGCGCCTCAACCTTACGGAGACATTTTAGTAGGAGGGGGGCGGTAATCGACCCAATTGGCAGATCGCCAAGGAACGGAAATAAGTTGTTTGAGCACATACCAAGGTTTCTCTCGGCATGGCTTTTTGACCAGCGATGCTTTCTCGCAGTATGCCACTCAATAGTCACTGCCTTGAACGTATTTTCAGTCTGCTCGATCTTCGCGGCTTTTTCGAGTTTCTTAACTAACGCAGGGTCTTCGCCTAACGCCAGAAGCTTCTTCAGACCGTCCCTAGCTTCCCGCGCCTCTAAAAGAGAAAAGATTGGGTATTTACCAATCGCATGAGTCCGTTGTTTCCGGTTGTATCGGTACGCAACGCGCCATAGCTTCCCACCGCTGGGAGTAACCTGGAGGTACAAGCCTCCACTGTCGGCAAGCTTGTATGCTTTGTCCTTTGGTTTTGCGTTTTTTACCTTCGCGTCAGAGAGCGGCACGTGTTGGTATTTCCTGAGTGGCTTAGCTGAAAGTCAAGATACCAACACATCATACAGCTAATTTGCGGGATGTAAACGAACGATCTGGAACCGTACGGAACGATAAAATGGCTTTAAATCGACGTTTCCAGATGATTTTTGAACTTTTGCGAACTACTTGGAACAATCTAGATATGCCGGAGAGAGGAATCGAACCCCCGACCTTTTCATTACGAGTGAACTGCTCTACCGACTGAGCTACTCCGGCACTGGAAAGGCGGCGGGATTATAGTGGAAATCCCCGCACGCTGCACTCCAATGTATCGCCACATGCCGCTTGCATCGACCCCACGAATCGGTCACCTTTAGCCCTCTGATCCCGCTGGAAAGATTGCCGTGAGCAAGCCATTACGTGTCGCCGTTGCCGGATGGCAGCACGAGACCAACACGTTTTCGCCGCATCAGGCGCACTACGCCGATTTCGTGCGGCCGGACGCCTGGCCGGGCATGACACTGGGCGCCGATATCGTCGAGCAGATGGATGGCCTGAACATTCCCCTGCCGGGTTTTATCGAGGCGTCGCGCAGGCATAGCTGGGATTTACATCCAATCGTCTGGGCCGCCGCCGAACCCAGCAGCTACGTGACCGAGGATGCCTACGAGCGTATCGGCGGGCTGATCTGCGAGTCGATTCGCGACAACGGCCCGTTCGACGCCGTTTACCTCGACCTGCACGGCGCGATGGTGGTGGAGCACGTCGATGACGGCGAGGGCGAATTGCTGCGTCGCGTACGCGAGATTGTCGGCAAGGATATTCCGCTTGTTATCAGCCTCGACCTGCACGCCAACGTCACCGATGCGATGCTGGAATACTGCAACGCGATGACAATCTTCCGCACCTACCCGCATCTGGATATGGCCGAGACCGGGGCGCGTGCGTGCGATCTGTTGGCCGATCTTCTGGCCACAAAACCGTTGGCCAAAGGCATGCGCAAAATTCCGTTTTTGTTTCCGCTGACATCGCAGTGCACGTTTTACGATCCGTGCAAATCGATTTATGACGCCGTCGAGGTGCCCGCAGAGGGCGTTTCCAGCGTGGACTTCGCCACCGGGTTTCCGCCGTCGGATATTGCCGAATGCGGCGCGGCGCTGGTCGCCTATGGCGAGGATCAGGCCGCGGTGGAGGCGCGCCTTGATGATTTATTCAAACAAGTGATGACCGCGGAGCCGGACTTTGTTTCCGAATTGCTCGATCCGGATGAGGCGGTAAAGCGTGCGATGGCTGCGCATAACCCTTCGACTGTTCGCCACGCGCACCGCTCAGGGCGAACGGAAAGCAATAAAGATTCCGTTCACACTGAGCCTGTCGAAGTGCGGCCGGTTGTGCTTGCAGACACGCAGGACAACCCCGGCGCGGGCGGTACCTCATGCACCACCGGGTTGATCGCCGAACTGGTCAGACAAGGCGCGCGCGGTGCCGTCGTTGGTGTGTTGCACGATCCCGCTGCCTCCGCGCTGGCGCACGAGGCCGGGCAGGGCGCAACGATCAACACGGGCATCGGTGCGGTCATCGACTTTCCCGGCGTGCAGGCAATCGACGGCGAGTTTGTGGTCGAAGCTCTCGGCGACGGTGATTTTGTGTGCACCGGTGAGATGTACGGTGGCAGCAAGGCGCAGCTCGGGCCGATGGCATTGCTGCGCGTCGTGGCTGATTGCGACGTGCGCGTGCTGGTCAGTTCGGTGCGGTTTCAATGCCTCGACCTCGCCGTGTTTCGCCACCTCGGCGTCGAGCCGACCGAACAAAAAATTCTTGGCGTAAAAAGCTCGGTGCATTTTCGCGCGGACTTTGAGCCGATTGCATCGCAGGTGCTGGTTGTCATCGCGCCCGGCGCAAATCCCGGCCGCTCCACCGATTTGCCTTACAAAAAATTGCGCGAGGGGATTCGCCTCGCGCCGCTTGGCCCCGAGTTCAAACTGACGGCATGAGTCTTCCGCAATCGCGAACACTGGATTTTTCTGAAGTCCCGGTCATTGATATTGCGCCGCTGCAGAAACTCACCGGCGCTGACAAAACCATCAAACAGATTGAAGCCGCGTGTCGCGACGTGGGTTTTTTCTACGTCAAGAATCACAGCGTCTCCAAGCAATCGCTGGAAAATTTGTGCATCGAATCCGAGCGATTTTTTGCCTTGCCAACGCACGACAAACTGCGCACTAAAATCGATTCAAAGATGCGCGGGTACTTGCCCCTCGATTACAAAAGTTATGAGGGCGAGGAAAACGCCGCGACTAATCGACAGGAGGGATTCTGGATCGGCCACGAGTGCGAACGCTCTGGCGATGATCCGTTGGCCGGTTCGAATCAATGGCCGGACGACCGCCCGAATTTAAAACCCGCAATGACTCGCTATTTCGTCGAGACTGAACAGTTGGCCGATACCTTGATGCGCGCGTTTGCGCTGGCGCTGCAGTTGCCGGAAAACTATTTCGTCAAGCGATTCGACAATCCGAATTCACGGCTGAAAATCAACCACTACCCGCCGCAGGAAAATCCGCGCGATCAGTACAACATCGGCGTGTTGCCGCACACCGACTCCGGCGGCTTTACGATTTTGTGGCAGGATGAATCCGGCGGTTTGGAAATCCAAAACAAGTCCGGCGAGTGGGTCGGCGCTCCCCCGATCGAGGACACGTTTGTCATCAATCTCGGGCAGACCATGCAGATATGGACAAATGGTTACTTTGCCGCCACGCCGCATCGCGTGGTCAATCGCAGCGGCGGTGATCGCTACTCGATTCCATTATTTGTGAATCCGAATAGCGATGCCTTGATCGAGCCGGTTGTCGGCGAAACTGATAATGATTTTGCACCGTATCGCTACGGCGAGTATCAGCGAGATTCGTGGAGGCGGGCGTTTCCTGTTGCAGGAATCTTGTGAACTTGGTCGACGATGTCAGTCCACAACATTAATCGGTGTACCGTTAAAAAACTGCACCAGATTATCCACCGCGATCTCATAAAGTTTGTCGACCGACACCTGCGTGTTGTAGGCGATGTGCGGCGTGATAACCACGTTGTCCATTGCGACTAAGGCGTGATCTGCCGGCAAGGGTTCTTCCCAAAACACATCGAATCCCGCACCGTGCAGTTTTCCGCTATTCAGCGCATCGATACACGCCTGCTCGTGGATCAACTCCGCGCGCGCGGTGTTGATCAGGATTGTTCCGTCATTCATTTTTTCGAATGCGGCTGCGTCGATCATGTTTTCCGTATCGGTGTTAAACGCGGCGTGAAGTGAGATGATGTCGCATTGCTCGTAGAGCTGGTCCAGCGAGACAAATTCGACCTTGTGTTCGCGCGCGCGTTCGACCGACACGTTTCGAGTCCACACCAGTACACGCATGCCCAGGGCCTGGCACATCGCAGCGAACGCCTGCCCGATGCCACCAAAGCCAATCAGCCCAATCGTTTTTTCGCGCATTTCGATACCTTTTTGCGATTGATCCCACGTGCCGCCTCTGAGTGACTTGTCCAGTCTTGGAATCTCACGCGCGACCGCAAACAGCAGAGCCAAAGCGTGTTCGGCGACCGTATTGCTCGCATAACCCGGGCAGTTGCACACCGCGATGCCACGTTCTCTGGCCTGCGGCAAATCAACAAACTGCGCGACGCCGGTGCCGGAAAACGAAACGACGCGCAGAATTTTTGCGTTGCGCATAACGTCACTTGGCAGATCCCAGTCGACGAGTACGCCGTCCGCGTTTTTTATTCGTTCTGCGAATTCCTCGTCTGAAGCTGGTTTGCTGTCAAACACATCCAGCGACGCAAACTCTCGCAGTCTGTCG
Source organism: Pseudomonadota bacterium (assembly GCA_039029275.1). Lineage (GTDB taxonomy): Bacteria > Pseudomonadota > Gammaproteobacteria > JBCCGL01 > JBCCGL01 > JBCCGL01. Next base: position 277,339 of record JBCCGL010000004.1, on the reverse strand, counting down.
AGTTGCTCGGCTTGCGCTTTTAGTGTGTTGCTGTCCGCGTCGGGGAACACGATTTTAAGCATGCGAAAACATCCGGAAGTGGTTTGCCTAATGTAACACCAAACCCCGTGACTCGGAGTCAAAGCGACGCAGAATTTTTACTGCAGCAATTGCTCATTAAAAAAAAGACGTTCGCGCCTCCGGATGGCCTCGATGACTGCAGTGCTAAACCTTAAACTGCGAAACCAGACTATTGATCGTTGTCGCGAGTGACGAGAGCTGTTGATTGAACTCAACTGCCTGGCGTGAGCGATTCGATGTCTCCATAGCAACGTTGTTGATGCCACTTACGTTATGGTTGATTTCGTTTACCGAGTTGAGCTGCTTTTCCGCGCTGTTGGCGATTTGCTGATTCATTTCCAAAATTGTATTGACAGCATCGGTGATTTCCGTGAGTGAGGTCATCGCCTCTTTGGCTTGTTGCACGCTCGCCTGCGCCTGGTCATTGCCTTCGCTCATCGCGGCTGAAGTTTTGGACGAGCCTTGTTGCAATCGTTCGATTATTTTTCGTATCTCCTCGGTAGAATTTTGCGTTCGGCTCGCCAGCGTGCGGACTTCGTCGGCGACGACAGCAAAGCCGCGACCCTGATCGCCTGCCCGTGCGGCTTCGATTGCCGCATTAAGGGCAAGCAGGTTAGTTTGCTCGGCGATGCCCTGAATAACATCGAGAACTTGACCCACTTCGTTTGTGTCGACTGCTAGCTCTTCCATCACGCCGGCAGCCGAGCCGACTTTGCTTGCGAGCAACTCGATTGCACTTACGGTGCTCTCGACAACTTCGTTGCCATATTTCGCGTCTTTGTCTGCCTTTTCGGCGGCTTTCGCTGCGTTGCCGGCATTAGTAGACACGCCGTCGATTGCGCCGACAATATTCGTTACTGTGCCGGCCAGTTGCTTGATTTGGTCCTGCTGCGTTGCGGTGCTTTGGTCGGTTTGTGCTGCGCTTTTTGTACTGTGTTCCACTGCGTCTGACATGCTGTGCACGGTCTGTTGTATTTGTTGCACAATCGATTGCATTTTTTGAACAAACGTATTGAATCGATTCGAGAGTGCCGCAAGCTCGGAAACCCCAGTGCTGTCGATTCGTTTGGTCAAGTCGCCTTCCCCTTCGGCAACGTCAGCCATGGCCGATACAACCGCATCCAACGGGCGGATGACGCGCTGCACGACAAGAAAGCCCAGCGCCAGGACTATCGCTGCAATTGCACATCCCACGACCAAAACGGTGACCGTGCTTTGACTGATGATCGAACCGGTTTGATTCTCAGCGTCACTGATCGCGCCCAGGATAATTTCTTTCACCAGTGAAAGTTCTTTTGTGATTTGCACCGACAAGCCAGCCGCTTTCTCCAGTAATGTCTGACGCTCGGTAAGCGCCTGCAGATACGAAATTCGAAGTGCACGAACGGAGTTGTCTCCCTCAAATGTCACTTCATTCAACTGCTTGTAGGCGTCAACCATTGGCGTAAGCGATTTTCGCAAAGCAGGACTGAACAGCGCGCTTTGGGTTAAAAAGTCCAGTGACTTTTTAATATCTGCACGCGTTGTTTTTGCATCGGTCTCGATGAGTTTCTTTAGCTCGTTAACGTCGTTCAGCTGACTGATCGTATTGGCGATGCCCGCCAGTCTCGTAACGTTGGTTCGAATTTCATATCCCGCTTTTTGTTGCTCGGCCTTGTTACTCAACAGCAAGCGCTGCAAAATTTCTCTGACGCCCGCCAGTTTTTGCGGGTCGGAAAATGCGGCGGTATCGTTCATTGCGGTTTTTAGTTCACTGTGCTGTGCTTCAACTTCGGTAGCGATTCCGCTGACCATGCTCGCGGTGTTAGAAACTACTTTTGCGGTGTTTTCCTGGACGATGCGAGTCAGATCGATCGTTTTTTCATTCAAAGCAAGCAAGGTGTGCGTTTGCCCCTCCAGTGCCTGATCGGCGTTGATGAATGAAGTAACCAAAGGAATGAGTTGGTCGACGGCAGCGTTGAGCTCTTCGGTGTCCGCTGCGTCTTTTAATGCGGTCAGCGAGTTATTGAGACGGTTAGCAATCTCATCGTGTGAGGTGATGCTTTGCAATTCCTCGGTGAACTTCGCTGACAAAATAGTGAGTTGGCGCGAACTCATCGTATTAAGTAAAACAACAAGTTCGGTGTTTAACGATTCGATAAACGCCGCCTTGCTGAGTTTATCGCCCGCGCCGCCGACCCGGGTACCGGTCATAAGTGCTGTGCCGCCGAGTATCAGCACCGACGCCAGAATTGCCAGCATCATGCCGGCGAGAATTGTCTTTATCGAGAGTTTTAGCTTTAGGTATCCCACTTTTGTCCCATGCCTGCCGAGTACAAAAATTCTGCAATTGGTAACGGCAAATGGGTCGCTTGCTTTAACTCATGGAGAACACAAAAGAGTGCTAACGAAGTGAGCTTTCCAGTATGGGTTTGTAGCTTTCAAAATCGGGCGTGACTAATCCCGGCACTTTGGCTTGCTCGTCCCAGCGCCGAACGCGAATAATGGCGTCGAGGTTCGTGTAGCTTTCGAATTCGGCAACTTCGTCGTCGCTCATAGGGCCGCCCTGTAATTGCAGGCTTAGGACCGACGCGTCTGACAATGCGTCGAAATAGTCCGGTTCGACGGCGCAGAGATAGCGCTTTGCCGCAACGTGGTAGCGAACGCAGTCGACAATCACTTGCGGGAAAAAGCGCGCCAATATGGCGGCGCCTGCCGCTTCGTGATGGTTGTCGATTCCATCTTCGTGTGCGTCGGCGCCAAACTCGCTGGTGTAGTGTCCGATGTCGTGCAGCAGGGCGGCGGCGATGAGTTCGCTGTCTGCACCTTCGTCTTCTGCAAGCTTGGCCGATTGCAACATGTGCTCCGACATGGTCACGGCTTCGCCGATGTACGATTCGGCGCCGCGTCGCAGAAAAATATCACCGATAAACTCGACCACATTGTCTTTGCTCAATTCGTAATCGCTCATGCTGCAGCCTCCGCTTTGTTCTCCAGCGTGCGCAGTGTCGAAAGCAAGCCATCCTTATCTGCGTAGCACCCTTGCAACCATCGCGTGCCGGCACCGGAAAACGCCGTTCGCGAATGCAGCACACGCGTATTGTCGACAATAAACAGCTCGCCCGGTTGCAATTTGAACGTCACTTCAAGACTCGGATCAGTAATGATTTCGGCAAAGCGACGATACGCAGCGTAGTAGGTTTGCATCTGTTCAAACGGTACATCGACGATTGATGCAATCGAGCGATTGTTAAATCGCACGGCGATGAGTTCATCGTCTGCGTTTAATTCGATCATCGGGCGTTTGGATTGCAGGCAAACGTCGCTTGACCCCGCGTATTCGAATCGCGCGCAATAGTGCGAAAGTACGTGTAAGTATTCCTGCGATTCGCCGGCCAGAATTTCCACAGCTTTAAAGCTGTCGACAACAATGGATTCACCGCCGTCGGCGGAATTCTCGATGCAGTTAAGCAGTTGTAAGGTCGGCACCGGATCGCGGTAGGGGTTGTCCGAGTGCGCCTGCAAGCCCAGGCCGGTGTAGGCGAGATTGACCGGATTGACTTCGTTGCGGACTTCGAAAAAACGCCCGTAGTTGGTTTCGCGGACGTAGCCGAACAGCTCAGCAACCTCACACAGTTTGCCGCTCTCGGTTGGAATCCCTGTCATCTTCGCGAATCCGTAACGCTCAACGGAGTGCAACCACTGCCTGAGTGCGGCTGCATCGTCGCGGCACTGCGTAAAATCAGCGGTTGGCACGCCGCCATTCAGCGCCTCATCCCAGCGTTCAATTCTGTTGTTGGTCCACGCCAGCGGGCGCGCCGTTGTCTCGTCGTACACGCGTTGCACGAGCCAGTCCGGCGCGAATTCGCATTGGTGGTGATCCGGTGAAAATACAATTTCCAGATTGCCCGCATCGCTGATCAAGGCCGATTCGATCATCGTTTGCGCGGATACATCCAGTATCGAGATCAGGCGTTGACCGTTTTGCGGGCTGCGGGTCTGGGCGTCGAGCGCGTTGTCGCGAAGCCAGATGGCGTGAAAGCGGGCGGTGTTACCGTTGTTCCAGTGCAGTGCGACAGCGAGTCCGCTATCCAGAATTTCAGCTTGCGAAAGAGGATTCATTTCGTGGCTCGATGCATTCAGTGGTGGGTATTTAGTCCGATTTTAGTGTTAAATTAAAGCAATACTATTTTGCACTAAGATGTCGATTTCGTTATGGATAGATCGAGCCACCACTTGCCACCACTCGATTGGTTGCGAACATTTGAAGCCGCCGCACGCCACGAGAAATTTTCGGCTGCGGCGCAGGAACTTAATCTCACGCAGGCGGCGGTCAGCCAGCAGATTCGCAAACTCGAAGCCTGGCTGGGCGTGGCACTGTTCAATCGGCTGCCGCGCAGCGTCGAGTTGACCCTGCAGGGGGATGCGTATCTGCCGCATGTTCGTCAGGCGATCGATATACTGAACCGCGGTACGGGTGATCTGTTTGCATCCAAAAATGTTCGGCAAGTGACTATCGCAGCGCCCGCGTCGTACAACGGGCTGTGGCTGGCGCCCCGAATCGGCATGATTCGCGAAATGTTCCCGCATATTCATCCGCATATTTTTTCTATTCACCGCAACGCAGACTACGAATCGATCAAAGCGGATCTGGAGATACGTTTCGGTCTCGGTGATCGCGATTGGGGTGACGGATCCCTGTTGTTCAAGGAAGTTCTGTCGCCGGTGTGCAGCGCCGGGCTGCAAAAATCCCTGCGCAGCGATCACTGGAGCGATGCGCAGATCTTTGCACTTACGGGATTACGCAGTGGGTGGGCTGAGTGGTGCGCGCAGGAGGGACGCGGACGCCATATCGACCCAAACGTTCGCTTCGACAGTCTCGCGACCGCGCTTGAAGCTGTCGGGGCGGGAGCCGGGATTCTCCTGGCCTCGGTGCCCCTGCTGACAGGCAAGTTTTTGCGCGGCGAGCTGGTGCGTTTGTCAGAGGTTGAACTGGAAATGGCGGAGGGTTATTGGTTAGTCAAGCCGCGCGACCGTCGTGTCGACCCGGGTGTTGAAGCGTTGTGTGAGTATTTAGAGGCGCAAACCGGTGTGGAACTTTCAGACTAATGCGCGCAAACGATTGTTCGATCGACTATCACGGCAGAGTGATAATTGTTGCGTCAGTTTGGCAGCTGGACTAGTTTTACGCGCATAAATCGTCGCCGCAGGTTTGTCCGCATGCCGTCCTTGCCGCATATTGTCATTTTTCAGGCCGACCAGCTCGCGGCCCCCGCAATGCGCTTATACGGAGGATTCGGGCAAACGCCTTTTATTGATTCGCTGGCCGAAACGAGCGTCGTTTTCGATAACGCGTATTGCAACTACCCTCTATGCGCGCCGTCACGATTTTCGATGATGACGGGGCAGCTTCCGTTTGCTATCGGCGCGTACGACAACGCAGCGGAATTGCCAAGCACTGTGCCGACGTTCGCGCACTATCTGCGACGCGCGGGATACCGCACTTGTCTCAGCGGAAAAATGCACTTTATTGGCGCCGATCAGTTGCACGGTTTTGAAGAGCGCCTGACCACGGAAATCTACCCCTCGGGTTTTTCGTGGTTGCCGAACTGGGAGAGCAGGCAGCAAAACTTCGAGCCAATTCGTATCACCATCGAGCGCGGCGGCGTGTGCGCATGGAATATGCAACTGGCCTTTGACGAGGACGTTGCGTTTCAGACAGTGCGAAAGATTTATGAGTACGCGCGCGAGCCTGAACAGCCGTTTTGTCTGGTGGTGTCGCTCTCGCATCCGCATCACCCTTTTTTGATTACGCCGGAATATTGGGAACGCTATGCAAGTGATGCCGTTCCTGCACCTACAGTCGGACGGTTGCCCGACGCGCAACTTGATCCGCACAGCCTGCGTTGCCGGCAACTCATTGGTCTCGACAAAAGCGATGTCACCGACGAGCAACGTCGCGATGCGCGCCATGCGTACTTCGGTGCAATCAGTTATTTCGACGATAAGGTCGCGCAAGTGATGAATGCGTTGGAAGTCGCAGGGATGTCTGATAACACCGCGGTATTTGTTCTGGCGGATCATGGCGAAATGCTCGGTGAACGCGGGCTTTGGGCGAAGGATTCATTTTTCGAATGGTCCGTGCGTATTCCTTTTGTGGCGCGTCTTCCCGGTCAGCAGAGTGGAAGCCGATTTGCCGGCAATGTTTCGCTGCTGGATTTAATGCCGACGTTACTTGATCTGGCTGGCGTTGCATCCGCTGACGTTGCCTCAGCGCTGCATGGGCATAGTCTGCTGAATGTTCTGCAAGGCGAATCCGAGTGTTGGCCTGATCAAGCGATGGCCGAATACGCTGCAGAAGCCGCGCATCAGCCGATGGTGATGCTGCGTCGGGGTCGGTATAAATACATCCACGCAGAAAATGACCCGCCGCTGCTATTCGATCTGCAACGCGATCCCGACGAACTGACAAACCTCGCGGTGGATAAACAGTTTGTCGATGTTCTCGATAGCTTTTCGGAAGAGGTGAAAAGTCGTTGGGATCTGCCTGCGTTGGATCACTCGATTCGAGCCAGTCAACGCCAGCGCGCGGTGGTGGGAGAAGCGTTGAAACTCGGAAGGCAGGAAAGCTGGGACTACCAGCCGCAGCCAGATTACGGTGATTTGTACGTGCGGGGCACATCGGGTGGTGCCGAAATCGCGGATCGTCGAGTGCGTGTTGCGGCTAAGGGGTACACATTGCCGACGGATGATTAGCGATTAGCGCCACACTTTGCCACTGGACAAAAAATTCGAAACGCTTAAAGCTTATTCGGTTAAATTTTTCCCAATTCGCAGCACGCCTTCAAGCAGGCCGTCGATATGCTCCGCGCGGGTCGCGTGATTAACAATGCTCACGCGTAACACGGGTCGCCCATTAACCTGCGTTGGCGACATCATGTAGTCGCCGTCGATTTGTATTTGATCGCGGATTGCGCTGTTAAGCGAATCGATTTCATCGTCACTTAATCCGGGGACTACAAATCGGTACGTCAGGATCGACAACTGCGGTGCAGACACCAGCTCCAGTTTATCGTGCTGCTCAATCTGCGCCGCCATGTATTCCGCGCAGCGTACATTGTGGAGCGCATTGCGCCCGAGTCTGTCCATGCCATAGTGGCGCAGCGCGATGTAAAAAGGCAGCGCTCGAAAGCGGCGCGACAATTCAGGGTTAATGTGGAAGAACATGTATTCCTCCGGCTTCGGTTCAACTGCGGTATGCAAGTAGTCGGAGGTCTCGTAAAACAAACTGCGCGGCGCGCGCGCATCTTTGTACAGCAGCACGCTGCCGTCGAGCGACTGGAAAAACCATTTATGCAAGTCCATCGTAATCGAATCCGCGCGCTCGATTCCCGCGAAGCGCGGCTTTAACTGATCCGACATCATGCCGCCACCACCGTAAGCGGCATCGATGTGCAGCCAAATTCCGTGTCTTTCACACACATCGGCGATATCGTTTAGCGGATCAATCGCTCCGGTATTGGTCGTGCCTGCGGTTGCGATCACGCACGCTACATTCGGGTGCTCGCTGAGCGCGCGTTCAAGGTCATCCGGTCGCATGCGAAATTGGTCGTCGGTTTCCACGGCGACGCACTGATCGATGCCGATGCCCAGGGTGGCGGCTGCGCGTCGAATTGAAAAATGCGCGGCGTTCGAGCAAAGCACAACCGGCGGTGCCGGATCGCAAAAAGCGTGCAAACCTTTGTTGCGAAAATCCGGGCCGAATTTATGCGCCAGTGCGCTCGCCATTGCGGTCAAATTGGCGAGCGAGCCGCCGCTCAGGATGACGCCTTCGCAGGCCTCGGGAAAACTGCACAACTCAGCCATCCATCCCACCACTGCGCGCTCGATCAAATGGCCAATCGGCGACATGATGTAGCCGCCTATGTTGCCGTTAATTGCGGTAAGCATCGCGTGGGCGAGCGGATCAGTCGGCACGCCCGAAGGTGCGATCCAGCCAAAAAAGCCGGGGTGCGTATTGCGACGCGGGTATTCGTTGAACGCGTGACTGAGTTGCGCAACCAAATCATCAAGCGATTCGCCACCGTGGGAGGGCGTGCTTTGATCGATTAATTTTTCTGCGTCGCGCGCAAACGAAGGCCGACTGATCGGCGAAACTTCGCGCTGCGCCCATAGCGGTGCGATGACTTTATTCAGATCGATATCGAGTGCGTCGGTAAGGTCGTCGGCAGGATCAAAAACGGGGCGAAGCGTGTGTGTCATTGAAGCTAAAAACTAACGGGTTGGATAAATACGTTTGTAAGGGAATTTTAACTCAGCAAACGGAAATTACGATGGGTCGGGAGCCCGCGAAAGCGCGACGCATAACCACATCGGTATGCTGTATTGCGGTAAGAAGAAGCTGCCACGAAACTCAAAGCGTAGATAATTTAAACGTGAAGCTAACGCTTAATGCCTAAACGTGCCGCGGCCTGTGCCGGGGTTGCAGGCTCACGACCAAGCTCGCGAATGATTCGCACGGCGCGTTCGACCAACTGAACATTGCTCGCAAACTCGCCTTTATTCAGGTAAAGGTTATCTTCCAGGCCGACACGGCAATTGCCACCTTGCGCGGCTGCCTGCGCAACTATCTTAAACTCGTGGCGCGAAATGCCAAACGCACTCCAGTTTGCATTCTGAGGCAAGAGGTTTTTCATCACAGTTAAAATTTCTGCCGTCGCGGGTGACGCGTGCGGTATGCCAAGGCAGAGCTGAAACATTGGTTCACCGTCGATCAGGCCCTCGTCGATCAGTCTGCGTGCGAACATGATATGGCCGGGCTCGAACACTTCGATCTCGGGTTTCACGCCGATCTGCAGGATGCGTTCGGCCATGATGCGCAGGTGCGCGGGCGTGTTGACAAAAATTGTCTCGCCAAAGTTAAACGTACCGACATCCAAAGTGCAGATGTCCGGGCGCAGTTCTTCAATGTGACGCAGGCGCTCAAGCGGTTGCACGAGGGTTGTCCCCGCTCCGCCGATATGCGCGTCCACTTCGCCGGGATTAAAACGTGCGCCCTCGCTGCTGGTCAGATTAATCAGTACATCGCTGCCAGAATCGCGAATGCGCTCGACCACTTCGCGGAACAGCGCGGGATCACCCGAGCGTACACCAGTCTCGGGATCGCGCACGTGAATATGCGCGATTGCCGCGCCCGCGTTTGCCGCGTCGATGCAATCGTTCGCGATTTGCTCAGGCGTAATCGGGAAATCGGGGTGCTTGCCATGATTGTTATGACCGCCGGTGACCGCGCAGGTCAGAATGACTTCGTTAGACATCAAATCGCTCTCGAGTAGTGGAGCGATGGTACAACAGTGGGCAAGGCGTTAACAGATTGCACAGCCAAGGCCGTGGCAAACAATGCCAGATTAAAATCGAATGCGGATCAGGCGCAAATCAATTCGGATGTTTTCCATCTCTAACATGGAGAACAACCAACACTGCAAGATAAAAAGCGATAGCGCCGGTTTGCAGCCAGTACGGAAGCGTGGATTGTTCTGCGCTCAAAACGGACGCCAGATCAGATGAAACATTCACAGCGCATAAACCCAGAACCGTTATCCCCAAAACCGCGATGGCGATCACTGCGACTTCGCGATGCCGGGACGCAGCGTAAAAAAGTCCTATATAGGCGCAAACGGCGAATGAGATGATTTTGTTCTGATAGGCAAAGAAGGGTACATCGTAGTAGACAAAAAGAATTGGCAGCTTGATGCCGAAAAAGTGCGCAATAGCCATGCATACGAAGTAAGCGGTGCCCGATAGGAATGCATATTTTGTTAGCGTTGAATTCATAATTTTTCAGAAGTCAGTCGAAATCCAGTTAACGCTGCTCCTGCGATACGATAATCGCTGGTGTTGCAAAAACAATCAGAACGAGTGTTTCAGTTATGAAGACTGTGGCGAGAAGTTGCCACGAAGTCGCATGTTCCACTCTTTCGCATAATGCCCGGTTTGCTTTCGTCATGTGGTGTGTATCACCGTTAACGTATAATCGCAGCTTCGAAAGTAAATCGTTTCGGCTCACGATTGTCGCCTGATCGCACATGAGAATAAACAATTATGAAAACTGATGTTGCCATTATTGGTGGCGGCGCGATGGGCGCATCTGCGGCTTACTTTCTGAAATCCTTGTCGCCAGGCCTGAGCGTTACGGTTATAGAACGTGATCCCGCCTATGAGCTTGCCTCTACGCCTCGCGCCTCGGGTGGAGTGCGTCGTTTATTCTCGCTGCCAGTGAATATCGAACTGTCCAACTACTCGATACCGTTCTTTGAAGAATTTCCTGAAATCATGGCGGTGGGTGACAGTCCTGCACAAATCGGGTTCAAAAAGGAGGGCTATATCTTCATTGTGCCACCGGGTGGCATCAATGTGCTCAAAGAGAATTACGAGACGCAGCAGAGGCTCGGTTGCAACGTAATTTGGCTGGAACCTGAGGAGATCAAATATCGTTACCCTTCGATGTATGTCGATGATATCGGCGCAGCCGTTCTTTCGCCAGACGATGGTTGGCTCGACCCGTATTCGCTTCTCATGGGCTTTCGAAAAAAAGCGCAATCGCTGGGCGTTGAATTTCTTTCTGAAGAAGTGGTCGGGATGAAGCGCAACGGTGCTCAAGTCACGTCTCTTAAGTGTCGTTCTGGCGTGACTGTTGATTCAGAACATTATATAAATGCGGCTGGAGCCTGGGCCGGGAATATTTGTGAATTGTTGGGATTCTCAGCCCCGATAACACCTATGCGACGATACGAGCATTATTTTGAATGCCAGGAAGCGATCGAACCGCTGCCGTATTTAAAAGATCCCGAACGATTGGCATTTCGTCCCGAGGGGAACGGCTACTCCGGAGGGGTGCCCACGCTTGATGAACCGCGCGGTTTTAACTTCGAACCTGACCATGATTATTTTGAGAACGTCGTTTGGCCTGCGCTGGCGCACCGTTTTCCTCAGTTTGAACAAACTAAATGCAAGGCGACGCTGCCCGGGTTATACGACCAAAACGATTTTGACGGTAACGCGATTATCGGCCCCGGCGCCGACGGATTAGGCAACTTTTATATGCTGGCAGGTTTCTCCGGGCACGGACTCATGCACGCGCCCGGGTGCGGGCGGGCTTTGGCAGAGCTTATTCTGAACGGCCGATACGAGACAATTGATCTGAATCGATTGGGTTGGCAGCGTTTGCTTGATGATGCGCCATTACCGGAAAGAGGGATTATCTAGATCGAAAACACTTTTGTATGTCGGGTTCTTATTCCACCAGCGTTCAAGTGCATCTGATCGATACACATTTTAATCATCCAAATATTTCCACGTTGTCAGTCCATCAAATTCGCGAACGGGAATTTTTGAAATATCAGATGGCGCCGCCATTCTGCAGTTGATCGCAACAAGCTCATTTCCATTTTCTTCGATTGTTGTGTAATGAGTCGTACAACCGCAATCACCGCAGCGATGATACGTAATCGTTTTTTCCGCCCAAGCGTATGTGTCTTTTCGCGTGTCACCGACCGAAATCTCAACGTCCGCGATATCGTAGTACGCCCACAGGGCACCCAGCCGCTGGCAAATAGAGCAATTGCAATCGGTCAGATCAGGCGGCGGCCTTGACGCTGTCAACTTGATATTTGCGCAATGGCATTCGATGTTGAACATTTTAAATTGAAAAATATTGAAAACAGTTAAACGGAGTTTGTCCTATCCTTATTTTCGCCGGATTGATTAACGGTTAGCTTGCGCCGTAATAGTCAGCGCGCACACAAGCGCCAATAAAGTTGCAGATAAGTCGTTCCGCGTGAATCATTGTCATGTTGCCGACATCGTGTTGCGGTGCAATTTCCACAATATCCATGCCCAGCACTCTTCCTTTATTCACCAGTTTGTGAATCAGTTTTCGCATTTGTATCCAAGTTAAACCGCCAGGAGTTTGCGCCATAACGGCAGGCATGATCGTTGGATCCAAACCATCTGCATCAATCGTCAAGTAGTAGGGGCCACCGTCAGGTATCTGGTCGATAGCGGCGTCAATTCCGATTTCATGCATTTCGTAGGCGTCAATGATGGTCGCTCCGTAGGCAATGGCGTCGTCCACTTCCGCGGTACGCGCACTTCCAATGCCTCGTATCCCAATCTGAACAATTTTGTCAATCCACGGCATTTCTGATGCGCGGCGAATCGGACTTGAGTAACCTTGCGTCTCACCATTGATTTCGTCACGCCAGTCCAAATGCGCATCGATCTGTACAAGAGTGATCTTGGTTTGAAAAACCTCCAGCGCTCTCAATACAGGAATCGGGACGCCGTGATCACCTCCTAGCGTAATCAAGGTTGTGTCTTGACTGAATATTTGCCGCGCTGCTTGTTCGGCTCGTATGTAGTGTTGTCTGTGATCCGACGTGTCGGCTGTTACATTTCCGCAGTCAATGATTTTGATTTCTTTATCGTCGAGCAGGGGGCCACGCAAATCCCAATCGTAGTGGTTCAGTGTGTAATCGATGTCGGTTTTGTTGGTGAATTGGCGGATAGCATCCGGTGCACGGCTTTGATCATTGGCCATGGCACTGGGTGAGTAAGGCATTCCAAACGGAATTCCCAAAATCGCGATATCAGCGTTAATGTTTTCAAGCTGATCCACAAACGGGAAATCCAGGAAAGTGCACGGAGGTTCGTTTGGTAATTCAACAATCGGTAAGCCTTTTTGTTCTTCAGTCACCTTGCAACCTCGATTTCGACGAGCAGACAATAAAGATTCTCTTAGGTTTTATAACCGCATTGCAACTACTATGTGGAAGTAAAGTTATCTTTATTCTCTCCCACCAGTTTTCGCGGACAATTCTTGTTCAAAAGAGGAGATTGACCACCCAAAATATCGGTCAATCCTCCGGATTACTTACTATACATTTTTGTATGATTTAGGTGCCCTAAATGTAAACCCTGTACGCTCTTTCCTCATCAATAATAGCTGTTACGTTTTTTTAGAAGTTTGCGAAATCTAATTGTGAGCAGTGATTTTCTTTTGCGTTGCTCAAGCGGTTGCTAATTACAGACAAACGGTTTTTCGCGGCGCTAAAGAAATAGCAGACTGTACTTGATTGCAGTAACACATTCTTTACTCAGATTTTCAGGTGGGCTCTGATGCAAATACTAAGCATATTTAAACCAAGTGTTACAACTATTCTGTTGGGTCTAGTGTTACTGTCGGGTTGCGGTGGATCAGATGGAGGTGATTCGCTGACTTCTGACGCCGACGATTTCATCGATGAACCCAATGCTGGCGATGATTCATCTGGCGATAATGGCGGCGACGGCAACGGTGATAGTGACGGTGGAGATCAGTACGGCGACACTGATCATACAGGGCATACTGATCACTGTTCTACGATACCGGAGTTTGCGGCCTCTAGTTTATCAACGCACACTGCATCGCAGTCCGGGGAATGGTCTAATTCTACTACCTGGGGCGGCAGCGTCCCTGATACTGGAGCTGTTGTCGTGATTCCAGAAGGTGTCAATGTCACGCTAAGCAATGAACTGGATACTCGCTTAAAACTTGTGCGTATTGATGGCACGCTTGCTTTTTCGAACAATCAGAATACCCGGCTACTCGTTGACACAATTTACAGTTCTTGCAGTGGGAAGCTGCAAATTGGTACTGCAGAAAACCCTATTGAAGCTAATGTAAAAGCGGAAGTGGTGTTTACTGATGAAGGTCCTGTCAGCGATTCACAAAGACTCAGTAGAGGTGCGATTTTGGCTGGCTTCACGTCAATTTATGGTAGCGCTAAAACCCATCGTGTAATCATAACGCCACAGGCCCAGCAAGGTGACTCAGTGTTAAATCTTGCTAATGCGCCTTCTGGCTGGGAGATTGGAGATCAATTGGTTATCACCGGTACAACTCCCAATGACCCCGCTAGTGATGAAATCCGCACAATTAGCGCAATCAATAATACGAGTGTTTCACTCAATTCCCCGTTAAGTCAGGATCACACAGCGCCTCGTTCTGATCTAAATGTCTATGTGGCCAATATCACTCGTAATGTCGAGTTTAGTTCCGAAAGCACAGCCGTAGAACATCGTGGGCATATGATGTTCATGAGTGCGGACGTCAATATCCAAAATGCACGATTTGCTGAATTGGGTCGAACCGACAAGACTCGCCCGCTGGATGACGTTGAGTTTGAATTTGACGATCCTGAAAGCAATGGGGACGATGCTCCTGAATCGGCCAATGTTATTGTGCTGGGCGGCTCAAACGTAAGGGGTCGGTATGCCATCCACTTTCATCAGGTTGGCACTCGATCAGACAGTGTGGCTGCGTTAGTCAAAGGTTCAGTTGTATTCAATGGGCCCGGGTGGGGATTCGTTAATCATTCTTCGCACGTAAATTTTATAGACAACGTCTCGTATGGATTACAAGGTGCCGGTTTTTATACCGAAGCGGGTGATGAGATTGGCAGCATGCAAGGAAACATCGCTATACGCAGTGTAAACAGGACATTCGAGCTGGATGACCAGGGTGCAATCGACCCCGATCTCCGTGCTCCCAGAATGGATTATGGTCACGATGGCGATGGCTTCTGGCTTACCGGCACTCGCGTTAGCATGATTAACAATGTCTCTGCTGGTGCGTCGGCACATGGCATTATTTATTGGACTGATGGAATTATGGAGCCAACATCAGGTTGGACAACACGCGTATCCATTCCTGTTGCAAATCTTCCAAACGGCAACCTGATTCCGAACCGCAATTCGGTGCCAGTATGGTGGGCGCCTTTGGCCGAGAGCCGCGGTAATGAATCTTACGGTGCGACGGTTGGTTTTAGAATTCGCTACATCCATGCCAAAAACTACCTTGGACGTGATGAAGAAAGTGACTTTCATCGCTCGCCACCACAAGCCTATATCGATACATTGAATCCAAGCGTTAATGATTTAACAGTGTGGGGAAGTCGCGATGGAGTTCTACTTAACTATAACGAGCACGTAAGTTTAATCGGCGCACGAATATACGGATTCGGGAGAGGCGTCAGTCAGTTTAGCTTCAATGAAGGAACCGCAAAATCCGGCGTAGGTTTTGATATATCAAATGATTCTACACACGGCCCAGCCAGAGTCGAAGACGTTTCTATCGAAGGGTTTGGGATGGGTGTTGCCCTTCCGGTCAATAGTCGATGGGTAATTCGAAACATGCAGCTTTCGAACAACGGCACGGACCTTCTTTTTGTTGAGCCCGAAAACGGCTCAACAGAAATTGTATTTACTGATTTGAGTTACGAGAGTTTTACGATTCACGATGACGAAGGCGCGACTGAATTTCCTCCGCATGCATCTGTAACGAATTAACGGCGACAATAAACTAGAATCAGCGTGAGTCTAAATCACGGGGAACACTGATCGTGCGTCCAGCTATTCTTCAACCGAGACGGAATTTTGATCCTACAGACGCCCGTTAATAAAACAGTGAGCTGAAAATTTATTTCGAATGTTTAGAAAAGACCGCCACATTTCCGTGGCGGCTTTTTGTTTCGGATTGCTTTGTAAGTTCGCTCTAGGCGATGACTACATCGTCCAAAGATTTTGAAAAACTGGTAATGGGTTCATAACCGTCTTCGGTTACGATTATGCTGTCGCCGACTTGTGCGCGGAATTCGCCCTCTACACTAACAGAACCGTCAACCGCCAATACCATACCCGGTTTAAGTTCGGTTTTGTCTCCGAATACAAGCTGCGGTTTTTCCAGAAAACTGTAACCGGTTGCGCGGCCACATCGAAACGGAAAGTCGAATCCCGCGGACTGAATGACTTCCGCGTATTCGGCGTGTACGTCTTCGGCCAGCATGCCGGCTTTGACTACGCTGAGCGCTGCGGCCTGACTTTCAACGGCCACTTTGTAGACGGCCTCTTGTTGCTTGTTCGCAATTTCGCCAATCCAGAACGTGCGATCAAATCCGAGTTTAAATCGGTGAAAGTTAGTCATGCCACAAAAACACATAAACACCGGGTCGCCTTTTTGCATTACACGCGTGGTAGGGCGGTGGTGTGGTTGCGTAATCGCGTCGCCCGAAGCCATGATTTGCAGGAAGTGCGTGTTGGGTGACATGCCGGGATCGTCATAGTGCGCGCTAAGCAGTTCGGCGGCTTTACGTGTTCCCGCGCTTGATGTTGCCAGCGCGACTTCATACTCCGGCACATCGGCGGCTATGGTGTCGTGCGCTGCTTGCATCATCGCACCGGCTACTTCACCGGCGTGGCGAGCAAGCTGTTGCTCTTCTTCACTTTTAATCGCGCGCATGTTGGCAATAGTAGGCATGACGTCGATCTGCCACGAGCGGTTGATGGTACGGTCGAGGTGCGCGCGTACCGCGGGAGGCATCAGTGTAGGTTCGATACCGATGCGCTTTTTCAGCGCACCGTCAATGACTTTTTGCAAGGGTCGACGCCACTCGTCTCGCAAGCCGTCTTGCCAGGGGTGAATTTTTTCGATCCAGCTTTGAGTGCGCGCCATTTCAAGTTCCATTTGCGGGGTGATGAGCATGGGCTCGTCGTTCGCGGGAACTACCAAAATAGTGGGGCGGCCAAACTCCATGTGGAGGTAATCGTAATAGCCGCTAAAGTAATACACGCTGTCGTCATCTGTAATAAATGCCACCGTGACGTTCTGTTCGCGCAATCTTTCCTGTAGAGCGCGGCAGCGTTTTTCAAACATTGTTTAATCCTTCTATCGAGGTTTATTTAAAGGGGCGCGAGGGTAACACACTTGACCCTCACGCCCGCCTTCCATATCGTCACTCGGCAGTGCATTTACGATAAAGTCACGCGATAATACGTTGTTAACCTAATTTTCGATCAACCTGTAACTTGATTTGGAATTGATAGCAAAAATGTCCATCTTCGCCCAGAACCTCGATCCAACCCCCGCCAACTACACCGCGTTGTCTCCAGTGAGCTTTCTCAGGCGCGCGGCGGCAGTGGTACCGGATCGTCTGGCGATTGTGCACGGCGACCGACGTTACAGCTATCGAGACTTCTGGCAACGCAGTTGCGCACTTGGGTCGGCGCTGCAAAGGCGCGGCATCGGTGCCGGTGATTGCGTCTCGATCATGGGGGCGAATACGCCGGAAATGCTCGAAGCGCACAACGGGGTGCCGATGATCGGCGCGGTACTGAACTCACTCAACACTCGGCTCGACGCAAAAACAATCGCCTTTATTCTCGATCACGGCGAGTCAAAATGCCTCATAACGGACAAGGAATTTTCGCCCACGATTAAGGAGGCCGTTGCGCTGCTCGAGCGCGATATTACGGTCATCGATATCGACGATCCGTTGGCTGGCGGTGGCGAACTGCTCGGCGAGACCGACTACGAATCGCTACTGGCTGAGGGCGATGCGACCTTCACCCCCGCTGAACTTACGGACGAGTGGCAGGCGCTTTCGCTGCTGTACACGTCCGGAACAACCGGCAACCCCAAAGGCTGCGTTTACCATCACCGCGGCGCGTATCTCAACGCGATTGGGCAGATGGTGACGATGGGACTGACCAAGGAGTCAGCCTACCTATGGACGCTGCCGATGTTTCACTGCGACGGCTGGACCTTTACCTGGGGTGTGACCGCGGCGATGGCAACGCACGTTTGTCTGCGTAAGGTTGACCCGGCGCTGATTTTTCCGTCGATCCGCGACAACAAGGTAACGCACATGTGCGGCGCACCGATTGTGTTGAATATGCTCGCAAACGCACCGGCAGAAATCATCATCAAACCCGAATCTCCGGTCGAGATTGCCACCGGTGGCGCCGCGCCGCCGTCGGCTGTGATCGAGGCGATGGAGAACATCGGCTTCAACGTTACGCATCTGTACGGGTTGACTGAAACCTTCGGCCCTGCAACCGTTTGCATCGATCAGGAAGATTGGCCCGATCTGTCGGAGCAGGAGCGCTCTGCGCGTATGGCGCGACAGGGTGTGCACTACCTCACGCTAGAAGGTGCGACTGTCAAATACGCGGACTCGATGCAGGATGTGCCGCGTGACGGACAAACCATCGGCGAGCTCATGATTCGCGGCAACACGGTCATGAAGGGTTACCTGAAAAATCCTGAGGCCAGCAGTGAGGCGTTTGCCGGCGACTGGTTTCACAGCGGCGATCTTGCAGTGATGCACGCCGACGGCTACATTGAGGTGAAGGATCGCGCCAAAGATATTATCATCTCGGGCGGTGAGAACATTTCAACACTCGAAGTAGAAGAGACGCTGTATCGCCACCCGAAAATTCTGGAAGCTGCAGTGGTTGCCAAGCCGGATGACAAATGGGGCGAAGTGCCTTGCGCATTCGTTACGCTGCATGAGGGGCAAAGCTGCGAGGCAGACGATGTCATCGAGTTCTGCCGAGACAATATGGCGCGTTTTAAAGTACCCAAGGCGATAGTTTTTGGTGCGTTGCCGAAAACATCAACAGGTAAAATACAGAAGTTCGTTCTGCGCGAGCAAGCCAAGGCGATGGCCTAGTCCAGTTATCAGACTCAGACGGCCGTCAGCAATCGAGCCAACTAATTACGAGCATTTCTCTGAACGCAATACCTGATCACAACGTCAACCACCCACGCTCCGTACGCAGCTACGCCCTGCGGCAAGGGCGCTTGACCAATGCGCAGCGCGACGCGCTGGACACATTGCTGAACGACTACAGAGTGTCATCGGATGTGCGCGTTGCGCCGGGTGACGCTAACGGTTTTGAAAGGCCCGCCCCCCTGTGGCTGGAGATCGGCTTCGGTAACGGCGAACTGCTGACCCATCTCGCAACAACGATGCCGGGAGTGAATTTTATCGGCAGCGAAGTTTATCCGCCGGGAATGGGGCGACTGCTGCGGGCGCTCAAACACAATGAAATCGGCCATGTGCAAGTCGTGATGGATGACGCAGTCACTTTTTTGCACACGCAAGTTGTTGATGGCGCGCTTGATCGCGTACTGTTGATGTTTCCCGACCCGTGGCCTAAAAAGCGTCATCACAAGCGGCGCATCGTGAATGCCGAATTTGCCGCGCTGCTGGCGCGCAAACTGGCTGTCGGTGGGGTCTTCCATGCGGCGACAGATTGGGAACCTTATAAGGAGCATATGCTCGAAGTGCTAGAGGCCTGCCCTCAACTGCGCAATATGGCAGGGGCGAGCGAATGCGCGCAGCGGCCGGACTATCGCACGATTACGCACTTTGAAAATCGCGGCCTCAAGCTCGGTCACGGAGTTTGGGATTTGATGTACCAGCGAATCGAATGACAGAAACACTCGCACTTACGTTCGAAATGTCGGTCGTTATTGGCTTTCTTGCCGTGACGGTGTTTTTGTTTGTGTTTGAAGTAGTACGCGTTGATGTCGTTGCCATTTTGGTAATGGTTGCACTGGGCCTGACATCACTGGTGCCGGGTCTGGAGGAACTGGTCGATCCACAAACCCTGTTTAACGGCTTTTCCAGTAATGCGGTCATTTCGATTATGGCGGTAATGGTCATAGGTGCCGGACTCGATCGCGCGGGTATCATGCAAGACGTTGCCAACCTGATGCTCAAATACGGCGGCATGACGGAAAAACGTATCCTGCCGTTGATCTCGGGCACGGTCGGAGTGATCTCCAGTTTTATGCAAAATGTCGGTGCGGCTGCGCTTTTCCTGCCCGTGGTCAGCCGGATTTCCTCACGCACCGGGATTGCCCTCTCGCGCCTGTTGATGCCGATGGGCTTCTGCGCAATTCTTGGCGGTACCATGACCATGGTCGGGTCGAGTCCACTGATTCTGCTTAACGATCTCCTGGCGACCTCAAACGAAACACTGCCCGCCGATCAACAAATGCAGCCGTTCTCTTTGTTTTCCGTCACACCGATTGGTGTCGCGTTGATCACAACGGGCGTGCTGTACTTCGTGTATTTCGGCAAACACGTGCTCCCGAACGTCAAGGCTGAAGACAGCGAGATCATCGACACCACGGACTATTTCCAGAAAACGTACGGAATCGGCTACGACCTGCATGAGGTGCGCGTGCTGTCCGGCAGCCCGTTGATTGGAGCGCTGCTGGAGGACATCGAAGGCCCGCAAAAAATCCGCGTGGTCGGTTTGCGTGCCGGCGATACTTATCGCATCGGTGCTGGCGCGCTTGCGCGCGATGTGGGTATTCAGGCCGGTGATATTCTCGCTGTCATCGGGGATCCACAGGCTGTGGCGGAGTTCGAGGATAACAACAGATTGTATGCCAGTGCCGATTTGCGCGTGTTTTCCGATGCCCTTTCGCCGGCGCGCGCGGGGATCGCAGAGATTGTGATTCCACCGAGTTCAAACCTCGTCGGCAAGAGTGCTCGCGAAGTCTGGATGCGAAAAACCTATGGTGTTTCCTGCCTTGCGATTCGCCGCGGCGATCAAACCATTCGCGAAGGGGAGGGCGTTCGCGACCTCGCTTTTCAGTCAGGCGATACCTTGGTGGTGCACACCGAGTGGTCTGCGCTCGCCCGACTCAAAAGTAACCGCAATTTCGTGATCATCACAACGGAGTACCCACACGAGGAAATACGCACCTCGAAAGAAAAATATGCCCTCGTGTTTTTTGCGCTGGCCCTGGGGTTAATTCTTTTTTCAGACCTGCGATTGTCGGTATCACTTTTGGTTGGCGCGGTCGGTATGGTGATCTCGGGTGTACTGAGTATTGATGAAGCCTACGAGGCGATCAGCTGGAAAACAGTATTTTTGCTCGCGAGTTTGATCCCGCTCGGTATGGCGATGGAAACCTCGGGCACGGCGGCGTGGATCGCGCAGCAGACGCTCATCTTTTTGGGCGATGTGCCGGTGTGGGTGCTTCAAACCGTGGTGGCAGTGCTGGCGACGTTCTTTACGTTGGTTATGTCAAACGTCGGTGCGACCGTGTTACTGGTGCCGTTAGCGGTTAACATCGCGATTGGTGCGGGAGGTAACCCGGCTATATTTGCGCTAACGGTCGCAATTGCAACGTCTAACTCATTTTTGATTCCCACGCATCAAGTCAATGCTTTGGTGCTGGGTCCTGGCGGATACAGCGTTAAGGACTTTATGCGCGCCGGTTTAGGTATGACGATACTGTTCTTACTTGTCAGCCTGGTGCTGATGAATCTGATTTTCTAAGGTATGCGCGAGTGAAGTCGCGCGAGTCAAACTGAGTTCGCCATGTCGAGAAAACACCCAGTTGTCGCAGTAACCGGATCGTCAGGGTCCGGAACATCGACAGTCAAAAGGGCCCTGGAATCTATTTTTCTGCGTGAAGACGTCAATCCGGTGTACGTCGAGGGCGACGCTTTTCATCGCTACACGCGCGCAGAAATGCCGGCACAGCTCGCGGCAGCCGAGGCGGAGGGTCGAGTGCTGAGTCACTTTGGACCGGGCGGAAACTGCTTTGACAAACTACAGGCACTTTTTGCCGATTATGGTCGCGACGGGAGTGGTTACTTACGCCGATACATTCACGCCGATGATGCGCTCACGCCTGAAGAAGCGGCACGGGTCGGCGAATTCACGCAATGGGAGCCGATTCCAAAAAATACCGATCTCATGTTTTACGAGGGGCTCCACGGCTTATACGTCGATGACGATCATGACATCGCGAAGCACGTCGACCTGGGATTGGGTGTCGTGCCGATTGTCAATATCGAGTGGATTCAGAAAATTCATCGCGACAATACCGAGCGTGGTTACACGCGCGAAGAAACTATCGAAACGATATTGCGGCGCATGCCTGACTACATCAATCACATCGTGCCGCAATTCTCACGCACCGATATCAACTTCCAGCGTGTCTCGACGGTGGACACATCGAACCCGTTTATCGCGCGCGATATCCCCACGCTTAACGAAAGTTTTGTGGTTATACGGTTTAGTGATCCGGCGAAATTCCGGATCGATTTTCCCTACCTGTTGAGCATGTTAAAGGATTCGTTCATGTCACGCCGCAACACAATTGTCGTGCCGGGAGGAATAATGGGTTTGGCGATGGAGGTTATTTTAATGCCGATAATTCACAACCTCATGCTCAATCGCTAGATCAGGCTTAAGACGCAATCGACTCTTTTTTCTTTTCGGATTGCGGTTCCATCACCTGCGTCTGCGGTCGAGGCGTGGTCTCGAGTAAGGGGTTCGGGTGCAGGTAGTCACGCGTGATGGGTACCACGCCATGTTTGTGCGCCAACTGGGTCTGGAATACGACTAAATCCGCGTAGCGAAACGACATTTCGCAGCACGCCAGATAAAACTCCCACATGCGGCAAAAGCGCTCGTCTTTATCGGCTCTTACGGATTCGCGATGAATCTGGAAACGTCTGTTCCAGTCGCGCAGGGTGTCGGCATAGTGAATGCGCCAGACCTCGTTGTCGGTCATTGTGATGTCGGCTTTTTCGATGCTGGCAGAAATCTCTGAAAACGCCGGGATGCTGCCGCCGGGAAAAATGTATTTACTGATCCATGCGTTGGTCAGACCTGGTGGGGTGGTGCGTCCGATGGTGTGAATCATCGCGACCCCGTCTTCGCGCAATAATTCGGCGACACGCTGGTAATAGGTGTCGTAAAAAGGCGTGCCCACATGCTCAAACATGCCGACGCTGACAATGCGGTCATACTCGCCCTGGTGCTCGCGGTAATCGGACAAACGAAAATCGACCAGCTTGTCCAATTTGCGTTCTTGCGCGCGGCGTTGCGCGACGGCCAGCTGTGCCTTTGACACAGTGATTCCGGTAACGCGAACGCCGTGGCGTTCGGCCAGATAAATTGCCAGGCTTCCCCATCCGCAGCCGATATCGAGCACCTGCATTCCAGGTTTGAGCAGAAGCTTTTTGGCGATGTGATCGCATTTAGCTTGCTGTGCCTGATGAATATCGTAATGCCTGTTTGAATAGTATGCGCAGGAGTAGTGCATCTCGTCATCGAGAAACAGGCGAAAGAACGCCTCGTCCAAATCATAGTGGTGCGCAACGTTGCGGTAGCTGTTCGCGATTCGGTTGAACTGTTGCGTAATGCGCAGCAGAGGTTGAATCCAGCGACTCGGCGCCGCCTCATTAAAATTGATTCGCAACACGCAGAGTAGATCGTACAGTGAGCAGTCGACCAGTTCCCATGCTTCGTCCATGTAGGTTTCACCCATCTGGAACTCCGGGTCTCGCGCCACGCGATTTATGGCCGACTCATCAATGATTCGCCAGTGCGCGCTGGGGCCTTTTCCATCTCCGAATTGCCTCTGTTCGCCGTTTGGGCGAGAGACAATCAGGGTTCCTTTTAATAGTTTTTGTTCAAGCAGTTTCAGGTAGAAGGGCATCGACGGTGACCTCCTCATTTTGTTCATATTGTCGTCACCCGCAGTTTGTTAGACTGCGGGCTCACGGATTTCTACCAAAATCGCCATGGGCAAGGTCATGAGCCTACTCGGCGACTAAACCTTAGTCGCAAGATTACCCGTTCTTGCGTGTGAGTTAAATATTTTCGTATCTTTCTGATTTAAAAGGCTATTTACCAATATGCATTACAGACAGCTTGGCGATTCCGATGTGCAGGTCAGTGTTATCTGCCTGGGCACAATGACTTTTGGTGAACAAAACACGCAAGCGCAGGCGCACCAGCAACTCGATCACGCCGTCGAAAACGGGGTCAACTTTATTGATACAGCCGAAATGTATGCGATTCCGGTGCGCGCCGAGACTCAGGGTCTGACCGAACAATACATAGGCACCTGGTTGGGCAAGCGGGCGGATCGAGACAAGCTGATTGTCGCGACCAAGGTTGCTGGCCCTAACCCGAATATGACGCATTTGCGCGGTGGGCCTAAGTTGATCGCCGATCACATCCATCAAGCGATAGACGCAAGCCTGCACCGCCTGCAAACCGACTATGTTGATTTGTATCAAGTGCATTGGCCCGCGCGCAGTACCAATTACTTTGGCAAGCTGGGTTACGAACACAACGGCGAAGAGCATGCCGAGACTATCGAATCCACGCTGTCCACACTGACAGAGTTGGTGCGCGCCGGCAAAATCCGACACATCGGAGTATCCAATGAAACGCCGTGGGGTGTGGCGCAATACCTGCGCCTTGCCGAGACTCACGGGTACGCTCGGATCGTATCGATTCAGAATCCCTACAACCTTCTCAATCGCAGTTTTGAGGTCGGACTGGCGGAGTTTGCGCACCGCGATGACGTCGGGCTTATGGCTTATTCTCCACTTGGGTTTGGCGCGCTTAGCGGCAAGTATCTGGACGGCCAGCAACCCGAAGGCGCACGCCTGACGCGGTGGAGTGATTACTTCCCGCGTTACATTACAGATCTCGCAAAGAAGGTGACCCAGCAATACGTCGAAATCGCGCGCAACGCAGGGCTTGACCCCGCGCAAATGGCCTTGGCCTATGTGAACTCGCGTCGTTTTGTAACGGCGAATATCATCGGCGCGACAACCCTCAAACAGTTGGAAATGAACATTGCCAGCGCGAATATTTCACTCGCGAACGACGTGCTCGAAGCCATCGAGTCGGTGCATCTCTCACAACCTAATCCTTGCCCATGACGGTTTTTGAGCATCTGCCCCGGCTTTGGCTGAATGCGCTGCATGGCGTGCGGCATCCATGCCACTGTGTGTGATTTATGAGTGGTTAAATATTGCCTCAAAATGCGCATTTACTCCGTGTAAACTGCGCCTTATAACTGACTCTAAGCACGGCACACGCTGCCTCGTAAGAAATTTTGAACAGTCTGCGAGATGAACAAAGAAAAAGTAATCGACGATGCGTTTTGGCATACGAAGTGGGAGACCGACCAACTTGGTTTTCATCAGGAAAAGGTCAATTCTCGACTGCAAAAATACTGGCCTGAGCTGCAGGTTGCCGATGACGCCAAAGTTTTTGTGCCATTGTGTGGCAAGAGCCTCGACATGCTGTGGCTGGCGCAGCATCACCGTGTGATCGGGAACGAGTTAAGTGAAATTGCGGTCACCGATTTTTTTGCCGAGCACGCACTTGAGCCTGAGAAATCCAGCACTGACCGCTATACGCGCTTCGCTGCGGGTGGCATTGAGTTGCTGTGCGGTGACTACTTTGCGCTGGAACCGATGGATCTCAAGGGCGTCGGCGGCGTATTTGACCGCGCATCACTCATCGCTCTGCCGGCAGTCTTACGCAAACGCTATGCAAAGCAGCTCGCACACTTGTTGCCTGAATCCTGCAAAGTATTGCTCATCACAATGATCTACGACGAGAGTCGAATGCAAGGCCCGCCGTTTTCGGTCAGCGAAGACGAAGTGTACGCTTTGTTCGAATCTGAATTTTCTGTGCAACGCGTCGCGCAATCTGAGGGGCCCGATATCGTCGGAAATTTAAGCGAGCGTGGTCTCGATACTTTAACCGAGCAGGTGTTTGTTCTGACAAAACTGCCCTCATCAGCATGAGCACAGCGTATTACACTGACTCGGTTTTCGCCTTGCACGATATGGGCGCGGGACACCCGGAGTGCCCACAGCGCGTTGGCTCTGTTGAGTCTGCGCTGACAGACTCAGGACTTTTGCCACGCCTGCAGGCGCGCGACGTCCCCGACGTTATGCGCGACCGATTGGTGCTTGCTCACACCGAGGCACATATCGATAACGTCTTTTCGATGGCACCGCAACGCGGGCGTGTTCAGATTGATCCGGACACGGCGATGAATGAACACAGCCTGGCCGCAGCCCTGCGCGCGGCTGGAGCGCTGGTCGCGGCGACTGACGCTGTGGCAAACGGTGAGATTGCAAACGCGTTCTGCAACGTTCGCCCACCGGGGCATCACGCAGAGCCGGATCGATCGATGGGGTTTTGCTTGTTTAGCAATGTTGCGATTGCAGCGCTGCATGCAGTGAACACACTCGGGTTTGATCGGGTCGCAATCGTCGATTTTGACGTGCACCACGGCAATGGCACCGAGCATTGCGTCGCACATGACGATCGAATCCTGTTTTGCTCAAGCTTTCAATTTCCTTTTTATCCCGGGTCGTACCTGCCTTCGGAACCCAATAAGCGCGTGAATGTGCCTCTGCCGGCAGGTACCAGCGGTCAAGAATTCCGCGCAGCTATTGAAGCGCATTGGATACCAGCTATTCAGGATTTTGCGCCGCAAATGATATTTATCTCAGCGGGGTTCGACGCGCACCGCGAAGACCCGCTCGCAGGTTTAAATCTTGAAGATGACGACTATCAATGGGTTACAGAGCGGGTGTGTGAACTTGCACAGAATTTTGCGCAACGGCGCATAGTTTCGGGGCTGGAAGGCGGTTACGCTTTATCTGCGCTTGGTCGCAGCGCGGCATTGCACGTCGCCGCACTGTTGGACGCTGGCGCCTAGCGACACGCACAACGAAAACAACACAATGATAATGGTTGGTTGAATGGCGTGAAAGAAACACTCCAACAAACACTGATTGCGTTTATCGATTGGTTTTTGCCGACAGGGTCCGGCGATAACCCGAGCGAACTTCTGCCCAAACGGTTTTTGGTCATCAACACCATGATCGCGCCGATAATTGGGTTTGTCGGTGCTGCGCTCGCGTTTTTCTCTCATCCCGCGTTATTCGAACCTGCCTTATTGTTTGGCATCATGTGTCTCGTCTTCATGTTGTGCACTTTTTTGCACAAGTGGACGGGATGGACCGAAGTCTTCTCGGTTGTCTCGGGAGCACTGTTTTTCACTCTGGTGTGTTATCTGGTGTTTACCTACGGAGGCGGTGAGTCTCCGGCATTGCCGTGGTTTGTGTGTTTACTCCTGTTTTGCCTCTTTTTCGAGCAAGTGTGGATGCGGGTGCTCAGCGTGACTTTTGTTGTGATCGCGCTGGTCAGTCTGTTTGTGCTCGATCTGCAGGGCTACCACTTTGACCATTCGATTCCGGATCAGGTTTTGCGATTAACCGGATTGCTGTCCACGTTGTTCGCCAGCGCGTATGCAGTGACGATTGTGTACGGGCTTTTCAGAATGTACTCGGCCATCGAACGACGTTTGAGCCGGCAGGTCAGGTACGATCATTTGACGGGTGCGCGCAATCGCGGTGACTTTATGCGAGAAGCGCGGCATCAATTCTTGTCCACTCGCAAGTACGACCGACGCTTGTGCGTATTGATGGTGGATCTCGATCACTTCAAGAGTATCAATGACAATTACGGGCATCCGGTGGGCGATAAGGTGCTCGCCGGGGCTTCCAAAATTTGCCGTCGCGCCCTTCGCGACGCCGACTTTTTTGGCCGCGTGGGCGGCGAAGAATTCGCCGCAGTTCTGCCTGGCACCGGAATCGAGGAAGCTGCGTTAGTGGCCGAGCGCATCCGCTCGGAGATCGAGGAGTCGCGCTATGCAATTGATAATGGCGACCTGCTGAAGGTCACTATCAGCATTGGAATCGCGCAGCGCGAGCCCGAAGACGATTCTTTTGAAATGTTACTTAAACGTGCAGACGAGTGGCTTTACACAGCAAAAACCAGCGGTCGTAACCAGGTTGCTTACGCCAAAAATACCCTGCGAGACTCAAACGTTTTTACGATCTAGAAACGCTGTTCCAGCAAAAATCTCTTCGCAATCAATCCACTACAAACGCCTGATCGACTCAATATGGAGCGATGCGCGCTAAGTTGTTCTTTATCCTTCATTTAGATCAGATATGAAATGGCAGAAATAGTCATAAATTTGACGAATATCCCAAGAATCAACTTCGATATATAAAAAATCTTCCAATTTCTTCGGTATTGATCGTATGATGCGTCAACAATTTGTCGTATTTATTGATTTTAGCTCGTGCAGCGGGCGCTGGAGGTAAAAGATGCAAGCACCAACAGACCACGATCATCAAGATGATTCTTCGGTCCGTGAGATCGATTTCGACAAACTGATGAAACTCTACCAAGACGATCCGGAGGCGTTTGAGCAGCAGCGATTGGCCATGATCGAGGAGACGATTGCAGCAGCGCCCGAGGCGCATCAGCGCCGAATGAAAGGCTTGCAGTTCCAGATCGACATGGAACGCCGCCGCGCCGATACGCCGTTGCGTGCGTGTATGCGAATCTCGTCAATGATGTGGGAGAAGTTTGATGCCATGCGAGACGAATTAAACGCCCTCAGCAATATCGAGAATTCAGTTCCAACGGAAGCGTCGCAACAGAAAGCGCGTGCGACAAAAGCCGACGTACTGGAATTTCAGTCACGTTAGTGTCCGAAATAACAACAATAACCACCAGAGGAAGCTAACAATAATAAGAAGCGGGCGTCCGGCCCGCATTTGACACGACATTTTTATTTCGTGTCACTACAGGAGCCCGGTCGTCGTTGACGCCGGGTTTTTTTTCGCCGCGCAAACGCCACGCTTTCACGTTTACGATTACACTTGCAGCATTCTCGCGCGCAGGTACAGAACATCAACAAGCAGGAAGCCAACCGCCAATTCCGGGTCAGCAAAGTTACAGATCTGTCGCAGTTTTCGGATGATGCCGCTCGGGTTCTCTGGCTAACGGTTAACCAACGTCTGTCGCGCGAAATTGTGCGACGATACGACGCCTCGCAAGTTAGCGACGGTGCGCGTGCGTGGAAGTCGATCGAGGCGCTGTCATGGCAAACTGGCTTGCGTTGGATGTTTGACCTTGTGCGCGAATCCACGGGCGAGTCAATGCGCCTGCTTCACGACGCACAAGCGCTCGCTGTGTGGGAGAACATCGTAGCCGAATCGGGGAACGCGGCCGATCTGCTTGACACCCGCGCACTAGCGCGAGAAGCCCAACGCGCCTGGAGCTTGCATCTGGAGTGGCGAATTGATATCGCTGCACCCCAGACGAGAGAACAGGCTGCTTTTGTCACTTGGGCAAAATCATATCGCGCGCAATGCCAACAACATCGTTGGATCGATACCGCGAATCTCACGGATTGGTTAATAAACCGAGTCAGCAATATTGTCGAAATATTAAAGCGTCGGTCGCTCGATGAGATCCATCTGCTCGGATTCGATCAGCTCAGCCCGGCGCAAATCGAATGGCAATCGGCGCTCAATGAGGCAGATGTAAGCGTTCTCAATCACGCTGTCCATGCGCCCAAAAGTAACCACGCTTGTTTGTTAGAACTACCCGATTCCGCGGTCGAGTTACGCAGTGCCGCCAACTGGGCACGGTCGCGCCTGACTGCAAATCCTCAGCAACGACTTGGCATCGTTTTACCCGACTTGGCGCAGCGGCGAGACGCGTTGATTGAGATGCTTGACGAAACGTTCAACCCTGCGGGTGCGCTGCAGGCTCAACCGCCACAGTCCCCTGTCTACAATGTGTCCCTTGGTGAGTCGCTCGCGACACAAGCGATGATTCGCGACGCGCTGGATTGTCTGTCGCTGGCGCACCGCGCGCAACCTGTGCAGCAGGCGACGCGACTCTTAATCTCACCGCACCTTGGCGAGGCACTGAGTGAACGTCACGCACGCGCTCGCTTCGAACGCGATCTGCGGCGCGAAATTTATTCCGATGTCTTGTCACTCGATGAGCTTGCGCGCCGCGTAACTTTACGCGCGACGCTAGTACCGGCATTGGCGAGTCGAATGGAGCAATTCACGCATTGCGTAACTGGCATGCCACCGCGCGCAACACTTGCCAATTGGGTGCGTTACTTTGCCGATCTCCTTGATAGCGTCGGCTGGCCGGGGCAGGGCGCGTTAAACAGCCGCGAATTTCAACTGCACGCAAGTTGGCAAGATGTGTTAATCGGGTTGCGCAGTCGCGATGTGATGGGAGTTGAAATGCGCTTCGGCGAAGCGTTGCGCGCACTGCGAACAGCTGCGCAGGAATCCATATTTCAAATCGAGACAAATGATTCGGCGCCACTACAGGTTACCGGTTTATTGGAGTCCGTCGGGATGCAGTTCGATGCGCTGTGGGTCGCGGGCATGGACGAAAACACCTGGCCCGCGACCGCGCAGCTCACACCGTTTTTGCATGTGAACACCCAGCGAAAAAAAAATGTGCCGCACTGTAGCGCAGAATGGGAGTACGCCTTTGCTCAGCGCACGCTTGCCCAGTTGCACAGCAGCGCGTGTGAACTGGTTTTCAGTTTCGCGCAACAACAGGGCGAGAATCTCGTCGCCGTCAGTCCATTAATCAGTGATTTGCCGCGAGGCACGTTAAACGCTGATGACTGGGTATCTGGCGCGATTGAAAACCAGCACGCACAAACAATCGCGCTCGAAGCAATCGACGATTCGATGGCTCCCGAATGGCAAACATCAGAAACCCTGCGCGGTGGTGTCGCGGTACTATCCGATCAGGCGGAGTGCCCGTTTCGCGCGTTCGCATCGCATCGACTTGCCGCCAAAACTCTTGAGGAGTGGAGCACCGGCGTCAACGCAGCCGTGCGCGGGAGTTTGCTGCATAAGGCATTGGAAACGCTCTGGCGTGAATTGCAATCGCAGACAACGTTATTGTCTTTGGATCACGCGCAGCTCGATGACAAAATCTGTGCTGCGGTTGATCAGGCGATTCGCCTGGCTCATTTGCCTGGACGCGATCCGTTTATCAGCCTCGAGCGCGCGCACCTGAGGGCCTTGATTAAAACATGGCTGGAACTCGAAAAAGAACGGACGCCGTTTGTCGTCGAATCGCTGGAGCAGGCTCATGCGTATTCAGCAGGCGACTTAATTTTGAATCTGCAGGTTGACCGAACCGACGTGCTGGAAGAGGGTGCGCGTGTACTGATCGACTACAAAACCGGCCAACCCAAATTCCAGTCAGAAAACTGGAACAAGGAGCGCCCCGGCGACTTGCAGTTACCAATTTACGCGCTTGCCGACAGAGAAAACGTTGACGCGGTAACGCTCGCTTTTGTGCGATCACAACAACCTAAGTTCAAGGGAATTGGTGAAGATGGAATCGGTATAAAAGGGATCGAACCGGTCAGGAAAAAATTCAAAAAGCTGGATGTCGAAACGTGGAATGACGTCAAAACCTTTTGGCGCGAATCGATTGAATCACTGGCGCACGAGTTTGCCTCCGGACATTCACAAGTTGTGCCTCGCAAGCGTACTGAAACCTGCGCATTTTGCCCATTCGACGTTTTATGCCGAATCAGTGACAGTGACACCGAATCCAACGATGCACGCGAAGATAACTAGCGTGGTTAGCGATCAACATGAGCGAATGGCGGCGCTGGATCCCGCGCGATCGTTTATCGTTCGGGCGCCCGCGGGATCCGGTAAAACCGAGCTGTTGACCCAGCGCTTTTTAACGCTGCTGGCACGCGTTCAAAAACCTGAAGAAATCGTTGCGCTTACGTTTACACGCAAGGCGGCGTCGGAAATGCGCGAGCGAATCATTAGCGCATTGCGGGATGCCGACGCAGACGTATCGGTTGAGAATGATCACGAGCGACTTCGCCGCGACCTCGCCAATGCGGTGCTTGCACGCGATACCGAAAACGAATGGCAGTTGTTGAACAATCATGAACGCTTGCGCGTGATGACAATTGATTCGTTTAATCATGCGCTCGTCAGACAAATGCCATTGTTGGCGGGATTCGGCGGCAGCTACTCGACCACCGACGCGGCCGAAGCCCTTTATCACACGGCGGCGCTGCATACGCTCGAGCAGCTGCGCGAACGCGACGAGTACTTTGATTCGATATGCGTTTTATTGCGCTATTTTGACAACCGCGCTGACAAGGTCGCCGAGTCTTTGTCGGAGTTGCTAAAAAATCGAGAACAGTGGTTGCCGATGATTACCGAAGCGGCTCTCGCCGAGGATGCTCAGCTTCGCGATCATTTTGATCGGCTGCTGCGGGCAAACGTTGAATCCCGGTTGGAAAACCTCGTCGCCGCGATACCCGATGTATTGCGTGAACTACCGCCACTCGCGCGTTTTGCCGCGGATCAACTCAAGCAAAATAATTCGCTGTCTAAAATTGTCAATTTGATAGACATGATTGAACTTCCGGGAGCGCAGTGGGAGTGCCTGCGAATCTGGCAGGCAATTGCTGAGCTGCTGGTCAAAAGTGACGACACAATACGCAGCCCCGGTGGTGTTAATGCCCGAATTGGCTTTCCTGCAGGAGCTGAGGCTGCGCCAAAAAAATCCGCTTTCAAAACACTACTGGAAGCACTCGAAGGCGCTGATGGTTTCATCAGTAATCTGGTTGAAATTCGGGCGCTTCCGAATGAATCAATGGATGCGGAGCGCTGGCGGGCGTTAAAAGCTCTCTGTCGTGTGTTAATACTGGCGAGTGCGCAATTGCAGCTGGTCTTTGCCGAGCGCGGTCAGGTCGACCACAGCGAGTTGACATTGCGCGCATTGCAGGCACTGGGCGACGAAGAGTCACCCAGCGATCTCGCCTTGTCGCTGGATTATCGAATATCGCACTTAATGATTGACGAATTTCAGGATACGTCGGTCAGTCAGTTTGATTTATTGCGAAGACTGGTGCGTGGATGGCAGGCGGACGATGGCCGCACCTTGTTTCTGGTGGGCG
This sequence comes from Pseudomonadota bacterium, assembly GCA_039029275.1. Classification (GTDB taxonomy): domain Bacteria; phylum Pseudomonadota; class Gammaproteobacteria; order JBCCGL01; family JBCCGL01; genus JBCCGL01. The sequence goes on along the minus strand of JBCCGL010000004.1, from coordinate 244,776 downwards.
ACCCGATGCAGTCCATTTACCGTTTCCGGCAGGCGGAAGTTGGATTGTTTTTGCGCGCCCTAGAGCACGGTATAGGCGATGTCGCGCTCACAGCGCTAACGTTGTCTGAGAACTTCCGGTCCGATACACAAATCGTTGATTGGGTTAACACAACGTTTGGATCTGTTTTTTCCGAACCTGCGAACAGCATGACTGGCGCGGTTGAATTCAGCGCGTCGACTGCGCAATCACAAAATAGCGGTGCAGGCGTGAAAGTATACGCGCACTGCGATTGGCAATCTGAATCCGCCACCGTGATTGCACTCATTCGCGACGCGCTTGAGAAGGAGCCGAATACTTCGGTCGCAGTTCTGGTGCGCGGCCGTCGGCATCTGGAGTCACTCTATCCCTTGTTGCGAGAAAACAGAATCGACTACCAGGCGGTGGATATCGAAAAACTAATCGACCGACCAGTGGTGCGCGACCTATTCACGCTCTTGCGTGCCTTGTGGCATCCGAAGGACGACATCGCCTGGCTGTCAGTGTTGCGTGCCCCTTGGTGTGGGTTGCTGCTGGAAGATCTTCTGCGCCTTAGCAACGACGCAGTGCAAGCGGAGCAAAGCTTATCCGCGTGGAGTTTGAACGCGAACGCGCCACTCACCTTAAACCAGGACGGTGCCCAACGTTTGCAACGCGTCCAGGACTGCCTCGCAGATAAAATCAGTAGTGCCGGTCGTGTCAAATGGTCGCAGCTGATTCGTTCTGCGTGGGTCTCACTCGGTGGCGCCTCATGCGAACTTAACGCCCAGGATATATTGGCCGCAGATGCATTTTTTGAGCAGCTACGGATTTTCGAAGTGCCTGGGGCAACCTCATCGCTTGCTGATTTCGAAAAACAACTTGGCGTCAGCACGTTGTCGAATGTCGACAGCCCCAATTGCCGGGTGCAGTTAATGACGATTCACAAAGCTAAAGGTCTGGAGTTCGACACCGTCATCATTCCAAACATGGGTCGACGAACGGCCGGTAACGAATCAAAGCTGGTGCGCTGGTGGCAAACGCAGTCGGGCGAATGCCTGTTAGCAATGAACAAAATGCCGGACGAGAATGAAGCAGACAGCGTGTACAAACTGCTGAAATCGTCCGATCGAAAAAAGGATGACAACGAACGAAAGCGACTGCTATATGTTGCCGCAACTCGCGCAAAAGAAAACCTGCACTTGCTGGGACATGTCGACGCAAACAAAGAGTCCGTGAAGCCACAAAAAGGTTCGCTGCTTGAGTTGATATGGCCGGTTGTCGCACACAATTTTGATCCTGATTCCTTGCAAGAGGGGCAAACCGGTGATCAAGCGCACGATTCAAAACCACTAAATCCACCGTTGCGGCGCGTGCCCGCGGGTTGGGTGCCGCCGTCGCCAGCGTCGTCGTTACAACTTTCAGCAAGCAACGATACAAGCGTCGATATTGCAACAGATGAAATAGCACGACCCGAGTTTAACTGGGCCAGTGAAAATGCCCGCGACGTGGGCACCGTCGTACACGCTTTTCTAAAGCGTATTGCCGACGACGGACTTCATCTGTGGGGTGAGCGCCGAATTGATGAAAGTAAAACGCAAATAAAAACTCTACTCAGTGAGCGAGGATTGCCGCAGGAAAGCATCGAAAATTCTATCGCGCGCGTTCAAACGTGCCTTAAAAACACGCTGCGCGACAAGCGCGGACGCTGGTTGCTCGGTGCGCATGAGCAAAGTTTTTCGGAGTGGGCGTTAAGCGGCTTGGATGCGAAGGGCGTGGTCGTGCACCGTGTGATTGATCGCAGTTTTGTCGATGAAATCGGCACGCGCTGGATTGTTGATTATAAAACCGGTGAACACGCGGGAGGGGCACTGCAAGAATTTATTGACAATGAGCAGGTGCGTTATCGCTCGCAGCTTGAAGGCTATGCGGAATTGGTAGGTATGGTCGAAAATCGGCCAATCCGTTTAGGCTTGTATTTTCCCGTGCATCAGGAGTGGCGCGAGTGGTCTTTTAGTACGGATTAGTGAGCACAAAAAACCCGCCAGATTGGTGGGCTTTCTTCTTTATCGCTTAAGCTGATATTGCTTAGGGTGTATCAAACTCAATGTGCAGCGTGGGCGCCTTGGCTGGATCGCCGTCGTAGGTGTAGGCCGAGCGCAGTCCGCTGCCGCTGATGATCAGCGCAAGCGCATTGCCGCTGGCCCATCCGGGCTGATCGATCACCGACTGGATCACAGAGGTCAGGTCAGGACTGATTTGCGCAAAGCTGCCGTCTTCGGCATGCCAAGTGGGCACCTCCCACTCAACGCTTGCGCCAGTGATCGGTCGATCTGTTATGTTGAACAGATTGTTATCCCCGCGTAGGAACACAGTCGTGTTGGCGCTGGCCTCGGCATCAATTATCAGCGTGGTGGTGTCGCTGTGGCCGTCCTTGGCCGTGAATATCAGGTACGCGTATGTAACCATTGCGTCGTCTGGAATAGCGACGTTCTGATAGCGCAATCCAATCGACTGTATTCCTTTTAACGTGGTCATCTCCAGATCGTTGCTGAATAAAGTGACCCTGCCATTTTGTCGTTCTTCGGCGTCGTCGCGATCCTGCAGGATTTGCAGGGTTAGCGTGCCCGGGGTTGGCAGGCCGAACTCAAAATCCGCTCGAACCGTGTCACTCTCCGCGTAGCCGTCAAGGAATGCTTTGGCCTTTATCGTGACGTCTTTGCTCACCGAAATCGGGCAGCCGCAGGCAATATCGCCCATCGTGGGCTCAATTCCGTCTTGCGTGTAATAGATCGTCGCGCCCGGTGTCGAGGTTGCAATGTCCACTTCGATAGAACCCGAATAATTACCGCTACCCGGGGTGATGCGCGGTGCCTCAACGGTAGGGACGCCCGAGGTGACGTGTACCACCAGTTTTGGTGCGGAGGTCGGATCGCTGTCGCTGCTCCACGCCGTGCGTCGCCCCTGGAACGCCTGAATCATCAAGCCAATTGCATTGCCACGTTGCCAATCTGGACGATTTACGATTTCCTGAATAATCTCTGCAAGGTTCGGTGTGCGTTGATCTGCACCGGCATCACCCAGCATCCAGGGTGCAATCGTCCAGTCCACATCCGCGCTCGTGATTGGACGATCACTGATGTTGTTGAGAATTCTCGCGTAGACCGGCGCATCGTCCGCATCCTCACCCCAGATCGTCGCCGTGCTCGTGTCGTGGCCACTTTCCTCGGCAGTAAACTGGATATACGCCTCGCTGATGACCTGACCTGCCGGAATCTGCACGTTTTCAAAGCGAAGACCGACGAGCTGTTCGGGAATGAGGCCCAAATCGAATCCCATCAGCACGCCCTTTTTATTCGGTGGTTGCTCGGCGTCGTCTGGGCTAGATTGGATCTGTAGTATCTCGGTGTAGCCGGTCGCAACGCTGGGTGATCGGCCTTGCTGCCATGTTGGATCATCGTCGCTGGTGATCGTGCAGACAATGTCATCGCCCGATTGCACCACTATCAATCCGCCCAAAGCTTCGGGGCACTTGGCATCCCCGGTGATGCTGACAAAGTTATAACCCTCAGTTCCTATTTCGTTGATACTGACACTTGTGCCATCGGCGAAGCTCAAACTACCGCCGGAGTTAACTAAGTCGCCGCCAATACTAAGGCCAAACTCAACGACTCCTGCGGTGCCGCCATCGTCGTTGATTACGTTTTTGATCAGCGTGATAGCGCCGGAGGTTGAGACACAATCGCCTACAACGTGAGTTCCCAAAGAAGAATTTGGACTTCCGGAGCAAGCGTTCGATTCGCCGTCAGTCTCGGTGTTATTTGGAATGTTGGTCGAGCTTTCGGGAACAGCGGTTAAAAGGTCTGCGGGATCCGCCTCAGCGCAGGTTGAATCTGTCGCGCTAGCGAAGTCGTCGGCAGCCACACACGAAGTTTCAGTGGCCTGACTCAAATCAAACATATAAGCCGCACCAGCATCAATCGTGCTGTTGTCGGTTGCACTACCGCCGTTTCCGTCTTCCTGATAAGCGCCCAGCAAGACGGTTTGATCATCGAGTGCGACCGAAGCGCCGAGTGCATCAGCCGCGTCTGCCGTGTTGCTCTTCAGGTAGCCCAGTTGGTGCCACGCGCCGTCGCTGCGGGTGAAGACATACGCAGCGCCCGTATCTGGTACGCTATTGTCCGTCGCGCCGCTGCCGTCGCTGCCGTCGCTGGCTTCGCCCGCTGCCCCGATCACTGTGGTATCGCCGTCCAGCGCGACCGATATCCCAAAAAAGTCGCTTGCATCTGCATTGTCGGCTTTCAGGTAGGCCTGCTGGCTCCATACTCCCTCGCTGCGTGTGAAGACGTAGGCCGCACCGGCCCCCGCTGCACTGTTATCCGTCGCGCTGCTGCCATTGCCGGCCTCGCCAGCGGCGCCGATCACCGCAGTGTCGCCCTCAATCGCGACCGAGCTGCCGAAGTGATCGTCAGAATCTGTGTTGTCGGCTTTTAAGTAGGCCTGCTGGCTCCACACCCCGCTGCTACGGGTGAATACATAGGCCGCGCCGGCATTCGGTGCACTATTGTCAGCTCCGTCGCTGCCATCGCTATCTTCCAGCAAGGCACCAATTAGCGCTGAATCACCATCGAGCGCAACCGATAGACCAAAAAAATCACTCGAATCTGGATTGTCGGCTTTTAGATAGGCTTGTTGGGACCACGTCCCGTCAGTGCGAGTGAAAATATAGGCCGCGCCGGCTCTGGGTGCGCTATTGTCTGCCTCGCCGCTACCGTTGCCGCTTTCAAAAACCGCTCCGACGGCGACCGTGTCGCCGTCAATCGCGACCGAGCTGCCGAAGTGATCGTCAGAATCTGCGTTGTCGGCTTTTAAGTAGGCCTGCTGACTCCACGCCCCGTCGCTGCGGGTGAACACATAGACCGCGCCCGAGTTCGGTACGCTATTGTCTTCGCCGCTAACGCCGTTGCCATCTTCCCCCAGCGCCCCGATCACCGCAGTATCACCATCGAGCGCTACCGAGCGCCCAAAGTTATCGTTTGTTTCGGCATTGTCGGCCTTTAAGAGGGCCTGCTGACTCCATACCCCGTCGCTGTGGGTAAACACGTAGACGGCTCCGGAGTTCGATACGCTATTATCTTCACCGCTTAAGCCACCGCTATCGTCACCAAGCGCACCCACCAGCGCTGTATCGCCGTCGACTGCGACTGAAAAGCCAAACCAGTCATGCGCATCGGCGTCGCTCGACTTGAGGTAGGCGCTTTGTACGACGGGGTCGATGGTGATGGGATAGACGGCGTTTGAATCATCCGCCACAAGTGTGAGTTGCGCACCGTCCCACAGCATGCGCGCGGGCAGATCAGTGCCATTGGCATCAAATGCGAGCAAACCGCTGTAGGTAAGAACGGTGTCGCCGCTTTTGGTGTTTAACGAGACGCCGCGCTGGTTGCTATGCGCCATTGGATGTAAGTTGCCGCGAACCTGGAGCGTGATGGTAATAAGTCCGGTTTCGGCGTGTAACACGGGTCGTTGCTGCAGAGTAAATCCCTGTTGCAAACCAAGCGGGCCGTTCACATACCACTCCGTTAGGTTGCCACGTTGGTACTCGATGCGATTATCAGACTGGCGGATATTTGTGACAGGCGGATGCGTCAATTCGTTTCCGTAACCGACACCAGCGAAGCTCGACCCAAACGTGTGTTGTCCTGCAACTAGTTCAAACCCGTTGGAGTTGAAACTGGTCGAATATTTCTGCGTTTCAGTCTTGGCAACCCAGCCATTTTTATCACGTATCGGGTGATAGCGAGGCAGGTTCTGCCCCATCGACGCCGAGACCGCGTAATGCAATTCCAGCGCTTGGCCGGTCAGCGTGTCTTGCCGACCTGACTTTGCCAATGCTGAGTTTAGAAAGCTTACTGCTAAAATCAGGAGGGCGACGGTCGCACACGCAACACGTTTTAACCCAGATTTCATTTCCCAACCCTCTATTTTTATTGTTTATTCGTTTTATTCTTTATTTGGAGTTTTATGAACGAGCATGCAGTTCGTTCTAAATCCCTTATGCTCCCACTTTATTTCCAGGGGGAAAGGATTGCAACTTGCCGTTGAAGTCGAATCCGGGGATGCCTTAACAGTGAAAGCGCAAATAAGAACATTGAGTCGACGTTTGCAATGAATTTAGCATGTGTGATTTGCTCAACCGCCTAAACTAAAACCCGCCAGACCGGCGGGTTAGTTTTTTTGGAGATTGGGCGGAGCGATCCCTGCTCCTTGGAGTTATTCGTCTGCGCCTACGGAGGCGAAGCGCTGAACTCAATATGCAGTGTCGGCGCCTTGGCCGGATCGCCGTCGTAGGTGTAGGCCGAGCGCAGTCCGCTGCCGCTGATGATCAAAGCAAGCGCGTTGCCGCTGGCCCATCCGGGCTGGTCGATCACCGACTGGATTACCGTGGTCAGGTCAGGGCTGATTTGCGCAAAGCTGCCGTCTTCGGCCGTCCACGCCGGCACGTTCCAGGTCGCCGGGGTTCCGCTGGTCACACGGTCGGTGACGTTGTTCAGGTTGGACGACCCACGCTGGAACATCGGCGCGTCGGCGATCGCTTCGGCGTCGATCATCAGCGTGGTCGCGTCACTGTGACTGTCCTTGGCGGTGAACACCAGATACGCGTAGGTGATCGTCGCACCGGCCGGTATGCCCACGTCCTGATAGCGCAAGCCAATCGTCTGAGCTCCGCTGAGCGTGGTCATCTCCAAATCATTGCTGAACATCGTAATTCTGCCGTTGGGGCGTTCTTCAACGTCGTCCCGCCCCTGCTGGATGTCCAGGGTCAGCGTGCCCGCGGGTGGCGCGCTGAAGGTGAAGTCTTCGCTCACCGTGGCACTGTCGTTGTAGCCATCGAGGAAGGCCTTGGCCTTGATCGTCACGTCACTGCTGACCGGGAACGGGCAACCGCAGGCGGTATCGCCCATGGTCGGTTCGCTGCCGTCGGTGGTGTAGTAGATCGTTGCACCCGGCGTGCTGGTGGTGATGTCCACGTCGATCGGGGCAATGTAGCTGCCACTGTCCGGAGTGATCACCGGCGTCACGACGGTGAACATGCCCGAGGTGAAGTTCACCACCAGTTTGGGCGCTGCGGCCGGGTCGTTGTCGACGCTGAACGCCGAGCGGCGGCCCTCGTGACCCTGCACCATCAGCGCTATCGCGTTGCCGCTCTGCCAGCCCGGGCGGTTCACAATCTCCTGGATGATCGCCGCCACGTTGGGCGTGCGTTGGTCAACGCCAGCATCGCCCATCGTCCAGGGAGCAACCGTCCAGTCCACATCCGCAGCGGTCAGCGGGCGATCACTCATGTCGTTGCGCACTCGCGCAAAGGTTTGCGCATCGTCCACGTTCTCGCCCCAGATCGTCGCACTCGTCGTGCTGCTGTCATCTTCTTCTGCCGTAAACTGAATGTACGCATCGGCGATGATTTGACCCGCCGGGATCATCAGGTTCTCAAAGCGCATGCCCACCATCTGCGTGGGCAACACGCCCAGATCCGAGCCCACCAGCACAGGCTTTCGGTTCGCCCGTTGTTCGGCGTCGTCAGAGCTGGCGCTGATTTGTTGCATCGCCATGTCCACCACGCTGATCGTGGTGTTTTCTGAGGTGCTGTTGTCGCCCGTATCCGGGTCTGTCGTATCGGCGCTCACGCTCGCCGTGTTGGTGATCACGCCGCTGGTGCTCGCATCCACCGTCACCTCTATCGTGTAGCTGGCCGAGCCGCCGCTGGTGATGTCGCCCAACTCGCAGGTCGGCACGCCCGTGGGGTCGTTGATGCAGTTGCTGCTCGCCACAAACGTAACCCCCGCCGGCAGGGTGTCGGTCACCACCACGTTCTCGGCCAGGTCTGGACCGGCATTGTTCACGGTAATTGTGTACACCAGTGTGTTGCCAGGCAGAACCGGATCGACACTGTCAACCTTGTTGATCGACAGGTCCGCTTCGGGGGTCGACGCTGAGACGACGGTGTAATTGTGCGTCACGGTATTGCTGTTACCCGCATCGTCTGTCGCCGTAACCGTGTAGGTTTTGCCTCCAGTACTGGCGGTGTCGATATTCCCCCCACTCGCAGTATCACCCGTGGCTAAAGCGATCCCTGCCACTGAGTCAGTCGCGCTCCAGTCGGCAATCACGGTATCGTCGAGGTTGTAGCTGGCACCGTCAGGCGGTGAGTTCAACGTGAGAACGGGTGCGGTGGTGTCGCGTTTGACGGTGATTGAATCACTGCTTGTGCCACCATCGGAACTTGCCTGGCAGGTAAAAGTCATGCCGTCGGTGTCAGCTGTCACAGTTTCCGTTGAACACCCGCTGTCGACGGTCACCGACGAGTGTGGATCAGTGACGCTCCAACTGACGGTGAGATCGCTGGTGTACCAATCATTGTCCCCGAGCGTACCCACAACCTGGGCGACAATCGCAGGAGGCGTTGTGTCGATTGGTGCATCATCGTCGTTGGTGATCGTGCAGGTGATGTTATCGCCTGCGCTCACCGTGATCGTACCGCCGAGTGCGGCGGGACAATTAGCATCGCCGCTGATCTCGACGAAAGTGTAACCAGCAAGACCCACTTCGTTGATTGCCACCGAGGTGCCATCGTCGAAGCCCAAACTATCGCCAGAGTTTACGGTCGTGCCGTTGATGCTAAGACCAAAGTCGTTCGACCCGGCCGTTCCTCCGTTGTTGTTGATCACATTTTTGATCAAGGTCACTGTGCCAGTCCCGGGCGGATCGACTGAGTAGTTATGCGTTACGCTTGTGGTGTTACCCGCGTTGTCTTCGGCGCTAACGGAAAAGGATTTAGTGCCTGTGCTGGCCGTGTCGATGGCATCCCCGTTCGCGCTAGTCGCCGACTCTGTCGCAATGCCCGACGTGGCATCTGAGGTTACCCACCCCGCCGCAACAGATTCACCTTGCACGTAGTTGGCGCTATTGCTTGGAGATGAAATGGTCACATCCGGGGGCGTTGCATCGCGCTTAACCGTGACACTCTCACTCGATGTGCCTCCGTCGGATGTTGCGTCGCAGGTGAATGTCACGCCGCTGGTGTCTGCACTAACGGTTGTTGTGTCGCAGCCAGAACTGCTGCTTATCGCAGATTCAGAATCTGTAACCGAGAACGAAACTTCGATGTCGCTGACGTACCAGTCGTTATTGCCAAGTGTGCCGACAACTGACGGTGTGATAACCGGCGGCGTTGAATCTGCGTCACAGTTCGTTGATGCGGATGCGTTGGATTCGCCGGGCGTGAGGCACACCAGCGCAAAATCGTTGCTATTGTTATCGGTGTCACTGCCGTCAGGGGTACGCGAAACTGATAAAAACGCCGTTGCGTTCACATCGGAATTTGCCGTGCTAACAGCATCCCCTTCGGTAAAGCCGTCTGCGGTCTCTCCCTCGTAACTGACGGTGTCTACGAGCGTTGTTCCATCGAACAGCGCGATTGCATCGGGCGCGCCGTTTTGAATGAGGTTTGAATCGGGGCTTACGTCAAGATCGCAGTTTGCGACCGTATCCGTATTGGCACAAATCACATAGTATTCGTCCGGTGAGAGTGAAATGCTGGGCAGCGAGTACGTACGGTAAGCGGAGGGCGGGCTGCTGCCACCATTCACCAGTTGAACTTCGTAGCCATCGAGTAGAATTGCCACGCTCCCTGTGTTTTTCAGCTCGATAAATTCCGCGTTGTCTGTGCTCAGATTGTCGTAATCAACTTCGTTGATGACAATCTGCGCAAACGATTGATGAGATGCAGCCGTCGCGATAAGAAATACCGTGTTTAACAATGTATTCCGTATTCGAGAACGAATGTTGCAACAAAAAAGACGGTTGAGATATTGCGTTAGAATTGATGGAACAACCTTGTCCATTGACTTCTCCTTTTGTTATTTCCTTATTGTTAAAAGACTCTCTTTAGTGGTTAACACCGATCAAGAGAATCATTCCGTGTGCTATATCGCAGCGGCGGTATATTGCGATAAGACTGTGTGTATGGTCAAGACATTCGATGAAAGATATTTTTTGCGCCTGGTTACGAGCATTCTCAGTTTACGTTTCGAGCAGTTTTCGGTTTATCTTTCGGGCGCGCACTCAGTTTGACGATAGTCGAAAGCATGCCCCAACCCGCACGTACAACACCCATAGTGGTGCCACTGATTTTTGAACGGCCCTTGCGACATAGGCACCGAACAGGTATTTCACGTATAACCAATCCGTTAAGCACGGCCTTGACCTGCATTTCGACCGTCCAGCCAAACCGGCGATCCTGCATATCAAGTTGCCCAAGGCTTGAATACCGGATCGCGCGCAATGGTCCGGTATCGTGAAAGTTTTGCCGCCAGATAACATTGATGATTGAGCAGATGAGTCGCGTGCCCATTATTTGCGCGGGTGTCATCGAATCTGTTTCTCGCAGATCAGGTACGCGATTGCCGATGACAAGATCAGCACCGTTTTCGATTTCTGCCAACATCGGGACAATATCGTTTGTATCAACAGAACCGTCTGCATCGACAAAAACAACGGTGTCGGCGTTATCAATTGCGGCGAGTCCTTTCAGACACGCAGCGCCGTATCCTGCGATCGGTTCGTGAACTACCGTTGCACCTGCTTCGAGTGCAAGTTGACTTGTTTTATCGCTTGAACCGTTATCGCACACAATCACTCGGCTGAAAATTTCACTGCCATTGTCATCGATTAGACCTAGTAACGAAGTGACAACGTTAAAGACCGAGAGCGCTTCATCGCGCGCGGGTAATATCGCAACTGAGTTTGTGTGATCAGGCATTGCGTTTTTTTAAATGGTCAAATAGCAGAAGGCACCAAACGGGTACGAACTGAATCCACACTAGCAGCTTGTTGAATATTTCTATGTTGCCATTCACCTCGAAATAAAATCGCAGGTAGTAGATCGACAATAGTGACGTCAGTAACAGCAAAGCCCGAATACGAATGACCGCCAACAAAGGGGCAAACCAAACGAAGTACCAGGGGTATTGGGTCGGGCTGAGCAGAAAAAGACTGGATGCGACAATGATTGCAGCTGTAACGATCGAATCGTGGTTGTTTTGTAAGCGAGCGGAAAGCGCAATCGTTATTCCAACAACAACAAACGCTACCAACAATCGCGCGGCGCTGGCGCTTGAATCGACGCCCAGAGTTTCCAGTCCTTTTTCGAGCAGAACGAAAGCGCTTGCGTTGCGAATCCACTCGGTGCTGTATCCAGTCAGGCCGGAATTGTCGCCCAGCCCCCAAATAAAAATTGGTGCTACCGCGAAGGTTGCAACGCCTGCGCAAACTGCCAAAAAAAATAACAGTCGACGCGGATTGGCTAGGTTAGGCCGTAACGCAAACGCCATCAGCAGTAGAGGCCATAGTTTCACGCCAGCAGCCATTACAATCATGATGCCGGCTCGCAACGACTGGTGGCGCATAAGAAAGTACACCGAGGCGAGTAACAGGGGTACGAGTAAGGCGTCACTGTGTGCCGAATTGATCAGCTCTTTGACCACGAGTGGATTCCACCAGTAGAGGGTGCTCCACAGCGGCGATTGCGCGGAGTGTTTCAACAGCAAAAAAATCAAAGCGAGACTGATGCATTCGCAGATCAGAATGACGACGCGCCATGCGAACAATGACCACGAGTCAATCAGGTGCGCCAGCATAAAGCCTGCTTGTGCTACCGGGGGGTAGATCGTGCGTAGATCAGCATAGTTGATCCGTTGATGCACGAGCGATGCCGACGCGGCCAGATCGCGGATATCGGTGTCACCCGAATTGAGCGCATCTGCAGGCGCCATGCTGTAAGGATTAAACGCGTTTGCCAGCACGCCGCCATCCCATAAGTAACGGTAAAAATCAATTTCGAGGATTGGCTCTGATGGCAATAAGATCGCGCGCATCAGGAGACCGATCGCAATCAAAAAAACAATGTGGCCGCGAGTGCAATCAACTCGCGGAATGATTGCCAGGAGTGCAAGGAAAACAATTCCCGCGCAAAATTGGATCAGAACAAATTCGATGATCGGTGCTTGCGCGAGATTACTCGCGTAGTCAAAACGCGCACCCAGCGCAAGGACAATCACCGCATACGCAAGCAGAAAAAAGCCAACGCATACGAAGACAGTTGTCGTTACGTTTTCGCTAACTAACCTGGATCGCTGGGTTATGTCTAAGTGCTTAGCTGCCAACGCGATTGCTGGTTCGTTTCACCGGAACAAGCCCGTTTAAAGTCCAGTCGTATTCGTAACTATCGATCTCTTCGATACCGGCAAGTCGTTGCGTCAGCTCCTCGTCGGCATACTGTCTGATGTGTTCGATCACACCCTGCTCGGTGTTGCCAAAGTCTTCCTGAAACCAGTCGTAAATGGACGAAACACGCAGGTTTCCGTTAGACACCCAGGCGCCCCGTGGATGATTGATAAATTCAAAGGCGCCTTGATCGAGCAGCGCATCGGTATTGCCTGCATCAAACGCCACCATTTGCAGGTTGGGGCATCCGATTGACGCGCAATTAACCGCGTAGTGAATACGGGGGTCTTGCCAAATCGGGCGCAAGATATCGTGCTCAATGTTGTCCAGCGTCAGGGTTATACCTTCCACAGTTATCAGTTCTTTTTTCCAGGGCCCAGAGGAGAAAAATCCGGAACGAATATCGCGAATGCTGGCGACAGGATAGTGCTCTAGAATTTGTTGAACGGTTACGGCATTGTATAGATTAATCCAGTAAGCGCGCTGCTCATCGCGGTTGTATTGCGTTATCTCGACCGATTCGAGTTTTTTGACATAGGCATCCAGACCGCCTTTGTCAGCAGGTCTTACCTGCGCGTAGCGCACGCGATTGACGCGGTCTTTGTATTTGATTACGTAGCGATCAAGAAACGATGTCCAATACGAGTGATCGATGGTGTCTGCTGAGGTTTGATCGTGCGCTTGCCAATACTCGTTTGTTGCTAACGCTTGGGTCGGTACAATGCCTGACAAGGATAATAAAGCGCCGAGTAAAGCGGTTACGGTGGTGCGGGTAAAAATTCTTCGGTTCATGATAGTGCGGTCTGCTGTAGCGTAATGCCTATGGCAAGATTGTGGCTGGTTAGTTCCACGCTGGTTAAACTGGTATGTTATGTACGTCTCATTCGCGAGATCCGATTGTGAATGCTCATTCTCTGAATAAGCAATTTGTTGTCATTGCGCACGAATCGGGGCGCGACGTATCCGCATTGCCGACCTGGAGTGATGACGATTCAGGCGTTCTGCGGTATGACGACCATCATAACAATACGGTCGAGCGGAGGAATGTTGATGATGTACCCGGCGCATTTCAACTCTTCGATGTATTGAGCGATGATGAGTGCGATCAATTTGTTTCAATTACAGAGACGATGGGGTATCACGCCGACTCGCCGGTTTCCTTGCCACATAGCATTCGACACAACTGCAACGTCAACTGGGTAGTGAGTGAATCAGTCGATGGCCCGATCTGGCGGCGTTGCGCATCGCACGTCACCGAGAGAATGGGTAGCGCAGGCGCACTCGGAATCAACGCGCGGTTTCGCTTCTATCGTTACGAAAAAGGTGACTTTTTCAGACCGCACACAGACGGTGCGTGGCCTGGGAGTCGCGTGATCAACGGTCAACTAGTGCAGGATGCCTACGGGGATCGCGCGAGCCTGATGACGTTTCTTTTGTTTCTATCTGATGGATACGAAGGTGGCCGTACCCTGTTTTTCGTGCCGCAGAAAAATGGAATCGGAATAGAACGTCAACCGCTCGAAGTCGCAGTGGAAACACCAAAAGGCGCCGCCTTGTGTTTCCCTCATGGCGCGCATCCGCAGCACTGCGTTCACGCCGGTGAGGAGATTAAGAGTGGTAACAAGTACATCATGCGCAGCGACATCCTATTTCCATTTGTGGCGGCGAACTGACAGGTCGGGATATGTTTGAAAATGGTTTTTTTTTGGCGCTGCTGTTACTTGCAATTGGGCTCGCGGCTATCGGAGGCGTTCTCGCAGCGTTTGCCGCCTATCGCGTGCTCGGCGTTACGCGCGACGTGGCCGAAAAAGTTAACAATGCCGAACGCCGACTTCAGCTCACCCAGCTGCAACTGCTGACCGAAAGCGTTTTGTCGGAAGCGTTTTTCATCGATCAACTGGTCGGCACACTTAAAAAACGCATGATTGAAGACGCAATAAACAATGATCAGTACCGCAGCAAGCCTTTCGAGGCGAGACTCGAGACCATCGATACCCGCAAGGCTGAGATTCAACCGATTATCAACGCGGCTGAAAAACGCCTGGAGATGTCTGCTGCCAGCGAGTTGACCAAGCTCGATAACAGCAAACTCACTCGGCTGATCCAAAAAAGTGAGCTTCAACTGGTCAAGTTGCGGCGAATGAAAAAGTACTTCGAAAAGAAAATGGAAGCCTATCTGGCCGACGAGCAGTTTTTTGGTGATGACACCTTGCAATAATGTCAAAGGGCTAAATCGTGCCAGAACTTAACCAGCCTTCGTTGACACCGACCCTCGGCGCAATCGTTGACGGTGTGGATTTACGCGACGCTGACGAACGCGTCTGGAGCAAAATTCAGCACGCGTTTACTCAATACAAAGTAGTGTTCATCCTCAACCAAAAGCTCGATCTCGACGATCTGGTGCGCATCAGCCGAAATATCGGCGACTTAATGCGCTTGCCATACATCGAACCGGTCTCCACGCACCCGGAAGTGATCGCCGTTTTAAAGGAAGCGGATGAAATAAACATGGGTGTGTTCGGCGGTGACTGGCATTCGGACTTCAGCTTTTTACCCGCGCCACCCATGGCGTCGATTTTATACGCGCAGGAGTTGCCACCCGTCGGCGGTGATACGTTGTGGGCTGACATGGCCGCCGCTTATCGTACATTGCCGGAGCATCTTCGCAGTCAGGTCGATGGTCGCCATGTTGTTCACACCGGCGCGCCCTACGGGGTGGACAACGCACCGGAGCTCGACGAACAATTTCGCGGCTCGATGACAGTGGCGCGAAAGAACCCTGAGGCCGACGCAGAAGTCCGGCATCCTGCGGTGTGTCGTCATCCGGCCTCAGGCGAGCTGATGCTGTTTGTGAATCCGACTTACACCACGCGCTTTGCCGATGCCAGCGCCCAGGACAGCGCCGAATTGCTCAAGGCAATTTTTGATCATTGCACGCGACCCGAATTTACCTGCCGCTTTCGCTGGTCCGAAGGCTGCATTGCGCTATGGGACAATCGCGCGACCATGCATTACGCGGTCAATGACTACGACGGCCATCGACGCCTGATGTATCGCACCACGATTGCGGGCCACGCGCCGATGGGTGCAAACCCGACCTCGTGTTAGCAGCGGCTTGATTATTTATCCCAGAAAGATGAGACTGACGTGCCCGCTCAAAGCGGGCGTTTCACAACAATAAAACAATGTTCTCACTTAAAAAACCTATCGAGACGCGCGAGCACACGACGTCTTACTATGCCGCGTCGGCAAACTGGCAGACCGACTACGCGCAGTTGCGCGGAGAAGTCGATGTTGACGTAGCTGTAATCGGCGGCGGATTCAGTGGAATCAACACAGCGTTAGAACTGGCCGAACGCGGCTATAGGGTCGCGGTTGTTGAAGCAAATCGTGTCGCCTGGGGTGCGTCCGGTCGCAACGGTGGGCAAGTGATTGGTGGCATCGGTCACTCGCTCGAGCAATTTGAGCGCCAGATCGGACAAGAGGGCATCAAGTCTATATACGCGATGGGCGTCGAGTGCGTCGACATCATTCGCGCGCGCGTAGAGAAGTACACCATCGATTGTGATCTCACATGGGGCTATTGCGATGTGGCGATAAAACCGCGCCATATGCGCGAGTTGGAGGAAGAGAAACAATACCAGGAAGACATGGGCTGCCCGCACGCGCTTGAATTGCTCGACAAGGATCGTCTCAGCTACGAAGTTTCCTCTGATCGCTACATCGGCGGCTTGATGAACCGCAACGGTGCGGGGCACTGTCAGCCGATGAACCTGTGTCTGGGTGAGGCGCAAGCGGCCGAACAACTCGGTGTGCAGATTTACGAGCAGTCACGTGTGACACGTCTGGTGACCGGTAAAAAGCCGCGCGTGGAAACCGAGTCAGGCGCTGTCAATGCCAACTTCGTCGTACTGTGTGGCAACGCTTATCTGGGCAATCTTGTCCCCAAACTGGCCGCTCGCGTGCTGCCCGCGAGCAGCTCGATCATTGCGACCACGCCGCTGCGCCGCGATCAGATCGATGCCACCATGCCGGGTAACCGGGCGGTATGCGATTTGAACACCGCGCTCGATTACTTTCGCCTCAGTGCCGACAAACGCCTGCTGTTTGGTGGGCTGTCCAACTACACGGGGCTTGAACCTCGCGATGTATCCGCAGTTATGCGCGAGAAAATGGTGAGAGTATTCCCGTCGATGGCAGACGTCGCGATCGAGTTCGCCTGGAGTGGCTACATTGGCATTGGACTTAACCGCATGCCGCAGGTGGGTCGAATCGAAGACAACGTCTTCTTTATTCAAGCGTTTTCAGGACACGGGGTGGCTCCTACGCACATGATGGCGCGAATTACCGCGCAAATGATCGCGGGGCAAGCCGAGCGGTTTGATGTATTTGCCAGGATCAAACATCATCCATTTCCGGGCGGGAAATTCTTACGCAGACCGGCGTTGGCCTTAGGGATGCTTTATTACCGCCTCAAAGATCTACTCTAAGGCTATGTCCGAAATGTTCGACAACGCAACGGCGTTTCGCGGTTTGAGCATGCCAACAAGCGGCAGCCTGAGCTGTTCGAGCGATGCGATCGGTTGGCAGAGCTGTGGCGTTGACGGCTTCTGGCTCAAACCGCTGTTTGAAGACGATTCGAGCGCGCAGAAGTGCTGGTTGATGAAGATGGATGCGGGCGCTTATTCAAGCGCGCATGCACATGAGAATATCGAGCAGATTTTCGTGTTGGATGGAAGTTTTTACGACGACGACAAAATCCATCAAAAAGGCGATTACATCATCCGAGCCCCCGGAGCGATGCACACAGCAGGTAGTGAAGAAGGCGCTCTGATGCTGCTGGTCTACACGAACGCTGAATAGCGCAACTATTTAGTTTTCGCGGAGTTTGTCACGCGCACAAAAAAGCCCGGCACTCAGGCCGGGCTTCGCGTTTTGCATGTTGGTATGATTTAGCCTACCAGCATGTGGCGCTCGATACCCATGTCGCGCAGCAGGTGATCGGGCATTGAGCGCAATTCACGCTCGAGTTGAGCTCGGTCAGAAGCTGCCATCATTTCGCGGACCTTTGCTACGAGACGAATCGACCAGTGGTTCGGGTTGAATTCGAACGGGTAGAAATGAGATCCGGCGGTTTGCAGATCGAGGTACGTGGTCATAGTCGCTACTCCTAGTTAAACACTGCAAGCAGTGTGGTCAAAACAATCATGCTGCCTAAGTAGGCAACGCCGGTTCGAATAAAAATTTCGTTCAACATATACTGTCTCTTTCAGCTGCGATCCGGGTTTGGCTGCAGCGTTTCGATGGAAGGATAATAGGACCGAATTGGGCTGGTTTCAAAGGAAAGTTTTTCATACAATTCATGAATAAATACTCATGGTAAAGCTATGCCTGTAAGAATCCCCCCTATCGCTGCGCTACGGGCGCTGGAGTCGGCCAGTCGGCACCTTAGTTACACCCGTGCGGCAGAAGAGCTTTTTGTGACGCAGAGCGCAATAAGCCATCAGATACGCCACGCCGAGGAGTTATGGGATCTGAAGCTTTTCGAGCGCCGTGGCCGGCAGCTGG
Source organism: Pseudomonadota bacterium (assembly GCA_039029275.1). GTDB lineage: Bacteria > Pseudomonadota > Gammaproteobacteria > JBCCGL01 > JBCCGL01 > JBCCGL01. The sequence goes on along the minus strand of JBCCGL010000004.1, from coordinate 226,926 downwards.
TTTTAACCGAAGCGGGACAGATTATCAGCCCGATCATTCGTGATTTTATTGTGAAGGTTTCCTCAACTGTCGAAAACCTTCAGGAGCGCGAAAGCGGGACCGCCTTGCGCGTCACTTTGCTGCAGTCATTCGCGTTTAAATGGCTGGTGCCGCGACTCGGACATTTCAACAAACGGCGGCCCGATGTTGACGTCTGGCTCTCAACCAGCGAAGACCTCGTCGACCTGAGTCTGGCCAATGCCGATGTCGGAATTCGTCTGGGGCGCGGCGACTGGGATAACGTCTATCACGAACTGTTGCTGAGTGAGTACGTGTTTCCGGTGTGCAGCCCCCAGTTTCTGGAAGACAACGGCAAACCCGGCTCACCGGAAGACTTGCTTGAGTATCCATTACTGCGCCGCAGCGCGGTGGATATTTGTCCGCGCTGGAAGGACTGGTTCAAAGACGCAGGCATTGAACTGACCCTGATGGCGCATGGCGCGAAGTTTCCGGGTACCGCGCTGGCGGTGCAGGCGGCAATTGACCATCAGGGTGTGGCGCTGGCGCGCAGCGCGCACGTGCTCGAGGATCTCGTCGCCGGTCGACTGGTTAATATGTTCCCCAACGTTATCAGTCGTTCGCCCGTCTCTTATTACTTTGCGTGCACACCGGGCCGCGAGAATGAGCCCGACATTGCCGCCTTTCGCCATTGGCTGGCAGACGAATCGGCCATTTCGCAGCGCGAATTCGACGACATGGCGCTGGGTCAGACAGAGCAGCAGACCTCGATTTCGTTTTAGATCGTCGGATTTTCTGCTCGTTTTTTGCAAATCAGGATAGAAGGACAACCGCGTGAGCGCCGATCAAATCACTTTGTTTGCCCTGCTTGGCGTTGTGTTCGGGTTGCTGATCTGGGGGCGTGTGCGTTACGACCTCATCGCCTTTGGTGCGCTGATGGCGGCGGTGGTGGTTGGCGTCGTCCCGCACGAGAACGCGTTTAGCGGGTTTGGTCACCACGCAACCGTCATCATCGCGCTGGTGCTCGTGGTCAGCCGAGGGCTATCCAACTCCGGTGCTATCGAATGGATAGCGCAGTTCGTGTGCAAAACCGGCAGGTCACTGTTTGCGCATATTGGCATGATGTCAGTTGTCGCTGCCGGACTCTCAGCGGTGATGAACAACGTCGCCGCGCTCGCGCTGCTGATGCCCGTTGATATTCAAGCCGCCGCCAAGGCCAAGCGCAGCGTCGCGCTGAGCCTGATGCCGCTCTCCTTTGCATCGATACTGGGCGGATTGATTACGCTCATTGGTACGCCTCCCAACATCATCATCGCCAGCTTTCGCGAACAGGCGCTCGGTGAGGCGTTCACGATGTTTGATTTCGCGCCGGTTGGTTTGACCGCGGCGGTTGTCGGTGTGTTGTTCATTGCCCTGGTCGGTTGGCGATTGATCCCGACTGTCGATGATCGAGGCGGGGCCGGTAAGCAAAGCGCGCAAATTGACGAGTACGTGGTCGAGGTCATGGTGGGCGAAAAATCGTCGATGCTTGGCAAGCAGGTTCGCGACCTCGACGACATCGCCGAAGAGGCGGATCTGGTTATAGCTGGGCTGGTGCGACACCACCGCCGATTGCCGGGACAGGCGCGCCGCCATGTTGTTCGCGCAGGCGACATTCTGGTGCTCCAGGCAAAGGCATCGGGCATTGATACGTTCGTCGGCGCGAACGGATTGGAATACGTCGGCGCCGAGCGGCACGAGAGCCTGACCGGTGAAGGCGTTGCGGTCACCGAGGTTGTTGTCACCCAGGGCGCGCGCATTGAAGGGCGCTCGGCGATGGATCTGAAATTGCTCTATCGCCACGGCATCACTTTGCTGGGCGTGTCGCGCGCGGGGAAACAGTTTCGCGATCGCGTGCGCCGCTTACCGATTCAGGCGGGCGACGTGCTGCTCTTGCTGGGGCCTCCGGAGCGCCTGCCCGAGGTCGCGAGCTGGATCGGCGGCTTGCCACTTCAAGTTGACGATTTGCGCGTGCTCCAGCGCAACAAGGCAGGAATCGCGGTCACCAGTTTTGCCGTCGCAATCCTCGCCGCAAGCTTCGGGCTGCTGAATCTGGCGGAAGCGCTTGGGCTGGTTTGCATCGCGATGGTTGCGTTTAACATCGTGCCCTTGCGCGAGCTGTACACCAGCATCGAATGGCCGGTGATCGTATTGCTCGGTTCGATGATCCCAATCGGCGCGGCGCTGGAAGCCTCTGGCGGTACCGCGCTGCTGGCACAAGGGATTTTATCCATGGCCGACGGTTACGGGCCAATCGTCGTGCTCACCATATTGATGGTCGTCACCATGACCCTGTCCGATGTGCTCAATAATACGGCTACCGCGATCATTGCGGCGCCGATTGCGGTAGACATCGCAACGCGCCTGGGTGTTAACGCCGACCCCTTTTTGATGGCCGTCGCGGTGGCGGCGTCGTGCGCGTTTCTCACGCCAATCGGACATAAAAACAATACGCTGATCATGGGGCCGGGCGGTTACCGGTTTGGCGACTACTGGCGCATGGGGTTGCCGCTGGAGGTGATCGTGATTGCGGTGTCGATTCCCAGTATCGTTTATTTTTGGCCGCTGTAGCGAGTCGTTGAAAATCTTTCCGCAGTCTACAAAAGGTTTTTCAATTACTCGCGAAGCTTGATCGTTTGCACGAAGTTGTGCCACGCTGCCTTGATATTGTCCAGTTGGTTATGAGTTGATGAAACTTGTTATAAACGGTGCCGAGTCCGCGTCTGACTTGCCTGACTTTGATTCTTCTTCAATTCCCGGAGAAGTGTGTTTTGCGCCCGACCAGGAATCGCTCGAGCGCCACTTACCCGGCGCAGATGTTCTGCTCGGATGGAATTTTCGCGGCAAGCAGTTGCAGCAGGCATGGCCACACGCAAACCAATTGAAATGGATTCACTGGTGCGGTGCGGGGGTCGACGCTGTGTTGTTTCCTGAACTTGCGTCAAGCGATGTTGTGTTGACCAACGCGCGCGGTGTTTTTGATCGCGCGATGGCCGAATACGTACTTGGCTACATGTTGTTCGAAGTCAAAAAGTTTCGCGGAACCATTACCGCGCAAAGCGAGTCGCGCTGGCAGTACACGATGAGCAACAGGCTGCTTGGGCAACGCGCCGCTGTTTTCGGCGTCGGCAGTATCGGGCGCGAAGTTGCACGGCTGCTTGCCGCAGTTGGTGTTGAGGTTATTGGTGTGGGGCGCACTGAACGCACTGATGAACAATTTGGTACGGTGCGCTCGAACGCCGATGCTTTGCAAATAGCGGGTGAGGTTGACTGGATTGTCGGTGTATTGCCTTCGACAAGCGAGTCGGATGATTTTTTTACTGCCGATTTTTTTGCCGCGATGCAAGCGCACGCGCGTTTTATCAACATCGGTCGCGGCCGTGCGCAGGACGAAGGCGCGCTCGTACACGCCTTAAAATCTGAATCCATTGCCGGAGCGATGATCGACGTATTCCGCGAAGAACCGCTGCCGCAGAGCAGCGAACTATGGAACGCACCCAATCTGTTTTTGTCACCGCATATCTCCGGCGACTACACCGAATTTGAAGCCGATATGCTGACGCAGTTTCTCGACAACTTGCAGCGGTACGTCAGGGGTGACGCGTTGGAAAATGTTGTCGATAAAAATCTGGGGTTTGTCGCGTCGTAATTACGAAAAGACTGTCAGGCGATCGGGGCAAACAAATTACCCGCTTCAAACGGCCAAATATCATCGACATGCATTGCGTCTCTGGTCAAAAATTTGCCTGCATCACTGGAGAATTTTTCAAGCGTTGAGGCCACAACTTTTGATCAGGCTCAACCCGGCATTTGAATTATTTCCGATACTTCGAGAGTGCCGTTTATCTCCAGGAACGGACACGCTTTTGCCATTTCCACTGCAGCGTCGAGAGACCCGGCTTCGACGATTGTGTAGCCGGACATACCGACGCTGCTGCCTTCGGTTACGTCACCGCTGGGTGAAATTGTCTGCGAATCCTTGAGCGGGTTCATTGGGCTGATTGCCGCCTCGCCAAGTGAGCCAAGCCATTCCTGATATTTGGCAAAGTGTTTTTGGCCCTCTTCGGGAGACGACGGGTGGTCGCCTCCGATATAAACGAATGCAAATTGTGGCATTTTAATTTTCTCCTTAACTGTTTAAAGACTCACGCAGTTGCATTGCCGCGCCTGTAAGTAATCCTGCGTCAGTGCCTGCGCAAATTAAACTAAAGCCTTTATCTCGATAAACTCGAACAGCGTTTGCATCAACCCCGAAATAACCGAGTGAAATGTTTTTTGATTTGCAGGTCGCTGCCACATGATCGATCGCAGCGATAACGTCGGGATCATCCACTTCTCCCATTTTGCCCATACTCGCAGATAGATCGTACGGGCCTATAAACACGCAATCGATACCGTTAACTTTGACGATATCTTCAATATTGTTTACCGCGTCGATATGCTCGGCCTGAATCACGACCAATGTGTCATCGTTCGCGCTTTGAACATATTCGGCAAAGCCGAGGCCGTAGCCGTGCGCGCGTGCAAGCCCGACGCCGCGTGATCCGCGAGGCGGATACTTGCACCAGTCGACGATCTGCTTCGCCAGATCTGCCGTTTTTACGTTTGGGACAATCACCCCGTCGGTGCCGATATCGAGTGCCTGTTTCATCGCGGCTTCAGTCGACTCTGGCACGCGCAGCAGATTGGCGCAGCGCCCGCCGGTGGCCTGGATCACACGCTGCCAACCGAGCGGCGCAAGCGGCGCGTGCTCGCCGTCGAGAAAGAGCCAGTCAAAATCGCATAGCGACAACATCTCTGCAACCTCGGGGGACGCCAGCGTCACCATCGTGCCGCTGAGACTTTCGCCGGATTGCAAACGTTGTTTAAAACTCATGGTGTTTCCCGCATTGTCTTAATCCGTTTTTTGCTTGGCCAGGTGAAATCCGCGCGCCAGTAGCCCGATTACCAGCATTAAGTAAATCACAGCTAAATGAACGGGCAGGCCGTGACTGCCAAATGCCGACATTGACCAGCCACCTGAGACCGAACCGAGCAGCGCGCCAACGCCCCACATTACCGCAAAAGCGGCCGAGCCACTGATTAATTCGTCGCCGCTGAATCGATCACCGAGCGATGTTAACGAAACGGTGTAAACCCCGTAGCCGGTGGCACCGATGAGAATGAGTAACGGCCACATCCAGACCGTGGCCATGACCCACGGCAATGCAAACATGCCGAGTGCGGTGATCGACGCGCAGCCCGCCAGCACGAGCCGATGCGGGAACTTGTCTGCCAGCCAGCCGATGGGAAACTGCAGGATCACGTTACCGATGATCAGACAGGTCAGTGCGTTCGCCGAGGCCGAGACGCTCAGTCCGGTTTGGATGCCGTAAACCGGTAGCAGTGAGAGCGTGGCTGCATCGAGGATGCCGAACGCACCCACTGCCGCGAGCAGCATGGGTGCTTTGGGCGCGAACGCAAAAAATCCCGACGCCGATTTTTCTTCCGGGTCTTCGGTTTGCTCGACGCGCACCCATGACAGAGGGATCACGCCCAGCGCGATGACCACAGCTCCAATTACAAATGGCGCCCAGCCTTCAATGCCGATCCAGCCGACCAGCGCAGGGCCAGCGCCAAAGCTTGCTGACAAGACGCTGGAATATATCGCCACAATCTTGCCGCGATTTTCACTACCGGCGAAGCCAACAATCCACGCTTCGCTCAACACAAACAAGGTCGAGATCGACATCCCTTGCAGTAGCCGAATCAGAAACCAGGCTTCCAGTGAGTCAAAGGTTTTGTACGAGAGGAAGATGATTGCTGTGACGATGGCGGCGGTAATTGCCACGTTGCGCGACCCGAAGCGACGCGACGCAATCGGGATAACGGTGGAAAAAAGTAAAATGCCAATCGGCATCATCGCCGAGTTAATGCCGATCATTTCCGTTGAGACGCCACGACTCTCAAGAATCAGCGACAGCAAGGGGTAGCTCATGCCAAAGGCGAGACCGAAAACGGTGATGGCAGAACAGGCGGCGATCAGATTGCGAGTGTTTTGATCTTTCGGCATCGGGATTAGCCCAACAAAAAGTGGACTCTAGTCGAAAGCAGGTTGCTCAGCCAGCGTCATCGCAAAAAGGCTTAATCGCGTCGGCAGCGTTTCGCATATCCCAGTGATCCCAGGTGTCGGCATCGTTGTAGCCGCCGTCGGCAAACCGCAGCGCAATCGTGTTATTCGGCAGCAATAAAATGCTGTTGCCACCGTAGCCACTCATGTACGGAACAACCTTGCGGCAGCCGTCTTGTGACTTGTGCGGCGCGCGCCACAAACTCATGTGATAACGCGCTTCACCGCCTTCTGCGTAGTGCGCGCCGGTCGGGAGGCCGTCGTCTGGTCGTTGCGAGAGTGCGCGCATTGTGCGTTCGCGATGCAACAGTTGTCGCCCATTGTGTTCACCGTGGTTTTGTATCAATTGCGCAAGTTTCGCGGCTTCGTGCGCGCTTAACAGCATGCCATCGCCAAGACGCGGAATGGCGAATCGCGAGTCCGGCTCGAAGGTTTCCAGCACAGGAATTGAAGGCAAACCAAGCGGCTCGAATACAGATTCGTTGAGTCGGTCCCACAGGCGCGCATTTTTGCCCTCACGCGATTTTAAAAACGCGTCCATCGCGGCGGCCAACAGCATGGTATCGGACGTTCGATAGCGAAAGACGTCGCCGGGTTTCCACGGGTAGTTACCGAACTCTCCCATCAACCAGAGCTTGTCGGCAATTTTTTCTGCGTTGAAAATCTGTCTGGCCAATCGCGTGCCGTCGACTTCGATGTATTCATCTCGCACATTAAAAGGGACGAGATCGCCGATACCCGTTGCCATATTCAGCGCATCGCTAAACGTAACATCGCGCCATCCATTGTGTCGCGCGTTTAGCGGAAGGTAATCGACGACCTTTTCGTCGAAAACAGTTTCGCCGTATTCCTGCGCGAGCCAAAGCATTGCGATCAACGCACCGAGCGATTTACTTACGGAGTAAACGGAGTGTCGCATTTCGTCACAGAACGGGTAGGGGCCAAGACGCGTGCGACAGGTGCGAACGTAGAGTGTGTCATCAATTAGTAAGGCACTTTGCGCGATCTTATCCAGCTTGATCCGACCGTCGAATGTAGCAAGCACATGCGAATCAGCATTTAGCGCATCCCATGCGCCAGGGTTGAATCGGTTTTCGCGTTCGTTCTGAAATGCGTGGATGATTTCTTGATCGTCGGCGTTGCGCGAACGCGGCAGATAAAACACATCGGCCTGCCCCCAGACATCGATGCGCACGCCGGGCGCGGATTCCTGCGCTATTTGAACCCGCAGGTTTGAAATCTTTTTCTCGCGATACACAAACGCGGCGACACCGTTGCGCGCACCATTGCCGTGCGCGTGCACCAATGTGAATGGAAAGGCCGCACGCGACCAGCCACGGTCGGCCTCCTCGGACCAGATTCGACCGGGGCCGGGGATCACCTTCCACCGATTGCGAGTAGCGTCGCCGAGCAAGCCACGCTGGTGTGGAATTAAATATTCGCCGTCGCTGCTAAATCGCAGTCGGAAACCGGGAAACTGCCAGGGGTAGTGGCTTTCGCTGTGTCCTGCTTGCCCGCGTTGCACGCTGAATGCCGGCACTCGCAGCTCGCCGTTAAATCCCTCTAACGCAGATGCGCTCGCGCCGACGTTCACAAAGTGACTGTTGTGCAGTGGCGTTACGGACTTGGCGTTTAGATCCAGCAGGTCGGCAACAGTTAGTTCGCTGCGCGTATCAGTGGCAGGTGGAAACAAATGCGGCCATTTTTCTTCCTGCGCAATTTGAACGTCCGGTCGCTCAACGTTTGGATCGCGCCAGTGAAAGTACGCCGCTATCAAAATCACCGCAAGCGCACCACAGATCCAGACAATCCGCATTGTCGGCGAGAGCCTGAAATCACTCCAGCTGACGTTGCGCGAGCTCAGTGGAAAGCGCAGGCGCGGGTTGCTCAGTACACCGATTGTATCTGCGCTGATATTCAGCAGCATATAAAGCGCCGCAAATACAAGCGTGCACGCCATCATCATCGGTACATCGCGAAAGCGCACTGCATCGACCATAAGCCGGCCGATGCCCGGATAGTTGAATATGTATTCGATGATGACCACGCCCAGCAGCATGTTGGAGATGCTCAGCACCATCGCCTGTGCAATTGGGCCGATTGCGTTAGGCAGCGCGTGCGATATGACAACGCGGTGGTTGCGCAGTCCTTTGGCTCGTGCCATTTCGATGTAGGGCGAGCCAAGCTCGTTGATGAGGCTTGCGCGGGTTAAACGCAGAATCGGGGCAACGGCGGTGATCGTTAAGACCAAAACCGGCAGTGCAATACCGATAACAAAGTCCAGTGCCGGCAGCGTGCGTGTGAACGCGGTGAAGGCGGGCAAAAGCTGCACTTTGACCGTGATCAAATACATCAGCGTGTAAGCCAGTACAAACTCGGGAATCGAAACGCCCACCAGCGAGAGCGTGGTAATGCTGCGGTCGGTGCGCGAATCCAGCCGTACAGCCGACCATATCCCCAGCATCAGCGCGACAGGGAGGGCGAGCGCGGCAACGGCGATCGCCAAAATCAATGTATTGCCCAGCCGGTAGCTGAGAATCGGCGCGATTGCACTGCCGTACGCCCAGGAGCGGCCGAAATCTCCCTGTATTGCCTGCAAAAACCAAATTCGGTAACGGGCGCCGAGTGGCAGATACAGATCGCGCTCGCGCCGCGCCTGATCCAGTTCTTCAATCGACGTATCGCGCGTCGAGTTGACGCTGGCGAAATCACCGGGTAACTCATTCGTGGCAAAGAAAAATGCGAGCGACACCAGCCACAGCGCGATTGCACTCAAAAGCAGGCGGGTGGCTATGGGTTTGAACATCGCGCTGGCCGTATTGTGTGCGCATCAGTATACGGATTGCAGAATTGGCTGACAGTTTTGATGGCGAGTTGATTGGGGATCGTGAGAAAATTAGCGCGAAGAATTTCCCGGTCCTGAAATTGGAGCAAGCACCTTGTCAAAAGAAGCATTCACAACGCCCGAACTGATCAGCGCAGGCCGAGACGAGCAGGTCGCCATATCAGCGCCGGGCCGGGTAGCCTTGACTTACGCGGGACTGCGCGACTTGAATGAGCGCACTCGCAAGGCAATGCGTAGCGCTGGATTGGCACAAAGTGATCGTGTTGCGATTGTGCTGACAAACGGGCCGGAGATGGCGACTGCGTTCGTCACCATTGCGGGGGCGGCTGTGACTGCTCCGCTCAATCCCGCTTACAAGCGAGAAGAGTTCGCGTTCTACCTTGAAGACCTCAACGCAAAAGCGCTGGTGGTCGAGTCAGGGAGTGACTCGCCGGCGGTCGCGGCCGCAGAAAGCCTGGGCATCAGCGTGATTGGATTGCGCAACGACGCGGCGCGCAACGCCGGTGACTTTGATCTGGATATCACCGCAGACCCCGCAGTTGGCGTCGCGGACAGCTTGCCGAATGACAGCGACATCGCGCTGATTCTGCATACCTCGGGCACCACGTCGCGACCAAAAATTGTTCCGCTGAGCCACCGCAACGTTTGCGCATCCGCCGCGAACATTGGCACGAGCCTAGCGCTGGTAGAGGATGACATCTGCCTTAATGTGATGCCGCTGTTTCATATTCACGGGCTGATCGCGGCGGTGTTGTCGTCGCTGAAAGCCGGCGCGCACATTTTCTGCACCTCGGGCTTCAACGCGCTCAAGTTTTTTTCCTGGATGGAGGAAGCAAAACCCACGTGGTACACAGCGGTGCCGACCATGCATCAGGCGATTCTGTCGCGCGCGTCGCGCAGTCTGGATGTGATCGAGCAGGTTCCGTTGCGACTCATTCGATCTTCATCGTCATCACTTCCACCGCAAGTGATGTCGGAACTTGAAGCAGCGTTTAGCGTGCCGGTGATCGAGGCCTACGGGATGACCGAGGCGGCGCACCAAATGGCGTGCAACCCGATGCCTCCGGCTGCGCGCAAGCCGGGAACGGTCGGGATCGCCGCAGGCCCAGAGGTGCGCATTATGGATGAAGGCGGTGAGCTGCTCGAAAACGGTGCGACCGGCGAGATCGTGATTCGCGGCGATAACGTCACAAGCGGATACGAAAACAACCCGAAAGCCAACGCCGAAAACTTTACCGATGGCTGGTTTCGCACCGGCGATCAGGGCGTGATAGACGATCAAGGCTACGTCTCGATTACCGGTCGCCTCAAAGAAATCATCAATCGCGGCGGTGAGAAAATCTCGCCGCGCGAAGTAGACGAGGTGCTAATGGATCATCCCGCTGTGCAGCAGTGCGTCACCTTTGCGATGCCGCACATCAAACTGGGAGAGGAGGTTGCCGCAGCGGTTGTGCTGCGCGAGGGCGAGGACGCAGACGAAGCCGGCATTCGCTCGTTCACATCCGAGCATTTGGCGGATTTCAAAGTGCCGCGAAAAGTGCTGATTCTCGACGAGATTCCAAAAGGCGCAACCGGTAAGCTGCAACGCATCGGACTGGCTGAAAAACTCGGACTCGCCTGATGAAAATTGCAGTCTACGGTGCCGGTGCCATCGGCGGGTATCTCGGGGCGCTACTGGCCAACGCCGGTGAAGATGTTTCTCTGATTGCGCGTGGCCCGCATCTTGAAGCGATTAAATCCAGTGGGCTTGCACTGGACATCGACGGTGAGCGGATCGTGACGCACCCCAACGCGACACAAAACCCCGCCGAGCTGGGCGAGCAGGATTACGTTATCGTCGCGCTCAAGGCGCATTCCGTACCCGGTGTGGTCGAGGCGATGCAGCCGCTTTTAGGCGAGAATACGGCGGTGGTGACGGCGGTGAACGGGGTGCCCTGGTGGTATTTCTACAAGCTCGATGGCGACTGGGAAAACCAGCGGCTGGAGACCATTGACCCCGGCGGTAAACAGTGGGACGGCATTGGCCCTGAACGGGCCATCGGCTGCGTTGTGTACCCGGCCTGCGAAATATCAGAGCCGGGCGTTGTCAGGCACATCGACGGCAACCGCTTTACCCTTGGTGAGCCGTCCGGCGAAAAATCCGAGCGGGTGGTGGCGCTTTCCAAAGCCTTAATCAATGCCGGTTTCAAGGCGCCGGTGCGCAACATTCGTGACGAGATTTGGGTCAAGCTCTGGGGCAATTTGTGCTTTAACCCGCTCAGTGCGCTGACACATGCAACCCTGGATGTGGTTGCGACCGATCCCGGCACGCGCGGCGTTGCGCGCAATATGATGCTTGAAGCACAAGCCATCGGAGAAAAACTCGGTGTGAGATTCGCAGTCGACGTGGACAAGCGCATCGACGGTGCGGCGGCGGTGGGCGCGCACACGACATCGATGCTGCAGGATTTAAGCCTGAGGCGTCCGATGGAAATCGACGCACTGCTGACCGCTGTGCAGGAACTCGGTCAAATCGTTGGGGTAGAGACTGCGACAATCGACACGGTGCTACCGATCATCCAGCAGCGCGCGCGGATTGCGGGCTGTTATTAGACGCACATTTCAACTGCCATTGATCCTGAATCCATTGCGTCGTTTTCGAAACACTGAATGACCAAATTCACGGTATCAATGCCGCCGTGAATACGCGAATTTGTTACACTACGCGCTTTTGCAATCCAACCAAAAATGAATACCAAAGACATTGCGTACATCGCCTTATTTGCAGCGCTGACGGCGGCGCTCGCCCTTTTCCCCAAAATTACTGTGCCAATTGCGGCAGGTGTACCGATCACCGCGCAAACGCTCGGTGTGATGCTTGCTGGAGGCGTGCTTGGTGCCAGGCGTGGCGCGTTGTCGATGGCATTATTTTTGATCCTGGTTGCGGTTGGCCTTCCGCTTTTGGCGGGTGGGCGCGGTGGCCTTGGCGTGTTTGCAGGGCCCAGCGCCGGATTTCTGGTCGGTTGGATCATCGGTGCATTTATTGTCGGCTGGCTGGTCGAGCGTTTTTGGGATCGATTGAATTTTCTCTTCGCCATGTTCGCGTGCGTGGTGGGCGGAATAATCGGCGTTTATCTTCCTGGCATTCCATGGCTTTCATACGCGACCGACCTTTCACTCATACAAGCGGCAATTGGCAGTTCGGCTTTTATCCCGGGTGACCTGATCAAAGCGGCACTGGCGGCGGCGATTATCGTTACGGTCAAGCGAAGCTACCCGCTTGTGGATGATGCAGCGCGAGCATGATCCCTCGCCCGTGAGCGTCGACAATCCGCAATGATCGAGTTGCGTAATGTCTGTTTTCGGGTTGATCAGCGCCACCTGCTAGCGAATCTCAATCTTCAATTGTCCGAGCGCCGCATTGCGGTGATCGGCGCTAACGGGTCGGGTAAAAGCACGTTTGCGCGATTGCTGAACGGACTGTTATTGCCGAGTGAAGGCGAGGTGCGTGTCGAGGGTCTGAACACTCATCAGCACGGTTCGGATGTTCGCCGTCTTGTCGGCTTTGTGTTCCAAAATCCCGACAATCAGATGGTTTTCCCTACTGTGGCTGAAGATCTTGCTTTTGGTCTCAACAATCTTGGTATGGGCAAGGCAGAGACTGCACAACGCGTTGACGCCATGCTCGAATCGCTGGGCTTGGGCGGATTCGGCGAGCGACTGATACACCAGCTTAGCGGCGGTGAAAAACAATTGGTTGCTATCGCCGGCGTATTGCTGATGAAGCCGCAGGTGATCGTTTTCGATGAGCCCACAACGCTACTGGATCTCAAAAATAAAAAACGCATCGCACAGGAAATCGCCGAACTCGATCAACAGGTGATTTTGGTTGCGCACGATCTCGACCTTATGGCGAACTACGATCGTGTGCTGTGTTTTGATCAAGGGCAACTGGTGCGCGACGGTGCGCCTGCTGATGTCATCACTTACTACTCGGCGCAGTGTGGGTGATCGACGGCTTCTACATACCGGGGCATTCACCGCTGCACAGAGCAGCAGCGGGGTTTAAATTTCTCGCGCTGATGCTTGTCTGCGCGCTCGCGTTTCTGATCGACAATTTGGTTTTTAGTGTCGCGCTCGCATTCGCGGCCTTGTGCGGTTACGCAGTTGCGGGGATGGCGTTAGAAACGGCCTGGCGACAGATCAAACCGGTTTTGTTTTTTCTCGCGATTATTTTTCTTATCGAGGTATGGTTGTCTCACTGGCTGCACGCTATTCATATTGTCGTGCGTTTTTTTGCACTCATTATTATGGCGGCACTCGTCACGTTGACGACGCGCGCATCCGATATGCTGGATGCACTCGAAAGCGGTTTGCGACCATTGCGCGTCCTCGGAATTAATCCTGCAGCAATCAGTTTGGCTCTATCGCTCGCAATACGTTTTGTTCCGATGATGGCCGCGACTGTCAGAGAGGTTCGAGAGGCGCAGCGTGCGCGAGGTGTGGATAAAAATCCCCTTGCGCTTGCGGTGCCCACAATTGTGCGCACGTTGAAAATGGCTGATGATGTCGCCGCTGCAATTGATGCACGTTGTTACGATGCGCGCAAGTAACATCAACCGGTCTGATTCACTTGAAAGTATTACGTCATCATTGCGCGCACACGCGCGACAAAAGCCCAATCAAACCGCGCTGATTTGTCTTGACGATTCGATCAGCTGGGACCAGCTGAACCGCTCGCTCGATTGCATCGCCGCATCGCTGCGTGAGCAGTACCCGGACGGCGAAATTATCGCTGTGTACCTGCCCAACTCACCTGCGCTGGTGCTGATTTTCTTGGCGGGAGTCCGCGCCGGATACAACATGCAGGTTTTCGATCATGAGTGGCCGCGAGATGCCGTTTATGATCTGCTGTCAGCGAGTGATGTTGTGTGCGTATTTGCCGAGTTGCCGCTCGAAACCGACACTGATGTAATCGAAATTGCAGCAAGCAAACTCAGGTTTGATCAAGTTGTCGCGGCAATCTGTAAAAATACAAAGGATGAATTTCCAACTGACGTCAATCATGGCGGCACTTTTTACACAGGGTTTACCTCAGGATCTTCAGGCACGCCAAAAGGTTTTTGCCGCGATCAGGCGTCGTGGTTGTCGAGTTTTGAAAACGAGCAGCACGAGTGCCCTTTGTCTCCACAGGATGTCATCGTGGCACCCGGAGCCTTGTCGCATTCGCTTTTTATGTACGCGCTTGTGCGTGGATTGCATGCAGGCGCTAGCGTGATTTTTTCTCGCCGCTTTGCAGTTACAAAAATTTCGCGGCTTATCAATCAACATAAAGCCACAGTTCTTTACGCAGTGCCTGCACATATTCAGTTGTTGATAAAAACGTCGCGCGTATTTTCGAGCGTGCGTTATGTGCTCAGTTCGGGGGCCAAGTGGCCGGAGCAAATGCGCGATGTTTTTGCCGCGTCTTTCCCTCGCGCGGAGTTATGCGAGTTCTACGGTGCGTCTGAGTTGAGCTTTGTCGCGATTTCCAAAAACGGTGAAAATCGACCAGTCAACTCGGTAGGGCGCGCGTTTTATGGGGTTGATGTTTCGGTGCGCAGTGCGGATGGTCAGGAGAGATTGCCGTGTGATACTGCGGGTGATGTCTTTGTTAAAAGCAATATGCTGTTCAGGGGATACGCAAATGCAGCAAGCGGGTGTACCGTCGCACACGACGGTGCGTTAAGCGTTGGTGATGTTGGGTGTCTCGACGCGGCGTCCAATTTATTTTTGCTGGGGCGCGCGGACCGGATGTTGGTTTGCTCCGGCAAGAACGTTTATCCGGAAGAGATCGAGCGGGTTTTGATAATGCACGAAATCGTTAATGAAGTGGCGGTTCTCGGAGTGACCGACAGCAAACGCGGCCACCGTTTGCTTGCCGTGATCGAATGCGACAGTTCGGGTGAAATGGCCGCGCGCGATCTGATCGCGCATAGCCGACGTTTTCTCCCCGCCTACAAGATCCCCAGCGATTACCGAATATGCTCACACTGGCCGCGAACGCGATCGGGGAAAACCGATTTGCAAAAACTGTCGGCGCGTATCGCGACCGATGGGCTGTCCACACTCTAGCGTATGAACAGAGTTTACGCTGTTGCCGCGAAACGAACCCCTGTCGCAAATCGCAATGGGACGTTAAAACATATCGGAGCGTGGCAGCTTGGTGCGGCAGTGATAAATGCGGCGCTTGTCGAATCTGCAATTCAGCCCACTGATGTCGACGCAGTGGTGATGGGGAACGCACTTTATGCCGGAGGCAACCCCGCGCGGCTGGCGGCGCTCGAAGCCGGACTGCCGCCGCCGGTGCCTGCACAAACAGTCGATACCCAATGCTGCTCTGGCCTCGATGCCATTATCTCTTCGGCGCGGATTATCCAATCCGGTTCGGCGCAAATCGTCGTCGCGGGCGGACTGGAAAGCTACAGTCGAGCGCCACAACGCGCGCGCAAAGTTGCACGCGATGCCGAGCACTTTGAACCCTACGACCGCCCGCCGTTTTCACCGTGGCCGCAGCGCGATCCGGACATGCTCGAATCTGCCGCGCAGCTCGCCGCCGAGCAGGATGTTTCGCGCGATGAACAAGCGCGCTACGCAATTCTCAGCCATCGCAAAGCACTCGAGTGTGCATCGAACAACGATGAAATCGTATCGATTGGCGAAATTGATGCCGACAGCTTTACCCGCCGACTGGACGAACGGATTTGTCAACGCGCGGGCGTTGTCGCCGGTAATTCAGAAACGGGATTGACGAATGCCACGATTGCGATTGAGGCAGACGCCGCCGCAGTGGTTGTGCTGGTCAGTGAGTCCGTGGCGACGCGATTGAATGCCAGATCCAATTCTATCGAGTTTATCGAGGGTCAGGCGGTGGGCTGTGATCCTGCATCGCCCGCGCTGGCGCCGATTGCAGCAACGCGTGCGCTTCTCGATTCGCAGAATCTCGGTGCCGGCGACCTGTCGCATGTGGAATTGATGGAGGCGTTTGCCGTGCAGGCCATGGTGTGCGAACGTGAGTGCAAATTCGACAGCGCGACTGTCAATCGCGGCGGTGGTGCGCTCGCTCGCGGCCACCCGATTGGTGCGTCCGGCGCGATACTCGCGGTGCGCTTGTGGCACGAAATGCAAGTTGCAGATTCGGGTGACTTTGGCCTTGCAACAATCGCTGCTGCAGGCGGGCTCGGTACCGCAGCCTTGTGGAGAAAATGCTGACAATGATCGAAGTTCAATCACCGCAGGAATTGATCGCATTAACCAAAGAGTCGCCACTCGCATCGGGCGAACTGGAAGTGTCACAAACTATGATCAATGCTTTTGTTGCACTCTGCGGCGACAAACAATCGATCCATCAGGCCAATCATTCATCGCCTGCAGTTGTGCCGGGTAACCTGCTAATTGCGCTGATCCCCGGCTTGTTACAGTCGCTATTTACCATTCGGCAAACATCACACTGCTACACGGCCAAATACAATAAAATCCGATTTCTCGAACCGATTTACGCCAACGATTCGATTCGATTGGCTGTGTCATTTAAATCTGCGCGCGAAACAACGAGCAAGACTGTGGTAACGCAGGCCGTGCAGGTCCTTCGGGATACGGCAGTCGTAGCTGAAGCGGAAATCGTTGATGTTTATTTTTTCGAAAAGGAAAAGGGATAGTAAATGAAGCCGTTTAATAATGTTGTTTTTGCCTTGGTTGTGCTGTGCAGTTTGTTTCGCCCCGCTCATGCAAGTGATTTGCAGTCGCTGCTTGAGCAAGGGGAGGCTTTGCTAAATCAAACCAGCGGTGAGCTTGACGTCGAGACCGTAGCGCAGGGTTTAAAAGAGGCGCTCGATAAAGGCAGTAAAAAGGCGGTGTCAATCGCAGGGATCAAAGACGGATACCTGGCCAATCCCAAGATCAAGATTCCGCTGCCTGATCGCGCTGAAAAATACGGCAAAAGACTGAAGAAGCTTGGTCTGGGAAAATACGTTGACCAACTTGAAACCTCGATCAATCGAGCGGCAGAAAAAGCGGCACCGCTGGCGACCGAATTGTTCGTCGGTGCGATTCAATCAATGAGCATTGAAGATGCGTACGACATCCTTCGCGGAGACGATGACTCGGCGACACAGTACTTTCAGGAAAAAACCCGTGGAGATTTAACGCAGGCGTTTTATCCTTCAATCGATGACAGCCTTTCCGATGTTGGCGCGATAAAAGCGTATGACAAGCTGCAAAAGCGCGCGGATAAATACGGCCTGGGAGACAAGTTTGATTTTGACATGTCCGATTACGTGACGCAGAAATCGCTGGATGGTTTGTTCTTGCTGGTTGCCGAAGAAGAAAAAAATATTCGTGAGAATCCAACTGCGCGCACAACCGAGTTATTGCAACAGGTGTTTGAATAATTCGTTGCGGTTGTTATTTCGGATCAAGAAAATCCATCATCTCACGCCACCAGTCTGCCTGTGGGTGACTGGGCCAATCGTTGTGGCCGGATTTTTCAAAATGCCAGCGACGCTTTTGCGAACCGATTGATTCGAACAGCCGTTCGCTGTGGATATTCGGTATGACGCGATCCTGAGCAGCGGTGATCATTGCAACGCGACCTGAAAATTCGCGCAAGTTATCAACGCTTTCGTACCTGTCGCGCAACAACCAGCGGACCGGCATAAACCAGTAAATCGAACCGGCGAGATTCGTGAGCGAGTCCCACGGCGTTAGCAGTGCGATCCCGGCGATCTCTATGTTTGAATTTTGTTTCGTCTGCGCCAGCACCGCGGCAGCGACTCCCGCTCCGAGCGATTCGCCGAGAATAAAGATCGGACCGCCGTACTGCTCGCGGACGATGCCCAATGTCGCGACGCCGTCGCTGACAATTTCCTGTTCGCCCGGTGAACCTCTGCGGGCGCCATACCCCGGGTACTCAATAATCAATACGCGGTAACCCAAAGCAGTCAGCGCGTCGCTGTAGTATCTGCGGTCACTGGCGTTTCCCGCGTTGCCGTGAAACACAATGACCGTTCCGCGAACATTGTTTGTATTGTTATTCGGGTGCGCCAGATACCCGCGATAGTTATTTTTCGCGGGCCAGTGCGTTAGTCCATTTATCGAGAGAGTTCTGTCGCTGATTTCGCCGCGAGTGGGTAAATAAATCAGATTCCGTTGGAATACGAAGAGTGCAAAAGCCAATAAGAAATACGCGCTGACGACGAACAAAAGAACGCGTAATATGCTGTTGAAGATTGCAGGAACTTCCATAGCGTGATGACTTTTAACGGAGACCTCAGTGAAGCATATACCAGCTTGGGTTGCAGTGTGCTGCATAGTAGTAATGCAGTTATTGCCGATGACGGCTGACGCAAGCGACATTCGCGTGCCCGCCGAATGGGAGCCGCAGGAGGCGGTCTGGTTGCAATGGCCTGGGCGCTACGAGCGTTCCTATGAACTATCCTTCGCAAAGATGGTGGAAGTGATTGCGCGCTACCAGAAACTGCATATTTTGCATAACTCTGATGACATCAAACAGCGTGCGCGCAAGGCAATTAAAACCGCAGGTGGTGATCCCGACCACGCCAACATTCACTACCACGCGATTGCGAATGACAGTGCCTGGATGCGCGATAACGGCCCGGTCTACGTCGTGAACAATGGCGAGATGCGAATACAAAACTGGGAGTTTGACGCCTGGGGCGGTGCGTTCGGCGCCGATATTCCCTATGCGCGCGACAACGCTGTGCCGCGCAAAGTGGGCGATGTACTGGGAATGCCTGTAGACGACGTCAACATCGTGCACGAGCGCGGCAATCTCGAGTTCAACGGTGTCGATACTGTTATCGCTAACTGGAGCACCATTGGCGATCCGCATCGCAATCCCGGTTACACGCGTGCGCAGGCCGAGCGCGACTTTAAAACCCACTTTGGTGTGTCACGCGTGGTGTTGATCGAAGGCATTGTGGAGGGCGATCTCACGCGTGGTCATATTGACGGTATCGCACGTTTTATCAATGCCGATACTGTTGTGGTTCCTGAATGCACGATGCAGTCCCTGTGCAACCCCGGCGACGGCGGTGATGCTGAAGTTTACGATAACGCGGCAACGACAATCGCGGCCGCCGGTCTCAACGTGATTCGTGATCCCATCGAAGGCTATGTGACATATCGAGGCGAGTTGTTTGATACGGATTATATGAACTGGCTTGTCGGCAACGGCTTTGTTATCGCGGTGGGCTTTGGCAACCCGGAGACAGATGAACCCGCGAAGGCGCGACTGCAATCGTACTTCCCCGGTCGCGACATCTACGTGATCGAGATGCTGGAATCATGGTTTAACGGTGGCGGGGTGCACTGTCATACCAACGACCAGCCCGCTGCTTCAGTATTGGCTCAATCGCAGTAACGCGCTGTCAGGCGCAAAGTCGCGCGATATAGCCACTGTGGTCCTCAGGGTCGAGAACACCCAATACGAAGAGACAGGAGTTCGCCAGCTCGCAGGTGTTTTGTATCCGGGTTTTTTCGACGGCCGATATCAATGCCATAAAAGGCTCGTCGATGCGTTCGTTTGCGATTTCTGCGCGCGCCAGCTCGCTAATCTCAGTCATCACCATCAGCATGAATGGAAAGAACGCGGGCGGCGCCTCAACCATTCCATCGCGGATATCTGAAAGCACGTTTTCAAACTCGTGCGTGTAACTGGCGAGATCGTCGAGGTTGACCATGCGAAGATTACCTTTGATCGAGTGAACGCGACGAAACACGCTGTTAACGTTTTCTTCGTAGTGCCCACCGCCCAAGGCATCTTCCGCCGTGTTTTGAAGCGCATCGAGCGCGTCGTCGAGTTCACCGCAGAGCGCGACGATTAATTCGTCGTCGAGTTGGTCGCCATTGCTTGAGTCCGCGTTGCTCACAGGTAAGCCTCTGGGTTTGTGGGTGACTGAAAATCACGCGAATTCTCACCGTGGCCAGGGTATCGGCCGACCTTAGTTTTTCTTTATTAAATCAGCGGCTTTTTCGGCCAGCATAATGGTGGGCGCATTGGTATTGCCTGACGTTACGTTGGGGAAGGCGGAAGCGTCGACCACGCGCAAGTTCTGCGCGCCGTGCACGCGCAGACTGCTATCGACCACATTACCCTGCGCACTGTCGCCCATTCGACAGGTGCAGGAGGCATGGAAAACGGTGTACGCGCGTTCGCGCGCATCGGCGAGTAACTCGTCGTCACTCGCGACAGACGAACCGGGGATGTATTCCTCTTTAATGATGTTTTGCATTGCGGGAGCCGCAGCGATTGAGCGGACCAGCTTTGCGCCTGCAACGGCTTCGTTTCGATCGTGTTCCGTGTCGAGGTAGTTGGGGTGGATTGCCGGTGCCTCAAACGGATCGTTCGATCGAATCTCTACGCGCCCGCGACTGGTAGGGCGGCAGGCGTTAAAGCCGATGTTGAAGGCGTCAAACGGGTCGAGGTTAATCATCGGGCGCGTGCCCGCCTTCGCTGTTGTGTAAGTCGTCGGCACGAAGTAAAGCTGCATATTTGGCACATCGAGATCGGGCGATGACTTGACGAACCCACCGCCCTGATTCACGCCGAGCGACAGGGGGCCGCGGCGAAGAAAAACGTACTTCATCCCCGCCCATAGTTTACCGAGCGGGCCGGCCAACTCACTGTTCAGTGTCGGCACGCGCGATTTGTAGTAATGACTAATGCCGATGTGATCCTGCAGATTTTGCCCGACTGCCGGGTTGTCGATGCGAACAACAATGCCATGAGATTTGAGTAAATTGGCATCACCAATACCTGACAATTGCAGCAGCTGCGGTGAGTTGACCGCGCCGCCGCACAGAATCACTTCCTTTCCTGCGGTTGCTGTGTGTCGCTTGCCGTTCCGCCTGTATTCGATGCCGGTCGCTTTTATTCCGTCGAATAAAATCCGAGTCGCGTGTGCGTGGGTTTCGAGTCGGACGTTGTTGCGTTTTAGCGCAGGTCGCAGAAATGTTCGTGCAGTCGACGCGCGCATGCCGTTTTTGGTGTTGATGTGGTACGTGCCAACACCTTCGAAGTGTTCGCCGTTAAAGTCGGGATTAAACACGAACCCCGCTTGCTTGCACGCCTCGATATAAGTCTGGCAGGTCGGGTGGTAGTCCGCGCTGACGTCGTTCACCGCGTGCGGGCCGGTGCCGCTATGGAATTCGTTCTCACCCCAAACGTGCTCCTCCATCCTCTTGAAATAGGGAAGCACGTCGTCGTAACCCCAGCCGGGGTTGCCGTTTGCCTGCCAGTCGTCGAAGTCGTGTCGCTGGCCCCGAATAAACACCATCGCGTTAATGCTGCTGGAACCGCCCAGCACCTTGCCGCGCGGCCAGTAACTCACGCGGTTATTGGTACCCGGATCGGGCTCGGTATCGTACATCCAGTTAACGCCGGAATCGTAAAACGTTTTGGCGTATCCGATAGGCGCCTGAATCCAGAAGCGACGGTCAGAGCCCCCGGCCTCGAGAACCAAAATCGAATGACGGCCATTCTCACTTAAACGATTCGCCAGCACGCACCCGGCAGAACCGGCGCCAACGATGATGTAATCGTATGTGGGCACGGCCAAAGCCCTCAATCAAACGGTGCGAGATTTTTGCAGAATGGGAGAGAGGGGGCAATGCGTTGGTTGGTGATTTGGCGAAACGGCGTCTCGATTGTGATAGCTATAGTTGACCGCTCAGAGAGTTTTTCAACTGAGATCGTCACTGCAGGTGGTTTTCGATAGTATGATCGAGCTGATTCGAAATCGACTGATGTGTTCACCTGTTGTAATTTTATTTGAGCCGAACAGAAATGATTCAATCATTGCGATTAAATTTGATTTTGCGATTTTGAGAGCATCTAAAGCGTAGATTTTTATGGGTAACTGGGAAAAACTAAAGATTCTGTCAATCGCTGTTTCAAGCATCATTATCCCTATAGTGATTGCGATTGTCGGGCATATGTTTTCGAAAGCGAGCGCTGAGAGAGAGCTTCAGGGCCGGTTTATCGAATTGAGTGTTCAGATACTTGAACAGGAGCCGAGCGAACATACGAAGAATCTACGGAGCTGGGCGGTCAATGTTATCAATCAATATTCTGAGGTTCCGATTGACGAAATCACCAAAGAAGAGCTGATCGAAAGCGTTCCAATCTTTTCCAATTCGCCGCTATCGGGTCGCGCCAAATTGAACCCTGGTCAGAGCGTTTCTGTCGAGCCGGCGGCAATTAATTTCGACTCCTGTGCGGCTGCGGGGGGAACTGTGCGATGCAAGCTGAAGATCACGCCCAATAGCGGGATTACATCGGTCGGTTTGCGGGGTTCATATCTGTCTTCATCAGCTCGGTCAATCGAGGTTCGCTCACATGAACAGTCCTGGAATTACCGGCACGGTCCGCAAATCACCAAGTTGCTAAGTCTGAACGACGGCGTTGCGAACGAATTTGACATGATATTTACACCATTAAACGATCAGTCGGTTAACCTTAGAGCAACCATCACGTTTAATTTCAAAAATCAAAGAGTGACGGTGGATTTTCAACCGTCGATTGACCAGAGTTCGGGATAGTGAGGTGACCAAAAAATCAAGGCTTCCCAATCGCTAACGTCTCAGCTCTGTTTTTAAGAACTTTGGTGGAAGAACAAAGCGAAGTTCAGCCTTCAACTGCGACCGCAAATAAGTTTGAAACCGATTCTGAGGATAGTCCCATTTGTGTGAATTTTATTAACGGATGAATTTACTGAGTGAGTTAAATCAACTCGTCCTTCCTGTCATCTGTCTCACCGAATCGTCTCAACGCGGGGGGCTTTAACCCGTGATACAAGCGTTCCATATTTTCGTTCACTAATGCGCCTTGCTGCTCGAACAGGCTGTTGCCTTGCAGGTCGCTGTCGACAAGAAAAGGGCCGAAGTTTTCCACTTCAAATACCCACATGGCCTGTGCATTGCCCAGCGTGTCCAACCAGTGCACGTCGTGGACATTTTTTATGCCGCGTCCCAGCAGCGCACCGGTGCCGTAGCCAACTGTAGTTAAATAAATTGCGCCGGCTGGGACGAATAGCTCTTTGTATATGTCGCTCGACATTCCGCCTTTGCCAATCACGATTTTTGCACCGGACAATTCAAACCACTGTTGCATCCACTTGGCGAATCGAAAGCTTGCGGTTGCAGTAACCCCCCCGACGTTGTAACTACCGTCCGGCTCAATCGCCGCTGCCGGTGAGCAGTGAAAATTCACGTTGCTGTTCGCAATCACTTCTTCGGGAATTGTATTGCCGTCTTCGATAACGTGTTTGTAAACGCCCTCACGGCCGGTGTAGATAAGCCCGTTAAGAAAAACAATTGAGCCTATCTCCAATTCCGCGATGTCTTGATCGCGCGCAGGAAGATTTAGCTGAACCTGTTTGAGTGTGCTCATGCCGCCCACTCCACGCCATCGCGACGGCTGTAGTCGGTAAACCATTGTGGGTCTTCACGGTATTCGCTGCTGCCGTCGGCGTGCAATCGAACTGACGCCCGGCGTGACGAGAGACAAAACGTATGCACGCTCACCGGCATCCCCCCCGTGTGCGTGTAACCAACTTCGATATGCAAATCTGCAACCATCGAATTGCCGACAAACCCCATTGGTCCCATGCCGATATCGTTGCCGAGAGCCTGCAGTTCAAGTTCCAGTGCTGCAATGCGCGGGTCGGGGTGGCGATCACCAACAACGCGCAAACACGCGGCTTGTTTGCCGAGTACCATGCAGGTGTCTTTTGATCCACCAATGCCGACGCCGACGATGGCGGGTTGGCAGGCAAGCCCGCGTTTACCAAACGCAATCAGCGAGTCGAGTAAAAACCGTTTAATGCCATCGATGCCGTCGCCGGGAAACAGCATTCGATAGTCCGTGCCGAACAAACCACCTTTGTGGACGGTGGTGATATCGATCCAGTCGGCGTCCGGTTCAAAGCTCCAGTCGATTTCCGGCGCGTTGATGCCAACGTTATTGTTGTGATCGGTGCGCCACAGGGGATGCACGCGATTGGGGCGTAAGGGGATGTCGTGTGTGGCTTGTGCGGTTGCACTGCGCAAGGCTTTTTCCAGTGCGATAAAACCACCGTCGATTTTTGCCTCGTTACCAACCTTGACGTAGTAGCGCGGCAGACCTGTGTCTGCGCACATTGGGCGGCGGTCTTCGCTTGCGGCGCTGTAGTTGTCGACCATCGTCTTGAGTACAAACCCGGATAGCGGGTTGTGTTCGTTGTCTGCCATTGTCACGACGGACTCGCGATAGTCTTTGGGAATGTCAATTGCAGCGCGCGACATAATTTCGTGCGCAGCTTTATGAATGGTTTTGTAGGTGATCATGTTCTTACCGTCATTCCCGCGAAGGCGGGAATCCAAGTCATAAAATTTCTGGCCAGAGATCTTTCCAGTCTGGGTTGTATTTTTGAATCAAATTCATTTTCCATCGGCGTTTCCACTTTTTTAACTGTTTCTCACGCGTAATTGCTGCGCCGATGTCTTCGTGTAGTTCGTAATAAACCAGTATCTCAACGCTATATCGTTTAGTGAATCTACTGGCTTGTTTGTTTTTATGCTGCCATACACGTTTAAGCAGATCGCTCGTAACCCCTATGTATATGGTTCCGTTATTTTTGCTCGCCAGCATATAAACGCATGGTTGCCTCAGCACTTTAATTCCTCCTTGTGGATTCCCGCCTTCGCGGGAATGACAATCCTTTCAATGAATCGATGCTAACGAATCAATGACTCTCCCGGCCTCACAATATCAAACGTAACCGGTACGCGTTCGATCTCCAGATCGCGGTCAGCATCGCTTGTTTTGCGTCGCACTTGCGTGAAGTACGAGGAGTCGAGATCACCAACCTCGGGAAAATCCTCACGAAAGTGCGCGCCGCGTGAATTTTCGCGAGATTGCGATGCGGCCGCGATCACCTCGGAAATCTCGATCAGGTTGCGCAGATTGAGCCAGTCGTGCCAGCTCAGGTTAAATGTTCGACTGCCATTTCCGAGCCCGGTTTCTTGTAATTGAGTCTCGATCTCTGCGACAGCGTGTTGCCCGCGAGTGATGCCATCGGCCGTGCGCATGACGCCGACGTCATCCCACATGACGTACTGAAGCTTTTCTCGCAGCGCGTTGATGTCGCCCGCGGGCAGGGCAAACGGCTGCAGCGATCGCTCAATCTCGAAGTCGATCGAATCCTGATCAAACTCGTACCACTCGCCCTGCGCGGATACGAACTTTGCCATTTCTTCACCGGCGATGCCGCCGTAAACGGTGGAGTTGGCAACGCCGTTACCGCCAAGCCTGTTTGCACCGTGCGCGCCGCCGGAGTCTTCGCCGGCGACGAACAAACCCGGCAGTTCGGTTTGCGTATTCTCGTCGCACACCAGGCCGCCCATAAAGTAGTGCGCGGTCGGCACGACCTCGACGCGACCACCGGCCAGATCAAATCCGCAATCGGCACAGCGTTTCACCATGCCTTTGAATCGGACTTTTACGTCTTCCACGCCGAGGTGTTTCATTTCGATGTAGACGCCACCATTCGGCGTCGTGTTGCCTTTGCGCATTTCGTCGTATATCGCGCGGCTGACAATATCGCGGGTCGCTCGCTCGCCGCCTTCGTCGTAGTCAAACATAAAGCGGTGACCGCCACCGTTGAGCAGATATCCGCCTGCTCCGCGTAATCCCTCTTCCAGTACAGTGCCGGTCATTCGGGTTTGCGAGCCGGCGAGCAAACCGGTCGGATGAAACTGCACCATTTCCATATCGCGCACCGGCAACCCCGCACGCAGTGCCATCGCCAATCCGTCCATTGATTTGTCACCGGATGGCGTGTGATAGCGAAACATGGTGGGGCCGCCGCCGGTTGCCAGCAACACGGCTTTGGCGCGCACAAATTTGAATTCGCCG
The DNA here is from genome assembly GCA_039029275.1 of Pseudomonadota bacterium. Classification (GTDB taxonomy): domain Bacteria; phylum Pseudomonadota; class Gammaproteobacteria; order JBCCGL01; family JBCCGL01; genus JBCCGL01. Next base: position 201,003 of record JBCCGL010000004.1, on the reverse strand, counting down.
TTGCGAATATCGACCAACAAAACGCCGGCAATCGCGTCGCCGGCTTTGTTTTTGATCAACGCCAGCGCGCGATGTTCTTCGAACTTGCTAATACCGAGGCTGTGCACCTTTTCCATCAGGCGGTTGATGATTTCTATGCCGGTTAAATCGCCTTTGTGCACCGTGCGGTCAAACGTTTGACCGGCGAACGCTTTTTGGTGCAGAGTGCCGTCGGCATTGCGATCAAAAAAACAACCCAGTTCATTTTCCAGTTCACGGATGCGCGTTACCGCTGTCTCGCACAGACGCCACGCCATTTTTTGGTGCGGAAGCCATTTACCCCCTTCAACCGTGTCCATAAAGTGGCGTTCAACCGAATCTCCCGCTGCGAGGGCGACGTTGTAACCGCCCTGAACCATTCGCGTGCAACCGCATTTGCCGAGCAGGCCTTTGGTCGCCAGCGTGACCTCAAGCGACGGATCGGTTTGCAGAGCGTGCAATGCGGCGAACAAACCCGCACCGCCACTGCCGAGAATCAAAATGTCTGTGTCGAGACGTCGGCAAGACATTAGATTGCGCGCATCAAAAACAGACACCCCACGGCAAACGCCAGCGAGGCGGCAACTGCGGCGAGCGTTTTTTGCTGGTTTGTCCAACCGAGTAATTCGAGAGCGAGCAGGCGCAGCCCCCCAAATAAATGCACGGCGAGTAGAAAAACGAGACCGAACTCGGCCGCTTTGGCCAGCGGGTGCTCGGTCAGTGCGAGAAAACCGTCGAGTTGTTCAGTGTCGCGCAGTGCAAGTCCAAGCACGTAAAAGTGCACTGGCAAAAAAATCGCCAGCGCCAGACCCGACAAGCGGTGAATGGTAAATGCGATCCACAGCGGATGTTGTCGATGCGGTCGGATCATGACGCGGTGACCGCAAACACAGCATAAGCGCCGGTGCTGAGCAGAACAATCAGCGTCGACCACATCACCGCGCGCTGCGACTGTTCAGATCGAATGTCGAACCACTCGCTTGCGATGACCCGCACACCAATGGATGCATGAATCGCAACTGCGACAACGAACAGCCCGTAAAACAGCGCCCACAAAATACTGCCACGCGTGCGGCCGAGGATTTCTGCCGAATCCAACCCGCCTTTGATGGCGATCACGATCATGATCAAATGCCCGATAACCAGCGGTGCCAAAAGCAATGCTGTCGCGCGCTGCAGCACAAACAGTCGAGGACTAATCGCGCTCATAGCTGACCCTTTAGCGTGGCGCTGAACACCATGCGTTTCAAACCCGCAATTGAACCCGACGGATTCAGTTCAACCGGGCAATGCACGCTGCAATTCGCAAGGCTGTGACAACTGGTGCAGCCGCTATCGTTGACAAGCGTTTGCAGGCGTGAAGCTCGGTTACTGTCGCGCTGGTCGTTTTGCAGTGTCCAGGCGCGGTTAAGCGCGGCGGGGCCCGCATACGTGGTCGAGCTGTTGACGACATCGCAGGCCGAGTAACACACCGCGCAGTTGATGCACTCGATTGCGGCGTTGGCAGCCGAGCGTTGCTTTTCGTGCGGGTCGATTCGCGGCATGTCGTCGTGACGCGTTTCGCTGGGATGAAATCGGGCATCGGATTTTTGCCACTTTTCGAAAAACTCCGACATATCGCAGGCCAGGTCCTTGATCACCGGCAGGTTGCGCAGGGGCGCGATGCTGAGTTGACCGTTTTGGGCGACGCGTTCTACGTGTGTGCGGCAGGTCCAGCGCGGCACGCCATTCACCATCATTGCGCACGAACCGCACATACCCACCCGGCACGCAAAGCGGTAGCTGAGGTCGGGGTCGGCGTTGCGCTGAATCCATGTGACCACATCGAGCACGGTTTGGCTCGGTTCGCGCGGCACTTCGAAAGTTTGCGACTGACCGCCGTTTGAATCGCCGCGCCAGACGTCGACGTTAAGCGAAGAAGTCTGTAAAGATCGTTTGGAGGATGGCTGGCTCAAGGTGCTCGCTATAGAAATACGTTGCTGACACTGCCATTAAACCGATTAAAAATATTTATCGCAAACGATAAATATTTCACTTTATCTAAAATATTATTTTATTTTGACAGGGCAACCAGCGTGTCGAATAGTTCGTCAACCAGATGAAAGCGTGGGCTTTCGGGGTGTGAAATCAAGCCCAGTATGCGCGGCACGATGCTGGGACCAAGCGGGATGCGCTGGAGTTCGGGTAGCTGGGTGGGCGGAGTGCTGTGTTCCGGGACGATTGCGACACCCAGGTTGTGTTGCACCATCGAGGCAATACTCTCGAGCGTATCCAGCTCCATGCTCTCAACCACACGAATTTTCTCGCTGCGAAGCCATTGATCGATCTGCTGCCCGACCCAGGTGTGTCGATTGAATCGCACAAATGGCTGGGATTCCAGAATTTCGCGTGGGTCCCCGGTTTCGATCGATTTGGGCGCCAGAAGCACGTAACGTTCGCGCAGGATTTCGCGCGCTTCCAGATCGGTGTACATCTCCTGATGAATAGTGATGACGGCGGCATCGAGAAAGCCCTGATCCACGCTTTTTAACAACTCTGTAGACAAACCCGGCACTACCCGAAAGTGAACGCGGGAATGCTGCTCGCGCAACGCGGCCAGCGCACGCGGGACCAGACCGCTCATGATTGACGGTACCGCTCCGATCCCAAGCTCGCGGTGCTCCGCGTTTTCGCCCAGCAGCGATGGCACCATGTTGTCGTAGAGTGCTATCAGTTCGCGCGCCTTTGGCAACAATGCATTACCGATGGGTGAAAGCTGCGGCGTGCGATGGTGGCGGTCAAACAATTGCACGCCGAGTTCTTGCTCAAGGTGTTTGATCTGTTGGCCCACGGCCGCGGGTGTCAGGTGCACGCGTTCCGCTGCACCTACAAACGAGCCGGTTTCCTTTACTGCCAGCAGGGTTTTTAGTCGGTTTAGTGACATCGCCTGTAAACCTGTACTTTACTGATGCAAGCAATAATAAAGAAATTTTTTAGATATATCGAAGGTTTCTGAAAAGGCTTACTTTTATTTTATTTCAATGCATAATCGGTCGGGTCTAGTCGCGAAATACTTCGTGTAAAGGCCGACCGTTTCGAAAGCAATAAGATATCGATCACGATATTCAATAAGGGAAGCGGCGACACAAATTTGTCTCAACGTTTTGGAGGATATCTAACGATGAAGCTTTCGACATTAATAATGGGCTGCGCAACCGGAACGGCTTTGCTGTTTTCACAAGGTGCATTGGCGGCCTGCGAAGAACTGCACCTTGGCTCTGCCATCTCACTCACCGGTAAGTACGCGACTAACGGCATCCACGCGAAAAACGGTTACGAATTCGCGATTCAGAAAATTGACGAGAACGGCGGCGTCAAGATTGGGGATAAATGTTACAACTTTAAAGTCACCTACTACGACGACGAGTCCAAGGGTGACCGCGGTGCCACCCTCGCCGAGCGCTTGATCAACCAGGACGGCGTGCAATACATGCTTGGGCCTTACTCATCCGGTTTGACCAAAGCCATTGCGCCGGTAACGGAAAAATACAAAATTCCGATGGTTGAAGCTGAAGGCGCTTCGCGCTCGCTGTTCAATAAAGGCTACAAGTATTTGTTCGCAGTACTTTCCACTTCCGAGCAATACCTTGCTTCCGCTATCACTCTCGCGGCTGAAAAAGCGGAAGCGCAAGGCAAAGATCCTTCCAGCGTAAAGGTCGCTGTGGCAGTTGAAAACGATCCGTTTTCGCTCGATATCCGCGCCGGTATTCTGGAAGACTCTGCCAAATACAATATGCAGATTGTTGTCGACGAAAAACTTCCGCGCGACTTGTCTGACATGAGCGCTATCCTCACCAAAGTAAAACTGGTCAAGCCAGACGTACTGGTCGTGAGCGGTCACTCCAAAGGCGCCGCAACAGCCGTCCGCCAGATTGCTGAGCAGAACGTAAAAGTGCCGATGATCGCAATGACGCACTGCGAGGCTGCAGACGTCACGGGCAAATTTGGCGACGCAGCCAACGACATCCTGTGTTCGACCCAGTGGGCTGAGACTCTGTCTTATGAAGATCCTATCTTCGGTTCAGCCGCCAACTACGAGACCGAGTTCAAAGGCGCATTTCCGGAATACAAAGACAAGAAAGTGCCGTATCAAACCGCACAGGCTTCGGCTGCTGTCTACGTATTCAAAGATGCGTTTGAACGCGCAGGCACGCTCGATAAAGAAGCGGTCCGCGATGCGATTTCTGCGACCGATCTGAGCACTTTCTACGGCGATATCCGCTTTTCCGACGCGGGTAACAACATCGCCAAGCCAATGGTGTTGCGACAAATCCAGGGTGGCAGCTACAACGTTGTTGCGCCGTCTGCGTTTGCTTCGCACAATCTGAATTGGCCGCGTAACTAATCCGACAATTCGGATGAAAAACAACCCCGGGTGAGATTTTCACCCGCCTTTGCGGGCCCGGGGTGTGTTTACGCGAGTATCTGTGTTGCGTTTAGCAACCGCACCTAACCAAAAGAATCGAGTCTGATGGACCAAATCATCGGCAATATCTCCCTGTTATTCGAGTTTCCTGTCGTCAACCTCAAGATTGTTCTCGACGGCATAATGATCGGCGCGCTTTTCGCTCTCGCCGCCTACGGACTGGCGTTGGTGTGGGGTGTCATGAATGTGAAAAACCTCGCGCAAGGTGACTTTGTTATCTCCGGCGGATATGTCGCGTGGTGGCTCGATCAGAACGGCTTTCCCGCGCTGCTCGGCGTTCCCGTTGCGTTTCTGATTTTGTGGTGTATCGGCTGGGTTATTTACAAGCTGGTGATTTCGCGGGTGATTGAGCGCGACCTGTTTACCTCGCTATTGGCCACGTTTGGTCTGGCGATCATCATGGCGCAGATTCTTAATTTGATGTTCGGCTCGGACACTCAAAGCGTCGATCTCGGCTACGAGACGATTTACTTTTTCGACGGTTTCATCGATGTACCCATTGCCAAGTTGATCGGCGTCTTGATGGCGGCAGCGCTCGCCGCGGGTGTGATTATATTTATGAAGTCGAGTCGCATGGGGCAAGCGATTCGTGCCACGGCGCAGGATGCGCGTGCCGCTCGCGTACTCGGTATCGACACAGAAAAAGTGTACGCATTTACTTTCTCGCTTAACGCAGCGATTTGCGGCGCCGCTGGCGCGATTATCGTGATGGTATGGGTCATCCAGCCATTTTACGGAATCACTCACTCAATCCGTGCGTTCGTCATCGTGACTGCGGCGGGGCTTGGTAATTTACCGGGGGTAATCGCAGCCGGTTTGGGGATCGGTGCGCTCGAGCAATACGGCGCACACATTTTCGGTATCGGCTATCAACAGGCGATAGCCGTATTGCTGTTGTTGATTGTGTTGATTATTCGACTAATCCAGCAGCGCCGCAAGCGCCAAAGCTTGCAATAGGACCGAGGTAGAAACATGAATAAAAAAGTCGCTTTCTACGCCGCCTTGATCGCTATAACAATTCTGGCACCGTTTCTGTTCCCGGATTTTCGCACGCAGCTCGCGACGGTGTGGCTAATGATTATCGTCGCATTGACCTGGGACATGACAGGCGGTCAGATGGGGTACAACTCGCTGGGTAATATTTTCTTTTACGGTACCGGCATGTACGTGGCGGCTGTGATCGCCATCGCGCTCGTGTACGACGTTGGCGAGTACACAAACGCTTTTGGCGGCGGCACGTACAGTTTTACCGATCCTGAATATTTTACCGGCGTGATTTTGGGCATTATCGGGGCGGGTGTTTTTTGCGCGCTAACAGCATTCATCGTGGGGTACATCACTTTCGGCTTGCGCGGCCCGTACTTCGCGATCGGCACGCTCGGTGTAGCGATCGCAGCGGGCGAGCTGGTGTCTAACTGGGACTGGGTCGGCGGCGGACAGGGTATCGCGCTGCCGGTTTACCCTGGTGATCTCGATATCGGAAAAATCTTTTTCTACTTTCTTTTCGCAATAACCGGTGTCGCTCTTTTCGTTTTCCTCAAATGGTTGTACACAACGCGCTTTGGCGCGGCGGTTAACGCTATCCGCGATGACGAAGAAAAAGCCGAGGCGATGGGAATTCACACCCTGCAGTACAAGCTAGCTATGTGGTCAATGGCCGCGTTTTTTGTTGGCATAGTGGGCGGCATTTCCGCGTTCCAGCTTATTCACTTTGAGCCGCTGGAGACTGCGTACCAAACCATCAACCTCGGAATTTTTATGGTTGTGTGCGTACTGCTGGGTGGAAAGGGCACACTCTGGGGGCCGGTGATTGGCGCGATTCTGTTTCACGTTTTCAAAGAGGTGACCTGGAATTACTTCCTTGGATGGCAGTGGGTTGCGCTCGGTGCCTTGATCGTCGTTACCGTCGTTTATTTTCAGGACGGGGTCATGGGCTGGCTGATGTATAAAAAACCGGAGTGGTTTGGTATCCGCGTGGATAAGAAAGATATCACTGCGGAGGCCGACGCATGAATACTATTCTTGAAGTTCAGGAAGTCAGCAAGTCTTTCGGCGGTGTTTCAGCAAACAAGGATATTTCACTCACCGTTGAGCGAGGCGGCATCACCGGCTTGATCGGGCCTAACGGCTCGGGTAAGACAACGCTATTCAATTCAGTGGTCGGCTATCACCCGATTGATTCCGGTTCGATTAAATTCGAGGATCAGGAAATCTCAACACTGCCGGTGCAGAAAATTGCGCGATTGGGTTTGTTGCGAACGTTTCAGCAAACTCGGATCTATAGTGCAATGAACTGCGTTGAAAATATGTTGATTTCACTGCCGCACCGCAAAATGAATTTTCGTGACGCGTTCACTCGCAACGGAAACGAAGAGTATGAACGCGCCGATCGCCTGCTTGAATTTGTCGGCCTGTATGAAAAACGATTGCTGCTTGCGGGGTCTTTATCATTCGGTCAACAAAAACTGCTTGAGTTCGCGATGGCGCTTATGAACGAACCTGCCGCCTTGCTGCTCGATGAACCAACCGCGGGCATCAACCCAACGCTCATCAACGGACTGATTGATCGTCTGAAACGTGCCAACGTCGAGTTTGGGATCACGCTGTTTATTATCGAGCACAACATGCGCGTGATAATGAATATGGCGGATACGATCTATTGTCTGGCGCACGGAGAGATGCTGGCGAAAGGCTCACCCGACGATATTCAAAATAACCAAAAAGTCATCGATGCTTATTTGGGAGCGCACTAATGACCGACGACGATAAAATCAGGGGTTATGGTGCAGGCGGCGTTGATTCAGTTATTTCTGTTGACGAAGTAGTCAAGCAAACCGCCGCCATTGCAGAAGACGTTACCGAAGAAAAGCTTTCGTCACTGGTCAATGGCGAGCCCTATGTTTCGCTCGAAAATCTGCACGCAGGTTATGGCCAGATGGAAATACTCCACGGTATCAATCTTCGTGTTGGTCGCAAGCAGTCCTTGTGCCTGATTGGCCCCAACGGGGCCGGAAAATCTACTGTGCTGCATGCCATTTTCGGATTCAATAATATTTTTTCCGGGACTGTGCGCGTCGGTCCCGCCGGTGAACAAAAAGACATTACCAAAATGTCGCCCAACCAAAAGTTGGCGCAGTCGGGCATCGCTTACATCTTGCAGGATAAATCGATTTTCCCCGGCATGACAGTCGAGGAAAATTTGTGGATGGGGGGATTCCTCAAAGATCAACCCGCGCAGGCAAAAGCGTCCGCTGAAGCGGTGTTTGAGAAATACCCGCGACTGGCGGCACGCCGAAAACACCAGGCAAAGGTACTTTCCGGCGGCGAGCGCCGCCTGCTGGAAATTTCACGCGCGTTGGTGATGAACCCCGACGTTCTTTTGGTTGATGAGCCCTCGATTGGACTTGAGCCGCGATTCATCGACATGGTTTTTGAAATTCTCCACGATCTGCAGCACAACGAGGGCAAAACGATTGTGATGGTCGAACAGAATGCCAAAAAGGGGTTGGAGTTTGCCGACATCGGTTACGTGATGGTATCGGGACAAATCGCGATTGCCGGAACCGGCGACGAACTGCTCGCCAATCCTAAAGTCGGGGAGCTGTTCCTCGGCGGTTAATTTCTATGACGCACAAAATAGCCGTTATTCCCGGTGATGGAATAGGTAAGGAAGTTGTTCCAGAGGGTATACGTGCTGTAGAGGCGGTTTGCAAAACACATTCAATCGACATCGAGTGGTCGCACTTCGATTGGTCATGCGAGACGTTCGCGCAGACCGGCGCAATGATGCCGTCAGACGGCATCGATCAGTTGCGAGAGTTTGACGCGATTTTTCTTGGTGCCGTGGGATTCCCGGGAGTGCCCGACCACATTTCATTGTGGGGTTTGTTAATACCGATCCGCCGCCACTTTGATCAATACATTAACTTGCGCCCAGTGCGTCTTTTCGAAGGCGTGAGTTGTCCGCTTGCCAACAAGCAGCCCGGTGATATTGATTTTTTTGTAGTACGCGAAAATGTCGAAGGCGAGTATTCTGAAATCGGTGGTCGACTGTACGACGGTACGGATCAGGAACTCGTTGTGCAACAGTCGATATTTACGCGGCGCGGTGTTGATCGCGTGTTACGTTTTGCGTTCGATCTTGCTCGTTCGCGTGAGGCAAAACACCTTACGTCGGCAACTAAATCGAATGGCATCATCCACACGATGCCGTATTGGGATGAGCGCGTTGAGGCTGTCGCAGCCGACTACACAGACATCCGCGTGGATAAATTCCATATCGATATCTTAGCTTCGCATTTTGTTAATAAGCCGGAGATGTTTGACGTAGTCGTCGGTTCAAATTTATTTGGCGACATTTTGTCTGACCTCGGGCCGGGCGTGACCGGCACAATCGGAATCGCACCCTCGGCAAATCTGAATCCTGAGCGACTGTATCCATCGATGTTTGAGCCCGTGCACGGATCCGCACCCGATATTGCCGGTCAGGGCATTGCCAATCCGATCGGGCAGATTTGGTCCGGAGCGATGATGCTGGATCATCTCGGTTATCGCGATGCACACGATTCGATCATGCGCGCGATCGAAGAGACGATTAAATCCGGAAACTCGCTGACACCGGATATGGGCGGCGGCTCGAGCTGCGAGCAGCTGGGAATCGACATTGCGAGTCGATTGTCGTAGTTCACCCCCGTCCCGATTTTCAATTCCGTGAATGATGTTGCCGGAACACTTGGTTATGAAGATAGCGCTGATCGATTTTTGGCGCTTAGTCGCTCACTCGATTTTTTCACTGTCTGCCACAGTTTTGTTCCGTATTTGCCGCAGGTCGGCGCGCACGTTTTGGATGTTGGCGCGGGCGCTGGACAAAACGCTGCAGCGCTTGCCAGGGTAGGCTACACGGTTACCGCGATTGAACCACTGCAAACATTTTTAACCTCAGCAAAAGAGCACTACTCAGACCTCAATATCCAATGGCGTCAAGATTTTCTGCCGGTCCTTAATTGTCTGGATAACAACACAAAATTTGAATTTGTGTTGGTCGAGGGAATGTGGCACCACCTGAATGAACGCGAACGAGAGTTATCAGCTACGCGTTTGGCCGAAATCGTAAAACCGAGTGGCGTTTGTGCGATCTCGTTGAGACATGGTCCAGCCGGTTTAGGCACCTGCGTACACCCAATTGACCGGGAAAAAACAATCGTAGATTTTCAGGCGGCGGGTTTCAACTGTATTCACAAATCAGTGAATCAAAGCAGTTACTTACCTAATAAGGAAAACGTGCGATGGGACAGGATAGTTTTAGAGAAAACGTGAGATCACCCGTTTATCAGCAATAAAGTTATTGCACCAACGATCAAGAATATCCCACAAATTTCCATATAACTTACGCGCTCGCGAAAAATAAAAAGCGTTGCCAGAAACGTAAACAGTAATTCAATTTGCCCGACGGCGCGCACATAGCTCGCATTCTGTAGTGTAAACGCTGTAAACCACGCGATCGAGGCGAGTGCTCCGGCGACTCCGGCAGCGCCTGCCCATCTCCATTGTTTGAATACCCGGACGACTTCTCCCTTTTCACGTACTGCGAGGTAAGTGCTCATTAAAACGGTTTGAATAATCAGGCTGACAAACAGCGCGTAGGCTGCGGCCATGACCACAACGTTGTGCTCCAGTGAGAGAGCCGCGCCACGAAAAAACACGACCGAACCGCCCAGCCATGCGGCGCATATCAGGCCAAGAAATGTAACACGACTTTTAAACCCTGAAACCAAAGCGCTTATGGATAGATTTTGCTGACCTATTCCAAGCGCCAGAATACCGAGCGCGCTTAACGCGATGGCAAATACTGCCCATCCACTCAGCGTATCACCCAGCACCAGTGCACCCAGTATCGCGACCATCACCACTTCAAGCTTTGAGTAAATCGTACCGACGGCAAAACTTTTAAACGAAAACATCCACAGTAGAAACACGGTAAACATGATCTGGCAAATGCCGCCAACCGCGCAGTACAGCAAAAATGTGGGATTGATTGCGGGCAATGTGTAACCACCTAGCCAAACCAGCAGGGCGACGTAAATAGCGATAACCGGCAGCGCGAAAACGAAACGCGAGTACGCTGCACCTGTATCGCTGAGCGTACCTTTTAAGTGTTTTTGCAGCGCGGAGCGCAGGTTTTGGAAAAATGCTGCAGCGACAGTGATCGGAATCCACAGTTCGATACCAATAAAATCAGTCAAGACAAAACCCCTGATTGCGAATGTATTGACCAAAATCTGAACGCATTGATTGCGCGTACTGCCGAGTGTGATCTTCTGACCAGCCGTAACTATTGCTAACACCGTATAAATCGGTGTGTCTTTGCGACTCATCCGCAGTGGGTTGGGATTGCTCACGTGCTTCGTCGTAGGCAGCTACCAACGAGAGCATGTTGTCATCCCTATACACATTATTATGAACCGTAACATCAAGCGGTAAGCGCATGCTGATGTCCCCCTTCTGCGCAGGCCAACCAACGCATAATCCGGCAACCGGAAAAACATGTCTGGGTAGATCGAGCGTTTCAGAGAGTACGTCGATACTGTCACGCACCTGGCTAACAGGGCAGCAACCCAGACCAACTGACTCTGCCGCGATGATAAAAGTCTGCATGGCAATTCCGGCATCCACCGCGGCGTTCATAAATGAATCGAGATGATCGTTTGCGAAACTGTGCGCGCGTGCATCGCACAGTTTTCTGATCCTGCGGTTGTCGCCGCACCACACCATAAACACGGGCGCATTCGCGATCCAGTTAACCGCCGGGTTGCTATTGGCGATGCGCGTTTTACGATCTTTATCGTCGACGACAATTACGCAAGCTTGTTGCAAGTCAGACTTCGATGGTGCGGAAAACGCAGTTGCCAACAAGGTATTGATCAGCTCTACTGATACCGAGTTTGCTTTGTATTTGCGGTGCGAGCGTCTGCGCAGAACGGAACGCAAGGTGCTGTTGAGCACCGAGTCGTCGAACTCGCGTTTCGATTTATTTTCTTGACCAAAACGGTCGCGAATCAGTTGTTGTAACTGTGTCATTGTTTCTCATGCAGTAGGCGGTGAGGCGAGTGTATCACCCGAGTTCGTCGCGCCGTATATCAGGATCAAACTGTGGCGTTTTTTTTACGTAAACGTGTACACTCGGTGAAAAATTGGGGTTAACAAATCATGCTTGATCAGGCGCAACAGCGAACCGCACGATTTCAACAGCGATTGCAGGATGTCGATATAGATACAGCAGTGTTAACAGATGAAAGCTCTATCGCCTATCTCGCGGGTTTTTGGGGGTACCTTTCAGTCGAGTTCGGACGCCCGACGTTTTTGATTGTACGATCAGATTCCGATCCCATCGTCGTAACGCCTTTGATGGAGAGCGAGATGGTGGCCGCCATGACCTGGGTCGATAATATACTGACGTGGGAGGATATGGGACCCAACCGCTGGGAAAATGTCCTGAAAAAAGCATTGGGCGACAACCCTGGACGCGTTGGCGTCGAAAAGAGCGTGCTGCCTGCGCTGGTTCGCAATTGGTTCGATGACGTATTGGGACACATTGAGCTCACGGACGTGGGGCAACTGCTGGGTGAGATGCGAACAATAAAGTCACCCGAAGAAATTGCGGTGATGCGCCAGGCCGGTGAGATTGCCGGTGCAATGATGCAGGCTGCGGGCGACTCGCTGGCCGAGGGGGCGCCCGAGTACGAGTCCGCGCTCGCCGTGATTAACGCTGGTACGCGAAAAGCCGCAGGATTTTTGACGGATAAAGGCTGGGAGGCGTTTATTTCGCCGATGATTTATAACTTGCAGGTGATGCAATCCGGCCGCGACACCTCGATGGTGCACCGACGCGCCAACGTGAAAGCGCTCGCGAAAGGTGATCCGGTTTATTTCTGCTTTTGCAACATGGCGCAATTCAAATTGTACAAACTCGGCTTTGATCGAATGTTTTTCATCAAGGAAGCGAGCGACGATTCGATTCGCGTGCAACAGGCCGCGATCGACGCGCAGCAAGCGGCGATCAGCGCGATTCGCCCTGGTGTGACGGCGGAGTCGGTCGCCGAGGCGGCCAATGACGTGTATCGCGAGCGCGGATACGAAACCGGCTATCGCACCGGCCGCTCCATCGGAATGTCTTATCTCGAAGCACCGGAACTCAAAGCCGGCGATAAAACGATCTTGCAGGCCGGCATGACGTTCGCAGTCGATGGTGGCATCAGTATCGACGGCGAGTACGGCGGGCGCATTGGTGACTCGATAGTGGTAACAGACAGCGGCTGCGATTATCTCACGCACTACAAGCGCGAAATTTTAGTTACACATCAGTAGATGCGGGCTGCGATCTATCAGTCAGATGGCGCAACGCTAAGCCCGGCGCAGCGAGTCGAAAAATTATCCGCCGAATTGCACCAGCGCGACGTCGACCTGCTCGTCTGCCCGGAGTTGTTTTTGTCCGGTTACAACGCAGGCGATGATATCGCCGCGTATGCAGAGACGCACGACGGACCGATGGCACACCAAATCGCGCAGCTGGCACGCGATACCTCCACGGCCATTGTGTACGGATTTCCTGAACGCGACGAAGATCAAATCTTTAACGCTGCGAACTGTTTTTCCGCCCGAGGTGATTTTGTCGCTACGCATCGCAAGTTGGTGTTGCCCCCTGGGTTCGAAGGTGACTTCTTCGCCACTGGCGAAGGGCTCACACTCTTCGATCTCGACGGTGTGCGCTGTGGCGTGCTCATCTGTTACGACGTCGAGTTTCCCGAGTCGGTTCGAGCCCTCGCTGCAGCAGGCGCACAACTTGTTATTGTTCCGACTGCGCTTGGAGTTGACTGGCCGCATGTTGCGAACAAGTTGGTGCCCACGCGCGCTTTCGAAAACGGCGTGTGGTTGATGTACGCCAATCACGCCGGAGAGGAAAATGGGCTCGAGTATCTCGGTCACAGTTGCATTGCAGCTCCCGATGGCAGTGACGCGGCACGCGCCGATTCGCTCGAAACCGTGATCGAGGCAAATGTCTTTGTGCGCGCCGTAAAAAATGCTCAGGATCGCTTGCCGTACATCAGCACGTCAGGTGCGCTTAGCTCGCGCCTGGCTTCGGGCGCGAACTGAGATAGACGTGAAAATTTCGCACCTAGACCACCTGGTTTTGACTGTGGCAGACATTGATCGTACGGCTGATTTTTATCAGCGCGTACTTGGCATGGACAAAGTATCTTTTGGCGAGGGTCGAGTAGCGCTTACGTTTGGTCAGCAGAAAATTAATTTGCACCAATCCGGCGCAGAATTTACGCCGCACGCCGCATCGCCGCAGCCTGGCAGCGGCGACCTGTGCTTTATTGCCGACGCAACGATCGGTGAAATTCACGAATCGCTTGTCGCCGCTCACGTCCCGATCAGCGAAGGCCCGGTTCGTCGCAGCGGAGCGACCGGGCCGATTGAGTCCGTCTATTTTTATGACCCCGACGGCAATTTGATCGAAGTATCGACGTATCAGGTAAGCGATTGACTGTTAATCCTGAACTTATTCTGCTTGCGTGCGCAACTTACCTGTTTGCGGGCACGATCAAAGGGATGGTAGGGATCGGCTTGCCAACCGCATCAATAGGCATTCTTTCGCAGTTTACAAACCCCCGAATCGCGATCGCGCTGGTGGTGTTTCCGATACTGATTTCCAACGCGTGGCAGATGTATCGCGAGGGCCAGGTGCTGCAAACCGTTAAGCGCTACTGGGTTTTTGCTGTGTGCCTGATGGTGGTGTTGGGCGCGATGACAGCGGTGACATCGCGTATCGACACCAATGTGCTTATTCTGATTCTGGGAGCGGTTATCGTATTGTTCTCCGCCACCAGTTTGATGACATTGCCACCGCAATTGCCTCCGCGATTCGATCGCGCCGCGCAAATCATCGCCGGCTCACTGGCGGGTGCGATCGGCGGGTTGACCGCGATCTGGTCCCCACCGATGGTTATCTATCTGCTCTCCCGGCGAGTCGAAAAAGATGAATTTGTTCGTGTCACGGGATTGCTTATCTTTCTTGGTGGAATTCCCTTGTGCATCGGCTTTTGGCAGGCGGGATTGTTTACCGGTGATATATCACTGCTTTCACTCGGATTGATCGTGCCCACTCTTATCGGGTTTAGTCTTGGCGAAGTGATCCGCCGACGCCTTGACGCGCAGCGTTTTCGCACAGCTGTATTAGTCATGTTTCTTCTGATGGGTCTCAACCTGGTCCGCAAAGCGGTCTTCTCCTGAATCATTCTATTCGTGTCTTAAATGAGGTTTGAGTGATCCGCGCAAAAGCCTTTCAAAATAAATCTGCAAACGGGGATATCAAGCGATCTGGCTGAACTTTTGCTTGGACTTGCCGTTACACGGTGAGTCAATCAAAAAAGGGCAGTCGCAATGCAAGAAGAAAGCCTCAAGGTCGACATTTTTCGTTACGTGGAGCAATTGGTCAGCAATAACAAAACGCTGGTTATAGCGATTGGCGCAATGATTTTGTTGGGAGGACTAAACGGCGCGCTTCTATTCACGCACGAGGACAGTGGTAGCGTAGCGCTAATAGTCATTTGCGCTTTTAGTGTGCCGCTGATGTCTCGTTACTGGCTCGCCAATTTCCACCGACTGTCGAGTTTTAAAGTGACGTATACGGATGAATACTCCGTCGAGGCAATCGGTATGGCGCCGCTGATTGAGCCAGAGCACTTTCACGCTCTGCCGCGCAGCGCACTGCGCGACCCCGAAAGTCCGGCACCGCCGATGCTGCTTGGCGAAATTCGCGAAACCGCAAGCGTTTTCCCTGTTTTGCAGAAACAACTCCAAATCTGCGAAGCCGCGCACTCGGTATTAAGCTGTCACGACGCAGCGAATCTGTTGTTGCTGCAAGAAGGATTGCGAGCGGCGCGAATGCCCGAAACACCCGTCCACATTTTGGCGCCGAATCGCACGACGACGCAAATCAGTGTGTAAGGTTTGGTTTTTCGCGTCGATCAGGTGGCGCTGACGGCTGAATTGCCAGCATCACTCTAGTGCCGAATTCTGTTGCCAGGTGCTAATCGCAACTTGTAGGCGAATTCGTCGACGATCACTCAAAAAGTGGTGATTGTGATGTGATAGAACTGGCTGAACTTTTGCTTTCTTCTGCCGTTACAGCACCTAGGGGACGGCACTTCGGAGAAGTCAGTGAGCGAAAAGCAAATTCACGAAGATATATTTCATCATGCACAAAGCCTGGTCCGAAGTAACGGCCACACAATGATGGGCATTGGCGCGCTTACGCTGTTTGTCGCCTTGAACGGGGCATTGATTTTTCTGCAAGACAGCACCGGCAGCGCTTTGATTATGGTCATCAGTGCGGCTTTTTTGCCATTTGCCTATCGGATGTGGTTCCGAAACTTCTTTCAACTCTCGCGATTTAAAATTGGCGTAGCGCGCAATTATCAAGTGGTCGAGGTGGCGATCGCCGCGCTTGAGGATATCAGCAAATTTGAGCCAATGCCGCGCAACCGGGTGACCGAACCGGACGAACCGGCCGACGAAGAAATGATCAATGAGATGCGCGAAATGTCGCTCGCGTTCTCTGAGCTTCGCGAGCAGATCGAGCGTTGTGAAGCGGTCAGTGATGGGCTGACTAACTATGACGTGGCCAACCTTTTGCTGCTACAGGAAGGCCTGCGTGCGGCTAAAACACCGGGCTACTTAAAACGCCTGACCCTGCCCGAAACGGCCGACCTCGCAAGTGAACTGCACGAGGAAAATCACCGTCAAGCCTGATAGGTGTATTAACAATTCCCTCGTCATTGACCCAGATTAATTTCAGGGCTGCATAATCTCACGCGGCAGTTTGACGTCGAATTTTTCCCGAATTGCATCGTCCAGTTCCTTGGAGATATGGTTTGGATAGTGGTTCTCGAGAATTGATTTAACCCGATCTTTCGCGCGTTCGAGCATGTCGGTTGACCCTTGCTCCTTCCATTCTTTCGGGCTGGTGCGGTCGCCCAGCTCGGGATAAATGTATTCGCGCTGCATCAGGTTAATCGTCTGATCGTGGCCAAGATAATGATTCGGGCCGCCCAGACACACATTTCGCATGGCCTCGAGTGACAGTGTTTCGTCGTTGACCTCGATGCCTCGAATCGTGCGATTGATCGCGCCGAGCATGTCGTTGTCGATCACATAACTCTCGTAACAGCAGCCCATCAGACTGCCGTGCATACCGGCCGACTCGTACACCAGATTCACACCGCAGTGCCCGGCCAGCGTGTCGGTATAGCCCTTTTCGTACCCGGATTGCGCATCCGGGAGCTTGGCGTCGGTCATACCTGCAGCGGTGCCGCAGGGCAGATCGTAGTAACGCCCCATTTGCCCGCTGGCGGCGGCGAGAACCGCCTGCTCACCGCTGCCGCCGCTCATCGCGCCTGTGCGCAGGTCTGATACGAACGGCCAGGTACCAAACATGGCGGGATGCCCCGGGACAATCGCGTTGACGTAAACCAGACCCGCAAGACACTCGGCGACTGCCTGCGCGACCGAGCCCGCGATCGCCGCCGGGCTGGTTGCACCGGCTTGACCGGCAGAAAGTAACAGGACCGGCATTCCGCCTTTGACGCCCACCTCCATGCAATTGATCGAGTCCTCAGCGAACCTGAGCGGTGGTACAACAAACGTGCACGACATACTCATGAACGGGCGCTCGCGCCACTTTTCTTCGCTGCCCGCCACCATGTGCAACATCTCGAGCGATTGTCGGACGTGCTCGGGGTCAACCCAGCTTGTACCGATATGCTTGGTCGTGGAGACCAGGCTGGCGTAACAGGTGTTGAAATCGAGATCGGCCGGTTCAACCATATCGCGCGCCACCAATGGGCGCTGGAAAAAGTGGATGTGTTCGCACAGCTCGACGATGCGGCCGATGTGAAAGAGATCTTCCAGCTGTGACTCGCGGTATTCGCGTGTGTCGACATCCACCACGTGAACAGCCGCTCCCGCTGTTCCAAAATAGGTGCGCGATCCCGTCAGTTCCATATCGTGTTTGGGATCCTGGCCGTGCAAAGTGAAATTGCGAGCGGCGTTGGCGATGGTGTCTTCGACCAGTGAACGAGGAAAAAGCAGGCGGCCTTCCGATGTCATTTCGCAGCCGGCACCGGTCAGGTATTCGATTGCCGAGGGTGTCGCCTGAGCCATGCCAATGGTAGCGAGGATTTCCATTACCGCTTCGTTGATCTTGTCGAGATCGTTCTCGGCCAGCGGTTTGTATGCGCCGCCATTCATTCCGGGTTGAACAGGCTTGATGTCATCCGCCAAGGGGGCTTGTCGAATCGCTTGACGCGCGGCGCGGCCGCCTGATCGTCTGCTCATAATTTACACTCCGAATTGGTGGGCAGAGTATCGACTCAGGAGTCCTTTGTCGAAGGATTTTGAACGACGATTAATAGAAGGTTAGCGACACAGAAGTCGCAATTCAGTTATTCAGGATTGCATCCGATTTTGCAGCGTACCGGTGCTATTACGCTCATCGCGCGGTGAGTAGCCAAACATGGAGCGGTAACGGTTGCTGAAGTAACCGGGCGATGGAAACCCGCATGCAAGGGCGATATCGGTAATCTTGAGACTGGTCTGAATCAGCAGGCGACGCCCTTCGATCAATCGCAGCTCAGTGTAATAACCGCTCGGCGTGCAGCCGAGATAGCGTTGGAACAGGCGCTCGAGCTGGCGTTTGGAGATGCCAATGGCATTGGCCAGCTCCGAGGGCATAAGCGGCTGCTCAATGTTGGCTTCCATCAACTCGATACACTCGAGCAAGTGATGGTTGGATATTCCGGTGCGCTCGCGCAGGTTCATGCGCTGCGCGTGGCTCGCCTGCCGAATGTGGTCGAGGATAAAGTTTTCTGACACAGCAACGGCTAATTCGGTGCCGTGATCTTGCTCAATCATATGCAGAAACATGTCCATCGCCGCGCTACCGCCGGCGCAGGTGAGGCGACCGCGGTCATCCTCAAACAATTTCGTGGTGACAATAAGCTTCGGAAAATCTGCCTTTAGCCCCGGGATGTTCAGCCAGTGAATCGTGCAGCGATGGTCCTTGACCAGCCCCGCTTGCGCCAGCAGGTAGGTGCCCGTATCGATAGCCCCGAGAATCGCACCTTGAGATCCGATCGATCGCAGCCACTGGCAGACCTTGGGTTCGTTGTAGTGGTGCGGCGTGTGAGCACCGCAAACCACCACCATTGGAAAATGATCGATGTCTTCGATGCTGGCTTCGGCTGGGAGTTGCATGCCGTTGGTCGCAGTAACGGGTTCGCCGTCCTTCGAAAAAATATGCCAGCTGTAGAGCGGCTTGCCGCTGATGCGGTTTGCGACCCGCAGCGCTTCGACTGCCGTAATCACCGCGAGCATGGCAAACGATGGCGCGAGAAAAAACCCCACTTTGCGTTCAGCGGGTTGGTCGAACACTCCAAACTCGTGATTATTCGTTAACATGCATTGGGCGCGAGTTTTTACGATGGCGCATATAAGCGCGGAATGCCCTTGTTCGCAAGTGGTTTTTTATCAGCGTGCAGATAGGGTCGCGGGTCCATTACTTGAGGCTAGTTTGCCCAGGTATCGCGCAAGGTTACGGTGCGGTTGAAGACAAGCTTTTCGTCGCGGGTATCGGAATCGACGGCAAAATATCCCTGGCGTTCAAATTGAAACGTTTCGCCGACCTTTGCGTCGACAAGGCTGCGCTCGACGCGCGCGTTCTCGAGCACACACAGTGAATCTGGATTGATCGAATCGGCCAGATTTTCAGCACTGTTTGGATTCGGCAAGTTAAACAATCGGTCGTAAAGGCGGATCTCCGCGTCGACGGACTCCGCGGCGGCGACCCAATGAATCACGCCTTTAACTTTGCGGCCCTCCGGTTTTTTGCCGAGCGTATCGAAGTCAGCGCTGCAGTACAGTTCGGTGATGTTGCCGTGTGCGTCCTTGATCACTTCGTCGCAGCGGATCACATAACTGTTGCGCAGGCGCACTTCTCCGCCGCTGATCAGGCGTTTAAATTTTGGTGGCGGTACCTCGGCAAAGTCGTCGCGCTCGATATACACCTCGCGCGAAAAGGACACCCGACGTTTGCCCATATCAGGGTTCTGCGGGTGATTGTCGAAATTAAGCGTTTCGGTTTTGTCTGCATCGTAATTGGTGATCACCACCTTGAGCGGATCGAGTACTGCCATGCGGCGCGGCGCGTTTTCGTTCAGATTCTCGCGCACGGAGTTTTCCAGCACCGCCATCTCAATCCACGCATCCTTTTTAGTGATGCCGATACGCTCGCAAAAGTCGCGTACCGCCGCAGGCGGGAAACCTCGTCGGCGAATACCGGATATGCTCGGCATGCGCGGATCGTCCCATCCGCTTACATGACCATCGTTGACCAGCTGGATTAACTTGCGCTTGGAGAGAATTGTGTATTCAAGATTCAAACGCGAAAACTCCGTTTGTTCTGGTCGAGGCTCGTCGGTGAGTTGTTCGAGTACCCAGTCGTACAGCGGTCGGTGATCCTCAAATTCCAAAGTGCACAGCGAGTGGGTCACGCCCTCAATCGAATCAGACAGGCAGTGCGTGTAGTCATACATCGGGTAGATACACCAATCGTCTCCGGTACGGTAGTGGTGTGTTTTTTTGATTCGGTACAGACCCGGATCGCGCAGATTGATATTCCCGGATGCCATGTCAATCTTTGCACGCAGGATGTGCGCACCCTCGTCGAACTCGCCGTTTCTCATTCGTTCGAACAAATCCAGATTTTCTTCAACCGAACGATTCCGATACGGACTTTCTTTGCCCGGCTCGGTCAAGGTGCCGCGATACTCGCGAATCTCGTCTGCCGAAAGGCTGTCGACATAAGCTTTGCCTTGTTTGATCAGTTCGACCGCGAAATCGTGCAACTGCTGATAGTAGTCCGACGCGTAGCATTCGCTGTTCCACTTGTAGCCCAGCCACTCGACGTCGGCGCGAATCGCATCGACGTATTCGACGCTCTCCTTGTCCGGATTGCTGTCGTCAAAGCGCAGGTTGCAGGCGCCGCCAAATTCATTTGCCACACCAAAGTTCAGCACCATCGATTTGGCGTGACCGATATGCAGATAGCCGTTCGGTTCGGGTGGAAATCGTGTCAGTACCTCGCCACCGTTTTTACCGTTGGCTACATCCTCGGCGATCATCTGACGAATAAAATTGGTGGCGGGGGGGGCGTCCTGAGACATGCGCTTGCATCGGCCTGAAACGTAAACCGCTGATTATGGGCGACACGCCCGCCTGTGTCTAAGTGTTCGGTGCATTGCACTCATGCACCGAACACACTTTTTTCCCAGTAGGAGCAATTTACTCAACTGTTATGGTGATTTGTTTGGAGATGACCGGCGGATCGTGCGGGATGTGCAGCTTATCGCCAAGAATCAATTGCAACGTGTGCTTGCCCGGTTCCAGCGTCAGGGTGGTTTGAGTCTGGCCACCTCCAAAATGGGCCACCTGCGTGCCCATCGGCACAGTCATTGGTGGAAGTTCATCGCTGTTTAGCAAAAGATGGTGGTGGCCGGTGTTGGGCATGTCGATTCCCGCAGGGGCGACACCCATGCCTTTCAGTCCAAACACCACGTCGAAAGTTGTACCAACCTTTGCACCGTCAGCGGGTGATACGATGTATACCTCGGCGCCGTCGGTGGATGGTGTGCGGGGCAAGTCCGCTGCCATCGCGGCACTGGTGAATACTACGCTCAAAAGGATGAGTATTTGCTTGATCATGTATGTGCTCCTGAAGTGTTTTTGGTATTGCGTTTCGCCCGACCTCGCCTTTTGGCAATTGATCGGGTGATTGAGCCAGCAATCGTGCTACTCAAATTGGTTAACACTCGACGTCGCAGTTTTAGTCCCTGATGATTCTTGTTGTGGCAACAGGCGATAACTTGACCTCGAAAATTATCTGATAATATTGCGCAATGGCCTCCGCAAACGACGCATTCACCGATGGGCTCGTCGGATTACTTCCTCGCCTGCGGCGTTTTGCGCTGGTTTTGTCGCAGTCGGAACCTGTCGCCGATGATCTGGTTCAGGCTGCAGTCGAGCGCGCCTTAAACCGGCGGCACCAATGGCAGGAAGGTTCTAAACTCGACGCCTGGGTTTTTACGATTCTGCATTCGATCTGGCGCAATGAAAAACGTGCCAGCGCCATCAGAGACGGCAAAGGATTTTTCGACCCTGATCAGATCGCCAGCCCACACGGTGATAATGAACGGACTATTTTGCTCGCTCAAGTGTTTGAACAAGTGAACAGTTTGCCTGAGGCGCAGCGCGAAGCCATGGTACTCGTGTACGTAGAGGGTTACGCCTACGAAGAAGCCGCCAGTGTACTGGGAATTCCAAGCGGCACGCTTATGAGCCGTTTGGCACGCGCCCGCTCGGCTTTGGCACGTTCGGTCAGCGAGCGCGATGACCCAAAAGCGCAGAGGGTGAACCAACGACGATGAATACGGACAGCCACCCGCAAGAGGCACTGCTTCTCGCTTACGTCGACAATCAGCTCGATGCGGAGCATATCGCTGAGGTCGAGGCCCTGATCGCCTCGGATGCCAGCGCCGCAGAGTTGGTCGAGCAGTTTCGCTCCAGCGCCTTGCCCTACGCGGAGGCATTCGACCAGCACCTCGCCGAAGCTCCGCGCGAGTTGATCTCTCAGATCGAAGACAAAACGGCGAACTCCTCGGATCAGCCCGCCGCAGAAACGCGGGTGCAGCCGTCAATCCGTCGCATGCGCTCAATGGCTGCCGTATTGATCGTCGGGATTTTCCTTGGGATTGTCTGTTCGACGATTCTGAATAAAACGTCGCAAAACGCGCAGACACCTACTTGGCTGGCGCAGGTGGCGAGCTATCACGAACTGTACGTGCGTGAAACCGTGTCCGGGTCAGCACAGGTAGCGACTCCCGCTCTAGCTGAAAAACTCTCAGAAGTACTTGGCGATGAGATGACGATACCCGACCTGCGCGAGCATCAACTGGAGTTTCGCCGTGGACAAGTGCTTCAAGTCGAAGGCGCTCCGCTGGTCCAGCTTGCTTATCTGCCATCAAGCGGTATGCCGGTTGCACTGTGTATCACGCGCAACAACGCTGGCGATAAAGCCTTGCACAGCGGCGTTTCTCACAACCTCAATTACGCGAGCTGGGCCAAAGACGGTCTGAGTTATGTGATTGTCGGCCATATCGACGCGGCGACGCTGGAAGACGCCGCGCGGTCCGCAATGCAACAATTGCTGTAGAGCTCGGTGTGCTCTTTTCGAACCTTTAAACACGACTTTTCCAGAGAATTTGCATGTTTGTAAACGGCGAATGGTTATCGCTCGACCGCGCATTTGACGTCTTTAATCCTGCCAACGGCGAGAAGATCGGTTCGGTTGCCGATGGTGATCGGTCGCACGCTCGAAGTGCGATTTCTGCGGCGAACGCGGCACTGCCCGCGTGGCGCGCGAGCACGGCTTATCACCGGTCGTCACTGCTCTACCGCGCGTGGCAATTAATGATCGAGCGCAAACAGACGCTCGCCGAGTTGATGACGCGAGAGCAGGGCAAGCCGCTCAAGGCGGCAATCGGCGAAGTCCAGTACGCGGCGGATTTTCTCCTCTGGTACGCCGAGGAAGCCAAGCGCATCTACGGTGAGACAATACCCTCGGCGCGCGGAGATCAGCGCTTTATCGTGCAACATCAGAGCGTTGGTGTGGTGGCGGCGGTGACGCCATGGAACTATCCGGTTTCGATGATTACGCGCAAGCTCGCGCCCGCGCTTGCGGCGGGCTGCACCGCGGTCCTCAAACCCGCCGAAGCCACGCCGCTGTGTGCGATTGCGGTTTTCGAAATTTTACAAGAAGCTGGAATTCCTGCAGGTGTCATTAATTTGGTCACGGCGCAAAAACCGGTCGAGATCGGCGAGGAGTTTTGCACCAACCCCCTGGTCCGCAAGCTGACCTTTACCGGTTCGACTGCGGTGGGTAAAAAACTGGCGCAGGATGCTGCGCCGCAGCTAAAACGCGTGTCGATGGAATTGGGCGGTCATGCGCCGTTTATCGTTTTTGATGACGCCGACGCTGAACACGCGGCAAAGGGTGCAACGCTGGTGAAGTTTCTCAACACCGGACAGGCGTGTATCAGCCCAAACCGAATTTTCGTTCAGCGCGCGAGTGTTGAAACCTTTGTCGAAACAATGCAAAAACGCATTGCGGCAATGCGCGCCGGTGATGGAATGGAGCCTGGCGTCGCGATTGGGCCCCTGGTTAATCAGGCCGCCGTCGACAAGGTCGACACCCAGGTACAAGACGCGCTCAGCAAAGGTGCGCAGTTGTGCATTGGTGGTCAACGACTCACCCAGGACGGATTAGCGAACGGGCATTTTTACGCACCGACATTGCTTAACTCGGTGAATGAAGAAATGTTGATCTATCGGGAAGAAACATTTGGCCCCGTCGCAGCGGTTATCCCGTTCGATACCGAAGACGAAGTCCTGGCAAAAGCCAACGACACACATTACGGGCTCGCTGCCTATGTGTACACGCAAAACCTCGCGCGTGCGATGCGTATGTTTGAAGGCTTGCAGTTCGGCTTGATCGGGATTAACGACATCAATCCGACCAGTGCAGCCGCGCCGTTTGGCGGCATGAAAGAAAGCGGTATTGGACGCGAGGGGGCGCGCGAGGGGATTGCAGAATATCTGGAAACCAAACTGGGCGGATTTTCCATTTAGAACAAATCCATGAATTGCGGGTCATTTATAGTTGGGCATTTCTGTAATCGATGATTGCAAGGAGGCTGCGTTGAATCCTGGTGTGAATCGAATGTATCGAATGGACAAAATAGTAGGAGTGTTTTTACTGTCCCTCGTGCTAGGTGCGTGCGGCGGAAGCGGTGGTGGGAGCGCCGACACATCAAACTTCTGTGCGGACACAGAATCACGGCAACGTTTAGTCAATAACCTTGCAAATTATTACCTGTGGTACACGCAGCTGCCTGCCATTGACCTGAGCGACTCCCGTTACTGTTCTCTTCCCGTACTGCTGGAGGATTTGCGCTATCAGGCCGAAGATCGATTCAGTTACATCCAGCCCAAGGCGGAGTTTGATAGCTTTTTCGACGAAGGCACTTACGAAGGTTTTGGCTTTGGTTATCGCTTTGTGAATGACGAGACGGTGATCTCATTTGTGTACGGTGATTCTGCCGCAGGTCGCGCCGGAATGCTCCGTGGTGACACAATTATGTCTATCGATGGCGAGTCAACCGCGGGCTTGTCGCTCGCTGAGGTTGGCGCGTTGATTTCATTGTCAGCGGGCAATAGTCAATCAACGATGGTTTTACGCGGTACTGACGACGGGGTTCGCACCATAGAGATGGGTGCCGGCCTCGTGGTGATCAATACCGTGCTCGACGTTCGAGTCGTCGAGCACAATGGGTTAAAAGTCGGTTATCTTGCGTTTAAAAATTTCCTGGAGCCTTCGCGCGCAGAGTTAGACACCGCGTTCGCGCTATTGTCGTCCGAGAATATCGACGAACTTGTACTCGATTTACGCTACAACGGCGGCGGTCGGATCGACGTGTCGCGAAAGCTTGCCAGCCTGGTTGCAGGGCAAATCCCGGATGACTCGGTGTTCACCACGCTTCAACACAACGACAGGCAGTCGAATTTTGATTTCTCGCATCTGTTCGCGTCAGAGGACAACTCGCTTAACTTCCTCAATCGCGTTTTGGTCTTGACTCTGGCCGATACGTGTTCGGCGAGTGAATTGATTATCAACGGCTTGCGCCCCTGGCTCGGTGAAACCGAAGTTGTCACCATAGGCTCTGCAACGTGTGGGAAACCGCTTGGCAGCTATGCTTTCGATATTACCGCGACCAGTACCCTCAGTCGGCAAACTCAGGTTTACTCGCTTTCGGCGATTAATTTCCGCCTGGTGAATTCACTTGATCAAGGGGGTTATGTCGAGGGCATCTCGGCAGACTGCGCTGCCAGCGACGAATTGGGCAAACAACTGGGTGATCCGACCGAGGCTATGTTTGCCGCAGCCCTCGCGTATGTCGATTCGGGCACCTGCGCGACAGGTCGCGACTCATGGTCAAGCGCATCGGAGGGTTCGTATCGGGTGTTTGACAGTTTTTAAAGCCGGGTTGTGATTACTCGACTGTTCAGCAGTCGTAGCGCACTAGCTCATCCGGGCCACACTCTGCGGTTGCCCTTCCAAGTCCGATGACGCCGGTTCCCTGAAGCACAAGCTCCTCACGACGAAGATACACCTCGGCGCTGTTGTCTGGCGCTACGTAGGTGCCATTGGTGCTTTGGTCGATAATGATGAACTTGCCGCGGCGTGACTCGCAGCGCGCGTGTTTACGCGAGGCCAGCCCGGCATCGACAACCAGATCGCAATCCTCGCCACGCCCTATCGTTACGCCATCTTCTCCGCCGATCAAGAGCTCCTGAGAACCGAGGGTGAGTTTGAGTTGTTCGGGTTGCGTCTGCGCTCGCTGCAGAAGCTGAGTTGCCATGCGGGTCACTTCGTCATCTTGCTCCCAAAGAACCTCGTGTACCGCTATTTCTTCCTGCTTACCTTTGACCCGGGTCACGTCGACCTGGCGCGTTTGCGACACCAACGCTGGAGAGAGGTGCCCAACCGTGTGCCCGGTGGTCATAATTTGCCCGCCCTTAGCCAGCCCGGCCATGCGCGCGGCAAGGTTGACTGCATCGCCAAAAATGTCGGAGCCGTCTTCGATGACATCGCCAAAGTGCACGCCCGCACGAATTGCCATGCGACTGCCGCCGGGAACAGTCATGCCCTGAACGTCAACTTGTGAAACCTGCGCCGCTGAAATCGCGGCGTCAGCAGTGGGAAACCGGCACATGATTTCATCGCCGATTTCCTTGATAACAAAGCCCTTGTGCGATTCGACGATAGCTGCGAGATGCGAAAGGCATCGACCGATGACATGCTTCGCGGTCTCGTCACCAAGACGTTCGTAGATCTGCGTGCTGCCGCTGACGTCAGCGAACATAATGGCGCAACTGGATTTTTGCATTTGGACTCCGCTTAAGCAGGCGACATTATTGCATAGCAGCACTGGCGCGCGTCAATCGATCGCACTACCTCAGGTAATAACGTACAAACCGCTTATTGATTGGCGGCGAGATACTCGCGGTACTTTTTTATTACGCGCTTAACGTAGCTTTGGGTTTCTTTGAATGGCGGAATGCCATTGTATTTTTCCACTGCGCTTGGTCCCGCATTGTAAGCAGCGAGAGCAAGCGAATCGTTGTAATGGAATCGCCTCTGCATCTCGCTGAAATAGCGCACGCCGCCGTAGATATTTTGACGAGAGTCAAACGAATTGTTCACGCCCAGATATTCGGCGGTTTTTGGCATCAACTGCATCAGGCCGCGTGCACCGGCGCGCGAAATCGCACGCTCGTCAAAGCATGACTCGACGGAAATGATCGCCTTGACCAGGTGGCGGCTGACGCCGTATTCGCTGGCGTAGCGACGGATATCATTGTCGTACTGGCGAGCTCGCGCCTCCATGCGAGCGGGCGTCATATTGCGGCACGAGGCCGTCGCAGTTGGGCGTCCGAAAACCCCGACCAATTTGTATTTGTCTTTTTCGACGCCGACCGGCTTTTTGTTGGTGTACCAGATGGTCCCGTCGTTTTCTTGATAAATGTACGTATTACCGGCGTGAGTAATACCAAAGGCAGCAAAGAAAACGACGAATGAAACAATAATTCGCATCAGGTGACGATATCCAGGTCAGTGACCTATTGCTCAGCAGCGGGTCCGGTCCACTGTTCCACAAACTGCTTTGGGTCCGGCCGTGTGACCAGCGGCGGCCCGATTGAAGGAGTGCCGAAGTGCAAAAATCCGACGATTTCATCGTGATTTTGCACTCCCAGCGCCGCGCGTACGGTGGCGTCTGTGGCGTTAGGCCCCGTAACCCAAACCGAACCATATCCCATCGCCTGCGCTGCAAGTTGCATATGCTGCGCGGCGGCCCCGGCAGATAATAGCTGCTCGGATTCCGGCACCTTGGCGATATTGGGTTCAATCGTGGCGACCACCACCACCAACAGCGGCGACCGCATCGGTTTATCGCGCTGCCGCTCGATTTGGTCGGGCGGCGTATCGGCGTCGCGTTTTACAATGGCCTCGGCAAAGACATCGCCTAATTTTTTGCGCGCATCACCCTCAACCACCAAAAATCGCCACGGCCGCAGCGCGCCGTGATCGGGCGCTGTCACCGCCGCCTTGAAAATAGCGTCGAGTTCTTCGCCTGCGGGTGCCGGCTCGCGTAAAAATTTGGCAGGAATCGAAGTTCGACGGTGCAGCAAGTCGAGGGTGTCGACGGTCGAATCGTTGCGAGGCATGGTGCTTTCCTAAATTTTTGCTGCCGCAATGATAGTGCGTAATGGCGCAATCTGGGAGTTTTGACGTCGAAAAACGCGACACGGATTCGAAATTAATGCTTGATTTTCCGTTACTTTCGACTAAGAGCTTACATCAAAGGATAAAAAACGCGACTAACTGACTGTTTGTATTCGTTATATCGGGTTCAAACTAAAGGCTGAGTTTTTGATGAGTGGATTTGCGGTGACTAGTGTGAACACAACCGAACTGCATCCGCAATATGTTGGGCAGGTGACCAAACGCTTGGCGGCGATGGAAATCAACTTGCTGGGTTCGGGCAGCTTCGCGGAACTCTACAAGGCGCTCAACGGCGAGTACCGCCGGTTGCTTTGCGCCGACGCGGTCAGTCTGCTGTTGCGCAAACGCGATGGACTTGATATCGACTTTGCCGTTTCAGACTCAGACAGCGAAGGCCGGACAGATTTGTCGATTCATTCGGTTGAGCCTGAATGGATCGACCATCACACCGATTCCACGTGCGCAGGAGCTTGGGTGGGTGATTATGACCCGCTCAAGCACGCTGAGTACTTCAGCCACACTCCGCAACCTTTGCACACGGTGGTCCTTTTGCCACTATCGCGACGTGCCAAAACGATCGGTGTTCTGGCGTTTGCGACCGGCGACTGGCGGGACCCGTTTGCGATGGCCAGTATCGCGTCGTTGAATCGTCTCGCCGCGATCGTTGCGGTGTGTGTCGAAAATCTTTACAACCACGAGTTGCTCCGACAAGTCAGCTTGCATGATCCGCTGACCGGGTTGTTCAACCGGCGCTTTTTTGATGATCATATTGAGCGCGCTTTGTCGCTGGCACTTCGTGGAGGTTGGCCATTGAGCTGTGTGTATTTTGATATCGATTTTTTCAAACGCATAAACGATACGCACGGGCACGCCGCTGGCGACGTGGTGTTACAAACGATTGCCACGCGACTCAAACCGTTGTTGCGCAGCGGTGAAGAGCTTGCGCGCGTAGGCGGCGAAGAATTTTGTATTGTGCTCAAGCAGGCGGATCAATCCATCGGTGCAATGGTGGCCGAGCGTGTGCGTAACGCCGTGGCGACTAAACCGATTTACGTTCCCGATTGCGGTGAGATAGATATCAGTATCTCTTGTGGCGTGGCGGACTCTGCACATCTCACGCTTTTTGAGCGTGATTGCGCCGCACGCAAGTTGGTGGAAAATGCCGACGAAGCGCTCTATCGTGCCAAACAAAACGGGCGCAATCGCGTCGAGGTTTTTACTCCAACGTCTAATCACTGAGCTGCCGCACGCCGCTGCCACACGGTGTTTCATCCGAATGCTATTCGGGGTAAGGTTACGCGCTTTCCCCAATAACGCTTAATCGTTATAGCTTTTCGTTTTATATGACCCCGATTCGCTACACCCTTCAGGCTGTGAACCCCGCAGCGCATCTCTTTCGTGTGAGTTGTTCAATTACCAAATCGACATCCGACGAGTTGGTATTTCGTCTCCCTAACTGGATTCCTGGCAGTTACATGGTGCGCGACTTTGCGAAAAATATTGTCACGATAAATGCGTTTGATGACAACGGCACCGCCAGACTGAACAAACTCGATAAATGCCGTTGGCAGGTGAGCGGCACCCGCGGCGAGCTTACGCTTGAGTACGATGTATACGCTTGGGACCTCTCCGTGCGCGCAGCACACCTCGATCAGACACACGGATTTTTCAATGGTACCAGCGTGTTTCTGTTGCCCGAGGGTTTTGAAGCGGCACCGTGTGAAGTGCGATTATTACCGCCGCTCGAATCGGTGCAGGGGCAGTGGCAAGTCGCGACATCGATGTCGGCGCTTGAGGTTGACGCTGCCGGTTTTGGGCTTTATCGAGCGGACAACTACGACGACCTGATCGACCACCCCGTGGAGATGGGCGCGTTTGAACGCTACACGTTCGAGGCCTGTGGGGTTGAGCATCAGGTGATTTTGACCGGGCAATTCATCACCGACGGGGAACGGATATGCGTCGATCTCAAACGCGTCTGCGAATATCACATTCAATTTTTTGATGAGCCGGCACCATTCGACCGTTACGTTTTTTTGGTGATGGTTGTGGGTGATGGTTACGGTGGTCTCGAACACCGGTTTTCGACCAGTCTATTGGTACGTAGAAATTCTCTTCCCGCGCCTGGCGTTGACTGTGTGAGCGACGAGTATACGGAGTTTTTAGGCCTTTGCAGTCACGAGTACTTTCACGCATGGAACGTCAAGCGCTTGCGTCCTGCGAAACTGGCGCAGTCCGATCTGGACCGCGAGGCACACACGCAACTGTTATGGGCGTTTGAAGGTATTACCTCTTACTACGACGATCTTGCATTGGTGCGCAGCGGTCTCATTGATCGCACCCGTTATTTATCGTTACTGGCCAAAACAATAACGCGTGTGGCGCAAACCCCTGGCAGGTTTAAACAACCGGTTGGTGAATCGAGCTTCGATGCGTGGACGAAATTTTATAAACAGGATGAAAATGCCCCCAACGCGATTGTGAGCTACTACGCGAAGGGTGCGGTGGTGGCGCTCGCGCTCGATATGATCCTGCGCGAAAAATCCGCTGGCGCAAAATCGCTCGACGACTTGATGCGCGCGTTATGGCGCAACCGCGACGAGGCGGCGGGAATACCCGAAGGTGAAATCGAGCGTGTGGCGAGTGACCTGGTTCAGGGCGATCTGTCTGACTTTTTCGACAATGCCGTGCGCGGCGTTGACGATTTGCCGCTTGAGCAGTTGTTGCAACAGGTCGGCGTAACCCTGAGCTGGAAGGCCATGTTGGGCAAAAACGGTGACCAGCACCATGCCGGCGTGCAGCCTTTGGCGCAGGGTATGCGCGTGGATTTCAGTGGCGAGTTGCCGCGCATCACGCATGTGCTGGCCGATTCCCCCGCGCAGACCGCAGGTCTGTCAGCCGGTGACAAATTTATTGCGTTGAATGGTCTGCAGGTGAATGAGTCGTCTTTCGGCGACGCAATGCGACGCCATCAGCCGGGTGATTCCGTTGCTGTCCACGCATTCCGTCGCGATGAACTCAGCGAGTTCACGCTCGTGCTTGGCGCCTCAAAATCCGACACCGCCGTGTTATCGATCGCTGACGCAGACGTTGCACAAAAGTGGCTGTGGAATTGACGGCGCTGGATGCCACGCGCATCAGCACAGTGTTGGCGGATCTGGGCTGTGTTAGTTGTGAGGCCCATGTCTTTGAATCGCTGCCTTCGACCAACGCGTGGTTGCTCGCGCAGCCGCTTAATTCGCTTCCGCAACTATGTGCGGTTGAGGTTCAGACGCAAGGGCGCGGTCGCCGCGACAAAACGTGGCTTTCGCCCGAGCGCGGGGTAACGTTTTCCATCGCGCGCCGTTTCAACACTGGTGCTGCGCAATTGGGCGGATTGAGTTTGGTTGTGGGGTGTGCAATTGCCGACGTGTTGCATGAATTCGGCTTGCGCGATGTGCAGCTAAAATGGCCAAACGATGTGCTCATCGGCGGAGCAAAACTTTGCGGTATCCTGATTGAATCCACAACCGTGGGGCCTGATTGCATCGACACGATTACTGGAATCGGCATCAATTATTCGTCGGCGCCGACAGGCGCAGATGTCGACAGACCTGCCACCGATCTCTCGCGCTGTCTCGATCATGTCCCTGGTCGAAACGAATTAATCGCACGCGTCGCCGCTGGCGTCTTAAGGTATTTTGCAGATTTTGAAGCATCCGGGTTTGTCTGCGCAAGATCAAATTGGGAATCCCTTGACGCATTTCGTGGGCAGGAAGTCAGCGTGCACTACGGCAAAAATCAAACCGCACAGGGCATCGCGCATGGCGTAGACGACTCGGGCGCACTGCAGATTTTGACGCGTGACGGTGTTCAGGTATTTCATTCCGGTGACGTCAGTCTAAGGCCGCGTACATAATGTTGCTGGTCGACATTGGCAACTCACGCATCAAATACGCACAGCTGCGCGAGGGTGTGCTGGAACAATCCCTTGCACTCGAGAGCACGGGTGCGATCGACTCTTTGTCGGTGCAAGTGAAGCAGTGCGATGGGGTATTTGCCTGCACCGTTGCGAATCCGAAACTGGCGCAGATCTTGTCCGAACTGTGCGAACGCAATGGCGTTTCGTGTACGTGGATAGATTCGACCTACCCGTTTAATTCGCAAACACACTCCTACAATAATCCGGCGGAACTCGGCAATGACCGCTGGGTCGCAATGGCGGGAGCACGCGCGCTATATGCCGGCAATTTGTGCGTCGTCGATTGCGGAACCGCGACCACGGTTGATTATATAAGTGCGGAGGGACAGCATCGTGGTGGAATCATTTTTGCGGGCCTCCAAACCATGCGTCGCGCACTCAGTCGTCATACACAGGATTTACCCGATGCGGACGCGCCGGTCTCATTCTTTTCACGCTCGACAGATGAGGCAGTCGCAAGCGGATCAGTAACTGCGCTTTGCGCCGGTATTGATCGCGTGCTCGACGCCGCTGAAGAGCAGTTTTCTAATGAAATACGAGTGCTGATTGGCGGTGGGGAAGCCGAGCGTGTGCGCGCATATTTGTGCCATGAAGCTGAATACGTACCCGATCTGGTCCTGCGGGGGTTAGCGGTCGCGGCGGGTATGCAATGAAAATAGCGTTCCTGATTTTGTTGTTGTTGAACGGCCTGTTCTTTTTGTGGCGCTCATATTTTGCCGAACCCATTCAAACGCCCGATTCGCTGGCAGCGGTAAACGCTCCGGGTTTGGTTCTGCTGGCCGAAACGGGTACAACTATTTTTGATTCGAAAGATATTGAATCCGATGCGGCGGAAACCGGTTTGCCAAGCGAACTCGGAGGCGGTACTGCAGGCGATTCTGATATTGTTTTTCTGAACAACTCGCTACCGTTTGGTACCGAACGCGAACGATGTTATTCCATTGGGCCCTTTATCGAATCGGACGCGCTTGATTCGATTCAGGTTCTACTGAGCGATAACGAAATGCAATTTAGCGTACGCACACTCACCGAGCCCGAGTTGTACGGTTACAACGTTATCCTCCCTCCGTTCTCAGACCGGAAAGAGGCCGAGAAAATGGTCGAAATCCTGGTCGATAAAGGCGTCACGGATTACTACATCATTGCCGACGGTGAACTCGACAACGCGATCTCTCTGGGCTTGTTTCGCGAGCACCGCTTTGCAATCCGGCACGTCGCCTTTCTGGAAAAAAAAGGGCTGTCACCGACGATGAACGTGCGCTATGAGGATCGCAGTCGACATTGGATCGACTACAGCGAATCAGGCGAGACACTCGATACTATCACCCTGCAGCGCGCGTTCCCCGAGAGCGATATTCAACGTCTGGCGCGAGCCTGCCCCTAAGCGCAACGCCAGCCCTTTCGAGTCGCGTTTTATTTTTGTTCGTACCGTGCTCGCGCGCGCCGCTGCGTGGTTTTGCTGTGTCAATAAATGCGGAATCGGTAAATAAATATTGCCATTAAGTGCGGTATTCGTAATAATCCACGTCATCTCCTTCGAAATTAACAAATTCCTTCGTTTTGAGTGATGGAAAAAGCTGCTTCATTTGACCCTCTGAATCAGTCGATTGTTGACATTTTGCAACACGACGGCCGCACGTCGTTTGCCGAAATCGCCTCCGCATTGGGGGTGTCCGAGGGAACAATCCGCAATCGGGTCAACAGTATGAAAGCCGCAGGGGCGCTGCGCATTGTCGCGATCGCCGACCCGGGCGAAGTTGAGTACGCCACCGATGCAATGCTGGGAGTGACCGTCGCGTCGAGTTCGACACCCCGACAAGTGAGCGAACGTTTAGCGCCTTTTTCAGAAGTGGTTTTTATCCTCTGGGTAAGCGGCAGGTACGATCTTTTGATCGAAATTGTGAGTGGGCAAGAGGGCGAGTTTCTTCAGTTTTTAGACGCGCATATCTACGGCCAGCCAGATATCGCGACGGTAGAAGTGATGTCGGGCTTGAATAACTTTAAAAACCAGTTCCTGTTAAAAAACAACTGGAGCTGACGGGTAAAACACGTAAACAGGGGGGAAAGAATGTCGAGTTATATCGAAAATTTTCAGGATGCATTGCCATCTACAGAGCGAGTCAGGGAAGAAAAAGCACGCCTCGAAGAGGCCGGAGTCAAGTACATTATTTCGGCGTGGATCGATCTGTTCGGAATTCCCAAAACCAAGCCGGTTCCAATCAGTGATTTTGAAGCCTTGTGTATGGGCAAGGGCCCGCAATTTGCGGTCCATTCGATCTCGTTTGTGCCGGAATTGACACCAGCGGACTCGGATCAAGTGCCTGTTCCTGATCTCGATAGTCTGGTGATATGCCCCTGGGATACAAGCTGTGCGTGGATGTTTGCCGACCTGTGGTGGGAAGACAAGCCGTACAATTTGTGTCCGCGACAGGCACTCAAGCGGCAAATTAAGCAGGCTGAGGACGCCGGCTACGCGGGATACGCCGGAATCGAACCCGAGTTCATCGCGATGCGATTCGACGAAGACGGTAATCCGGTCAAAGCCATCGAAGACGACACGCTTCCCAACGGGCAGAAACTTCGCCGGCAGGCCTTTGGCTACGACGTTGAGTACTCCATCGATTCGATGCCATTTCTCAAAGACCTGATCGATATTCTTGAAGAACTGGGCTGGAACCTGCACGACGTGGTTGCCGAGGGTGCCTATTCGCAGTTTGAGCTCGACTTTCACTACACCAACCTGCTTGAGATGGCCGACCGTTTGGTGTTCCTGCGCGTGTTGTTGAAAGAGATCGCCAAGGACCATGACATGTTTGTCACCTTCATGCCTAAGCCCACTACCGGTGACTGGCGCTCGGGCGCTCACATTAACTTCTCCTTGCAGAAAACCGACAATCCCGGCGAGAACGCATTTAGAGATCAAAACGGTGGCTGGTCGGATGAATCCCGCTATGCGGTAGGAGGGCTGTTAAAACATGCCGATGCGTTGACCGCTATCACGTGTCCGACCGTTAACTCCTACAACGGTCTGGTGCCGCGCGTCGGTGGCTTTGAAGGCGGCACGGTCACCTGGGCGCCAACCAATATAACTTACGGTAACAACAACCGCTCCGCGCAATTCCGATTGCCGCAAAACCGTTTTTGTATTGAAAATCGTGCGGCCGATATGTGTATGAACGTATACCTGTCACTCGGCATCACGCTGGCAGCGACGATGGAAGGTATCGCTGAGCAAATCGACCCGGGCGAGCCCAGCAATTTCGATTTGTACGCACTGAGCGATGAAGAAATGGCCGAGCGTGGTATTCGTCGACTTCCTCGCAACCTGATGATGGCAATCGAGCATTTAAAAACCAGCGAGTTGATCAAGGGCGTGATGGGTCCGGCAATGCTCAATTCCTATATCGCTTATAAAGTGGATGAGTGGGAACGCTATCACCAGACGGTCACCGACTGGGAGGTTGCCGAGTATTTGCGATTGTATTAATTGCAGGAATTCCGTGAGCGGTTTTGTCATTCCCGCGCAGGCGGGAATCCATTATGCGAAACTGAAGTAAAATCCGGATCCCCGCATCTGCGGGGATGACGCTTATCGAGTGTCACTCAAGGGTTTGAGCAAGAATTATCGATATGGCATTGGATTACCAAGTACATCAACTCGGCGACTTTGAGCTTCAATCCGGCGAGGTTTTAGTCGACGCTTTTCTCGCGTACAAAACCTACGGTGAGCTCAACGCGAATGCCGATAATGTCGTCGTTTTACCAACGTTCTACACGGGGTCGCACTATCGCAACGAGGGCTTTTTCGATGCAGATCGTGCGATTGATCCCGCCAAGCATTTTGTCGTGTCGATCAATATGTTTGGCAACGGTTTGTCGTGCTCGCCAAGCAATGCGAGCGAACAATGTCGAGGTGCAAAATTTCCGTCGGTAACGCTGTGGGACAATATCGCGGCGCAACACGAGTTGTTGACTGAAGGACTCGGCGTTAAACACATTGCGTTAGTCGCGGGCTGGTCGATGGCGGGGTGCCAGTCGTATCAATGGGCGGCGCAATACCCGGATATGGTGCGCGCAATTCTTCCGTTTTGCGCGTCTGCAAAAACCTCTGCGCACAATATCGTTTTTCTGGAAGGTGTCAAAGCGGCCTTGCAGGCGGACGAAAACTGGAACAGCGGAAACTACACGACGCAACCGGTTTCGGGTTTGCGCGCGTTTGGCCGTGTTTACGCCGGTTGGGCTTTTTCGCAAACGTTTTATCGCAACGCATTGTATAAACAGCTTGGGTTCGCGACGTTTGATGATCTGCTCGACGATTGGGCAGAAGATCACGCGGAGAATTGGGATGCTAACAATTTATTGTGCAAACTCGACACCTGGCAGCGTGGCGATATCAGCGCGAACGTTTTATATGACGGGAATTTCGAATCTGCTCTAAACGCGGTTAAGGCCAAGGCGATTTTAATTCCTGCCAGCAGCGATTTGTATTTTCCGCCGGACGACAATGCGATTGAAGTAGCGCACATGCCAAATGCCGATCTGCGCGTCTACGAAACAGATTGGGGACACTGCGTAGCAAACCCTGGCAATGACCCTGAGTTTCATTTGTTTCTCGATGACTGTGTTCGTGAACTCATCGGATAAATTTTGCGTGAAAACTAAATGAACGGTGCTGCGCTGGGTATTTTGTTTGCGTTTTCGTTTGTGCTGTTGGAATCAGTGCAGTTCGTTTATTTTGGCGGGCTTTTTCAGCACGTTGATTCCTTTTTGATTGGCTTTCTGGTGTTCGGTACAACGGTTGTTGTGTTTGTCAGTTGGACCGCAATATTTAAACCAGAACAACTAAAAATCGCGCTCTCGATGCGCGGTCAGCTACTCGCGGTTAATTTGGGAGCAGTCGTGACGTTCACCGCGTATTTACTCTCGGTGCAACTTTTGGAACCCGCGATAACCTATACAATTTCGGGTGGCACAATGCCGATCGCCGCGTACGTTTTCTACAAAATTGGAATGCGCGAGGGCGAACCCATGCGCAACCGATTCGAAGCAGCGGGTAATTTTTTGATTTTTGTCGCCATAATTTTTTTGGCGTTTATTACCGTTGGCGGGATGTCGGGATTTGTGCGCGGCGATACCGGGGTCGCGATATTGGGTGTTTTGCTTGCCATAATCGATGGTGTGTTTTTTACTTTGATTCTGGTCTATTCGCAACGACTCAGCAAAGCAGGCGTGGGGCCAACCGCCGTGTTAGGTATTCGACTACCGCTATACGTTCTGGTTACTGGTGTGGCGGCGACCGCGGGGTTTAACAGTGTAGGACCGGTTTCAACTTCTGACCTGGTGTTGTATACCGTTATTGGATTGCTGCTCTCGGTGCCGCCGCTTTATTTGCTGCAAAAAGCTGTGGCAACTGTTTCCACACTGACGTTAAGCGCGATCACAGCGATCGGACCTCTGGTCATTTTTCTGCTGCAAATTGTCGAAGGCAGGGTGGACTATAAAACAGTCACTTTGATCGGTTTATCTTTTTACACCGCAGGTGCGATCTTTTCCGCGTACGGAGCGGTGCGGGCGTCCACATCTCAAAGTTAAAATGACACCGCGATGTTGCCAATCTCGCTGGCACGAATTCATCAGATCTAATCGCCAAAAACCCGGTCATAGCGCATCGGATTAAATGCGTCGGTTTCCGCGTCTAGCTCCTGGGCGTAACGATGTCCTGCAAAAGTAGCCATCGCGATTATGCCGGGTGCCTCGCAATCGCCTATTCGTTTGATCGATTTTGTATGGCCACAGTCGTCATGCTCAAATCGATTTAACAACTCCAGATATAGCTTTTCATCCGGTGATCGCGAAGTGACAGAAACGACGCTTTCGCATTCGATCTCTCGCTTTCTGGCGGTGTAAACACACTCCAGTGTCGCTGAATTGCCATCGAATGCGTGCAGGTTGTGAGAGAGAACCAGATTCGTCTCGAGCTCGGCCAGACGCCGATGGACGCGCGATTGCTCCGCTGTATACCCGCTCCATGCTGCAACGTTCGATTCCGTCGTGACATACGAAACCGGAACGCCACGCAGGCGCAGCAATTCCGCGATCGTGCTGGCGTGATAGTAATGGTCATCGTCAAACACAAGCGTAGGTCCGTCTGGCATTTTGCCGTTAAGGATATCGTCGGGCGTAAAAATATATTCGCGTGTCGATTTTGAAAAGATGTCTGAGCAGTTGCTTCTACCCACGCCGTCTGTTCGCCACGCAGCGCCTGTCGCAACAACGATGTGATCAGCTTCGACCGACAGTGCGTCGTCTGCGTTCATCTCGCTATCGAGATAAATATCAACGTTGGCCAAGGCTTGAATTCGTTGTACGCGATAGTCGCGTACTCGAATCCACTCGCCAAGCCCGGGCAGTCTTGATTCGCGTGCTACACGGCCGCCAAGTTCGGTTCTCGCTTCAGCCAATATCACACGGTAGCCCCGCTTGGCTAATACGCGTGTTGCCTCCAAGCCCGCGGGTCCTGAACCAATCACAAGAATGGTCGAATCGGATTTTTTTGGCGACGCATTTTCCGGGTGCCAGCCGCGTCGCCAGCCTTCGGCAAATGTCGGGTTTTGCGTGCAGTGCAGCGGCGTACCGGTGCCATCGCCGGAGTAGCAAATATTACAGCCGATGCATTCGCGAATTTCATCGGGCCGCCCATGTTCAATTTTGTTCGGTAAAAAAGGATCGGCAATTGATGGACGCGCGGCGCCGACAAAATCGAGCACGCCTCGCCGTACCTGCGAGGCCATTGTATCCGGCGATGTGAAACGGCCGACGCTGACGACGGGTTTGTCCGTAATTGTTTTAACGTATTGGATATAGGGCTCGAGCGAGCCTTCCTTTACAAATCGAGATACGCCCATCTCGAGCGAATAGTCCGCGATATTGATGTCCCACAAATCGGGCAGATCGGCGAGCATTGCCAGCATGTCGCGCTGTTCGCCAACGACAAGTTCGCCGTCGTTGCCGCCACCCAGGTCAGCGGAAAACCGCACGGCGACGGCGCAGCGATCGCCAACGGCATCTTTTGTTTCTTCGATCAACTCGCGCAAAAGACGTGTGCGATTTTCGAGCGCACCGCCGTATTCATCGGTGCGAGTATTGGTGTCGGGTGAGAGAAAGTGTGACAACAAATAACCGTGCGTGGCGTACACATAAACAATGTCGAAGTCCGCCTCTTTTGCGCGCAGCGCGGCCGCGCGATGTCGCACGCGCAGCTCGCGGATATCTGCGCGCGTCATTGATCGCGTCTGAAAAGGAAAGCCCGCCGCATTGGGCATGCTGCCAACGTCCATGCCGACTTCGCGGCTGAACAGGTTTTGTGCTCGTGAACCACCATGCCAAAGTTCGACTCCGGCGAGCGCCCCGTGCTCGTGCACGGCGTCGGTCATTAGCCGATGCGCGGTGATGTCGCCATCATCCCAGATCGATGCATTGGGGTAGGGCAGATCGTCGGATGACGGGTGAATCGAACACCACTCGGTGCAGACCACGCCCCAGCCACCTTCAGCTTTGGTGCCGCGCATGTGTGCAAGCATGCGCGGGTTTCGCCAGCCCATGCCGGTGCAGTGTGGCACCTGATAAAAGCGGTTTTTTGCGGTGACAGGGCCGATCCGGACCGGTTCGAACAGGATGTCGTGCTGTGGATTACGCATCGTGCTCGTGAGCGCGCGCGATGCAATGTTTACAGATCTCCGGGAACGCCATAACTGGGTGCAGCATCGGGATTC
This sequence comes from Pseudomonadota bacterium, assembly GCA_039029275.1. GTDB lineage: Bacteria > Pseudomonadota > Gammaproteobacteria > JBCCGL01 > JBCCGL01 > JBCCGL01. The sequence continues at coordinate 161,269 of JBCCGL010000004.1, read as the reverse complement.
AGCGCGCGCGTGGTGTAATCATCCATTTGTGGCTCGTACGCGTGCCAGATTTCAAACAGTTGTGCGACGGGGTCATCGTCGCTCCAGTCGACGCGCAGATCGACCAAGGGCCAGCTGTTATGATGCGCGATCTTCAAGCCCGATGAGTGTGTAGGGCCTTCTTCGCCGCCGGCGCTGACGCCGGCTTTGAGTGCGCGCAACAAGCGCTCTGCCAGATGTAAATCGGTGGAGGCCTCAAACTGCTCGACGATCGCCTTGGGCACGTCAGTTGTCGACAGCAGGTTGCCCGCCGCTACGCAATGCGAGCCGGCAACAACGGCATTGGTGCCCAGAATATTCTCGCCGGTAAAGTGCGCGACGCCGCCATGCGTGTCCACCGCAGTGAGTTGGCGATATTCAATATGATCACGGCCTGCGGTGATTTCATCGATTGCCTGCTGCGGTGTTTTGCCCGCCTCGAGCAGGTCGAGCACTTTCGGCCCGAGGCTCGGATCAGTGACGTTTTGTGTCGCGACGGCACCGACACCCGCGCGCACCCAGGGGCAGCGACTGGCAACGCATATGCTCGAAGTGGTGATCGCAACACCGGTCATATTGGTGCGCTCGCAGTGGCCTGTGATCGAGAAGGTCATGGTCTTATCCTGTTTAGAGTTATTTGTCGCCGTTGACCCAACGGCCGTTTGCGGCACTTTAGCAAAGCTGACTGGCGATGTATTTCGTAAAATCGTGGTTTTCGTGTTCCAGCCAGCACAGCGGGCCTGGTGAAGACAGACTCGCTTTTGCGCCCTTGTAGATGCCTTCTACGACAAAACGGTCTTCCTCGTTTACATGGTCGAGAAAATCGACGATACCGTCAATAAGTTCGTCCTTGTTGTCGTTGGCCGCCATCACCTCAGGCGCAAGTGCGGCACCGTATCGAATCTGAATTTCACCCGTACCTTTGGGTTGGATGGTGAGATACCAGAGATGATCAGGTGCCAGAGAAATCATATGTGACGGGAAAATTGTTGGCAGAACCGACGTGTGGCGTTGATCGCCTTTGAGGCGCGTGTTGTCCGGATGCGCATTGCCGACGGGTGCCTTGGGCCCTTTGGTGTATAGCTGATACGTGAACGCGCGATTAAATCGTTTAGGAAACTTGGTATCGCCGAGCCCGATATGGGGGCCAACCGTCGCTTTGTGCGCCACAGGTAAGTGATAGCCCTCCATAAAATTTTCGCACAGCAGCTTCCAGTTGCTTCGCCAGACGTGGTCGCGCTGCACGATCGGCACGTAATCGGCCATGCGGTAGTCGCTCACAATTTTGTGCAAAGACCGCAAGGCGGTGGCGACGGGTTTGGCCTTGGGGTTAAGCGTGACGTAAATCCAGCCCTCCCAGACCTCGCAGCGAACGCTCGACAGGGACAAATTGTCATTGTGGCTTTTGACTCTCTCCTGCATGTGCGGAGCGACCACCAGGCGGCCGTCGATATCGTAAGTCCAGGCGTGATAGGGGCATACCATATGTTTACAGTTTCCCTTGCCCTCGACCAACTGCATCATGCGATGCCTGCATACGTTGGCGAACGCCGCTATTGAGCCGTCTTTCTGACGGATGATCACGATTGGCTGTTCACCAATGCGATAACTCAGATAGTCGCCCGCATTCGGCAAATCGCCCGCGAATCCTGCGCATAGCCATTGCTTGTTAAATATTCGACTGCGCTCCAGATCGTACAACTCATCCGATGTGTAGACTGCGGCTGGCATTGCCTGCGCTTTTTTAAGGGGCTTGCTCGCCAGCGTTTTGAGCGAGGCAAGCAGCCTTTTGAGTTCGGCGCTTTTTGCGGGCTTTCGGGGCATGATGATTCGCTGGCGTTGGCTTGGGTGGTCGATTTTGCATGGACAGCCATTAAAGCTAAAATATTATTTATCTGATAAATGAATAGATAAAAACTTGCTTAAATTTACCCTCAGGCAATTGGAATATTTCGCCAAAGTGGCGGAAACCGGCAGCCTCGCCACCGCTGCCAAAGCGCTCAACATTTCGCAACCGTCGATTTCCAGTGCGATTGCAAAGCTGGAGGATTCGATGGGAATCCAGCTGCTGGTGCGGCATCACGCGCAGGGCGTCACTCTGACCTCGGCCGGCGGGCGAATGCTGCTGCAGATTCGGGATCTATTGGCTCACGCGGACGACGTGCGCAACAGGGCACAGGGGCTGGGCGAGAATGTCGAAGGTCGGATCCATATCGGCTGCTTTGGGCCTATCGCGTCGATGTACATTCCATCACTCTTGACTCAGTTCAAATCGGACTACCCGCACATCGAATTGCTGATCTACGAAGAAAATATTGACACGCTGCTCGACGGATTAGGCAGTAATCGCTACGACGTCTCGATCGTATATCGCCTCGGCGTACCCGAGTCGCTGCGGGTGGAATCATTGACCTCACTGCGCCCGCATGTGATTTTGCCTGAGGGTCACGCGTTGGCGAGTCGACGGTCTGTATCGTTGCAGGCGCTTGCTGCTGAACCAATGGTCTTGCTCGACACGCCGCAGAGTCGCGAATATTTCCTTTCCCTGTTTGCGGACCAGGGGCTTGAGCCTCGTGTGAGTATTCGTTCGCCGTCGTTTGAGTCGGTGCGCGCACTTGTCGCAAACGGCGCGGGTTATTCGATTTTACTAACCAGACCGGTGACGTCGTCGTGCTATGACGGGCACCGGCTTGTCGTGCGTTCGATTGACAATGAAGTTTCGTCGGTTGACATCGTGCTTGTGCGCCCCAACGGCGTGCGACCAACACGACTGGTCAACACGTTTGTCGAGCAATGTCAGAATCACTTCGCCGCTTTCCAAAGTAACGCAGCGAATTAAATCGGGCTGCGTGCCCGGTACGCTGATTGCGCTTGCTGCGGTAATTACCTAAAATCGCGCCCCTGCCTGATTTCCTGCACGTGCCGGTATAGCTCAGATGGTAGAGCAACTGATTTGTAATCAGTAGGTCCCGAGTTCGATTCTTGGTGCCGGCACCAATTCTATTTGCGACGTTACTCAGGCGAAACGGATTCTCGCTTCAAACACGTCTGAACGGCGGTGCGACTCAAATCGCCAACCGATTGAGTGGCAAACCTTTTCATTGATCTCCAGTCCGAAACCTAATTCTGCGTGATTTCGCCCGGCTCCTGGCGCTACATCATTGCTGACGCTCAGGGAATTTTCGTCAAGGCTCAGTATCGCAATATAGGAACTCTCAGTCTCTGCCCCGTGTTTGATAACGTTACCCATGATGTTTGTGAGCACAACTTGCACTGCAGCTTCGTTAACAAGCACTTTGGGCTTGGCGGTTATGACTTCAGTTATTGATATGCGTGGAAAGCGGTTTTTGATGTCGTCCAACAAAGCATCCCAATCGAGTGGCTGAGTTGGTGCTTCGATTCGATCATCTCTGGCGAGCATTAAAAATATCTCTATCTGCCGTTGCATGCTCGCAGTGGCGTCGTACAAACGCGTGATTGCGCGTTTGCGCAACTCTTCCGTTGTCTCTTTGCTATCAAGGATTTCCAAATTATTTCGGATGATGCTAACCGGGGTCATCAATTCGTGACTCGCGTATCGGGTAAACGCTTTTTCCCTTTTTATAAACTGACCCAAGCGGTTGATTAGATCGGCGTATGCCACGCTCAGCGTTCCGATTTCATCATTGGTTCTGAAGGGTGTAATTAGCGGTTCCTTCAAATCAATTTTATTGACTTGGTGTACCAGGTCGTCGATGGGGCGGGCGAGTATTTTTGCCTGCCACACACCCAGAAAAATACCCACAATCGTAACGATAGTTGCCAGTACCAAAAGTGTGGTAGCAATGCGAGATTCTTGTTGGTCAAGCAACCCTGTTGACTCGTCATAAACAAGGTAAATACGTTTGTTGGTTGTTATGTCGCGCACGAGTACCTGATAGTCTTTGGTATTGTGATAACCGACAGAAAAGTCTTTTAGCCACGAAGGAAAATTTTCATTATCAGAGTCAAATCCTTTTAGGTACTCAAGGTCCGGGAGGACAAACAGCGATGGGTTCTCCGCGTAGCGGGCGGCGAGGTAGTCCGCTTCTTGTGCGAGCATGGATTCGAAAATTTCGCTTTCCAGAAAAGTTAAACTTTCATCCAGCAGAACTGCGAATAATGAACAAAACAAAAACGCGAAGGCGCCAAACGTCAGGGTCAATCGCGTTTTAAATCGCATACTACTGATGAATTCGGAAGCCACGACCACGAACCGTTTCGATCAGCGGCTGATTGAACCCGTCATCGACGACGCCACGAAGACGGTGGATTTGCATTCTCAGAGCACCGCTTTGCGGGGTATCGTATTGCCATATCAAAGCTTCCAATGCTTCTTTGCTTACGACCGCGGGGCAAGCAAGCGCGAGCGTTTTCAAAATATCGAATTGAAGTGGGTTCAACGCCAGAGTTCGACCGCGTCGCTGAACAACTCTGTTTCGTACATCTATAGTGAGTTCACCAACGCGTTTTATTCCAATGTCTGTGCGTCTGCCGCGCGCTGAAATCGCGTGCAGCCGCGCCAACATTTCCTCAAGCGCAAAAGGTTTGACCAAATAGTCATCGGCACCGCTATCGAAGCCCGCAATGACATCGGGCAGTGTGTCCCGAGCGGTTATCATTAAAATGGGGAAGTCTTGACTATTGGCTCGAAGTTCCGCGCATACCGCCAGACCGTCTTTTCTCGGAAGATTAACATCGAGCAAAATGGCGTCGTATTTATTGTTCACCACAAGCTCCAGCGCGGATTCTCCTGTCGCAGCGAAATCGGTTTGATGCTGATTGATTTCCAGATAGTCGCCAATCGTGCTTGCAAGGTCGGGCTCGTCTTCGACGATCAGTATTCTCATGCGATTGTTGATAAAGAGTTAGTTGATATTTTCTACCATCGGTAAACCGCTGGGTCCGATAATTGGGATTGCACGATTCACTGTTCCATTGTTTAACACGTTTGAAAGCGCTGCAACATCTAGCGTTTCATTTGAGGTTTGACCACCTCCGTGCCCTGGTAACAAAAAGAGCACACCAAAGCAGAAAACAGCTCGGTGGCGAGACATTGAAATCCTCGTTTCCAAAATTCATCCCGAGATCATAATGCGCCGATTGTCACGAGGTTGTCACAGACTCAAGCAATTTAGTGCGTGCCCGGCAAACTTTGCCAACTATTAAATACATCGGCGAATTTTTTAGCACCAGCGAGGTGTACGCAAACGCGATAGCTAGCAGCATTTAGGTTAACGGATGAAACGAACAAATGGCTGGCGAGTATCGGTATATCCGCTCCAGCGCCTTCAAAATACGATGCTGGAGGCGCATCTTTCGCGTCTCAATTAGGGATGTTTCACAGCGGATTTCGGCGAGGCAAATTGTCCCCGTCGTTTTTAGCGTTCATTCAATCAGCAACAGTTGTCGCGTCACTGCTACGTGCCTGTTGATCGAAGAACGACGCTGTCGTTGGTTTCTGAGGTAATTCGATTTCATAGTGTAATGAGCGCACTTTGTTAGTCTTTTCCCCGCGTACTACCAAACCCTCAAATTTTGTCGGCATGGGATTGTTCGCATAGGGCACTGCGTCTTCTGCCGAATAAACACAGATAAGCAGGGTTCGCGAATGCTCGCTTCGGTTAGGTGCTGATCCATGCAGCAGTCGAGTATGCATAAGGCAGACAGACCCCGCGGGCCCAAAACACTTTTTCGACTTCTGCTGGCAGTCTTCAGAAATCGCGTCTGCAACTGACCCTGTAAAAACTCCGTTGTGCCACAAGCCATGAATCTCGCCGGTATGGGAACCGGCAACGACTTCAAGCGGGCCGTTTTCTTGGGTTACCTCGTCAATCATCAGTAAGGCTGTGATCACATCATCATTCGAATGCGGTGTGAACGGAAAATCCTGGTGCCACTTGACTGCCGTTCGAGCGCCCGGCAGTTTCGAGTTGATTTTTGAATGATGAAATTTGACGTTGGGTCCGATTAAGTCCGCCACACAATCGGTCATTCGGCTTGATGCCATAGCGTCAAAATACGCTTGCGATACTTCAACCGGCGCGTTAACTCGTCGCAGCGCCGGCTTTTTAGGCGTATGCCCTGGCTCCAGATCAAAGCGAGGGCGTCCATCCTCCGTGGTTCCATAAGGTTCATTTTGCCCACGACTTTCTTCGACCCACACAGCGAAATTATCTTGCATCGCGATAAGCAATTCAGCATCGACGGCATCTTCAACAAGCAAATATCCGTCTGACCAGAACTGCTTCCGCTGATTTTCACTTAATACGCGCATTCTCTTGTTCCTCTGCGAGCCTTTGGTCGCTTCGAATGCTACCAATTCTGATAACATACATAAAAATGTTTAATCTTGGTATTTAGGCATATTAAATATGGCTAAACTGACGCTCAAACAGTGTGCATACTTCGTCGCAGTGGCGGAGCAGGGTGGGATCGCGCAAGCATCGAGAGTTCTCAGCATCTCTCAACCGGCCGTTGCGCAAGCGCTTGATAAACTTGAACACCTGTTTGAGTTTCGCCTGTTTGAGAGGCATCACGCCCGCGGAACCGATCTAACCCCGCAGGGCCGCGCCTTTCTGAGCTCGGCGTACGCTCTTCTTCAGGCGGCTGAGCGCACTGAGCAAGATGCAAAAGCGATTGCCGCCGATATGGTCGGGGTTATCCGCCTGGGGTGTTTCCACACTATTGCACCGTTTTATCTCCCTCACATCATCAGCACTTACGCAGAGGCGTATCCGAAGTTTCAAATTGCTGCTTCGGAACTCACCCAGGGAGAAATTATTTCGGGTATTGATTCCGGAGAAATTGACTTAGCGTTAACTTACGACATGTCCCTTGCAGATGCCTCGGTCGAATTGCAGGTAATGACTGAGCTTCAACCTTTCGTATTATTAAGCGAGCACCATCCTCGGGCCGCCCAATCGGCGATCAGACTTGCCGACATGGCAGACGAACCCTTCGTCATGTTTGAAGGCCACTCGAGTCGAGAGTACTTCGAAGACATGCTTGCACAACATCGGATAAACCCGCCCGTGTCGTATCACTCGAAGTCAATGGAATCTGTTCGAAGCGCTGTTGCTCATGGCCTCGGATTTTCCTTGAGTGTGATGAGCTCGAACTACCGAGATACCTATGGCGGAGGCCATATTGTTTCAATTCCGATCGATGGCGATGTTAAACCGTTGGCAATTGTTCTGATTCGCAAAAACGGCTCATCGCTGATCAGGCAGATAGATGAGTTTTCGCAATTTTGCGCGAATTATTTTAGTAATGAACCGTGTTTGAGCGCCCGATGATTCAGCGGAAACTCAAAGTTCGACCAAGCGCTCTTTCAAGGGTGACGATTGAACGATAGACGAGTTTGTCGCGCCAAACGGGACAATCTTGTCGATGACTTCTTCCATCTCCGCGACGTCCCGCACATGTGCTCGGGCGATGAAACAATCCTCACCTGACACCCTGTCACAAGCAACTATTTGGGGTGTCTCGCATATCGCATCAATCATGCTCTTCATCTGACCCGGAAGAGGCCGCGCACGGATAAGTATCGTGAGGCCATAGCCAAGACGTGCCGGGTTGATTCGAGCACCGTACCCCGTGATGACACCCGTCTCCTCAAGGCGCCGGACGCGCTCGGCGACACTCGGCGCAGACAGACCAATTCGGCGGGCGAGTTCAGCGCGGGGAATTCGAGCGTCCTCGCTAAGCTCTCGAAGTATCTTCGCGTCAATGCTATCAATATCAGAAACTTCGATTCGAAGGTTTTTAGCCGATTTAGGCTTTCTAAGATCAATCATCTTGGATCTATTTAGACAAAAACACCATATAGATTTCTCATTATACCTTTCATGATATATGCGTGACGTATCAAGCTCCAAAAAATGCCCCACCTGCCACAGCCGCTGGCACCATGTCGCGCGTCTCAGGGGCAGTCCCACCGCATGTTTGGTTCGGCGTTTCTGCCGTGTTTCACTACCTCGGTCCAGCGTTCGCGGTGTTGCTGTTTCCTGTCGTAGGTGTGCTGGGCGTTGCGTGGTTCCGGATTGCCTCAGCGGCCTTTGTGTTCGTGCCGATCACCAAGCCTTGGCGAACATTCAAGAACGCCAGCCATCGTGAGCGTTTTTTGCTGCTTGCCGTCGGTTTCTGTCTCGCGGTGATGAACACCTCGTTTTACCTGGCACTCGACAGGTTGCCGATAGCCTTAGTTGCCGCAATCGAGTTCGTCGGAACCATTGGCATCGCGTTATGGGGCTTGCGCACAGCGCGAAATGTCCTCGCCTTCGTTGTCACCATATTCGGCGTTGCGCTTTTGATTGACGGTCCATCGTTATTGGCCGCTGATGGTGATGCGCTTACATCTGACTTGCTCGGACTATTCTGGGCGATCCTAAATGGCAGCCTTTTCGTTCTCTATATCATCCTCGGCCATAAAATTTCTGAAGATGGGGCGTCTCAAGGCGTTGAGCGGCTTGGAGCCGCTATGATGGCGGCGTTCGTTTTCGTGATGCCGATAGGGTTTTTTCAAGCTCTCGAAGCATTTGGTGCACCGTTGCTGGTGCTTGCTGGGATCGGTGTCGGTATTTGCTCATCGGTGATCCCGTATGTCTGCGACCAACTCGCTATGTCGCGGCTGCCTCGTGCCAGCTTTGCGTTTTTGCTAGCACTACTGCCCGCTACTGCAACGATCATCGGCGTCATTGTTCTAAGCCAGATACCCAGTCCCGTTGATGTAATTGGAGTTGTTATGGTGATGATTGGTGTTGCAGTTCACAGGCCCGCGTCGATGCCGATGCGCGCATCTCCACCAGATGATGCAGCCTCTCCAGGCATGTTCAAGGGCAATTGACAGCGACTAAAACAACGAAGCACCAATCTATGGTTCGATTGCCGTTGCTGGGGGCTTCGTTTTAGCTAATCTGGGCCGATCAGCGAAACACCGAATTCGTCGAGAAGGCTGTTTCTCTGGTATCGAGTTTTTGTGTGTCCAGTCCGATTACTGCTTTTTCTGACTTACACCGTCGAAGCTTAACTCTCCCAATACGGCGCACCCTTAAAGCGCGCGGAAAAGTAATCAACGAATGCACGCACTTTCGGTGCGATAAGTCGGGAGCTTGGAAACACCGCCCAGATCGCCGAGTTGGAAACAAGCGGATAGTCGGGCAACACCTCCACAAGCTGACCGCCGTCCAATGCCTGATACGCGCTCCACCGCGAGTTGATAGTGATACCCAGACCTGCAACGCATGCATCGCGAACTGCGTCGCCGCTGTCGGTGCGGATGTGTCCATTTACTCGAATCCGTTGTTCCGAATCGCCCGATCGAAAAAACCACGTCTCCATCTGCACCAGCGTGATGCACTGGTGGTGCTTCAGATCAGCCGGTTTTTGCGGTACCCCGTGTTCGCGCAGATAGTCAGGTGAGGCGCAGAGGATTCTGCGGTCCGGAGCCAGCTTGCGAGCGATCAGACCGGAGTCCTCGAGTTCCCCGATGCGAATCGCCACGTCAAATCCGCCCTCGACCATATCAACAACCGTGTCCGAGAATCGAATATCCAGCCTGAGTTGCGGATACCCGGCAAGAAACTGCTTTAGCGCGGGCAGCACATGCATTCGACCAAAGGATGCGGGCAGGGTAATTCGCAATCTGCCGCTCGGACTGGCGCTTCCGACCCCGACCGCAGCTCGGGCCGCCTCCACGCTGGATAACACCTCTTCGGCGTGCGGCAGAAAGGCCCGACCTTCCTCGGTTAATGCCACTTTTCGGGTGGTCCGATGGACCAGTCGTACGCCGAGATTCTCTTCCAGTTTACTGATGTGCGCACTGGCCACGGCGGGCGAAAGCCCCAGTTCGCTACCGGCGCGGCTAATGTTCTGTGTCGATTCGATGCGAATGAACAGCTTGAGATGCTCAATATTCATTTTTATATAGATTTCGTTGAAACTGATTCTTTTATGTAGCCAATTATAAACACAATAAGAATCAATAAAATTAGACGCATCGTAATTTCAGAACGGTTCAAATCCATGCAAGCCAGCGTTATTAAATCATTTGGCAGCCCCGATGTGCTCGAGCTTCAGGACATTCCGACTCCCGAACCGCAGGCCGGGCAGGTGTTAGTTCGAATCGCTGCCTGCAGCGTCAACACGGTAGACACCATGATCCGCCAGATGGGGCGCGATCTGCCGTTATCACCCGAGCCACCCGCCGTATTGGGAATGGATTTCGCCGGCACAATCGAAGCGCTTGGGGCCGACGTCGCGGGTTTCGCAGTGGGAGACGAAGTCTTTGGCTGCGCCGGGGGACTTCTCGATCTTGCGGGGTCACTGGCCGAGTATATGGTCGCTGACGCGCAGTTGATCGCGCACAAACCCAAAACGATTGGCATGCGCGAGGCCGCCGCGCTGCCCCTGGTTGGCATCACGGCTTATGAAGGCTTAACACGCGCAGGCATCGCGCCTGAGCGAAATGTCCTTGTGCATGGCGGATCCGGCGGCGTTGGGCACGTCGCGCTGCAGCTGGCACGCCACTTTGGGGCCAACGTATTCTCAACCGGCGGCGGCGAGCCGCAACTTGCCCTGATTGAGGCGCTGGGTGCAACCGGCATCAATTACCAGACCGAAGCCGTGGCAGACTATGTCGAAAAGCACACCGCTGGTGCAGGTTTCGATCTGGTGTTCGATTCCGTCGGCGGCGCCAACATGGCCAATTCATTTGAGGCGGCGGCGCTCAATGGTCAGGTGGCGTCGACCGTGTCATTGGTTGAACTCGATCTCTCGGTCGCCCATTTCAAGGGCCTGTCACTGCACGTCGTGTTCATGCTGATTCCGATGATTCACAATCACGGCCGCGCTGAGCACGGTCGCATTCTCTCAGAGCTGGCAACGATTGTTGACGCGGGTGGTCTGCGCCCGGTGCTGGATGATCAGCACCACAGTCTGGCTGAGGCGGCACAGGCGCATGCCCGTCTGGAGAGTGGGCAAGCGCTTGGTAAAGTGGTTATCGACATCAGCGCGTGAGCGTATGACAGCCCACCCGAAATCTGGAGCGACAGCATGAACAAAACCATTCTCATTACAGGCGCCACCGACGGCATCGGCCTGGAAACGGCAAAGATTCTGGCGCAAAAAGGACACACGCTCCTGATGCACGGACGCAACGCGGAAAAGTTGGCCGCCGCCGAACGAACCGTTGCCGATCAGGCGCCGGGTGCAGTAATCGAGACCTACCTCGCCGATCTTTCGCGCATGCGCGATGTTGCTGCCCTGGCGAACAGCGTGCGCGACAAACACGCCTCTCTCGATGTGCTGATCAACAACGCCGGCATATTTCGCACGCCGCACCCGATCACCGACGATGATCTCGACGTGCGCTTTGTCGTGAACACGCTCGCGCCATACCTGCTCACGCAGCGCTTGCTGCCGGTTATGGGCCGCGATTCGCGCGTGGTAAACCTGTCGTCAGCGGCGCAGTCCTCGGTCGATTACGAGGCGCTCAGCGGCAAGATTAAACTTGATAACGAGTTCGAAGCATACGGCCAAAGCAAATTGGCTATCACCATGTGGACGCGCCATCTGGCCGATACGCTCGGCGACGCGGCGCCGCTCATCGTTGCGGTGAATCCAGGGTCCCTGCTTGCCACAAAAATGGTGAAAGAGGGATTCGGCATGCCGGGCAACGACATCGGCATCGGTGCCGGCATTCTTGTGCGGGCCGCGCTGTCCGAGGAATTCGCGCAAGCGTCCGGTCAGTATTTTGACAACGACGCAGGTGATTTTGCTTCGCCCCATCCGGACGCACTCGACCCTAATAAAAACGCAGCCTTATGCCGTGAGATGGAATCGCTGCTCGAGAAACTTAAATAAATCCACACTTCGCAATTTACAGGATTAACGCGGTGGGTTGGCCCTCACGGCAGTAACTCTGCTGCGTTTAAGAGAACACAGATGAACAATTCAGTCACACTTCAAGCCAGTGCGTCGAACAGTCAGCTGCAGCGCGCACGCGCATTGCCAATGCCGTCACGCGACGCGATGCTTCAGCGCGATCTCTCGGTGCAACAATTTTGGGATACACATCGCGGATTGCTGCGCGACGCGTGGCGTGAATGGGAGGAGCAATCGCAAAGCGATCTGCCCGAAATAAATGAAACGTGTTTGGATCAACACCTGCGTGAAGCTGTTGCTGATGCATGGTTGGATCCGAGCAAAGAAGCGGCCGTGCGCGCCCTGTGGCATGAAGAAGTGCCTGGCGTTTATTCCTGTCAGTTCTTCGACCCGGAAAAGATCGCGAGCTTACGCAACTACTTTGATAGCGCGGCGGATGCGGGTATTCCTCTGCGCCCGCCCTACGGCATCGCATTGAATCGCGGTGGTGCCATGCTAGATGTGCGCTCCGAGGGTTATCTGGCGGCGCCCGGGTTCCAGGCGTTTTACCAGCAACTACTGGACACGTATATGCGCCCGATCGCGCGCCTGCTGTTCCCCGAGGTGTTCGGTTATGACACCCAGACTTTCGGATTCTCCATTCACTATCAGGCCGATACGGATGCGTCACTGCGACCGCATACCGATGCATCCGCGGCGACGTTGAACATCAACATGAATTTGCCAGACGAGGCATTCACCGGTTCGGAAGTGGATTTCATCAACACGGATTCAGGACAGGTCAAGCGCACTGTTTTCAAGCCCGGGGTTGCAATGATTCATCGGGGCAGCGTTCCGCACGCGGCGCAACCTATTACCAGCGGCTCGCGCGCCAATCTCGTGCTCTGGTTGTACGGTGATCGGATGCAGATCCCGCGTTTCACTGACGAAGAGCGCCTTGTCGATGCAAAGCATCGATGGACGGTGCCAACGGAAATCAGCGACGATTTCGCGCCGTTTTAGATACACCAATCGTCGCGGCGTGTGAACGCGTTGCGCATCACTGATGGGCGCGGGTGTGGCGTATTCAAATGTTTTGCTCTTCGCATCAAGTCAGGACTCAATTAAGTTTTACCACCATCGACTGTTCCCCGAGGTAGCTGTCCCAAACTCATTCAATCTTAAGCGTCCTGAGGCCACGGCTCGAAGCATTGAATTCGGGTGTTGACGTACTTATTTAATTGTTCGACTGGACAACACCCAACACTTCATTTGGAGCGCGCCATGCTTCGTATCGGACTTTTTCTCGGGACCAACCTCGCCATTATCGCGCTGATAAGCCTGACGTTTCGTCTGCTCGGCTTCGAGGGGTTGTTACAGGAAAACGGCGTTTCGCTGGATCTCAACGCATTGATTGTGTATTCCGCCATCATTGGATTTGCGGGTTCGCTGATCTCTCTTTTGTTGTCGAAAACGATGGCCAAGCGCGGCATGCGCGTGCGCGTGATCGAGCAGCCCAGAGATGCCACCCAACGCTGGATATTCGAAACGGTAAAGAAACAGGCCGAGGACGCGGGCATCAAAATGCCGGAAGTAGGAATTTTCGATCACCCCTCACCAAATGCGTTCGCAACCGGATGGAACAGGAACGATGCGCTGGTCGCGGTCAGTACAGGGTTGCTGCGATCGATGGGAAAAGGCGAGGTCGAGGCTGTCCTTGGGCACGAGGTGGGGCATGTGGTCAATGGCGATATGGTGACGCTCGCGCTGATTCAGGGCGTGGTCAACACGTTTGTCATTTTCCTCTCCCGAATTGTGGGTCATCTGGTGGACAGACTTGTGTTCAAGGTTGAGCGTGGCCACGGGCCGGCCTTCTGGATTGTTTCAATGATCGCCGAATTCGTTTTCGGGATTCTGGCGATGATGATCGTGATGTGGTTTTCGCGTTGGCGCGAGTTTCGCGCTGATGCGGCAGGGGCGCGACTCGCGGGTCGCGCAAATATGATTAACGCGCTGAAGCGCTTGCAGCAGGCGCACGATGCACCTCCCATGCCGGATGAAATGGCGGCTTTAGCGATCAACGCCGGAAAAATGCAGGCGTTTTTCTCCAGTCACCCGCCTTTGGAAGCAAGGATATCGGCTCTTGAAAACGCGCGAAGCTAGCGCTGTGTTTTCGCAAAATTTCTGGAAATTCAGAGACTAACGCGACATTGATAAGCGGGATTTCACCGTTACGAGAATGACAGATAGTTAAAGTACTTGGCAATCGACTAAAAAAGTTCTAAAAATAAGTTGCATTTGATAAATGATAATCGTTATCATTATCATCACTGTTACAAGTAGGATGACTGTCAGGTTTAACTGTCAAAGAGGTCGTATCGTGAGAAATCAACTTGCACTAAACCCACGTAGCTCAGTATCCAATGCACAGCACTGTGTTGAAACTGAGTCCTTGAAGCGTATTAGTACAGAGGAATTGTTCGAAGGGGTCTCGAAGCACCTGGTAATCGAGCACGCCGGTGCGGAGTATAGACTTCGCATTACTCGCCAAAATAAACTCATCTTGACCAAATAGCTCCAGTAGCGCCGGTCAATTCGGCGCACACTAGCCACCTGGCGCGAAGGCGTTAGGCAGTGAGAACGGATTGACTGATTCAAGATTCGGTGTGCCATGTGTAATACCCGTTACAAACTCAGGTGTGCGCGTTTGCGTGCAATGAAGACCAGCGCGCTAACTGCGCCATTCCTGTGTTTGTCAATTACCGCGAATGCGCAAGAGCTCTATCAGCTAAATGAAGTGGTCGTCACTGCCACTCGGACCGAAAAGGCACTGATCGACGTTCCGGTGCGCACCGAGGTGGTAAACCGAGAACAAATTGAACGCACACACGCGCGCGATTTGTACGAGGCACTCAAATCTGTTCCGGGGCTTTACCTTAAAAGAATCCATGGCAAAAGCGGTTACAGTGTTTGGCTGCAAGGGCTCGATGCTGATCGCGTTCTCGTTTTGATCGACGGTGAACCAATTTCGGCGAGTACCGGATCCACCGTTGATCTGACCCAGATTTCCACGGCAGAAATTGAACGTATCGAGATCGTCAAGGGTGCGTCATCGGCACTCTACGGCAGCTCGGCAATGGGTGGTGTTGTTAACGTCATAACGCGCAAGTCAGAAAAGCCTGTTGCTTGGTCAGTGACCGTTGACGGTGGCAGCTGGGGTGATGATGACCGCGACGATGCAGATGCAGTCGCTGCCCGGCACATTGGTGGCAATTTCTCACTGCAAAAGGACAAATGGTCGGTGCTGTTAACGGGCGATGTCCGCGACAGCGACGGCTATGATCTGGATTCATCAACCTTTGCGACACAGGGGGATGAGGGGAGTAAGACCAATCTAACCGCCCGTCTTAGCTATCGGCCTGATGAGCAAAGCGAAGTTTTCTTGTCGCCACGATTCTATCGAGAAGATATACAGAATCGCATCGCGACGCTGGCGCCGGGTACACCGGATGGCGAGATTCGTCGGCATAAGAATGAGCTGGCTGTGAGAAATAGTCTAACAGTTGGCGGGAACCGCACCTTACAGGATGACTCGCGCATCAGCGCTTATGCGATGTTCGAAACTTTTGAGGACGACACTGAGCAGGATGTAATTGCAACCACTGCGGTTGATCAAAGCCGTGAGGCGGACATCGATACGGCAAAGATAGAATTACAGTGGGACAAACCTGTTGGCGACAACCAAATCGTGACGAGTGGGATAGTCTACTTCGACGAGTCACTTGACCAGTTTCAGCGGCGACTTGACGGTGCGGTTGTTCTCGAGACGCAGGAAATACAGAGTGACGCGGAGCGCGACAACCTCGAAGTTTATTTGCAGGATGATATTTTCATTGGTGATCGAACCGAGATTGTCCTTGGCGCGCGTGCGCAGGATGATTCTGACTTCGGCAGTCACGTCGCACCAAAAGTGAGCCTGCTGTACTCACCGGGCTGGATCGGCAGTGCTCAAACACGCGTCCGTGCAGCGGTTGGAAGTGGTTATCGCGTTCCAAACCTCAAAGAGCGTTTCTTTATTTTTGATCATTCACACCTCGGCTATATGGTGCTTGGCAACCCCGATCTCCAGCCCGAAGAATCATTGAGCATCCAACTCGGCACTGAGGTGATCGGCCCTTCTTATCGCTTCGACATCAATCTTTTTTACAATGACATTGACGACTTAATTGAAACCGACGTGGCGGCTGTTCAGAATGTTCCGGGTGTTCAGTTGTTCGAGTACGTCAACATCGCGCGGGCACGGACGCAGGGACTCGAGCTCAGTTACGGACAACAATTGAATAATCAGTGGCGCTACAACCTCGCCTACACCTATCTCGATGCTGAAGACAAAGATACCGGCAACACGCTGCCCGATCGTCCGGAGCATCAACTGAAAACAGAGCTTCGCTATCAACATGCGCCCTGGGATTTGGACATCACTTTGCTTGGTAGACACCAGAGCGAGGAATTTATCGATGTCGACAACACGATCGAATCACCCTCGTGGGAAACCTGGGATATCAAAATAAACAAATTGATTGATGACGGCCTAAGCGTGTTCGCCGGCATCGACAATATCGGCAATAAACACCGCACCCGTTTTGACGGCACTGACAACAGACCTGATGAGGGTCGTTTTGTTTACGTGGGCGTGCGTTTTTTCCGTTAAAACTCCAAAGACTACAAAAACAGGAATATTAAAAATGATTTTCGTTAAACCTGACACAACTGGATTTGCACGACTTGTTTTGCCTCTGATGATGTCTTCGATGCTGATCGCCTGCGGCGGCGGATCGAGCAGCAACAGCGACAGCGATGAGGATGGAGACACCGGCGATGAATCCGGATTTACCGAACGCACGATTGACGCAACAAGCTTTACCGATTTTGCGTACTTTAATCTCGATACTGGCGAAACGGTTGACCTCTCCACGGCCGATGCAGCCGCTTCAACAGACTGGCATATTTCGCTTCGCCGGACCGCGCTTGCGTTAAATGGCGGTGATGCTGGTCCCGGTGTTGTTACTGGAGCCATTGCGGATTCGCAGGACGACTTTTACAACTCAGACGGCTCACCCAACGTTTCCGTATTCACCAACGCGTCGCCGGATTCCGAGCTTAATGCCATAAACGACGTTACCGACTTCAGCAGCCTGACGTTCACCACCGACACATTTGCAACGAATATCATTGGCGATGGCACCAGTGACAGCTGGTGGTTATACGAGTCGTCGTCATTCTCAGTGTTGCCAAACCCGGATGTATGGAACCTGATCCGGGGTGCGAATGGGGACAGCTACGCCAAATTTAACGTCACCGCGATCGATCAACCCAACCGCGGCATCACGCTCGATTTGTACATTCAAGGCGTAGCCGATGCTGGATTTGCTACCACGGCAACACAGTGGACAGCCGCGATTGGTGCCGCAGGTGGTCAGCTCTGTTACGACATCGACACTGCACTTGAAGTTGATTGCACAACGGCGGCGGCAACCTGGGATTTGTTGGTTGAAGTGACCGCCGACGGTCGCGGATGGAACATCTGGACCAATGGGGGCGTATACGGTGAAGGTACATCAGGCGTGAGTTTCGGGCCGCTTGATCAGGCAGGTGCAGACAGCTTTGTTCAAGGGAATCCGACTGACACATTCATCGCCTGGGGAGCGGACGCGACATCCAGTGTGTTTGACGATTGGTACGCCTACAACCTGCAAAGCCAACGCAGACTGTGGTCAAACTATCGCGTATATGCTATCGACACAGGTGATGCGCAGTATAAACTGCAAATACTCAGCTACTACGACCCGACAACTGGAACCAGTGGCAACTACACCATTAGATACACAGAACTGGAGTGATTCTGTTTTAACCGGCAACCCAAAGCGTGATTCAGGCGAACGCGCTTTGGGGTCGCCAAATACTGATTAACTGTGGAGTTGATATCATGTCGTTAACTGCTAATCAGCAAATGCCATCTTCGGGAAACCTTGCTGAAGTCTGGCAATCGTTTCGAGACGATAACCCAAAAGTGCGAATTCGGGATGCGGCGCAGGCATTAGGCGTCAGTGAGGCTGAGTTGATCGCAACGCGGTGTGGAGACGGTGTCACGCGTTTGCGTGGTGATTGGGGTACGTTGATCAAATCCGTTGCCACAATTGGCGAGGTCATGGCTCTCACGCGGAACGATAACGCGGTACACGAGAAAATCGGCGTTTATAACAATGTGCGCATCATGGGTAAGATGGGGTTAGTGCTCGATAAGGAAATTGATCTGCGGATTTTTCTGAGTCAGTGGCACCATGCGTTTTCGGTGACTGAAGACACCAAAAGCGGCGAGCGACACAGTCTTCAGTTTTTTAACGCGTCGGGTGCCGCTATTCACAAGATTTACCTGACCGACGGAAGCGATTTCGCCGTTTATAAAGAGATTGTTGAGCAGTACATCAGTGACAACCAATCCACTGATATTGAGGTGACGGCAAAGCCGACCGCTGAAGTTGAGATCGCGGATAGCGAGGTCGACGTGGAGGCGTTTCGCTCGGAGTGGCGTGGTTTGCAAGACACACACGATTTTTTCGATCTGCAAAACCGATACAAGTTGTCGCGCACCCAGGCCCTGCGGTTGGGCGGCAGTGAATTTGCGCGCCAAACCGATCCTGAATTGTTCGAAGAATTCATGCAAAGTCTTGCCGATGCGTGTCAGAGCATTATGATTTTTGTCGGCAATAAGGGCATGATCCAAATTCACACCGGACCTGTGTGCAAACTGAAAAGGGTTGGCCCCTGGTTCAACGTGCTCGATGAACGTTTCAACCTGCACCTGCGCGATGATGCAATCGATAGCGCATGGGTCGTTCGCAAACCAACCGTCGACGGCGATGTGACTTCACTTGAATTATTCGATGTCGACGGTGAGGTGATCGCTTACATATTCGGAGAGCGCAAACCCGGGCTCGCTGAATTGCCGGAATGGCGTCAGATGGTTAACGCCCTACCTACAATCGAACAGACAGCCTGATGAAGAAAATTCAACACCCACGCATTGGGAAAGTCACGTGGCGCTGCGGCTTGGCAATTGCGCTGCTCGCGCTAACCAAGCTTGCGCTTGCCAGCGATAAACCTGCCCAACGGATCGTTTCCGTCGGCGGTGCCGTCACTGAAATCATTTATGCCCTCGGCGCGCAAGCGCGGATCGTCGGTGTCGACACCACCAGTCTGTGGCCCGAATCGACACGCGGACTGCCCCAAGTCGGTTATCTAAGAAACCTGTCGGCAGAAGGTGTTCTCTCACTAAATCCTGATTTGGTCATTACAACCGTCGATGCAGGTCCACCTGAAGCCCTTGAACAAATCCGCGGTGTTGGTGTGCAGGTAACGATTCTCGAAAACGATCCAACGGCTGCGGGTATTGCCAAAAAAATTCGCGGAACCGGACAGGCAATAGGCCTTGCTCAGTCCGCCGAGGAATTGGCAGCGAGCGTTGAATCGCAGCTTTCCCGGCAAAGCGCCCGTGTTGCGACTATCGACAAAAAACCGGCTGTCCTTTTTCTGTTGAGCATCGGCCGGGGTTCGCCTCTGGCCTCCGGCGTCAATACTGCCGCCAACGGCATTATTGAATTGGCGGGAGGGCGTAACGCGACAGACGGTTATGAAGGTTACAAACCGATCAGTGCGGAGTCATTGGTGGCCGCAGCACCCGATGCCATTCTGGTCACCAATCGAACGCTGGCCATGATGGGTGGGCTTGATAAGCTGCTTGAAATCCCGGGGATTGCGGCAACGCCCGCGGGGTTGAATAAACGCATCGTCGCGATGGACGGACTCTACCTGCTCGGACTTGGGCCTCGAACCCCGCAAGCCGTAGCGGACTTTACGGCGAAGTTGCACCCGCAGCTGTCGAGTCAGGCCAGTGCAACCCAGTGAGTGCATCCTTGCCGCGTGAATCGAACGCGCGCGCGAAAGCTCCACTGCGGCAACCGCTGCACGCTCGGCTCCGCGAATTACTGCATTGGCGGGTCAACCGGGATCAACATTTCTGGTTAATTGGGGTCTTAGCTGTCACGCTACTGGCCGTGACGATCATTGCGTTGGGTGTCGGCCCTGTCGTCATCGAACCACTCCAGGTCGTCGCCATTGCGCTTAATTCAGTTGGCGTTACATCCGCGCAGGAACTTGTCACGACCTTCACTCCCCAGCAAGAGGCAGTGCTGTTATCAATTCGCGCACCAAGGGTCGCACTGGGTATTCTGGTTGGCGCGGGCCTGGCTGTTGCTGGTGCGACATTGCAGGGTTTGTTTCGAAATCCGCTGGCCGACCCCACGCTAATCGGCGTTTCCAGCGGTGCCGCGTTCTCGGCGGTTGCGGTCATAGTGTTGGGTTCGACCGTACTCAGCGGCCTAACGGACGTTCTGGGCAGCGCAACGCTCCCGGTCGCAGCGTTTGCAGGTGGCGTGGTGACAACGATTATCGTGTTCCGTATCGGTACACGCGCGGGGTACACCGACGCAGCTACCGTGCTTCTGGCCGGGATTGCAATTAACGCGATCGCCTCAGCGGGAATCGGCCTATTGACGTACATAGCCGATGACGAGCAATTGCGGACCCTAACGTTTTGGACGATGGGTAGCCTCGGCGGAACCACCTGGTCGCGCTTTAGCGGCGCTGCACCTTTTATACTCCTCGCCATTGTGCTGGTTCCATTGTACGCGCGCGCGCTCAATGCGCTGTTATTAGGCGAAGCAGAAACACGCCACCTTGGATTTGATTTGCAACCGCTTAAGCGGCATTTGATATTGCTGGTTGCAATGGCCGTCGGTGCGTCGGTCGCCGTCACCGGTATCATCGGATTTATCGGTTTGGTCGTGCCGCATTTGCTCCGTTTGATCGTGGGTCCGGACTATCGAAGCCTGTTGCCGGGTGCCATGTTACTGGGTGCAGTATTGTTGTTGGCTGCGGATTTGGTTTCGCGCACTATTGTCGCGCCTGCTGAACTTCCGATTGGCATCATCACTTCAGTCATCGGTGGGCCATTTTTTATATGGTTGTTGATGCGGCGGAATAAGCGGGTGTTCCTGTAATGCTGAGTGCCGATTCGATCACCGTTACACGCGGCGCTTCCACCTTGCTCGACGATGTTTCAGTGAGTCTTGCTTGCGGCGAGGTACTGGCAGTAATAGGGCCCAACGGCGCCGGCAAGAGTACGCTTCTTAAAGTCATGGCAGGAGATTTACCTGCTGACGCGGGGCAAGTGTGCTTTGACAATGTGCCGATCAACCAAATCGATATTTTGCGCCTTGCGCAGTTGCGCGCGGTGCTGCCGCAGGACTCGAACACCAGTTTTCCTTTTCGCGCGAACGAAATCATAGAGATGGGACGGTCGCCGCATGTTGCAGAACACAATCCGCAAAAAGATCAAAACATCGTCGCACACGTTGCCGAGCTCACCGGCATCACCGACATGCTAAACCGCGAAATAACGACACTTTCAGGCGGGGAGCGCCAGCGCACGCACTTTGCCCGGGTGCTTGCGCAAATTTGGGAACCGGAGGCAACTTTGGCCCGGTATCTGTTGTTGGATGAACCGACGTCGGCGCTCGATATCGCGCACCAGCACCATATTCTGTCAATCGCACGGCGGTTGGCTGCCGAACAAAAAATCGGTGTTTTAGCCGTTGTGCACGATCTAAATCTCGCCGCCACTTATGCTGATCGGGTGGCCTTGTTGTCTGAAGGCCAACTACAGTGTCTCGGCAGCCCGGACGAGGTGTTCTCAAGTGATGTGTGCAGTGAAGCGTTTGGAATCGTGATCAATCGGATCGATGTCCCTGGTTACAACTCCCCGATTCTGGTAACGCAGCCCAACGCGCAAGCGCCGGCGTGATGGTTAACTTCGGCTGCGGGTCGCTGCAGTGATTTTACTTTTTTAGTTTTTCGACGGGTCGCGCATCGCGACAAAGCGGTCGAACGCCGCGCCCGATTTTAGTATTTTTTGCACATGCTCAGCAGCATCGGTCAACGTATCAAACCGGTTGAGATGCAAAAGCGCAATTGCCGCAGCGTACATCAAACTATCGAACACCGCGCCTGATTTACCCCCAAGCGCCGCTTCACCTTGCTTGACGATTGACGCAACCGCCTTCTCAAATACCGATTCGGAGCCGCCCTCAATCGACTTTGCGCCATCTGGCAGAGACACCGCGCGCCACGACGCTTCGATGCCCAGCTGTGTCGGTTCGACGCTGATGAATTGATCCTCTTCGCGTTGAGAATAAAACTGATAGAACCGGGACGGCTGTTGCAGCGAGGGGATAACACCGCCCTCAACGCCGCGTACGATTGCGGCACTTTCAAACCCTGCAAAGCGCGCCAGATCTGCATAAACAGGGGGATAAGCCTTGTGTACATAGCCGGTTAACAGATGGGTCTGTTTGCGTGCGCGAAGCGGTTTGGTCATGACCTCGATGGTGTGTATCACGCTGCGTTTAATCATGCGGTTACGCAAATCAACCAGATCATACAAAAGTGGGCAAAAAGCGTGCTGATCGAGGTACGCCCAGCCGATATTCGGATCCGCGATTGCCGATGCAGCCTGCTGCGGATTAAGGTCGACGGGGATTCCTGCGGCGTGCAACACGCGGTGGTGCGTAATGCCGAACTTGGGCCCGAGAGATGCGACACCATGCGAAAAAGCGGGCACCCCACAGGCCGCCAGGACTGGCGCAAGAAACGGTGCGGACGGAAGTCCGCGCACCTGACCGTTGTAAGGGTCTGCGACGTCGATTAACTCGTCTACCTCAACGCTGGTCTGCTCCCGGCGTTCTAAAATGGCTTGCAAAACTCCTCGATTTTCGTCTGCGGTCTCGCGTTTCATGCGCAAGCCAATGAGGTAGATCGCCGCCTGTACGAGGTCCGCTTGACCGTCGAGCATCAGCGCCATACCCGCGCGCGCTTCCTCCTGACTCAAGTTTTTGCTGTACTCCGGTCCCGTTGCGACCTTCGCCACACAGTTGCGCATATCGGCCTGCGTGGCAGCTATTGGTGTGGGCTGATGTTCTGCAGTGGTTGCAGCGTCGCGGGTCATTGGGATAAGCGTACAAATTAAAAGGATTCTAAATATACCGTGATCGGTCTGCGGGTGCTGTCGTTTTTGGATCGAGCGTCTGGTAGTCGCACTAAAGTTTGGCAGCTGCGAGGCCGACTAACTGCCAATGGAATCAAGAAGCGGCGATTCGAAAGCCGACCTTGGAGTAAGGGATAAACTGAAAAATCAATCACTGCATGATTTTGATTGAAGGAGAGAACGATGCATTTCTGTTTGCCAAGGGTTTTGGGTTTATTGTTTTTATTCACTTTTGTGCCGGGCGCGAACGCCACACTCGACAGCGGCGCTCCGATCGTCGTCGGACTGAGTGCGGATATGTCTCGTGGCGGTGCGCGCTCGGGTGAGGCGATTCGCCGTGGTGCGATGCTCGCTATCGACGAAATAAACGCCAGAGGAGGAGTGCTTGGTCGACGCTTGGAATTATCTGTCAGTGATCACCGCGGCATACCCGCTCGAGGTGCCGATAACATCATGGATTTTTCAGAAAACCCAAATGTGGTTGCGGTGCTTGGAGGCTTGCACACCCCGGTGGCCATGGCCGAACTCAAACCAGTCCACTCACAGCAAATTGTGTACCTTGGACCATGGGCGGCAGGCACTGGTGTAGTTGAGAATGGACACTCCCCTAACTACGTTTTCCGCGTGTCAGTTCGCGACGAGTATGCGGGCGAATTTTTGATCAAGGCAGCGATAAAAAAAGGCGCCAAACGACCGGGTTTATTGCTGTGGAACACCGCGTGGGGGCGTTCGAATGAAACGGCGATGAGTAATGCAATCAATAAACTCGCTTTACCTGCGGCTCCGGTCGAGTGGTTCAACACGCGCCCCAAATCGGTTGATGAGGAACTCGAGTCGCTTTATCAACAGGGTGTTGACACTGTGATGCTCGTCGCTAACCCTCTGGACGGTGTCAAAGTGATCCGCGCGATGGTCAAGCGAGCACCCGATAAGCGGATGCCGATTATCTCGCACTGGGGTATAACGGGCGGAAATTTCTATGACAAGATCGCCGACGTCGCTGATCAGATCGATCTGACTTTTCTGCAGACCTACTCATTTTTTGATCCGCCTTTCCCGGAAAAGTCTGCGCAAATCCAGCGCCGCTATTGCTCGATGTTTAACCAATGTGGCCCGGAAAAAATTATTTCTCCCGTTGGTACAGCTCACGCTTACGATCTGGTCAAATTGTTGCAAAAAGCCATTGAACAGAGTGGCAGTACTGATCGGGTTGAAGTGCGCGATGCACTCGAGCACCTCGATCGTCACGATGGTCTGGTTCGCGTTTACCAGCGCGCGTTTACGCCAGACGATCACGATGCGCTCGATAGTTCAGACTTTACATTGGCCCAATACGATAAATTCGGTGCTATCCGGCCAGTCACTCTTGATTGAGCGTTGTGCCTGCCGAAAATAAACAGAAACGCAGTTCGCTCCTGACGTTCGCGCTGGTTCGCGTTCTCCCGGTCGCGGCTTTGGCGCTGATCGCCGTCTCCGAGGGTGTACGCCATGTAGTGATCGAGTCAATGGAAGACGATGTCAAACAAACACTCTCCGACGACGCGCAGGAAATCGCCCGCGAGTTGTTTAACCGAATCACGTCAATTATCGACGCTGCGCAGTCGATATCAGGCAACGACCTTGTCAAAAACGGCATTTCTGACAGCCAGGTATCCAATGACGCTCTCGACATTATGTTTCGTTCATTGCGACTGCCTGGTCCTGAAGGCGCGGCAGTCTATTTGACAGACTACCGAGGTCGGGTAATCGCCAGTAACCATCGAGGCGAAATAAAGCTGCTGGTCGACTGGGTTGACACTGTGATGAGTGATTCGGTTTACCTTTCGATTACACCCGAACTGGTGGCTATCGCCACGCCCGTTTATTTCGACGGCTACCCCGAGGGTGCGGTGATGGTGCAGTATGAACGTCAATTTATGCCGCAAATTTTTGGTGTGCCGAGTAAGAGTGCCGCGATGCAGGTGCGCGATTTAAACGGGAGTATTATCTACAGCTCGCACACCGTGAATACATCCGATGACACGCAGTACGATCTCGCAGATAGCGAATGGCTGCACGCTGACGCGATTATTCCGACGTTCACCGACTTGCAAGTACTAACGGCCACGCATCGAGATAGCGCGCTTGCCTTTACAAAGCGCATTAACGAAATTTTAATTGCTTCGATTATTGCGGGAATGCTTGTGCTTGCCGCAGGTATTTTAGTCACGGCAATCATCGCGGGCCGACCACTCACGCGGTTCGCAAATTTTATACGGACATACGACGTCTATCGTGACACGCAGTTACCCGAAAACCTCAGTATGGTGACGCATGAGTTCTGCGAACTAAGTGACGCGTTTAACTCGATGGTTGACGACTTGCGTAATACCGGCGTGCACCGCGATGAACTGCAGGCAATGGTGCAGTCGCGCACGTTCGCATTGGAGAAGGCAAAAGAACAGGCCGAGACGGCGAATGCAGCCAAGAGCGAGTTCCTAACTAATATGTCGCACGAACTGCGGACGCCAATGCACGCAATTTTGAGTTTTGCCAGTCTTGGCGATAAGCGTTTTAAAAACGACGACGATCGCGGTAAAAATTATTATGAGAAGATTTTGGTTGGAGGCGAACGTTTGATGAGTCTCCTTAACAATTTACTCGATCTTTCCAAACTGGAAGCCAAACAAATGGAATTTGATTTGCAACCGCACGCAATTTCGTCGGTTGTTGAAACCGGCGTGAATGAATTTGAGCGGATTTTTAAAGAGAAAGAGATCGCGGTGGTGTATCGCAACTATGTGGAAAGTGAATACCAATTTGACGACCAGCGGATTCTACAAGTTGTGCGCAATCTGTTATCAAACGCGGCAAAGTATTCGCCAACCAGTGCCACGGTGACGCTAATGACGCGGGAGATTCATACCGCTGAGGGTGCATCAGAGCTCGAAGTCAGCGTATCCGATCAGGGCGTCGGTGTTCCGGTCGATCAGCGCGAGAGTGTATTCGACAAATTTGTGCAAAGTACTCGAACCAAATCTGGCGCTGGAGGTACAGGCATGGGGTTAGCCATATCCCGTCAAATTGTCGCAGCGCATCAGGGCGCAATCGGCGTGCGGCCGGTGCAGCCGCAGGGGTCATGTTTCTGGTTCACAATTCCAATGATAAATGCTTCGCAAAAAACACTGGCCGCCTAATACTGTTGTTACTCTCCAATGGCAACTTGTTGTCCCATCTCCGCAAGCGGGTTGACCAAGGCGCCGTATTGGTGAGCGTGTTCGCTCGAAGCGTTGCCTTCAATCGCACGTTTTTTAACTCCCTGCAGAATCGCCGCAAAACGAAAAAAGCTGAACGCGAGATAAAAAGGCCAGTCAGGAATCGAGTCGATTTCGCGCTGCGCGCAATATCGTGCAACGTATTCTCGTTCGCTTGGAATTCCAAGCGCGCCGCGATCGACGCTTTGCAGGCCGCTTAACTGATCGCCCTGTGGCATACGCAGTTGCATGCACTGGTAGGCGAGATCGGCGATGGGGTGTCCAAGAGTCGAAAGCTCCCAATCCAGCAAGGCGAGAACGCGCTGGTCATTCGGCGAGAAAATCATATTGTCCAAACGAAAATCACCGTGAACCAAGGCTGCTGAACCGTCGTCCAGCGGTAAGTTTTCCGGCAGCCATTCGATCAGCCAGTTCATGGCCGCGAACTGTTCGGTTTCGCTCGCCTGGTATTGCTGCGTCCAACGATTGATTTGACGCGCAAAATAATTACCCGGTTTGCCAAAGTCGTTCATGCCAATGGAGTTGATGTCCACGCTATGCAAAGCCGCAAGCGTGTCGCACATTGCGTTGTAGATTTTCGTGCGTACAGGCGCCGGGAGTCCTGGCAGAGTCGGTTGCCAATAGATATCGCCTTCGACCATTTCCATCACAAAGAAAACGCTGCCGATAACGGACTCGTCTTCGCACAAATGAAAGGTTTTTGGCACGGCTACGGCCGTGTCTTGCAATGCACGCATCACACGAAATTCGCGCTCTACCGCGTGTGCAGATTTGAGCAATACGCCGGGCGGTTTTCGGCGCAACACGCAGTGTCCGTCAGCCCATTGAATTTTGTAAGTCGGGTTCGATTGACCGCTTGAAAATTTTTCACTGACAAGCGATCCGTGAAATTGCGGAAGGTATTTGCGCAAGTATTCGGCGAGTTGTTCGTCGTCTAAGGCAAGCGATTCGCTCATCGTTAGTCGGCGCTTGAATATTTCGCAATTAACGAACGCCCCAAAGCCATTAAATGTACCTGATCAGGTCCGTCCGCCTGTCGGCACCAGCGTGCGTAGTTGAACGCCTCCGCCATGAAATAATCTTCTGTCAATCCGCCTGCGCCATGAATTTGCATGCAGCGGTCGAGCACCGTTTGCGCCATGATCGGAACACTGGTTTTACACGCGGCGATGAAATCGCGCGAGGCTTGTGCGCCGCATTCATCCATGGCTGCGCAGGTTTTTAGCACAAGCAAGCGCGCCATTTCGATTTCGGAAAATGAACGCGCTATGTCTTCACGCACTGATTGATGTTGACTGAGTTTGCGCCCAAACGTTGTTCGTGCCTCAGCGCGAATACAAGCGAATTCTAACGCGCGCTGTGCCGCGCCGATTAAACGCATGCAATGGTGCATACGCCCTGGGCCAAGTCTTCCCTGTGCGATTTCGAAGCCGCGCCCCTCGCCCAGAAGAACGTTTTCTGCCGGCACGCGCACGTTGTCGAAAACGATCTCTGCGTGGCCGAGCGGCGCGTCGTCGTAACCCAGCGTGGTTAGCGGACGAATCACTTCGACGCCGGGGCTGTCGCACGGCACCAGAATCTGTGTCTGCTGCTTGTGGCGATCAGGATTGTCTGGGTCAGATTTTCCCATAACGATAAACAAACGGCAGCGTTCGTTCATCGCACCGGTGATAAACCACTTGCGTCCGTTGATGATCCATTCGTCGCCATCGCGCTCAATTCGGGTTTCGATATTGGTGGCGTCGCTGGAGGCCACCGCCGGTTCGGTCATGGCGTAGGACGAGCGTGTTTCGCCGCTTAGCAAACCGGGCAACCAACGCGCGCGTTGCGAATCGGTGCTGTACTTCATCAGCACCTCCATATTGCCGGTGTCCGGCGCACTGCAGTTAAATACTTCAGCTGACCAGAGGATGCGCCCCATGATTTCGGCCAGCGGCGCGTAGTCGACGTTGCTGATTCCACCGTGTTCGCTGTATTGCGAAAATTCCGGTGGTACAAACAAGTTCCAGAGTTTTGCGGCGCGCGCCTTTTGCTTGAGTGACTCGATCAGTGGCAGCGTTGCAAATCGATTCTGAGCGTTTGCCAACTGCGCTTTATATTCGTCTTCGTTTGGATAAATGTGTTGCTCGAAGAATGCGCTTAGCTGGTCTTGAAGCGCGATGGATTTTTCGCTTGGTGTAAGCATCAAAGACATTCTGTTGTGTCCCGATAAGCAGGCGATGATTAGTCGAGCGCAGCGTCGATAACGAGATCGATCATTTCAGCGGACCGACCGATATATGCTTTTGTGTTGATCGGCACTTTGGCGTACTGCGTTTGTTTGGCTGCGAGAATTTCCGGAACGTCTCTGGCGACGTGATAGCCGGCGGACAAAAAATAGGGCACGACTGTAATCTGCGACGCACCGTCGTGCACGCACTCGTCTACAGCGGTTTCTATCGATGGTTCGGCCAGCTCCAGAAACGCCACGCGCGTGCTGTCGAACGCATTGCGACCGTGCTGCGCGATATTTTTAA
Source organism: Pseudomonadota bacterium (assembly GCA_039029275.1). Lineage (GTDB taxonomy): Bacteria > Pseudomonadota > Gammaproteobacteria > JBCCGL01 > JBCCGL01 > JBCCGL01. The sequence continues at coordinate 132,437 of JBCCGL010000004.1, read as the reverse complement.
CGAATTGCCGGATTTCGTTGTTGGATTCGCAGCGCCGACTGCCGTGTGCGATTACTAGTAAAACGTGCAAATCTGAAATTACCTTTGCTTACATTTCCGCGAGTTCAGTCACCGCCTCAATCGCTTGTGCAATGTCTTCTGCGTCAGTGAAATAACCGGGTGAAAACCTCACGGTGCCTTTTTGCGGTACGGTGTTGGCGTCTTCGTGAACCAGTGGCGCGCAGTGCAGCCCGGGCCGTACGCATACTCCGTAATCCGCATCAAGCATTGTACCGACTTGATCGGCCGGTAGAGCACCGATATTCATCGACAGCGTAGCGACGCGATGTGAGCCATTTTGCGGTCCGTAGACCTTGACTCCGTCAATTGCGCGAAACGCTGTGGCTAACGCGTTCACGTGGCCGAGCTCGCGTGCCTCAATTTGTGCAAGCGCGGCACTGCACAACTCGGCGTGACTCTTGTCGTTTGCGTCATCGCCAAGCTGATCCCTGCCGAGATCGGCAAACCACTTTTGCGCAGCATTCAGACCGGCAATACCGGGCAGGCTGACAGTGCCCGCTTCCAGGTGAAAGGGGTAAGCATCGGGTTGGAATGGGGTGATCGAGTCGACGCCGGTACCGCCAACGCGTGCCGGAGGTATCTCGATGTTCTCACCCACCACCAGACCACCAATGCCCATTGGGCCGAACAGGCCTTTGTGCCCGGTAAATACGAGGATATCGATACCCATTGCGGCCATATCAACAGGCAGCACGCCGGCACTTTGGCAGCTATCGACAATGAAGGTCACGTTGGCTTCACGTGCAATCCTGCCGATCGCGGCGACATCCTGAACCGTACCGAGAACGTTCGAGGCGTGGTTGACCACAATGACTTTGGTTTCGGGTCGCAGCGCTGCGCGGATTTCTTCAGGATCCACGTAGCCTTGTTCGTCGTGATTAACGCGGGTGACGGCAACCTGACCATCGCGCTCCAAATGATTGAGCGGTCGAATCACCGAATTGTGTTCGATGCGTGTACTGATCGCGTGATCGCCCGGCTTTAAAATGCCGCTGAGCGCGATATTGAGGGAATCGGTCGCGTTCTGGGTAAAGACCACTCGCTCGCTGCCACCGGAGAAATTGAAAAACTGACCGAGGAGTCGGCGTGTTTCATTAATCATCCGCTCGGCTTCGACCGCCATTTCGTGCCCCGAACGCCCGGGATTCACGCCATAACTGCGGTAAAACTCGTCCATGTAAGTGTAAACGCGTTCGGGTTTGGGCCATGTCGTCGCCGCATTATCGAAATAGTAGTTTTCTTTCATCGTCATTGTCTTCTGCGGCGGTTTACCGATGACGGGTCTGACCGATCCGGCAGCAGACCTCTCACGGTTACAGCGCAGCTAGCGGTAATCTTGGCGCACGCAATTAACTTGCGTCAACTAGCGCGGAACGTTGTCGTCTACCAAGCGCATTTGGCAGCAACTCGCGTCGCTTAGGAGCATTTTCTCCAGAAACACCTCCCAATAAAAGTCGAATAAATTATTCACTTATGAAAAAAAAATCTGAGAAGCGCAATTTTCGGGGCTTTTTGTTCCATTAAATGAACAAAATGCATCGTCTGGAAATTGAGATTTCCTGCACAAAGGCTAAATCCCGCGCGAAGTTGGCCGCTGGATAAGCTTCAAGCAGTGAAAGCTGTCTCGTTATCTCGGAAACCGACGTGCAAGAATTCTCGCACTTTTGAAAGGAACACCGACAATTAACATTCTTCCTGTCATTTTGTCTGGCGGTTCTGGAACGCGTTTGTGGCCGCAATCGCGTTCTAAACACCCGAAACAATTCATCGAATTGTTTGGTGACGCCAGCTTGTTCCAGCAAACTGTAAAACGCGTTGAACCGTTTGGAGGCGCGCCAATTGTGGTGTGTAACGAGGCGCATCGATTTTTGGTTGCCGAGCAACTGCGCGCGAGCAATAGTGACTCTAGTTCCATCGTGTTAGAGCCGGTTGCGAAAAACACCGCACCGGCAATAGCACTGGCTGCTCTCGCTGCCGGTAGCAAAGGCGACGATCCGATTTTGCTCGTATTGCCTTCCGATCATCTGGTTGCCGATGAAGCCGCGTTTCAGGAAGCGGTCACGCAGGCGGTTTCTACCGCTCAGCAAGGAAAGTTAATCACCTTTGGTGTAGTGGTGGAACGCCCGGAAACCGGCTACGGCTACATCAAAGCGAAACACGGCGGCTTGGCGCCGGTTTCCGAGTTTGTGGAAAAGCCGGATCTTGCGACTGCACGACAGTACATGGAAAGTGGCGACTATTTTTGGAATAGCGGGATTTTTATGTTTCGCGCCAGCGCCTATCTGGCCGCGTTGGAACGCTACGCGCCGGAGATTATACGTGCCTGCCAGCGCGCTTTTGACGATGCCGTCGTCGACACCGATTTTCTGCGCATCGACGCTGACGCATTTGCCGAATGTCCCAGTGATTCGATCGACTACGCAATTATGGAAAAGACTGATCAGGCGATGGTCGCACCGATAAGCGTGGGCTGGTCGGATGTCGGCTCATGGGATGCTTTGTGGCAGGTTTCTCCCAAAACCAGTGATGACAATGTGATCCGCGGCGACGTTGTCAGCCATGACGTGTCCGGCACCTTGATTTACGGAGGCGACCGGCTGGTGACCGCATTGGGTATCAAGGATTGCGTGATTATCGACACGGATGACGCCTTGCTCGTCGCAGACAAGAGTCGCTCACAGGATATCAAAGCGTTGGTTGGGGACCTCAACGGACGCGAAGTGACCGACCACCACAGTAAAGTCTACCGACCCTGGGGCAGTTATCAGGGGGTCGATATTGGCGATCGGTTTCAGGTCAAGCGCATTATCGTCAGCCCCGGTGCGGCCCTGTCACTGCAAATGCATCATCACCGCGCCGAGCACTGGATCGTGGTGCGCGGCACCGCCCGCGTCACCCGTGACGATGAAACCTTTATGCTCACAGAAGACCAGTCGACGTATATCCCGATTGGTGCAACTCACCGATTGGAAAATCCCGGCAACATTCCACTGGAGTTGATCGAGGTACAGTCCGGCAGCTACTTGGGTGAGGATGACATCGTCCGCTTCGAGGACATCTACGGACGTTGATTTCGTAAATCTCATCTCCGCAACGCGTCGCCTCTCAACAAAGCAGACAAATTCCTCGTCACACCATAAAATACCGTTTTGCACAAACGGACACCCATCATGAGCGCGACAGCTTCATCCGTCGGCGACGATATTGGCGATTACATGCGGGACACAGGCGCGCGTGCGCGGGCAGCGAGTCGCGTAATTGCCAACGCCAGTACGCATGATAAAAACACCGCCCTGCTCGCGATAGCCGACGATTTGCAGGCAAACGCGGAAACCCTGCGCGCCGAAAACGCGCGCGATCTCGCTACGGGCGAGCAAAACGGTTTGGCCGCTGCGCTACTGGACCGTCTTGAACTCACGCCAGCGCGAATCGACGGCATGGCCGAAGGGCTGCGCCAGATTGCGCAGTTGCCTGATCCGGTGGGTGAAATAACGAATATGAACTCGCGCCCGTCAGGCCTGCAGGTTGGGCAGATGAGAGTGCCACTGGGCGTGATTGGAATTATCTATGAGTCGCGTCCTAACGTGACAGCAGATGCTGCGGCACTGTGCCTTAAGTCCGGCAACGCGACCGTGTTGCGCGGCGGCTCGGAGGCGATTCATTCGAATCAGGCGATTGCCGCGTGTATCCGTCGCGGACTGCAGAGCGCCGGTTTGGAACAGGATATCGTGCAGGTGGTCGAAACGACTGACCGCGCAGCCGTCGGCGAGTTGATCACCAGCGCAGCAATCGACATTATCATTCCGCGCGGTGGCAAGGGTCTGATCGAACGTATCAGCCGCGACGCCACGGTACCGGTGATCAAGCATCTGGACGGCATCTGCCACGTGTACATCGACCGCGATTCGGATATGCAAAAGGCCGTCGATGTCGCGGTCAACAGCAAGACCTATCGCTACGGTATTTGCGGCGCGATGGAAACCCTGCTCGTACACGATGACGTTGCGGCAACGGTTTTACCGGTGCTTGCGCAACGTTTTGCCGATCACGGTGTCGAACTGCGCGGCTGCGATAAAACGCGGGCTATTGTCGAATCCGCGAATCCCGCGAACAAGGACGACTGGCTAAGCGAATATCTGGCGCCAATTCTTTCTATTCGCGTGGTCGATGACATCGATATGGCGATGCGTCATATCGCAGACTACGGTTCGGCACACACCGACTCGATCATCACCGAGAATCTTGCGAGTGCGCAGCGGTTTATGCGCGAAGTCGATTCGGCGTCAGTTATGGTTAATGCCGCGACCTGTTTTGCCGATGGGTTCGAATACGGACTGGGGGCCGAAATCGGCATCAGCACCGACAAATTGCACGTGCGCGGGCCGGTCGGTTTGGTCGGGCTGACCACGCAAAAATTTATCGTGATGGGGCAGGGCACTGTCCGGTCTTAACCCGTTTTTGTCACAAGGAGATTGTTATGAAAGACAGAACGCACGCAACGGATGCGCGCCGCCGCGAGGTGCTGAATAGCCCGCTGCTGCGCAAATCCGCGCGTCATGAAAAAACCCCGAAGTCGTTGCGACGGCGCGAGAAGATGAATTTACGAAAACAGTGGTGTCCGCAAAGTGCATCGCGGTGCATTTTGCTGACATCATTGTTTCAACCTCACGCCACCACGAGTCGGAGCGCGTGATTACGCGGTGAGAGCGATTCGAAAGCTCGGTATTCTCGGAGGCACGTTTGATCCGGTGCATTGTGGGCACGTGCACTTTGCGCTCGCGTTTCGCGATGCGCTCGCGGCGGCAAATGACGATTCATCGCTTAAGCTGATCCCCTGTCATATTCCACCGCATCGAGATGCGCCGCAGGTTTCGGCGCGCGATCGTTGCGAGATGCTGCGACTGGCATTTGCCGGCACGCCGGGCGTTGAAATTGATACCCGCGAGATTGATGCCGATGCGATCTCGTACACGGTCGATACGCTAAGCAGCCTGCGAGCGGATTATCCCGATGCCCTGTTGATTCTGGCGATTGGTGCCGATGCCTTTGCCGGGTTCACGCGTTGGCACCGCTGGGAGGATGTCCTGAATTTGGCCTCTGTGGTGGTATGCACGCGCCCGGGATCGGAGATCGATGAGCAAAACGAGTTGCTGCGTGACCGGCAGGTGACCCTCGAGCAACTCGAAACGAGCGGACAAATCGCGGTGCTGGACATTAATCCTCTCGACATTTCGTCCACCCTGATACGCAATGGCGTTCGCGACAGGGTCGATCTCTCGACACTTTTACCAACATCTGTGACGCAATACATTGAACGACACGGGCTTTACCTTAGTTAGCGTTTTGAGAGTGCTACAATAGACAAAACAGCCAGCAGGACACCATGACAGTAGACCAAATTGTAGCGCTCGTTCAGGACGCGCTCGACGACCTAAAAGGCACCGAGATCACACTGCTCGACGTGCACGAAAAAACCAGCGTCACCGACGCCATGATCATCTGTACGGGCAATTCAACCCGGCACGTCAAATCACTCGCCAACAACGTTATCGTCAAATCCAAAGAGGCCGGAATCACGCCGCTTGGTAGTGAGGGAGAAGGTCAAGGCGACTGGATTTTGATCGACCTTGGCGATGTCGTCGTGCACGTGATGACAGCACAAACACGCGACTTCTATGCGCTGGAAAAACTCTGGAGTATCGACGGCGATACAGGGCAAGCCAACGTCTCCTCCGACGTGCCCGGTCAGGTCGAACGCATCCGACAGAGTCGGTGAGGACATCAGGTGCGCGTGCATCTGCTTGCCGTTGGCACCAAGATGCCCGCCTGGGTCGACGCGGGCTACCGCGAATATGCCGACCGATTGCGCGGCGAAATTCGCCTCGACCTGCGTGAGATTCCGGCCGAAAAACGCACGCGAAGCTCAGATGTGGCCCGGGTTCTGGCGCGAGAGGGTGAACGCCTACTCGCGGCGGTCCCTAAAAACTGCGCCATCGTCGCGCTGGACGTGCTGGGTACCGTATCCACAACCGAACAACTTGCCGGTGAACTCGGCGACTGGATGAGCGCCGGGCGCGATATCGCCATGCTTATCGGCGGCCCGGAGGGGCTCGCATCGGCCTGCCTTACACGTGCCGATAAACGAATTTCGCTCTCCGCGCTGACCTTTCCTCATCCGCTGGTGCGTGTGATCATCGCCGAGCAGCTCTACCGCGCGCACAGCCTCCTGCGCAATCATCCCTATCATCGCGCCGGTTGATGCAGACGCACTGGCCGCTGGTTCTTGCATCGGGCTCACCGCGTCGGAGCGAGCTTCTCGATCAGATCGGCCTCGTGCATAGCGTTCATCCAGTCGATATCGATGAGTCCGCAAAAACCGGTGAATCGGGTGTGCAATACACGTCGCGCCTGGCATGCGAAAAAGCGCGCGCCTGCGCCGAGCAAGTCGCCACGGGCAGCATCATTTTGGCGGCAGATACTGCAGTCTGCGTAGACGATTCGATTATCGGCAAGCCGCAAGACAAAGCTGACGCGCAGCGAACTCTACTGCGACTCTCAGCGCGCTCTCACGAGGTCATAACAGCGTTCGCGCTATTGCATCACGGTAAGCTCAAGCATGCACACACACAAACGCGCGTTAATATGGGGCCGATTACGCGAGCACAGATCGACGACTATTGGGCCAGCGGTGAGCCCTGTGACAAGGCCGGTTCATACGCCATTCAGGGACTGGGTGCACAATTTGTGCGATCAATCGAAGGCAGCTATAGCAACGTGGTTGGCCTGCCTTTGTTTGAATTATGTGAAATGCTGAAATCGCGTGAAATGATAAAGTAAGCTCGGCGGTCAAACGCGCTAAAACTATGTTTAAAAATAAATGGATTCGCCATGAGTGAAGAACTCCTGATCAACGTCACCCCGCAGGAAACCCGCGTCGCCACGGTTGAAAATGGGGTGCTGCAAGAGGTCTGGATCGAGCGCGCCAGCAAGCGCGGTTTGGTCGGTAATGTTTACAAGGGCAAAGTCGTACGCGTACTGCCGGGTATGGATGCGGCGTTTGTTGAAGTAGGGCTTGCACGCGCTGCGTTTTTGCACGTGGCGGATATCTCCGAGAAAGATAAAATTGAGGTTGCCGAAAATGGCGATCGCAGGCAGAAAGCGATTGGCGAAATCCTGCGCGAAGGCCAGGAAGTCCTGGTACAGGTGATCAAGGACCCGCTCGGTACCAAGGGCGCGCGACTGACCACGCACCTGACGATTCCATCGCGCTACCTGGTGGCGATGCCGTACGATTCGTCAGTGGGTGTATCCGGCAAAATAGAAGACCTTGAAGAACGCGAGCGACTCAAAGCTATTGTGCAGGATTCGCTCGAGGAATGTGACGGGGGCTTTATTGTCCGCACCGCTGCAGAGGGAGTCCCGGAGGACGCGTTAAAGCGTGATGTATTATTTTTGCGCAAAATCTGGAAGTCGCTGAAAAAACGCGCAAAGGCTGCCTCGCAGGATCAGGTTGTCCACGAAGATTTACCCCTGGTGCTGCGTACCCTTCGTGATCTGTCCGGTGATGCCATCGAGCGCATTCGTATCGATTCACGCGAAACGTACCACCGCGCGCTCGCATTCACGCACGATTTTCTACCTGAAATGAGTGGCTCGATTGAGCATTATCCTGGCGAACGCCCGATCTTTGATATTTACGCGGTTGAGGATGAAATCCAAAAAGCACTCGGCAAACAGGTACAGCTCAAATCGGGTGGATACCTGATTATCGATCAAACCGAGTCGATGACCACAATCGACGTAAACACTGGTGCGTTCGTCGGTCACAGTACGCTGGAGGAAACCATATTCAAAACCAATCTCGAGGCGGCTCAGGCGATCGCGCGGCAGCTCAAGCTGCGCAATCTTGGTGGAATAATCATTCTCGATTTCATCGACATGTTGCAGGAGACTCACAAACAGCAGGTTTTACGCGCGCTGGAAAAGGCTATGGAGAACGATCGAGCGCGATACCAGATCAGCCCGCTGTCAGATTTAGGTCTGGTTGAGATGACGCGCAAGCGCACGCGCGAGAGTCTGGAACATGTGTTGTGTGAGGTGTGCGGCGTGTGCGAGGGCCGCGGCACGGTGAAAACGCCAGAAACTGTCTGCTATGAAATCCAGCGCGAGATTATTCGGCAGGTGCGTCAGTTTGATGTGCAGTCGCTGACCGTACTGGCAGCGCAGGATGTGGTCGACATGCTGATCGATGAGCAATCCGATGCGCTGGCCGAGTTGGAAACCTTTATCGGCGTCCCGATTCGCTTACAGGGAGAATACATGTACAACCAGGAACAGTACGACGTGGTGCTGGTCTAAGCCACGGCCACCGGCAAGGCACAACGGTGTCGTCGATGAAAGCGTTCCTCAGCAAGCTCTGGCATTTTTTGCTCATCAGCGCGGCGGTGATCGTCATTATTGTTGCAGCGCTGTTCGGCGTCGCCCGCGCCTTGTTGCCGTTTGCCTCGGATTACCGCGCCGAGCTCGAATCCTACATCGCCTCGCAGCTCAAAACACCGGTGCGGATCGGTGAGATGGATGTCGAGTGGCACGGGTGGGAGCCGCGGATTCGACTGGGTCAAATAGCCTTGACCAGCGCAGACGGCAACATCGATCTATTGCGCCTGCGCGAGTTGTTTATCGAGCTGCACCTGGGTCGCGCCCTGCTTGCGGAAAATCTTCAAATCGCCAACATTCAACTCGACGGCGTGCGCGTAATCGTGCAGCGTAATCTGGACGGATCATTTTCTTTGCGCGGTCTGGGCGGCGAAAACAGCGCGACTCAGGAGGCCGGCGGCGATACAGCAAACCTGCTCGGCTTCATGCTACTGGCGCGGCGCATCGATCTTCTCAATGCGACGATTGTGCTTAGTGATGCCGGGCGCGGAATACAGTACGTTTTTCCGAATGCCAACGTGAGCGCACAAAATATCGGTGATCAGCACCGTTTTTACGCGCAGGCCGATTTGCCTGATTCGCTCGGCGAGCGTATCGAGTTGTTTCTGGATTTTAAAGGCGATGGCGGTGATCCCGCGACCCTGCACGGGCGCTCGTATATTTCAGGTCAGTCGCTGAAGTTGGTTGAACTCCTGCAAAACCTGCCCGCGCTGCCGGTGATCGTGCAAAGCGGAAGCGTCGATGTAGAGCAGTGGGCGCAGTGGTCTGATGGCAAGCTGCAAGAGGCGACCACAAACGTTCAGGTAAACAAGGTTTCATTGCTGGGGCGCGGATTCGCTGGTGACGCGAATAGCGTGCCGTGGGATGTGGACAGCGCACACTTCCAAAGTCATATGCAGCGCAACCCAGACGGGTGGGATCTCGCGATCAACCCGATCCGGATCCAACGCCGCGATCAGGAGTTGCCAACAAAAACTGCGCGTTTTCGTTTTGTCGAAAATACAAATACGAGCATGCTTTACGGTCAGGGCGACACATTGCCTTTGGCTGACACGGTCGACTTGATTCACGCGCTGCTCGGTGACCCGGACTCGCTTGGCTGGCAAAATCTGGCCGCTGCGGATATTGAGGGTACATTGTCCAATTGGCGTTTTGCGTTGAATTCCGAGTCCCTTGACCTGGACAGCCTTCGCGCTGAAGCGACGCTAAACAAGCTGCGCTCAAAGGCGAGTGGCGATATTCCCGGAATTGAAAACATCAGCGGACAACTGCGCGGGGCTGGCAACCGGTTTGAGCTTGCGCTTGATTCGCGCGAGGTATCAATTGATGCGCAGCCGTTGATGCGTGAATCTATTGCACTCGACGTGCTCGCTGGTGACCTCGCCGTGGTGATTGATACGGATGGCGTTTTTGCGGAGTCGCGTCACCTTGCATTTGAAAACTCCGATCTGAAATCCGAAGCGAGAGTTTTCGTTGCGCAGCGCGCCGACGCCCCGCTTTTTTTGGACATGCAGGTTAATTTCCGCAACGGTTCAGGCGTCAGCGCCCCGCGTTATTTGCCTGTTGAAATCATGGATGAAGAGCTTATCGAGTGGCTCGACGCCGCCGACATCGACGGTGAGGTCACGCAAGGCACTGCGCTGTTTCGCGGTGCCGTGGACGATTTTCCATTTTACGAGCGTAACGGTGTGTTTGATGTCGAATCGGGGCTACGGGACGCCTCGCTCACGTTTGATCTCGATTGGCCTCGTGCAACCGGTGTCGATGCGCGAATGCGATTCTTCGGCCCTGGTGCTTTCATCGATATTGCGCGTGGCACGATTCATGGCTCTCAGGTATTGCCAGGCGCAGTTCAAATCGTCGATCTGGAAAACCCGATACTCGAGATCGACGGAAAGGTCGCATCGAGTGTTCCTGAGGTGCTGCAGTTTGCGCGTCGTGGCCCATTGGCAGACGAACTCGGAGAGTACTTTGAAGATGTCAGTGGCACTGGCCCGGTCACAGTGTCTATCGACCTCGATATGTCATTGGAAGACGATGACGAACTGACGCTGGATGGGTCTGTCGAGCTACATGGTGCTGAACTTCAATACGGTTTGGTCGATCTTGAATTGGTCGACAGTGCCGGCATTGTGCGGTTCAACGAAAATGCATTGCAGTCCGGCGAGCTGTCAACGTCGGTGCTGGGAGAGCGCGTGTATGTCAATTTGACCCAGCCCGATTCCGACAAGCAATCCAGCTGGCCACGCGTGCTCATCAACGGGACTTTCCCATTACAACGTGTATTCAACGCTTTTGATGTAGCGCTTGCTGATCGTTTCGGCGGTGAGTCTGAATGGCACGCGCGGTGGGATTTTAACGAGAACAACACAGGTGATATCGAAAGTTCGAGATTGGTCCTGCATAGCAATTTGTCGGGGACGGCAGTGCGACTGCCCGAGCCTCTCGCCAAGTCGAGCGACGAGCTTGCCGCTCTGGAGCTGAATCTCGGGTTTAACGCAGAGACAAACCCGCAGGACTGGTCGCTCCGCTACGGGAATCGAGTGATGGCAAACGGTAATGCTGCCAACGCAAAAGACGGAATCACTGTTACGTTTGGCGAGCCCACACAATCGCAGCCAGAAAAAGCAGCGCCCAATACGGTGCGTGTGAGGGGTGTAATCGAGTCGTTTGATCTCGCTGAACTGCAGGCACTGATCGAGGAAACGTCTCAATCGTTCGAATCTGACCAGGCGTTTGCCGGGTCACACCATCAGGTGGACATCGATCTCGACGTCGCGGAGCTTCGCTATGCAGATTCCCGAATCGAATGGGCGCGTGTGTACGCGACCGGCAGTACGTCGCAGTGGCAAATTGGCGTCGACAGTCTTGCGTTAACAGCGTCGACAACCGTTGAATTGCCATACGACGAAACAAGAGCCATATCCGTGCGCGCTGATCATTTCGACTACGGTGTGTTCGCTGAACAATCTGGCCAGCTTGATGAATCGGATGAAGCCGCGCCCTTGCCGAGCGCACTGCCCGCGCTCGATATTCAAGTAGCCCGGTTGGTGCTTTGGGACAGTGAGATTGCGAACGTGGCGATAACCGGCGCGCCTCAAGACAACGATTACGTTTTCGATCAAATTTCGGCAAAAGGCAATCACTACACGCTCAATGGCGCGGCTCGTTGGCAATATGACGAGAATTTGAGTACGCACACGAGCGAATTGGAATTGAGGTTTGATACCAAAGCCCTTGGCGAAGCGCTGACTGAAATCGGCTACGGGGACACGATCGCCGAAGGGCGCGGTTACGTCGAAGTGAAGCTCAATTGGCCGGATGCATTGACTGAGGTTGACCCCGCGATTCTCAATGGATCGGCTAAACTCAGACTGCGCGACGGGCGAATCCTGGAAATTGATCCCGGCGCTGGCCGTCTGGTTGGCTTGCTTGCGTTCCAGGAATTGCCACGACGCCTGTTACTCGATTTCGGCGATGTGCTCAGCAGTGGAATGGAGTTCGAGAAAATCTCGGGTCGCTTCGGTATTGAGCAGGGCATCGCAAACACCGAAGGCATTCGCCTGGAAGGTACGATTGGAGTGGTTGAGTTGCTTGGCGACGTCGATTTGGTCGAACAAACCTACGATCAACAGCTCGTGGTACTCCCGCGTATCACCGCATCGGCACCGTGGCTCGCTGTGTTGAGTGGTGGCCTGAGCGGTGGACTCACGGTGTTGCTGGCAGACGAGTTTCTCAAGGAACTCGGAATCGATCTCGACGCGATAGGACGCCGTCGCTACACGTTGACAGGGTCGTGGGATAACCCGCAACTCGATGAAATTTTGCCACCCCCGATTGAACCCGCCGAGCGCGAAAAATAGTCATGTCACAGGTAAAACAGGCGAGGGTTAACAATTTCAATCGACCACTCTGCGGTTTGCGCGTGGTATTGGTGTGTCTTGCCGCCTCACTGTTGACCGTCGCCCAAGCCGACATCGCGACCTACTCAGTGACGGCAGAAGAGTGGTCCCGACCACGCAGCGGACGCGGCGTGAGTGAACTGCCCGGCTTGCGTGAATTTGTACAAAACTGGATGCAGGCCGGAGAGGGAAATCGGCAGATTTTGATTCAGTATCCTGGCGGCGAGTCCGGTACACTGTGGGCATCGGAGCTTCGCGACTGGCTCGTCGCACTGAGCATCCCGTCTGAACACATTCTGCTTGAGGCGGGCAGTCCCAGCGGTGATGAACTATTGGTAAGAATAGAGAACCAATAGTCCACCTTTAAAACCTTCAGGTTTAAACCCATTGATACAGCTATGACCGATTCAATAGAAACTGCAAATCCGATTGATCTCGCGCGCGACGCGATTTTCGCTCCCGCAGGTCTGGGCGAGTCCGACATTGAACGCGTGCTTGAAAGCATGTTGGCGCACAAGGTAGACGCCGGCGATCTTTATTTTCAGCTCGGCCAAAATGAAAGTTGGATGCTCGAGGACGGCATCGTCAAACAGGGTTCGCACAGCATCGAGCAAGGTGTGGGTGTTCGCGCGGTGAGCGGCGAGAAGACCGGTTTCGCTTATTCGGACGAAATTGTCCTGCCCGCGCTGGTGAACGCGTCCGAATCGGCGCGCGCGATCAGCAAAGCTGGCAAGCAGGGGCAAGTCGCCGCATTGAGTCAAACCGGCGCGAGCAACCTCTACCCGCCTATCGATCCGATCGGCAGCCTCGATGCTGCGGAAAAAATTGCTCTGCTTAATCGTCTCGACACCGCGGCGCGTCGAGCAGATCCTCGCGTTAAGCAGGTGATTGCGAGCGTTTCGGCCAGCCATGATGTGGTCTGTGTAGCCGCTACTGACGGCACCTTCGCCGCCGATGTGCGCCCGCTGGTTCGGGTGAATGTTTCGGTGGTGGTAGAGCAGGGCGACCGTCGCGAGCAGGCCAGTGCAGGCGGCGGTGGTCGCTACAGTCTGGCGCAATTTTGTGAGGGCGACACGGTTGAGTCTTTCGCGCTTGAGGCGGTGCGACAAGCGATCGTGAATCTGGATGCAGTCGCTACCCCGGCAGGATCGATGACTGTTGTTCTGGGCCCGGGCTGGCCGGGCGTGTTACTGCACGAGGCAATTGGGCATGGGCTTGAAGGCGACTTCAATCGCAAGGGCACTTCGGCGTTTTCCGGTCGTATTGGTGATCGAGTTGCCTCCGAGTTGTGCACGATTGTCGATGACGGCACCTTGCCGGACCGGCGCGGCTCGCTCAATGTCGACGACGAGGGTGTCGCCTCGCAGAACACCGTGCTGATCGAGAAAGGTGTGCTTAAAGGGTACATGCAGGACAAAATGAACGCGCGTCTGATGGGTGAGCAGTCCACGGGTAATGGACGCCGCGAGTCGTATGCGCATCTGCCAATGCCCCGCATGACCAACACATACATGCTGGCAGGTGAATCGGATCCCAACGAGATTATTGCCTCGGTAGACAAGGGCCTTTACGCGGTTAACTTCGGGGGCGGGCAGGTCGATATCACGTCCGGCAAATTTGTGTTTTCTGCCTCCGAAGCCTACTTGATCGAAAACGGCAAAGTGACACATCCGGTGAAGGACGCAACGATCGTTGGAAATGGCCCCGACGTCCTAACCAGAGTCAGCATGGTCGGAAATGATCTAAAGCTTGATACCGGGGTCGGCGTGTGTGGCAAGGAGGGTCAGAGTGTACCCGTAGGCGTCGGTCAGCCAACCCTGCGCGTGGACGGCTTAACGGTGGGTGGTACTGCTGCCTGATTGATGAAAGTAGCGCATGAAGTTGGGTGCGCTTACTCCGGCAGCGTAAAATCCAGTCGCACAGAAAAGTTTGAGGCGACGTTGGCGCGTGCGATTTGGTCATGTGCCGGTTGAAAGCGCCACTGCCTTACGGCGTTCAATGCGGCGTCGGCAAATAACCCGCGTGGTTGTTCATCCGTGACCGTCAGGTCGCGCAACTGGCCGGTTTCATCAACCACAAATACCAACTCTACCCAGCCCTCGAGCTTCGCTTCTTGCGCGCTTTGCGGATAGGTCGGATCGACCATATGAACCACCTTGGCGTCGTCAATTTGCGCACCGGTCACTTCGCCCGTTCCTCCACCGACTGTCACCTTCACCGGTGCCAGATCAGCGTTCTGATTATCAACAGTTGTCGGCTCGCCTTCGATTAGCTGGGTCAGTTGGGATATCGACGTCGTATCAACGTTCAGAATCTGCAGTGACTCCAATAGGGCTTGTGCTCCTGCGGTATCATTTTGCGCAATCATCGTCTCTGCACGTTGGTAGAGGCGCTTGGATACCTTCAGTGCACGATTATTCAATTGTTTGGGTTCAACCGGACCCTGTCTGCGGACTTGAAGAATTCGATCCATTGCATTGCGGGGGTCTGGCGGCAGCAAAATATCGGCATCGATAGCCTTGTCGATTTCTGCGACTATCGAGCGCTCGCTTTTCAGCGTGATCAACAGATCGCGTTGTTCGGTAAACGGCTCACCGAGTTCACTGAGCTGGTCGATGACGGCGACAACGTCGGCACCAACGTTGCTGCGCACGCGATCAACGCGACGATTAACCGCAGAACGCAAAATTCCGGTCAACTGGCGATTGCCCGAATGCGTCGGATGGCTGTAGGCAAAGCGCTTGCGCAGATCGTTAGCTTCGCTCAATTCGCCGCTTCTAATCATATTGGCCAGTTCCCGTTCCGCCTTTTGATAGGCGTTCCGACGGCCTTTTTTTGCCGCAAAGCTGTTGGGAAAGCGCCGCAGCGCGTTGTCGTAGTAATACAAGGCATTGTCGAATTTTGGTTCAAACCAGCGTGAGTCAGCGCTACTGGCATCACCCCAGGCCAGCAGTTGTTCAAGACTGGCCGTCTCGATGCGCGGTTCCGGTTCTTCTATGGCGTCACTCGCAAGTTGAGTTTCACTCACGACCGCTACGACAGTTTCACCCACAGTTTTAATCGACTCGACCAGTTTTTCTGCCAGTTTGGGCTGCTCTTGATTCGCTGACGAAGATTCTTGCGCTGCGACTTGTTCCGAGTCGTTGACACCGTCAGCCTTCTCCTGCGCACTTTCTCCGCTGACTTGTTGTGATTCACTTTCTGTGGGGGTGGGATCGGTTTGTGTTTCGGCCGATTCGGCTTGTGCAATTGTTTCATCTTCTGCAGCGGGCGAAGGCGTTGGATCAGACTCGGCGTTAACCGATTGGGACTCTTGTGCAAGCAGGTGCTGCGCACTTGGTGGATCCGGGCTTTTGTCCCACAAAAGCAGATACGCAATCAGCGCTAATGAGGGCATGCCAACGGTAGCAAACACGAGAAACGGAGCTTGACTGATGTACGACGCGATATCGATTTTTTCATCCGCATCGGCAACGTGCACAACAGGCTGCGGTTCCGCGCCGTGCACAGCAGAATCATTGCGGTCGCGGTCGGCTGGGGGATCAAACAGGTTAACGACATTGTCCGAGTTCGAGTCATCATCGTCGTCAAAAAACGAATCAAATTCATCTTTGGAGAGAGGTGTCGCCGTTGGTACAGACAAGGCAGCGGCCGTCGCGGTCGGTGAGTGCGACCCACCATTTTGCGACTGGATACCGTCGTTTGCGGCGGTGGCTCTGATTTCACCCTTCGATGTTATTGGCTCAGGCGAGGGCTTTGATTTTTTACTCGGGATCACGTTCGTGATAACACCGGACTCGTGCTCGACCGGTTTGTTGAATCGGTTTGCAGCGTCTTTACCTCGCAGGATGGCCGCGCCTGAACGGATCGATGCCAGAATCTGACGCGTTGATGTGGAACTCGAAAAAACGCGGTAAATGAGCGGTTGCACGTCAGATTCAAGCAGCGTAATGAGCTGCTCGTTATCGCCAATCACTATGATCGATTGGTGCGAATTCTGAGTTTTAAGATAACGAATATGCGCAACCGCTTCAGCGGTTGAACTGCCGTGCGCGCGAAGATCAATTAACGATACGTCGCAGGCGGGCGAACGTTCGCGCCAGATGCCGGGTGCATTCAGGTAGTGAACTTGCTCGAAGTTAATATCCGGCTCGCGCGCAATCAGCTCCACCAATGACGTGTGGTCAGAGATCATCTGCAACGTAATGTTGGGATTACCCGCTTGCGTCATAGTAGTAGGCTGCGTATTTCGTCACCATAGTCAAGGTGTTGGAAAAACCAAGCGCACGTCCCTAATCTGCGACAAGGCGACTAAAGACTGCGATTGGCGGTTTTCTGAATTGGAAGTATAAAGACAATTATCGGCCAACCTGTATGAAAGTGAACTGCTGCACTGGATCGAGTTCGTATTGTGTGATGGCTTAGTCGAAAAATCGAACGAAGTCACTGACTTGCGCGCGTTCAGTAACCAGCGAATTCTCGATTGCGGACTCATCTGCGTAGCCGACTGCCATGCCACAAACCACGATTTCGTCATCTGCGAGCGGTAACACGCTTCGGATTGGACGATGGAAATCGGACCACGCTGCCTGCGGGCAGGTATGCAGACCAACCTCTCTCGCGAGCAGCATGATGTTCTGCAAAAACATGCCGTAGTCGAGCCAGCTTCCTGTGGCCAAATGTCGATGAATCGTGAAAATCATGCCGACTGGCGCGTCGAAGAAGCGAAAGTTACGGCGGTGTTGTGTATGCATCTTATCTCGCTCACCTTTGTTGATCCCCAGCAGACCGTACAGATCCCAACCAACTTTACGCCGGCGTGAGATGAAGGGCTCGAACCACTTCTCCGGGTAGTAACGCACCTCACCCTCGTGCTGGTCTTTTTCAGTGTCAAAGGCATCGCATACAGAGTCGCACAATGTTTGTTTTTGACTTCCTGTAACAACGTAAACCTGCCACGGCTGCATATTGGTGCCACTCGGCGCGCGCGCGGCTTTTTCTAAAATTTCGTTAATAATTTGGCTGTCGACGGGAGTCGACAGAAAAGCGCGCAGTGATCGACGCGTTGTGACTGCATCGCTTACACTTTTTGATTCGTGATAGTTGATACTGGCAATATCTCTCATGCAGGTGCCCGTAAACAAAATGCCGATTGTAACGATGAAGGTCGAAGCGTGAAACTCTGGCAGATTGCATGATTCTAATGTTCTTTCAATCCCGATACTCACAATGAAACTTAAGGATTTGGTCGCTGGCGTGGTGCTCGTCGCCTCTGTTTATTCAACTGCTGTGATGCCTACTGAATCTGCTGATGCCCCCGCTGCGCAAGATTTTGTTCAGCTGTTTTTTCTGCCGCCGGAAAAGTGGCCGGAAAAGTTCGAAGTGATGAACGCGCATTGGCAACCGGGATACGTACCAATATTGATAGAACTGCTATCACTTGCACGTGCCGAATTGGCTTATGAGCTTGCATTGACGCTGCGAAAAAAAACCGGGCAACCATTTGGCGCCGATGCGAATAATTGGTACGTCTGGTGGTGGCAGCAAGAGGCAGTTCAGGCCTCAATTTATCCCGATTTTAAATCGATGTTATATGGCAGGATCGACAAAAAATTCGAGGGCTATTTTTCGTCGGATCGCACAAGCAACATTCGGCTCGACGAGGTGCGCTGGGGCGGTGTGCGACAGGACGGTATCCCGCCACTGCGACAACCTGAAATGATCACAGCAGCCGAGGCGCACTACCTCGCCGACGACAATGTCGTGTTCGGTATCGAAATTAATGGCGATGCCCGTGCGTATCCGAAGCGCATTCTCGCCTGGCACGAGATGTTTATCGATGAGATTGGCGGCACCGAGTTTACCGGCGTTTACTGTACGCTTTGCGGTGCGGTGATTTTGTACAAAACGCATTTTAATGGCGTACGACATCGACTCGGTACCAGCGGATTTTTGTATCGCTCGAATAAGCTTATGTATGACCGGGACACGCAGTCACTCTGGAACACGACCTGGGGTGAGCCGGTAATCGGCCCCCTCGCGGATGATGACATCCGCCTTGAGCGCAGTTATCTGGTCACGACGACATGGGGGGAGTGGAAACGACGCCATCCCGGCACCAGAGTCCTATCGCTCGAAACCGGTCACCAGCGCGATTATGGTGAGGGTGTCGCGTACCGTGATTACTTCTCCACCGACGAACTCATGTTTGCAATTTCCACGTCTGATAATCGCCTTAACAACAAGGACGAAGTGCTGGCATTGACCTTTCCGGAGTACGGCGCGGACACAATGGCGATTTCGGCGAAATTCTTGCGAGCCAACCCGGTTTACACTAACTCACTGGGCGATTTGGATTTCATTGTGCTGACTGACAACAGCGGGGCCAATCGTGTTTACGCACGCGAGGGTGTCGATATAGTGAAATACGATGGCGAAGACACCGCAACCGATCAAGACGGGCAGGTTTGGTCCGTGAGCGAAGATCAACTCTCTGGTGGTGGTGCGTCGCTGCCAAGACTGCCCGCGCACCGGGCTTTCTGGTTCGGCTGGCACGCGGCCCATCAGGACACGATTTTGATCAAGTAAAACTGATTCGGTCGATTGAGGTGGATGATCGGTGGTTCGCTCTAGTAAAACACGCGAAAATCACGACAACACAGTAATTCACTATCTCGGTGTTGTTATTAAGAACAAGACGCGCGAGCCTTGGTTGTTAATCCATTTTCCTCACAATCCGTATCAGTCACACTGAAGCGGCGGCAATTGTATAATGCAACTCACCTTCCGATACGACATATAAACCGATGAACCAGTTACAACAACTTGCCCAGTTCACTACACTCGTGGCTGATACCGGCGACTTCGAAGCGATTAAACGTTATACGCCAGAAGACACCACGACTAACCCTTCGCTGCTTTTGAAAGCCGTTCAATTGCCGCATTACCAATCACAGTTGCAGGAGGCGCAAGCGTTTGCCCTCGCGCAAGGCGGAGATTCTGCCCAGCAATTAATCGATGCCTCCGACAAGCTGGCGGTGTTGATCGGGCAGGAAATTCTGAAAATCGTTCCCGGGCGCGTGTCCACTGAGGTTGATGCCCGTCTCTCCTTTGATAAAGAAGCCAGCCTGACCAAGGCGCGGCGGCTGATTGAGTTGTACGAGGCCGACGGTGTCGACCGCAACCGTGTATTGATTAAACTGGCTTCCACGTGGGAAGGTATTCAGGCAGCCGCGCAGTTAGAACGAGAGGGCATAAATTGCAACCTGACACTCTTGTTTAGCTTTGCACAGGCACAGGCCTGTGCGGACGCTGGCGTATTTCTGATTTCACCTTTTGTTGGGCGTATTTTCGACTGGTATAAAAATGCCGATGGTGTTGACGGCTACGCGCCAGCGGACGATCCCGGAGTGAAGTCGGTACAGCGTATTTTTCGCTACTACAAAACCTATGGGTTTGACACCGTCGTCATGGGTGCGAGCTTTCGCAATACGGATCAGATCCGCCAGTTGGCGGGCTGCGACCGCCTGACCATCAGCCCGGCATTGATGCAAGAATTGGCGGACACGGATGCGCGTATCGAGAAGATTTTGGAAAAAGGCGACGCTCAATCGACGGATCAAAAAGTAACTTTGAGCGAATCGTCCTTTCGCTGGCGACACAACGAAGATGCAATGGCGACAGAAAAACTGGCCGAGGGAATTCGCCTGTTTGCTGCAGATCAGCTTAAACTCGAGGCGCTGCTGAAAGACAGCAAAGCCGCCGCGTAAATTATTTATCAAATGGTCGGTCGATTTGGCATGAATCGAAGGCGTGCCGATCGATCAGGTTTATTCGCATAAAGAGGTCTCCGAATATGAAGTTTCAATTGGTCATCAATATGGAGCGTTTCAGCACCGAGACCGATATGCGTCAGCTCGAACGCGACATTCTCGAGATGGTGCAGGTGGCCGACGACGGTGGCTTTGAAATCGTCTGGGCTGCGGAGCATCATGCGCTTGAGTTGACCATTGCGCCCAATCCGTTCCAACAATTGACTTGGTGGGCAGCGCACACTAATCGAATTCACCTTGGCACCGCGGTAGTCGTTGCGGCCTATTGGCACCCGATTCGCCTCGCTGGAGAGGCCGCGCTGTGCGACCTGTACAGCGGTGGTCGCCTGCACCTTGGTCTGGGTTCTGGCGCGTATCAGCGCGAATTTGATCGCATGGTGCCGGGTTTGCCGCAAAACGAAGCCTACAAGCACATGCACGAAATGCTCCCCGTGTTGAAGGAACTGTGGAAGGGCGATTACGAACACAGCGGCGAGTTTTGGCAATTTCCGCGCGCGACGTCGGTTCCCAAGCCGTTGCAGGATCCGCACCCCCCGATCTGGGTCGCCGCGCGCGCGCCAATCACCTATGACTGGGCGGTGCAAAACGAATGCAACATTATGTCATGGGCGCTGACCCGGCCGTTTTCCGAGGTCGAAACCTATATGCAGCGATTTGAAGACGCGCTCGCGAAAGCGCCGGAAAAACGACGACCAATCTTCTCTACCATGCGGTATGTGTGCGTGGTTGATCGCGAAGAGAACGTCGACATTCCGCTCAACGCAACGGTGGAACAAACCGGTCGATTCGAAAACCTGTTTAAAAATCTCGGCGGGGTCGAACAAGGATTTGCCGAAGGAATTGATCTGGAAACGCTCAAAAGCCGCGATGAGTTTGACTCTGAATCAATGGTTGAAAACCTGATCTTTGGCACCCCGGACACGGTTATCAAAAAACTCAAACGCTACGAAGATCTGGGAGTCGACCAGTTTACCTATAACTCAAGCTACGGCCTCAATATCGATAGCCAGAAAAAATCACTGCGCATGTTCGTCGATGAAGTGATGCCTGCTTTTATTTAAGGTGCGTCTGTTTTTACCCGATTTGATTGCGCACTAGAGATAATCGAGTTCGAACGGAAATTCAGAAAGAACAACCGGCCCGTCGGCACTTAGCCAGACGGGCTGTTCGAGTTTAACGCCCTCGCGGCCGCCCAACTCGCCAACGTAGCACTCGATGCACACCACCATGTTTTCCTCGAAGATTCCGTCGTAAGCACCCCATTCCTCATCCTCGCGGTACCAAATTAGCGGGTACTCGACGCCGAGTCCGCAACCGTGAGCCACATCGGCGTAACGATTCGGCACGCAGTTTTCCGGCAGTTCAAACGATTGATCGGAGTAGTCAAGAAAGCCCATCCCGGGTCTGAGCAGCTCGGTGTTGTGCTGCATTTGTGCATACGCAATCGAATACAGCCGGCGTTGCTCGTCATTGGGTTTTTTATCGCCAACAACCCAACTGCGCGAGATGTCGTTGTAAAAACCATCGGGCCCTATCAGATCGGTATCGAACGCCAGCATGTCGCCGTTTTGAATGACCCGATCCGAAGTTTCCTGAAACCATGGGTTAGTCCGCGGGCCGCTGCTGAGCAGGCGCGTTTCCGGGTATTCGCCACCGCGCTCGATGCTGCTGGCGATCAGCTTGGCCATAGCGTCGGACTCGCGCATGCCGGGTTCCAGCATCTCGCGCATTGCCGTCACGCTGGCCTCGGCGGTGTGCAATGAGTCCCGCAAGGCATAAACTTCTGCAACTGATTTAATCGCGCGTGCGCGCTCCATGATCATCTTGCCGTCGCACAAGCTGAGTTGTTGTGACTGCGCCGCCAGAACCAATGCGAGGTCGGCACGATCGATCGCAAGCCGCTGCCCTGCGCAATGCTTCTCTACGAGCAGCGCGAGCATCTCACTTGCCCAGCGTTTTGCCATCTCTTCGCCGCGTTCGCCAACGATCATGTAATCGGGGCTTAGCGATGGGCGGATATCGTCGATCAGGCCCTTCGCCAAATGCGCGGAACTGGGTATGTCGTACAATACCTGATCGCCGTTCGCGAAGACAACTGCGTAGCGCACAAAATTGTGCATGGTCCAGACCTGCATATTGCGGGTGCCGGTGGCGTAACGCAGGTTCACCGGGTCGAACAAGACTATCGCGGCACAATCGTTCTGGTGTAATTGCTGGGTGATGCGTTCCAGTCGGTGGGATTGGATATCAGAGTCGCGCATGCATGTTTATGCAGTTTCGTGATCGATTATCTTACTGCGAGTGACTTCCAAATGGGTAAGCGTTTTCTCATCACTACGCATACGCCATGAGAGCATACGTTGCTGCAGTTCCATACCGACAGATGCGTACGCCGGGCTGTCAATGAGATTCCTTTGCTCGGTTGGATCATTTTGCAGATCAAACAGTAACGAAGACTGCGCGGGAAAATGCACGTATTTGAAATTTTCGTTACGAATCACGCATAAACGGCAGTCCTCGCGACTGAGTTTGCGGTTAATGTTTGAATCATTTTGCAAATCGCGAAAATCAAACTCCCAGTGCAATTCATCGCGCACACGGTGTATCGCTTCGTTGCGCAGAAACGGGAGCAGCGAAGCGCCGTCGCACTGTCTGGGTATGGGTGCATTGAGCGCATCCAGTATAGTTGGCATAACGTCAACTGATTCGGTAAAGCGCGATTCGATTGCACCGCGATTTTCCTGATCCGGCGTGCGAATAATTAACGGAATGTGGTAGGCGCTATCAAAGTAGCCACGCTTCCCAAAAAGCCAATGGTCGCCCAGAAGTTCGCCGTGATCAGAGGTCAAAACAATGATTGTGTTTTCATACTGACCGCTCGATTTTAAATAATGGATGAGTTGACCAAAATAGTGGTCAACCTTGCTCACCAGCCCGAAGTAAGTTGCACGTACCTGCCGCATTTCGCGCTCGTAGTTCGGGTCTTGTGTATTTTTTTGAAACCACGGATCAAACCAATGCGTGTCGGACGTGAGTACCGATTCAACCCACGGATGGATTTCGGATTCGCTTGCAGCGCTCAAACCCCGCGTTGGCATTGGTACGTCATCTGACGAATACATTGAGTTCCAGGGTTCACTGGCAACAAAGGGCGGATGCGGTCGAAGATAGGATAAGTGCATGCACCAGCCAGGTGCCGCGTGTTCAACAAAGTCGATTGCGTGGCGGGTAATAAACGCGGTTTGTGAATCTTCGTCGCGCACAATGGTGGGCGCAAAAGTCTTACCTTTTTTCCGCGAGTCGCGCTGCTGCTGATATAGATCGGCAGCACTCTTAATGTCGTATCCACGCTCGCGCAAATAGCGCATCCACGGTTGAGGGTCACCGTCGGCGAGCAGCAGACCCTCTTCAAAGCCAGGCAGGATGTTTTCGTATCCGTGTTGGATCACTTGCGCTTCGCTGTAAGCTCGAGGGTCGAGGCTTGTATCCGTGTAGCCAAACAACTTGGGCTCGTAATCTGCGCGGCGCAATGCGAGTGCGAGATTGTCGAATCGGTTGTCCAGCGGCGCGCCGTTACCGACGACGCGATGATTGTGCTGATACATACCGGTCAGCAGGCTGGCGCGCGCAGGAGCGCAAGGTGCGCACACCGAGTAGTGGTTGCGAAATAGAACGCCGTCAGCAATTAGCGCGTCGAAGTTGGGTGTTTGAAGACAGGGATGGCCGACTGCAGAAAGGCAATCGCCGCGCCACTGGTCAGCGGTAACCAATAAAACGTTGGGTCTCGTTTTTGCGTTCATGAATGTTAAAAAAACGAAACAGTGATTACTGACTGGCTTGAAACTGATTGCGAATGTTTTCGACGCGTTTGCGGTTTGCGCCAAAATCGCCCTGACCGATCCGCGAGGCACTGCGAACGTCGATTTTTTTCGTATTCTCGTTAATTAGAAACTCAACGTCATCCACGTAACCGATTAATCTGGACTTAAACGTTACATGCAGATAGTTGTGGGTTTGCGTGACAACCACGCTACCGTTTTGCGCGTTAATTATTGTGAGGAGCGCGCGCATTGCCGGTGCAGTGTCACCGTCGAAACCGATTGGATCAACGCGATGGCTTTCGCGTTCCTCACAGCTGCATACACAGTTTGCAGTGTCGGGGCATATTTGCAGACTGGTGTAATCCGACGACAGGTTTTTTGGCTTCGCATCGTAAATCGTAACAGCGATTCGTAGCGCAATCGTCAGGGCGAGAACTATACCAACCGAGATGAGTAATTTTATAACCATGACGTGCGCCGATTTGGATTCATAGCTGCGTTATATCCGCGAGTGCCTGCGTTTGCCACTGTTGAAAAAAACGATGACAAAAGTTATCCCATTGGACGCATACATCGCGTGTCGCGTCGTCGTTATCCACCAAATTGGGGTGTGCCGTCAAGTTTTCCATCTCGTTTGCCATAGACTCGACAATCGATGCGTCAGCGCCGTTTAAATTGCGCGCGACAAACTCCTTGGGTGGGTACCAACTGGCGACTTTTTGCAGGTCCCGGTGGATTTGCCACAGCAGAACGTTGCGCGGGCCTTCCCATAATTCGTTAACCGTCGCGTCGCGAAAAATGCGCGGCAATGAAGAAAAATCTTCCATAATCCCGTGCCCGCCAAACATCGACATGGCGGAGCGAATCACGTCAACCGCATCCCACGAACTGGTGATTTTCTGCAACATCACCAGTTCGCGCACATCAAAGGCTTCGTGTTTATCCGACGATGTTTTTCCCGGCAGATTGCGCTGGAACATACCAAATAACTTGAACGCACCGGCGGTGCTGCGTTGCGCGGTAGTCTGCATGGCATCGAGTTGGTGTGCGGCGATTGGAAAATCCGCCACACTGCGACCGAATGCCTGACGAAACTCTGCGTATTGGCGTGCTTCTCGCGCGGCACGCGTCATGGTTGCAGCGCTAGAAATACCGATTGTGACTCGGGAGTAGGTCAATACAATTTCAACGACATTTGCCAGCCCGCGATCAAGCGCGCCTATCGGGTAGGCGATTGCTCCGTCGTATGTGATTTCGGCGGTTGGCAATTCACAGGTGCCCATTTTCCATTTAAGACGATCGATTGTGCAGCCATTGCGTTTGTCATTGCCTTTGGCGCCGGGCAACCAGGCGGGAACTGCGAAAATGGCGACCGACTCACTGCCGCGCGGTTTGGCCGCGACCACAGCGTAGTCTGCGTGCGCGACCGAACAAAAAAACTTTTTGCCATACAGTCGCCATTCACCACCTTCCTCTACGGCTTCTACGCGGACCTCTGGGATGTCTGACCCACCTTGAATCTCGGAAATAAATTGCGCACCGACTGCATAGCCTCCGTCGATTCCCTCTTGCAGGTGGTCGCGCATTGCCACGAGTTCGGGAGTGTCGGCGTAGACGTCCAGCAACTCAGCCAGACCTTCGGTGCACGTCAGCGGGCAAGCGGTGTTTGCCTCACCGTTTTGGTAAATTAAAAACATTTTTACAAAGCGCTCCCACAGCGGTGTTGAACGTGAGAACAATGCCTCGGAGTAAATTTCTTTTTGAAATCCTAACGCGTCAGCGGGGCGAACAATCCGGTCGACGCGGCGATTGTGCGCGTCGAAGTGTTGCAGATAAACTCGCTTCTCCGGGCTTGCGATTTCATCAGCGAGTTTCTTCCAGCGGAACGAGGCGCGTTCGGCTATTGCCTCAACGGCTTGCTTAATCGCATTTGCCTGTTTGCCACAAAATTGATCAATCGCTGACTGCAGAAAAGTATCATCGCGCAGATAGTGAAACGCATCGCGCCGATTCAAAAATTCGTCAAAGTTGTACGGGTTGTTGCGATCGGGTAGAGACACAGTGACCTCCGTTGCTGTGAATCACACTGATCCTATTCAGAAGCTGGACTTCGATTCGAACGGAATGCCAGTAGCGCGAACCAACAGGCTATGGCTGCGGACACGTGCTTAAGAGAGTGCCCGCTGATCACTGTGATTAACTGGTAGGTTAGCACATCGAAGTGCTCCAGGATTTTTGCGAGCACATAAAATATCAGGGTAAGCCAAAGCAGCCCCGAACGCACAGTTCGCAACTTTCCACTGAGTAAGACGTACACAATCACGGGAATAGGTAGAAACTGCACGAGTGCATAGGGTCGCAGATCGCCCGCACCCATCTGCTCACTTATATACCAGTAAATCGCCGATGCGAGACCCGCCATTACCAGTGAAATAAGTAATGCAATATTCTGTCTCGACAAAACGCTATCACCAAGAATCGCAGCAAATAAGGCCA
Source organism: Pseudomonadota bacterium (assembly GCA_039029275.1). Lineage (GTDB taxonomy): Bacteria > Pseudomonadota > Gammaproteobacteria > JBCCGL01 > JBCCGL01 > JBCCGL01. The sequence goes on along the minus strand of JBCCGL010000004.1, from coordinate 105,890 downwards.
TAAACGCAATCGTGATTGGCAGGCGATCCCACAGAAGCGAGGAGTTGTTGGGCGTCCAGTGATAGTAGGCGGAGCCGAGCGCGATCAGTACTACGCTGATACAAAAAATCGAAAATGCGGGGCGTTGGTCCTGTCGCACGCTCTGTCGCCAAAACAAACCAGTAATGCCTACAATCGCGAAGGGAAGATTGGAAACGACGTTCCAGAAATTCGGGATTCTCATCAGCATGCGGGAATCGGCAAAGTTGTGATAGCGAATGTCCTGCGCAAAGCGGGGTGCGAACAGCATGACCGATACGCAAATCAAAAAAAGTATGATGGAAATCGAAATCGCTGCTCTATCTGTTTCGTTTACCATTTTATGCTCTGTATACGTTGTTACCGCTCGCTAAGAACTGTCTGAATTGAGTTTGAAATTTCAACTGGTACTCCATTTTTTAGCTTAATATCAACGCACCCATTGAAAGACGCAAAGTCGCATACGGCATTAGCGAACACCAAAGGAAATGCGTCATCTACATCTTTTTCTATATGCAGTTGCCGCACTTCATAAACGCATTCTTTTCTGTGTGCCTTGCAATCCATTCGACCAACAAGCGTATCGCGATACAGGATTGGTAAACAAAAATAACCGTACTGACGTTTGGTCTCGGGGACATAGCATTCGATCTGATAGTCAAAGTCAAAAATGTCTCTGCCCCGTTCGCGTTGAATAACAAGGTTGTCAAAAGGAGACAAAATCAGAGCTTGCGCGCTGGCTCGCGACGCGCGTTTGTCCAGCGATTCTGGTCGAAAGTAAACTGTAGCGCCGCTTTTTAGTTTATCGGCGGCAAGCTCACGTGCGTCAAGCGAAGCCGCAAGATGAGTTTCGATCGCGCTTCTGAGATTTTTGCCTTTTCGCAAGTAAGAAAAAGATTTTTGCGTCGCGAACCCATGTGCGTTTAAGGTTGAGTTAATCAAGTAGGCGGCGTATTCAGAAATTGTCGGCGCTCGCGTATCCACGTCATCTGGCAAAACGCGCTCAGGTAAATCGTATATTTTTTGAAAGCCGTCGCGGCCGAGCGCCATCAGCTCGCCGGTCATGAATAATTCTTCCAGCGCGTGCTTTGCCGGTTTCCAGTCCCACCATTCCTTTTTGCCCCTGCGCGTATCTTCGAAATCGCGCGACTGCAGCGGGCCTTCGTCGCGTATGCGCCGCAGAATGTCTTTTTTTAGTTTTGGTTTACTGTTCTGTGTCCAGTGTTTTTCCTCACCGTTGCGGATTGCCTGCATGCGCGGCAATGCAAAGCGGTAATCGCGCATCGGCAGATACGCCGCCGCGTGGGACCAATACTCGAAGACCTTTTTTTGCTCGACGAGATCGTCGAGAAATTTTTCGCGATAATTTGGCACACGCGTATGTAAGACGTGATGGTGTGCACGCGCGACGACTGAAATGGTGTCGATTTGTACATAGCCGATTTTTTCAATAGCGCGCAGGGTTGCGGCCTTACCGCGACCAAATGAGCCGCGTTTGATCAAACCTTGCTGGTTCAGCGCAATTCGGCGCAGCTTACGTGCATCAATCACCTAGGCTTTCCGTCGCGTGCTAAAAATACCAAGACAAGCTTGCAGAACGATTGCGCCGAGCACGACCGCGCCACCAATCAGTGTATAGGCGCTCGGTGATTCGCTGACAGCAATCCAGACCCAGATCGGTCCAAGCACGACCTCGGTGAGTGAAAGCAGGGTCAATTCACCTGCGGGAACATGTCGTGAGCCTATGGTGAATAAAATCAGCCCAAAGCCAACCTGAACCAGGCCGAGCAGCGTACAGAGGAAAAGGTCGTGGGTTGATATTGATAACGGTTGTTGCTGAAACGCGATCGCGAAGCTGGCAATTATCGCGCTCCAGATCCCGGCAAAACACACGGCTGGTGTCATATCGACAGATTTGCCTGAACGTAGCGTGACGGTAAAACACGCAAATCCGAACGCCGCACCCAGCGCGAGCAAGTTGCCTGTCAGCGTACCGATAGCGACACCTTCAACGACCATGATGCCGATACCTGCGCAAGCGATTGTCATACACAGCCATGTGGCAGTGGTAACCTTCTCGTGCAGCACGACGCGCGCGATCACAGCGGCCATAAACGGCGATGCCGACAACACAAACAACGCATTGGCAATCGTGGTGTGCGTCATCGCAAAAATCCAGTTCGCGAATGCGACACCAAGAAACAGTCCTGCCAGAATCGATGCAGGCCCGGCCAGGGCGAAGGCGTCGATTAACCTGCCGCGATTGCGAATAGCGAGATACGTGAAGAGTGTAAGCATCAAGGCGAGCGAGCGGAAAAACAAAATGTGCCACTCGCTGGCTGATTCCATTAATCGAACGACGACACCGCCGATGCTCCAGAAGCACCCGGCAATCAGTACCAGCGATACGCCGCGCGCGTACAGCGGGCTGGGAGATTCGAGGGCGGCAGTTCTCACCACGATTCAGCTACCGGGCCACGTGAACTCTATTCGCAAGCCACCTGGCTCATAACAAATAAAGTGTTTACGCGGGCCGTTACCCATCAGCTCTGGCATGAATTCAATTTTTACTTGGTCGACGGCCGCGAGTTTTTCGGCGAGTTGCTGCAGCGCCGCTTCGTCATCAATTTGCAACGCGAGATGATGCAAACCGACGTTGCCTCGCATATCAAACTCGTTGACGTTTTTGCTGTGATCAACTTGCCACAGTGTCAGGCGGACAACGCCGTCGCTCACTGCAGTGCGCGGGTAGCTGGCATCGTAACCGGATTCCTCCCAACCCAGATGCAAAACGAAAAAGTCGCGGGTTGACTCGAGATTTTTTACCGCCAGCCCGAGGTGGTGAATGCCGGAAGTTTGTGCCATGTTGATTTTCGATGCCAGCGTTTTGGTCGACCTTATACCCAATGCACTTGCGTGTCGATCTGACCGCCTGGATAAAGGTCGAGCGTACGAAAACCCTGTTTGCTGCCGTCCAGATTGTGTGAGTCCCAAAAGTCCTCGTGATCGACCGGATCGCCCAGCTGCGCATGCTCGACGTGAGCAAATACTGCAGGTGTCGTGAACTCGGTCAATGAGCCGTTCGCGAATTCACGTGCAAGGTGCGTGTGGCCTGCCAGCACGGCTTTTACTTGGGGAAATTGCTTGAGCTGCTCAATGAAATCCGCAGCGTTGTGAAGCTGGCAGCCAGTGGATGGACAAACTGCAGTTGGCGTGTGATGCAACGCGACGATTGTGGGTAGGTGTGAATCCTCGCGCAGCTGCGTCTGCAAGTGCAGCATTTCATCGTCGGTGACAAAGCCGTGCGATTGCCCCTCCACTTGCGAATGGACAAATATAAATCGCCAGCCACCGAACTCTGTCGCCGTGGTGTAGTGACAGTTCGCGTCGTTCAATCGCGCTCGCATGGTTTTTGCGCAATCGTGATTCCCCGCCAGCGTGAAAACAGGAACGGATAGCGCTGAGATGATTGTTTTAAAGCGTTCATAGGTTTCGGCGCTTCCGTCCTCTGAAATATCACCCGTGGCAATCACGATTGCGGGTGCAGGTTCGATGTCGCGCAAGGCGCGAACTGTTTGTTCCAGCGCTAGTCCAGTGTCTGCAATGTCGTAAAGCTTTTCGCCAGGGTCGCAGGTGAGATGGATATCCGTGATGTGTGCGACCCGAAGTGCAGGCACGCTGGAATCATTCACTGCAGGTGGTCCCCTAACGAAAGTCCAACCGTGCATTCGAGATCCAGACTCGACAAGATCACGACGCCGGGTGTGTTGAGCGTGCGGGCCGGGAGGTGAATAAAGGATTGGCGCTCAACCGACACGTTAAATCTCGCCGTTAGTTTTTTAGATGCTGGATGATCGCATCGAGCGCGATGTCCTGAGAGCTCTCGTCGCAACGTCCTTTGTATTCGACTGTACCTTTGTCGAGGCCCTTGTCCGATACGACGACACGGTGCGGTACGCCGATCAGCTCCATATCCGCGAACATCACGCCAGGACGCGCGTTGCGATCATCAAGTAGCACGTCGATGCCGGCTGTTCGCATATCCGCATAAAGTTTTTCGACCGCTTCACGCGTGCGCTCGGATTTGTGCATATTGATCGGCACGATCGCGACCTCAAACGGCGCCATCGCTTGCGGCCAGATGATGCCGTTGTCGTCGTGGCCCTGCTCAATCGCCGCGGCGACGATACGTGTGACGCCGATCCCGTAGCAACCCATCCACATCGGGGCCGGCTTGCCGGCCTCGTCCAGCACCGTGGCTTTCATTGCTTCGCTGTACTTGGTGCCGAGCTGAAAGATATGCCCAACCTCTATCCCGCGCGCGATATGCAGTGTGCCTTTGCCATCAGGGCTTGGATCGCCATCGATAATGTTGCGCAGATCCTCGACCTGCGGCTCGGGCAAATCGCGCCCCCAGTTGATGTCGAAATAGTGTTTGTGATCGATATTGGCACCGGCGCCAAAGTCAGACATCACCGCGACGCTGCGATCTACGATCACCGGAATCGGCAGCTTAACCGGTCCAAGGGATCCGGGGCCCGCACCGACCGCAGCGCGGATTTCATCTTCCTCGGCAAAGCGCAGCGGGCTGGCAACCTGACTCAGGTTGTTGGCTTTGACCTCGTTCAGCTCGTGATCGCCGCGCACCATCAGGGCGATCAAATCGGACTCGACTTCATCAGATGCAGCCACGATCAGTGTTTTTACGGTCTTTTCGATTGGCAGATTGAACTGCTCAACCAGGGCCGCAATGGTTTTCGCGTCGGGCGTATCGACCATATGCATTTCGCCAGTGGGAGTCTCGCGCTTATCGGTACTTATGGCTTCGGCTTTTTCGATATTGGCCGCGTAATCGCCGTCGCTGGAAAATACAATCGCGTCTTCGCCGCTATCTGCCAGTACGTGAAACTCTTTCGAGCCGCTGCCACCAATCGCGCCACTGTCGGCTTCCACCGAGCGGAAAGTCAGGCCAAGTCGTGTGAATATGTTGCTGTACGCGACATACATTGCATCGAATGATTGCTTTAAGCCCGCTTGATCGACATCGAAGGAGTAGGCGTCCTTCATGGTAAATTCGCGTGAACGCATCACGCCAAAGCGCGGGCGAATTTCATCGCGGAATTTGGTTTGGATCTGGTAGTAATTCACCGGGAGTTGTTTGTAGCTTTGGATGTCTCGCCGCGCGATATCAGTGATCACTTCTTCATGCGTGGGTCCAAGGCAGCAGTCGCGGTCACCGCGGTCTTTAAAGCGCAGCAACTCAGGTCCAAACTGGCTCCATCGCCCCGACTCTTGCCAAAGTTCAGCGGGCTGCACTGCAGGCATCAGCAGCTCCACGGCCCCGGCAGCGTTCATCTCTTCACGCACGATGTCCTCAACCTTGCGCATCACTCGAATGCCTAGGGGCATCCAACTGTACAAGCCAGCGGCGAGCCGCTTGATCATGCCGGCGCGCAGCATCAGCTTATGGCTGACGATTTCAGCCTCGGCGGGGGATTCTTTGACGGTGGCGAGAGGGAAGCGGGAGACGCGCATATCGGGCTGACTTCGGCAAAAGTGCAGATTTTATGCGCGTTCCCAGTTTCAGTACAGCTAAGCGCTTTTTTGCGCGTAACCCGGGCGGTTGAAATAAATTAGTTTGCTTATGCTTATTGGCAGTTTTCGGCGATTTGCGCTTTCATTGACGCGATCTGCGTTTCGCGTTGGTCTTCCGTTACCGGCACATACGATCCGTCTTCCTGTTTTTCTGCAAGTCGTCGACCTGATTCAAATTCTGCCAGCCGTGCCTTCGTTTCGTCGCAGAATTTTTGAACCTGCTTGCGTTGCGCGACCGCTTCTTCGCCTTCTTCAGCGGCCAGCTTTTTATCGCTGCGACGCTCGTTGAGTGAGTCCACGCGTTTTTGCAGGGCTTCCTGCGCTGACGCCGCTTGCTCAGGGTTTTGCGATTGCGTTTTTATTTCCTCTGTCGCCACGCTCTCATCGGGCGGCGGGTACTGGGTGTACTGGGTAATACCGTTTTCGTCGACCCATTTGTAAATCTTGGCCTGCGCGTTAGCGCTAAAAGTGAGGAGCGCGATCAGCAGTGCGCCGAGGCCTAAGCCGATCAGTTGAGACTGTTGTGATGGTGCGATCCGAAGGCTTATCGAGTTCTTCATGGTCATCCCTCTTTCCACAGGATTGATGCGATCGAGTTGATATATCCGGTACAAAGTGTAGCAGATATGTATCGTATCCACTTGAATTGACGCGCACTTTCAAGACGGGCGGTAAAGCGTCCGAGACGCGATGTGACGGTGCTTAGTGCAGGGTTTGTCGCGATTCATCCGCCCATTTGAGCGCACTGAGGTAGATATCGTTGATGACCGGCGCCTCAATATCGCAAAAACTCGCAGCATCGCTGTCGGCGATCTCCATCGACATCGCGCATTCGAGTGCCGATCCGTGTGCCCCAGTGTGCGAAATCAGCGCTTCACTTAATTCCTTTTGCAATGGCAAAGACTCCAGAATCGATTCCATATCGCTGTCGAGTAGCGCGTCGAGAACGGAAAACAGGCCGACAGTGAAAAAGTTTTCGGGCTTTTCAATTTCAGCTTCCTGCGCCAGCAATTGACACATGCGCGCGCGTATCAGCGCCAGCGTGACCAGTTCGGTGGGTTTTTCATCGATGTCTGCCATCAGCAAAATGGCAACCCAGTTCTTCAGCGTTGCGAGACCCAATAACGTGATCGCCTGTTTTAGCGATACGACCTCGTTGCGCAGGCCGTTCTGCGCGGAGTTGGCAAAACGCAGTGCCTTGACGCTGAGCGCGATGTCAACGCTGACCAAATCGTGCAGTTCGTCGATGTCGATATCGGGTTGATGAATTTTGGTTGCCAGTTCCATCAGCGAAAGTTGATTCCCGGGTATTTTTTTCCCACTGATTACATTGGGTTTAGCGAAGAAATAGCCCTGATAGAAATCGAAATCCATCGTTTTTAGCTGCTCGAATTGATCAAATGTCTCAACTTTTTCTGCCAATAACTTTTTCCCGGCCTGTTTAATTCTGGCGACCGTTTCGCGCAGAGTGGCATCGTCCAGCAGGCTGATGTCGATCTTGATCATGTCGGCCAGCTCAATCAGCGGCTCGAGATCGGGTCGATACACGAAGTCGTCCAGCGCGATCGTGTAACCTTTGTCCCGCAGTGCTTGAACACCTGCAATGATTTCTTCGCTTGCTTCGACATTTTCGAGAATTTCCAGCACTGTTTTATCAGGTTCGAACAGAATTAAATCGGGGCGGGTAATGAAATGTTCGGTCAGATTCAGGAACACCTTGTGCGGCCCAACCAGATTATCGATGCCGATTTCGGTCAGCGTGTTGACTATCACCTGTGAGGTCGCAACCTCGCCGCAAACAACGTTCGCTGAATCGGAAGCCGTATCCCGAAACAGTAACTCGTAGGCAAACAGATCAAGATTGGCATCAAAAATAGGCTGTCTTCCGATGTAGTAGTTTGCCATTTGGGGTCTCTTGTTTGTCTCGGATCGGCGCGTCTGCTCGAGCGCAGCCCGCACGAATCTGCTTTTTGGTTTACCATGGCGCTATCGGCAAAAAACCGCGCCGCCTTTAACGCCAGCAGGCCGCTAGTAAAACAATAGGAATAGCGCATGTCAGATCGTCGTCTTGAAGTCTTTTTTACCGTTGCCAGATTGCTCAGTTTTACCAAAGCAGCAGAAGAGCTGAATATGACGCAGCCGGCCGTGACTTTTCAGGTCCGCCAGTTGGAAGAGACGTTTGGCACACGGTTGTTCGATAGAGCGCACAACAAAGTGAGCTTGACCGACGCTGGTGAGCAGGTGTTCGGCTTCAGCGAGCGAATTCTCAATCTCTATAATGAGATGAATGAATCGATCAATTCGCTCACGGGCAACGATTCTGGCACGGTCGTTATCGGCGCAAGCACAACGATAGCCGAGTACATGCTGCCTGCATTACTTGGAGAGTTTAAACAGCACTATCCAAGCGTCGGGGTGCGCCTGAAAGTGTCGAATACTGAAGGCGTTGTCACGATGGTCGAGGACAACACCATTGATCTTGGCATCGTTGAAGGCGGCGTTTCCAACAAGCAATTATTGGTCGAACCCTGTCAGGCTGATGATTTGGTTGTGATTTGTTCGGTTGACCACGCGCTTGCCGAGTCTGAATCCGTTCCTTGCAAACAATTGCTGGATTATCCTTTCATCACGCGCGAAGCCGAATCCGGTACACGTGGCGTGTTTTTCGATTATTTGCAAGAACAGGGATTCGAGGAAAGCGACCTCGACGATGCAATGGAAATGGGCAGTACCGAGGCGATTAAAGGTGCGGTCGAGGCCGGCATGGGAATTTCCGTGGTCTCACGAGCCACGATACAAAAAGAAATCAAACTCGGTATTGTGCGGGCGTTGCCGTTGGATCCCCCATTGGAGCGCGACTTTTCCTTCGTGCGGCAACGACAAAAATTCCGTTCGCGCCTTATGGATCGTTTGTACGAATTCGCACGCTCGTACTGTGACATGGACTAAAGTTCTGTGCAGCAATGCTCGTAAAGCGGTTATGATCGCACTCTTCGCTGGCCTACCGTGGACAGCGTTTTAGTGGTTCGAACCTCCGTATGTTCAATGTAATCTCCGAGTGGTACCAGCGACATTTCTCCGACCCGCAGGTCGTGATCCTGGCAATTGTGCTGGTGATGTCGTTGCTGGTGGTTTTGCTGCTGGGCGATATTCTCGCGCCGGTACTGGTCGCGGTATTACTCGCTTATCTTCTTGAAGGCGTAGTGTCGGCAATGGAGCGCATTAGCGTACCGCGCTCGCTCGGCTCAGCCATTGTGCTGCTCGGATTTTTCATCTTTTTCCTGATTCTGGTATTCGGTTTACTGCCCTTGTTGTGGAAACAGGTGGTCGAGCTGATCGACATCTTTCCTAGCATGATCGCCCAGGGTAAAGAGGCGCTTTCGCGGCTGCCGCGCGCTTATCCCAATATCATCAGCAATGAGCAAATCGACGAATTGATCAACACGATTCGCTCCGGACTCGGTTCTCTTGGACAGGCGTTGTTATCGTTCTCGATCGCGAACGCGGTGAATATTTTCGCCTTTGCGCTGTATCTGGTATTGGTGCCTCTCATGGTCTACTTCGCGTTGAAAGACAAACACCTTCTGGTGCAGTGGGGTTCGACCTTCGCGCCGCGCCAGCGCGAGCTGATCGTCAGCGTTTGGCGTGAGGTCGACAGTAAAATCGCCAAATACATTCGCGGCAAGTTTATCGAGATCATGATCATCTGGATCACTTCATTTATCACCTTCGGTTTGATGGGCTTAAACTTTGCCTTGTTACTGAGTTTTCTGGTGGGTATTTCAGTCATCATCCCGTTTGTCGGTGCGGTTGCAGTCACGATACCGGTCGCGCTTATCGCGTTCTTTCAGTGGGGACTGGATCCACAGTTTGGCTACCTGATGCTGGCCTATCTCATCATTCAGATTCTCGACGGCAATTTACTTGTGCCCTTGTTATTTTCGGAGGTGGTCAATCTCCACCCCGTGGCAATTGTGGTGGCGGTGCTGTTTTTTGGCGGGCTGTGGGGCGTCTGGGGCGTATTTTTTGCGATTCCCCTTGCGACGCTGGTTCAGGCCGTTCTCAACGCCTGGCCGAGACAGACAATGCAGGGCAGCCCGCCGTCGGTGGAGTCTTGACTACAGCGACTGCGCTGCCACCAGCACTTCTTCAACGTGGCCCTTGACCTTTACCTTGCGCCACTCCTGGCGCAAAACGCCGTCGGCGTCGATCAGAAATGTACTGCGCTCGATCCCCTCGAACTGTTTGCCGTACATGCTTTTCATTTTGATGACGTCGAATGCGCGGCACACAACATCATCCTCATCTGATAGAAGATCAAACGGCATTTCGTATTTCGACTTGAAGTTCTCGTGTTTTTTGATCGAGTCGCGCGAGATCCCAAGCACCACACAGTTCACGGCCACGAACTGCTCATGAAAGTGAGAGAAATCAACGCTTTCAGTAGTGCAACCCGGCGTGTTGTCCTTAGGGTAAAAGTACAGCACAACGACTTTACCGCTAAAGTCAGAAAGCGAAACCGTTTTATTTCCGGTAGCAGGCAGGTTGAAGTCAGCGACTTTATTTCCGATTGAAACCATGGACGATGCTCTCGAATATCAATTTGAGGATTCAGTCTAATGCCTTCAGAAACGGCTGGATAGTGCAAACCGCCGGAGTGATTGATTTGCGATCTGGTAAGGCACCCCGCTTGTGTTCAATGAGCGCGCCAAGTACCATTCCTGCCCGTTATTGCGGTGTGCTCTGGCTATCGGTGGCAGCGCGTACTCGCCAGTAAAAACGCTAGAATCAAACCCGTCAAAATAGTTGTGTATGAAACAACAAAGTAAAGTTCTTCCTGCCATTTCCATCGTGATTACCGCGGCACTATTGCCGGCTTGCAGCGCGTTTTATTCGGACAGCCGCCCCGAGGTTCTCTACCAAAAAGCGGACAGTGCCGAGCAACTGGTGATTCCTCCAGATTTGTCTTCGCCCCGCCAGAGCGCAGGCTTTGTAATCAGCGGGGTTGATAACGAAAAAATCACTCCCAACACGCTGCTGCCGGAGTTGGACGAAATTCGTTATGTGCGCGATGGCGACGTGTCCTGGTTAGCCCTGAGTTCAGCACCGGAGGACTTATGGGGCGGCGTTCGCGAGTTTTTGCAGCGCGAAGGTTACCTCCTGAGAAAAGAAAGTCCCCTAGAGGGAATCATGCAAACCACCTGGGCAGAGGAGACGCTGGCCGTCCCGCGTGCAGGACTCCTGGGGGTAATCGATAAGACTCTTGAGTTAATTCGCCCCAACGAGTCACTCACCACCTTCACTTTTCGGTTTGAACGCGCGGAACAGGGCGGTACGCACCTGTTTGTCGACTATCGAACGATAGCTGAGCAGCGCATTGACGATGACGCGCGCGACGAAGACGGCACGTTTGCTTATCGGGATGCCGAGCGTAATCCCGAGATTGAGTCACGCATGCTGATGCGCCTTTTGGTCTATTTAGGAATTGACGTTCAGCGCGCCAAGGGCATTTTGAGTGAGGAAGACATCGCCCGCATGGAAGCCGATGCCTACATTGCCCAGGGTGACGACTTTGGCACTGCTTTGGTTGTGACTAAAACGTACGCACTGGTGTGGGACGAAGTTGAGATTGCGCTAGAAGACCTGCTTTTTGACATCGAGTACGGCGAGTTTGATGTCGGTCGCTTTGACGTTTCATACACCGGCGACCGCTTTGTCGCCGATGAGCCAGAGGAAGAAGACGGCGGTATACTGCAGTCGCTCGGTGCAATATTTTCGGCTGAAAATACCGATGTGCGAACCTATCAGGTTTATTTGGGTGATCGGCCGGATGGTACCTACATCACGCTGAGTGATGACAACGGCGAGCAGTTAAACAACGCCGAAGAACTCTCGATTCTGAACGCGATCAAGCTCCAGATTACCAGCAGCTAAAGTGGACTACGCGTGCATCGGCAGTGGCAGCAACGGCAACGCCGCTGTTGTGCGTCACGGCAGCGATGCTTTTCTGCTCGACTGCGGTTTGACCATCAAGGAAACCGAGCGCCGCCTGACGTTGCTGGAGGTTTCTCCGGGTGATTTGAACGCCATTGTCGTTACGCACGAACACGGTGATCACCTTCGTGGCGTGGGGCCGTTCGCGCGCAAATACAAACTGCCTGTGTGGATGACGCGTGGCACCTACAGACGCGCGCGCGACAAGAAAATTGCTGAGCTGAATTTCTACGCCGCATCGCAGCCTTTTTCAATCGGCGTATTTGTTCTCCACCCTTTTTGTGTGCCGCACGATGCAGCCGAGGCGTGTCAGTTCTCTATACACGCGGAAAATTCACGACTCGGTATTCTTACTGACCTTGGCAAAATTACCCCGCACGTGATTGAAAGCGTGCAGCATGTCCAAGCGTTGGTGATCGAGTGCAACCACGACCCGCAAATGCTGCGCGACGGACCGTATCCGCCGGCGTTGCAGGCGAGGGTCGGCGGCGACTACGGGCATCTATCCAACGCTCAAGCAGCGCAGATACTGCAGAGCGTTGATTCCGACGGTCTCGAATTTATATTGCTGGCGCATTTGAGTGAGCAAAACAACACCAGTGAATTGGCGATTGAGGCCGTCAGCGAGGTTTTGACCGACGGCGCGGCGCGGGTTTCGGTGCTATCGGCTGCAGATTGTAGCCGCTGGTTTTCGTTGCCGCGGCTGCCCGATGGAGCCGGGTTTTAACCTTCGGGCGCGCTCTTGTCGCGAGCGATCATGGCGTACGCCGAGTGGTTGTGGATCGACTCGAAGTTCTCAACCTCCAATACGTAGCTGCGTATGCGCTCGTCCTTGTTCAGGTGCTTGGCCACGTCTCGTATCAGGTCTTCGACGAACTTGGGGTTGTCGTAAGCGCGCTCGGTAACGATTTTTTCATCGGCGCGTTTCAACTGACTGAAAAGCTCGCTTGAACCTTCGCGCTCGGCAATATCGATCAGCTCCTCGATCCAGACCGGTTCGCTTATGCACGCGTCAATGGTGATGTGTGAGCGCTGGTTGTGTGCGCCGTATTCGGAAATTTCCTTGGAGCATGGACACAGCGTCGTCACCGGGACGGCAACTTTGATGTGAGTTTCGGTGTTGCGTTCGACGCGCACGTCCGAGCGCAGGGTGACCTCGTAGTCCATTACCCCGGTAACGCCGGATGCCGGCGCGGCTTTGCGTACAAAGTAGGGGAAGGTCATTTCTATAGTTCCGGCAGCACTATCGAGACGGGTGTTCATTTCTTCGAACAGGCCCTCGAAGTTTTTCACCGAGTGCGCGGTGTCGTTATGCTCGTTGAGCAACTGCGTGAAGCGCGACATGTGAGTACCTTTGCGATCCTCGGGCAGGCGCACGGTCATTGAGAAGCGCGCCACTGTGTGCTGCACGTCGCCGCTGCGGTCAACCACGCTCACTGGGTGGCGAATGTCGCGAATGCCGACCCGGTTTATCTCAATATGACGGTCGTCCGCGTAACCCTGCACATCCGGGATTGCAGTTTCAAGCGATATGGGTTTGCTCCTGGCTGTCATACCTGTTGCACCTGTACGGGCGGTCAAATCGAAAAAGGGCGTGAATACTATTACACAGAGTTGGTGATAGCAATTTGTCCTTTTGTCGTCAGGCTGTGTTGCGATTACGCTGTGTTAACAATCGTCATTGATCATGGCATCGGTTTTATCGCAAAAGTCGCGGCTCGCCTCGCTGAGTTCCTCGATATGGCGCGCGATTGTGTTGAGTGTTGCGTGCATCGTGTGCTGCATGGGCATGCCACCGTTTTCGCGAATGTAATCGCCGAGTTGCCGCACGGCTTCTTCGACATCGTTACTGTGTTGCTCGGCCTGCGTACGAAGCTGTTTGGCATGGGGCCATTCGTCGCGAATCTGCGGTTCGTTGGCGTCGAACTCGGTCTCGGGTAGATGCGCGAGCGCATCGCAGCGATCGCGCAGTTCGATCATCGACTTTTGTGCCCGCTCGATCGCATCGCGGATTTCACCGTTCAGCTCGATACTGCGCCCTGCCAAGCTGCTGACCTGCTTTGCGACGACGGCAAAGCCACGCCCAACGCTGTCCGAGCGTGCGGCTTCAATCGCGGCGTTGAGCGCGAGCAGGCGAGTCTGATGAGTCATGCTTTGAACGTCACTCAGGCCACTCGACATTTCGGTCACGTCTTGCGAAACGCGACGAACTGCGGCTCCGATGCTGCTGTATTCTTCGCGCAGGTCATAAGACGTGGTTATTACTGGCAAATCGACGGTCACATCTGAGTTCTCAGTTGTCGCAGCAACGTCGATCTGCGGCAGTGGTGTCTCCTCGCTTTCGTCGACTTCGAGGGCAATTTCGAGTGACTTGATCTCGTCATCGATCACCGTCTGAAAAGTCTGGATGTCACGCTCAAGATCGAGCGCGCTGTAGTCCACCGAGTGAGCACATTGCTGGCTTTCTATCGCCAGAGTTCGACGTCGATAACTGTTGTGAATCATGTAGCTGACACAACACAGCGTCAGCAGTTGAATGGATATTGCCCAGCGCGGCTCAACCGGTAAAAACAATAAAGCCATGCTGAGCAACTGCAGCCCGGCCGTCACCCATAGCAGTTTGAGCGTACCCACGAAAACTCCCGCGAACGGCTCGAGTGAGCCGCTTTGAGACTGTTATCGTCTGAAATTACAGAGACTTGAGACAGCGGTCTGCTGTCTCAGGCGCTAACGGGAGTGTTTAAAGGCAGCCCAAGCGATGAGTCGATCGCGGCCTTGACTTGTCGCAAGATGCCATTGGCATCAAGCCCGACCTGGGTGAGCAACTCTTCGCGCGAACCGTGTTCGACAAAAACATCAGGAAGGCCGATGTTGGTCACACGCTGTTCGATGCCGTGTTGATTCAACAATTCATTTACTGCGCTGCCCGCGCCGCCGGCGATTGTGTTTTCTTCGATTGTGACGATATGGTCGTACGTTGCCGTCAGCCTGACCACAAGCGCTTCGTCCAGTGGTTTGACAAAACGCATGTTGATAAGCGTGGCGTCGAGTTCGTCCGCGCAGGCCATTGCGGGGTACACCATACTGCCAAAGGCGAGTAGTGCGACACGTTTACCTTTGCGAACAACGTTGGCTTTACCGATTTCGATTGGTTCTAGAGTCGCATCCACCTCGACGCCAGGTCCGCTGCCGCGCGGGTAGCGCACAGACGCAGGCCCGTCGTGCAGAAATCCGGTCGAGAGCATCCTGCGGCATTCGTTTTCATCCGCTGGTGCCATCACAATCATATTCGGAAGACACCGCATGTAGCTGTAGTCGAAGCTGCCGGCGTGGGTGGCGCCGTCCGGTCCAACCAGTCCAGCGCGATCCAGTGCAAACAGCACCGGCAGGTTCTGGATCGCAACATCGTGTATTAGCTGATCGTATCCACGTTGCAGAAAGGTCGAATAGATCGCCACCACAGGCTTGACAGCCTCGCAGGCCAGGCCTGCTGCGAGCGTGACCGAATGTTGCTCAGCGATGCCGACGTCAAAATAGCGATCCGGAAACTGCTTTTCGAATTCGACCAGACCGGAGCCTTCGCGCATCGCCGGCGTGATCGCAACCAGACGATCATCCACTGCGGCCATATCACACAGCCAGTCGCTGAAAATTTGAGTGTATTTGGGCTTGCCGGGTCCGTTCGATGTTTTGAGGCTTTTGCCGGTAGTGGGATCAAAGGGCTCGACCGCGTGTAAGGCCAGTGATTCCTGCTCGGCGAAAGGGTAGCCCTTGCCTTTTTTAGTCACCACATGTAGGAGCAATGGCCCCGGCATCGCTTTGAGGTTTTGCAGAATTTTGACCATCGCGCCGATGTCGTGACCGTCAATCGGGCCGTAGTAATTAAAACCCAGCTCTTCAAACAAGGTTCCAGGTGCGACCATGCCTTTGGCGTGTTCTTCCCAGCGCCGCGCAAATTCCCAGACCGGTGGCATTTTGCTCAACACCTTCTTTCCGGTCTCGCGCGCGTTGTAATAGGTTTTGCCGGAAATAATCCGAGTGAAATACTGATTCAGTGCGCCGACATTTGGCGAAATTGACATATCGTTGTCGTTCAGCACGACCAGCATATTGGCCTTCCAGGCACCGGCGTTGTTCATGGCTTCGAACGCCATCCCGGCGGTCATGGCACCGTCGCCGATGACCGCGACGCAGTTGCGATCCTCACCCTTGTGTTTAGCGGCAATCGCCATGCCCAACGCGGCGCTGATCGATGTGCTGGAATGACCTACACCAAAGGTGTCGTATTCGCTTTCATCGCGTTTGTTGAACCCGGCCAAACCGTCCTTCATACGCATGGTGTGCATTCGATCGCGTCGGCCGGTCAGAATCTTATGCGGGTAGGATTGGTGGCCGACGTCCCACACGAGTCTGTCGTGCGGGGTGTCAAAGACGTAGTGCAATGCCACGGTTAGCTCGACCGTGCCCAGGCTGGCCCCCAAATGGCCGCCGGTTTCAGCGACCGACTCAATCAGGTAGCTGCGCAATTCCCCGCATACGGCTTCCAGCACTTCAACATCGAGCTGGCGCAGCTCTTGGGGCGTGCTTGCCTTTAACAGGTTCGGAAATTGGCTGGAATCGATCATGTGGCGCGCGGCTGTATCAATCGCTCATTATCGGTTTAGAGGTAGGCAGGTGCAAGCGCGGCGGACGGTTTGCTTTTGACGACAGGGTCTTCCAAACTATGGTTCATGTGCGCGATGAAAAGCATTACCTACATAAGTCGGGCGCTGAGCGATTTCGACGACGACCAACTGTCGATCTTGGCGGCGGACGCGCGCGTGTGTAATGAGAAAGCCGGGGTGACTGGTTATCTTTTTTACAGTCGCAAGCGTTTCCTGCAGTACATCGAGGGCGATGATCGCGTTGTCGATGATTTGATGTCACGAATTGAACAAGATTCGAGGCATACCGTGGTTCACCAAACGTCAGAATTATCCCTGAAGCAACGGCGATTTCCGGATTGGGGTATGTCAGCGCGCTGGATCAGGTGCGACGAAGTCGCGCGGATTCAACTCGAAACCGTTATCTACCAACATTTGGAATTTTCCAAGAGAACCAGCGCGAGTCAAATCGATTGGCGCAACACGGTGACGCGCATGCTCGACAGGCTCGCTGAGGTTCGAATTAGCGAGAATCTTTCAAGCAACCGGTTCTCTTCAGGATTTGCGTGATTACCGCGAATTAGTGAGTCGTCGCGAGTCTTTTGTCCGCCTGTGATGCTTGTTCCGGTCTACCGAAATAATAGCCCTGAAGTAATTGCACGCCTTGCGCCCTAAGAAACTCGTATTGATCCTGAGTTTCCACGCCCTCTGAAACCACATCTAATTTTAGATTTTTTCCCATTGACACAATTGCACTGGCAATTGAACAGTCGTTCGGGTTGGCTGGAATGCCTCGTACGAATGAGCGATCGATTTTTAATCGGGAGATCGGCAGAGTTTGCAGGCGACTCAGTGAAGAGTATCCGGTACCAAAATCATCGATGGCCAGGTGTACGCCCAGCTCGCGGAGTTCATTGAGTCGTTGAATTGCACTGTCTGGGTTTTCCAATAAGCCGGACTCGGTGAGTTCCATTTCCAGATTCTTCGGGTCGAGCCGGGTATCGCTGAGCGTTTTTTCAACCATTTGGGTCAGATCGTTTTGCAATAGCTCGCGAGCAGAAAGGTTGACGGCGACACGCAGTTCCGCGTGGCCCTGCGCGACCCATTTCTGTGCCTGAACACAGGCTTTTCTCAACACCAGTGCTCCGATTTGGTCGATCAAGCCGATTTCTTCCGCGACCGGGATAAAGTTGTGGGGAAGCAATAAACCGCGAGTCGGGTGCCGCCATCGGACCAGTGCTTCGAACCCGGAAACGACTTTATTGATGGTGGCGTATTGCGGTTGGTAATAGAGTTCCAGTTGATCTTTATCGATCGCTTCTCGCAGTTCGTTTTCAACAGTAAGACGATTAGATATACGCGCACTCAATGAGGGAGTGAAAAACTGAACTTTGTTTCGGCCCATCGACTTTGCTTGATACATCGCCGAGTCAGCATACTTGATTAGATCGTCAGTCGAGGTCCCGTCGTTCGGGTAGACCGATATCCCGATACTCGAAGTGACTACCAGTTCCTGATCATCGATGGTTATCGGTGGCACGAATTCCTCTAATATTTTGTGTGAGACTTTTTGTAAGTCTTCAACCCTGTCCACCCCTTCAATAATCACCGTGAATTCGTCACCGCCGATTCGCGCCAAAGTGTCCTCCTGGCGGATCGCATGGCGAATGCGTTTGGCAACTTCACACAGAAGTTCGTCACCTATCTGATGCCCCAGTGAATCGTTTATATACTTAAATCGATCCAGATCCATAAACAATACGCCGACTTTTTGTCGATTGCGGCGAGCGCGAATTACGGCCTGATGCAGCCGATCGCTGAACAACAAGCGATTGGGCAGATCGGTTAGGGCATCATGGTGCGCAAGGTGTTGCAGATAATCACGCGCTTTACGTAGTTGCTCTTCCGTTTCTTTATGCTCACTCACATCCATCATTGCGGTCTGACAACCGATCTGTTTTCCGTCTTTGTCAGCGAACGGCACAGTGCGAAGAATCACAGGTAACAATTCTCCATTTGCACGAATGATGTTCAGTTCTACCGACGCCTGGGTTCCCTGGTTTATTCGCTTGAGATGCATATCCAGAATTGGACGATCGCGTTCCTGAAGATACAGGTGTAACGGGCTATTTTTAAGGTAAACCTTTCTGTGGCCTAAAAGCTGGGCGGCCGACAGATTAAGATCCTCAATAAAACCGGTAGTGGAAAGTGAAAAATATCCGATCGGCGCGAGGTCAAACAGATTCTTATATTTTCGTGATGAGGCGTCCAGCTCGCGGTGGATCGCGCGCAACTCATCGTTTTGAGCGCTTAATTCGGCGCGCTGGACACGAAGTTCCTGCAGGAGTGATTGTCGTTCCTGATCGATTAACTCGAGTTCAGAGTTGCGGTTTTCCAGTAGTTCATTGCGTTCGTTAAGATCATCATGGCTTGGGACAATTTCGCTTTGGGTTGGAAATTGATACAAGTCTGTCTGTTTCGGCATGAAGTACTCCGCCCTTTTTGTTGGCCACGCTCCTGCTCCGCACAAGCACCCACACCATGGTGCATCTGCGTACATGCAATTGGTATGCCGTTTGATGCACTGCTATTTTTTCAGTGAATTAACTGCGAAAGTCCGCGTTTACGTCAAAAAAACATCGCCGGGTTTTTCGATTTTGTCCGGGGTGTCAATAAACTCGCGTCCGATGGCTTTTGTACGGTAAGGCTGATAGTGTGGCGGCGGTTCAAAGTCGTGCGGCGTTCCAACAATTAGCTGGATAAATTTTTCGATAGGAGTGGTTTGGTTGAATACCAAATCTGTCTTCGATGAACGATGAAACCAAATCACCGGAAAACAGCGAGGTATCAGTTGCTGAACTCGTACCGACCGACTCTCACACGACAAATGAACCGCTTGGCCAACTCACGGACGTTTCCCACGTTATAGGAATTGGTGCCTCAGCCGGCGGGTTGCAGCCGCTCGAAGAGTTGTTCAGGCATTTGGACGTCGATACCGGTGCGGCGTTTGTCGTGATTCAGCACTTATCGCCTGATTTTAAAAGTCTGATGCAGGAGCTTTTGCATCGACATACCAGCATGACGGTTGTAAGGGTCGACAAGCGCGAGAAATTACATCCGAATACCGTGTATCTCATTCCTCCCAAGAACAATCTAAAAGTCGTTGGCGACTTTCTCGAACTCGAGGAACGTGACACGGGAGCGGACCACGGACCCAACTTTCCCATCGACATTTTTCTGGTGTCGCTGGCAAAGGCGTTTGCCGAACGTGCAGTCGCGGTGATTCTATCGGGCACCGGCAGCGATGGAACGCGCGGTGTGCGCGCAGTCAGTGAGGCGCATGGGTTTGTCATCGCACAAGAACCTCAAACTGCGCAGTTTGACGGCATGCCGATGTCGGCATTGTCGACAGGGGTCGTGAATTCAACGTTTGTGCCGTCACGAATCGGTGTTTTTCTCTCGCAATATATTAGCCGGTTTGACGCTCCGGTATTTAACTCCAGCGCGTTGTACGAAGACCCGGAGCAAAAAAGCATCAGACAGATTCTGGATATTCTCACCCACGATAGCGATGTGGACTTCAGCCAGTACAAGCTGGCGACTGTTCAACGTCGGATCGAGCGACGTCTCCTGGCATCGGATTCAGCCTCCCTAAGTGAATACACAGACCTTCTGACGACGTCAGATACTGAGCGCAGTGCATTGCGCAATGAACTGTTGATTAATGTGACCGCGTTTTTTAGGGACACTTCGGCCTGGGAGTTGCTCAAATCGGATTTTTTGCCTCGAGTTATCGACGAGATCGATGCAGGTGACATATTGCGAGTCTGGGTTGCCGCCTGCTCCACCGGAGAAGAGGCGTATTCCATTGCCATTCTGATTGAAGAGGTTTTGGATACGCTGAATCGCCGGCGCGACGTCAAAATATTTGCAACCGATGTTGATCAAAACGCACTGGATCGTGCGAGTCTGGGACGGTATACCGAAAGTAGCGTTATTGATGTTCCGCAGCCATTGCGGGATAAATATTTTGAGCGCGTCGGGGATGACTACGTCGTGCGACGAAAAATCCGGGAAATGGTGATTTTTGCAAATCACAACCTGGCGAAAGATCCTCCGTTTACTCGCATGCATTTGACCACGTGTCGCAATGTGTTGATCTATATGCAAAACGAGTTGCAAAAACATGTCCTGCAAGTCCTGCACTTTTCGTTGCGCGCTGAGGGAGTCTTGTTTCTGGGTGCCGCTGAGTCAGTTTCAGACCTGACTGATGAGTTCAGTGTGCTGAGTTCCAAATGGAATATCTATCGAAAACTTCGCGATGTGCGCCTTGCTCGAGAAGGTTCAATGGTGGGAGTACCTCCGAAATGGCAAGCACTTTCGCGCGGATCTGTAGCGCCGTCGTCAGGTCGTGAAAACCAAACTCACTCCTTAATCCACGATTCCTATCGTGCTTTGATGCGCGCGCAGTGCTCGACTTGCGTGATTGCCAATGCACAGCAGCAGATATTGCACATTGTCGGTGACGCGAGAGACTACCTGAATTTTCCTGAGGGCGAAGCGACGCACGAGATTTCCAAACTCGTGAACCGATCGGTGTCTCTGCCTCTGAGTACCGCCATCCACCGGGCACGCAAAGAGCAGGAACCGATTCTTTACTCAGGAATAAAATATGCGGACTCTCAAGGTGGTGCAACGCTGCTTAATCTGCGCGTAAGTTATCACCTGGCAACGCGAACAACGCCTGACTACTTTATGATTATTTTCGAAAAAGTAGACTCGAATGTCAGTAGCTCTTCGGTTGTTGAATTTGATGCAGAATCGCATAGCGGGCAGCGGATTCAGGATCTTGAAAACGAATTGCAACACACGCGTGAAAATCTTCAGGCGACCATCGAAGAGCTCGAAACGACGAATGAAGAACATCAGGCAACTAACGAAGAACTGTTGGCTTCCAACGAGGAGTTGCAAAGTACCAATGAGGAGCTGCACTCGGTTAATGAGGAACTTTACACCGTCAACTCCGAATACCAATCGAAGATACAAGAGCTAACCGAGCTCAATCACGATATAGATAATCTGCTCAAGAGCACCGGTATCGGTGTAATTTTTCTGGACGAGAACCTGTGCATCCGTAAGTTCACTCCCGCGGCCACAAAGGCTGTTCACCTGGTTACCAATGATGTCGGAAGACCGTTTGCCGATTTCTCTCACAATCTTGACTATCGGAATTTAAACGGTGATTTGAGGCGTGTCCTTTCCCTTGGAGATGCGATAGAAAAAGAAACCAAAACACTGGATGGCGTCGCAGTGTTGGTGCGACTTAATCCTTATAAAACCGGCACCGACTTGGCAATCGGGGTAGTGATAAGTTTAATCAGTATTTCTGAACTCAAGTCAGTTGAGGAGTCTCTGGCGGCAACCGAAGATCGTTACCGCAGGCTTTTCGAATCAGAAATAACTGGTATTTTTGTAGGCAACATTGAAACCGCAACAATTAGCGAGGCGAACGACAGTTTCGTCAAAATGCTCGGCTACCAGCACACCGCATTACCCATCGAGATAAACGCCATTTCACGTTCACAGTTAGACAAGCCAACGTTGTTGGGAAGTCTTCTTGAGCTAAAACACAGCGGCGCAATGAAAACTCAAAAAGTCGACTTGTTGAATCAGGCCGGTGAGATTTTGCCCGCGTTAGTCAGTGCCACATTACTCGATTCAGATACAGGCGATTTTGTGTGTTTCGTTCACGACAACACGTTGCAGAATCAAGTGGAGACCAGCCTGACTGCCAAAACTATGGAGTTGGAACGAACAAACCGCAATTTGGAACAGTTTGCCTATGTCGCGTCGCATGATTTGCAAGAACCTTTGCGATCAATTGAAGGTTTCTCCAGTTTACTCAGAGATCGATTTAGCAATGAGTTAGGCAGTGACGGTGCGGACTATCTGGCAAGGATACAAGAAAGCAGTGATCGCATGCAGGTGTTAATCGAGTCATTGCTGGCGTATTCGCGCGTGCAAACGCAAGGAAAATCTTTTTCGCCTGTTTCCGCGCTCACCTTGCTTGAACAAACGGCAAAAAACGATGCTGCAAAAATCAGCACGGAAATCAAGAAACGCAGCCACGATATCCCTCAAATTTTGGGTGATAGCGGGCAGCTGAAAAACCTGTTTGAATACCTCTTTGAGAACAGCGTGAAGTTTCGCTCTGACGCGCCTCCCACGCTGATAATTACCGTGGGAGTGAACGAACACAATCAGCTTGAGGTGTGTTTTGAGGATAACGGTATTGGCATTAACCCGCAGTACGCAGACCGTATTTTTACCATCTTTCAGCGATTACATACTCGTGAAGAATACCCAGGCACCGGGATTGGGTTGGCACTGTGTAAACGCTTAGTCGATCGCCACAATGGTGCTATTTGGGTAGATACACATTTCACCAACGGTGCGCGTATCAAAATGGTGTTCCCCGTTATCGAACCGAATTTGGGTGTGTAGGCGGTTATTTGCGATGGCCCCGCCCAAGCGTTGATTCAAGAAATCATTCGTGCAGCCGATACTCTTTCGGTCTGGGGAACTTGCCATGTTGATCCATGCACGCTGCCAACGTGACCTTTCTTGAGAGAGCGAAACACGACGCGCCGTCTGATGCGGTTCGTGTGCTGCACATTGAAGATGATCCGACGGATGCATTGATGGTTGCTCGGCAATTTCGTCAAACACGGCTTAATTTTCAGCACGTCGAAACTTTGAGTTTGGGCGGTTCAATTCTTCGCCATGATCCAGTTGATGTAATTTTACTCGATGTCAATCTTCCAGACTCGCAGGGTGTTAATTCAATCGAGTACTTGAAACGCCGCGCTTCAGATATTCCGATTTGCTGCATTAGCGGGAATATTGCACCTGAGGGCGCCAACGAATTAATTAGAGCAGGTGCTCAAGACGTTCTCGAAAAAAGCTACAACGACATCACCGCAATCGAACGCAGTTTGCGATTCGCAATTCTGCGTGAGCGGATCGGTAAAGACTTGCGTGTGCGTGCGCACCGAGACCCGCTAACCGGGTTGCCCAACCGCCAGCTGTTTGAGGATCGTCTCGCATCGGCGTTGGCTCGCAGCCGCCGACACCAAACCCAAACGGCTGTTATCTACCTCGACCTTAACGACTTTAAATCCATCAACGACACGTATGGTCACGCAATCGGTGATGCCGTGCTCAAGTGGGTGGCGGATCGTTTGATCGCCAGTGTGCGCGAATCTGACACGGTTGCGCGACTTGGGGGCGACGAATTTGCTGTCGTACTCGAAACGCATGATGGCGCGGTTGATTTTGAAGTCGTGCGCGAGAAAATCGAGCAATCGATCGCTGAACCCCTACGCATCGGCGGTACTGAGTTGCGCTCCTCAGTCAGCGTTGGAGTCGCTTTGGCAAGCGCTGACCCTGTCGATCAACTCGAATTACTCGAGCGTGCCGACGCTGCAATGTATCGCCACAAGGCCCAGCAAAAGTCCAACTTTTAGTAACTGCGCCGTACGATGTAGGCAGACAGCTCCCTTAAAAACGAAAATTCCTCGCCCAGGTCTTGCAGGCAAGCAAGCGCGCGCTGGTGCATATCCTGAGCGTGGCGTCTTGCGCCATCCAACCCCAGCAACGACGGATACGTCGGTTTGCCCTGCGCCGCGTCCGAGCCTTGTGGTTTGCCTAGTGTGTCGGTGTCGCTGGTGACGTCGAGTATGTCGTCGACGATTTGAAACGCGAGGCCCACCGCCTGCGCGTAGTCGTTCAGCTTTTGTAATAGCGCTGCGTTTTGGGTTTCGGCGGCCATCGCGCCCAATTGCACGCTGGCACGGATCAACGCCCCGGTTTTTAATCGATGCATATTCTCCAGCGTTTGCAGATCAATTTGCTTTCCAACAACTTCAAGGTCAATCGCCTGTCCCCAGGCCATACCGTTGGAGCCGGCAGCTTCTCCCAACAGTGCGATCATCTTCAGGCGCGTGGAATCAGTTACAAGCAGGTCGCCTTGATCGTTAGCCAGCAGGGAGAAGGCAAGTGCCTGCAGAGCGTCGCCCGCGAGAATCGCCGTGGCCTCGTCGAATTGTTTGTGACACGTCGGTTTACCG
This sequence comes from Pseudomonadota bacterium, assembly GCA_039029275.1. Lineage (GTDB taxonomy): Bacteria > Pseudomonadota > Gammaproteobacteria > JBCCGL01 > JBCCGL01 > JBCCGL01. The sequence goes on along the minus strand of JBCCGL010000004.1, from coordinate 81,511 downwards.
CGGCGCAGGTCATCATCGTCCATCGCCGGAAGGTCGTCGTGGACCAGCGAATAAGCGTGGATGAGCTCGACCGCGACGGCGATCGTATCGAGCGTTTTTGCTGGTGCATTGAGTGCCTCGCCGGTTGCGTATACCAGAATAGGACGCACCCGCTTGCCGCCGTTGGTCACGGCGTAACGCATGGCGTCGTGCAATTGAGGCGACGACTTTGGAGCCAGCGGTAGTGAATCAATTAAAACTGAATCGACCCGCTCGCGATAACGCGTCAAAATGGATGTGACGTCGTTGCTGTCGCCGAGGTTCGCAGTCGCGCTAGCCGTCATCGTCGGAATCGTCGATGTCGCTCAGTACTTTAACTTTTTGTTCTGCGTCTTCGAGTGCGCTTTGGCAAGCGCGTGCGAGGGTCACGCCGCGTTCAAACTTGGCCAGCGACGTGGCGAGGTCGAGTTCGCCGTCTTCGAGCTCTTCAACCAGCGTTTCCAGCTCGCCAAGGGCGGACTCAAAATTGGGAGCCTCCGTGGTGTTTGCATCGGTCTCGGCTGTTTTTTTCTTGCTCATGTCGTGTTCGTGTGCGATCAGCGCGTTGCGTGAAAGTATGTGGTCTTCTAGATTAAGTCGAGCACCTCTGACAGGCGCGTGACCGATTGTACCCGCATTCCGGGAATAGCGCTGCGCGGCGCGTTGGCTTTGGGCACGATGGCGTCGGTAAAACCGTGTTTAGCGGCTTCGCGCAGACGCTCTTCACCGTTTGGAACCGGACGGACCTCACCCGCGAGGCCGACTTCCCCGAACGTCACCAATTGGTTGGATACCGGCCGATCTCGAAACGATGACAGCGCCGCGATCAATACGGCCATGTCGGCAGCGGTCTCGTTTACGCGCACTCCGCCGACCACATTTACGAACACGTCGTGGTCGAGCATCGCGATCCCGGCGTGGCGATGCAATACCGCAAGCAGCATTGACAGGCGGTTTTGCTCCAGACCCAGGGTGACGCGGCGCGCGTGGTGCGTCGAGGCGGTATCGACCAGCGCTTGCGTTTCGACCAACAACGGCCGTGTCCCCTCGCGTGTGACCATGATAACGCTGCCTGCGACGGCTTCCTCGTGGCGCGACAGAAAAATCGCAGACGGATTGCTGACCCCCTGCAGGCCTTTATCGCCCATCGCAAACACACCCAACTCGTTAACTGCGCCAAACCGGTTTTTGACCGCGCGAATGACGCGATAGCGACTGCCGGGATCACCCTCAAAATAGAGTACCGTATCGACCATATGTTCGAGCACGCGCGGGCCCGCCAACGCGCCTTCTTTGGTCACGTGCCCGACAATGAACATGGCAATGCCAGATTGCTTTGCAAAACGCACCAGCCGTGCTGTCGCCTCACGCAACTGCGCGACGGCACCCGGCGCCGATTGCAGGGTTTCGGTGTACATGGTCTGAATTGAGTCGATGACCACTACCTTGGGTTTGTCGCGAAGAATCAAGTCAATAATTGTCTCAACGCAGGTTTCGGTCAGCAGTTTGAGGTTGTCCGCTCTAATATTCAGACGCTGCGCGCGCAGAGTGATCTGCTGCATCGATTCCTCGCCGCTGACGTAGAGGGTTTCGCCCTGTTGCGCCAGAACGGCCATCGATTGCAGCAGCAGCGTCGACTTGCCGATCCCGGGGTCGCCCCCGAGCAGGGTGACTGATCCGTTGACGATGCCACCACCCAGAACGCGATCGAGCTCGTCGATTCCGCAGGTACTGCGCGCGAGTGATTCGGGCGATACGTCGCCCAGTGACGTAATCTGATTGTCCCCTGCGTACCCGTCGCGGCGCGGAGTCTTCGCTGCAGGTGATCGCGCGATCTGCACGGTTTCCTCGAGGGTGTTCCACTCGCCGCAGTCAGGGCACTGCCCAACCCATTTCGAGCTGATGCCGCCGCAGTCGCGGCAGACGTATTGGCGTTTGTCTTTCGCCACTATTCGGCGACTGCGACTGCAGTTTCAGAATCGCCCGATTTTTCCTCGATGGCAGGGAAGATGCGCGCGCTTTGCACCACGTTATCGCGAATTTCGATAATCTCGACCGGATGGTTGTCGATCAAAAACGTGGTGCCAGGCTCGGGGATGTTTTCAAGGTATTCGAGAATGAGACCGTTGAGGGTTTTGGGACCGTCGGCCGGTGTACTCCAGCCAAGGTGCCGGTTGAGATGACGCAGGGCGATACCACCGTCGGCCAGAATCGAGCCGTCGTCTTCGATCACCATCTCATGTTCATCGGCGGGACTGCTGGTGAATTCGCCGACAATTTCTTCCAGGATATCTTCCACTGTAACCAGGCCCAGAATATCACCGTATTCGTCCACCACGAGGCCTATGCGCTTCGCATCCTTTTGGAAATTTAAGAGCTGAACTGTCAGTGGCGTGTTCTCGGGGATAAAGTAAGCCTCGTGTATCTGAGATTTAAGGTGTTCCAGCGTCACTTCTTTGCGGCGGCGAAGGTCGATAAATTTTCTGAGGTAAATAAAGCCCTGAACGTTATCGATGCTCTCGTGGAACACCGGCACCCGGCCGTGCGGACTGCCAGTAATTTGTTGCGAAATTTCCTTCCAGCTGTCGTCAAGATCGATTCCGTGAATCTCGTTGCGCGGCACCATGATGTCGTTAACCGTGATCTTTTCCAGATCAAGAATGTTCAGGAGCATGGTTTGGTGCTCGTCCGGGATCAGGCCACCGGTTTCATTTAACACAGTGCGCAGTTCGTCGGTGCTGAGGTTGTCGCTGGTCGCTTTTTGTTTGTTCAAACCGAGCGCGTCCAATAAGCCATTGGCGAACACGTTCACGATCCACACGATCCAGACAAGCGGACAATAGGGATGCAACAGAGGCGTGTATATATACGACGCGAAAAAGGCCAGTGGCTCGGGATGTTTGGCGGCGAGGGTTTTGGGCGCAACCTCAGCGAATATAAGCACCAACAGCGTGAGGATGAATGTCGCCACGGCAATCGCGGCTTCACCGTAAAGTCGCAACGCGATCACTGTTGCAAGCGCCGAAGCCGACAGATTAATTGCATTGTTACCCAGCAATATCAGACCGAGTAATCGGTCTGGCTTCTCCAGTAGTTTTGCCGCGCGCCGTGCGCCGCGGTGGCCGCCATTGGCTAAATGCCGCAGCCGGTAGCGGTTCAGGGTCATGAGCGCGGTTTCGGAGCCGGAGAAGAATCCCGAAAGGACAATCAATATGGCCAGCACGCTAAATAGCGCGCTAAGCGGGACTTCGTTCAAGTTGTTGGTCAACCTGTCTTGCTCTTGGGAGTGTATTTCTAGCCGAGGCGTCTGGCTCGTGTCAAGGACGGGATAGCAGGTTGATGGCGCATTTCTTGCTGAAAGCAGGGGGCTAATACTCGGTGATGATCGGCCGATACGCAGTAGTAATGACGACCATTTCAAAATGCCTAAGAGAGGAGGCAGCGTGTTGAGACAACTACGAACGCTCTTGTGTAGTACCACAGCAGGTGCCGTTCTCCTATTGGTCAGCGGCAATGTCGCGGCATTAGGGTTGGGAGAGCTAACGGTGGATTCACGCCTGTTCCAGCCACTGTCAGCACGAATCGACGTGACCGGTGCAAGCTTCGCCGATCTCGCGCAGCTGGATGTTTCCTTTGGGACGCGTCAGGACTACCTCGATCTCGGTAAGGTGCGTCCCGCCCTGCTGTCACAGATTGATCTTGCGATTCACGATGCCGGTAGTGACCGGGTTTACCTGACTCTGCGAACGCAGCGTTCGTTTAACGATCCGGTGCTTGATCTGATCATCACGATTCGGTCGCCTCGAGGCCAAATCCAGAAATCCTTCCAACTGTTGCTCGATCCGCCCGCCTGGAGCGGGAACCCTGTTGATGAGCGGGGGCAAGCTTACTCGACTTCTGCACCGGGCGAATCTCACGCGGGCATCACGCAGGCAGCCCCAGTCCGGCAAAATTTGGCCAGTGTCGGCCAACCGCTGCCAAGCGATACTCAGTCAAATGGGGGTTTGCCTACCACACGCGAAGCGCTTATCGCGGCAGGCTTGATCAAAAATGATCAATATGGGCCTGTACGCGACGGTGACCGACTCAGTCTGATCGCGCAGCGTACACGCCTCGACCGCAGCGTGACCATCAATCAAATGATGATGGCGTACGTACGCCTTAACCCGGGGGCTTTCGATCGCGGCAATCTCAGTGGCTTGCGTCAGGGTCAAGTGTTACGCATTCCCACGCACGCACAGGCGCAAGAGCTCAGCAGGGCGCGCGCCAGTCTCGAAGTCTCCAAACACTTCCGCGCGTGGGAATCAGGCACACCGCTGACGGCCGAGCCGGAACCATCAATCGATGAAGGTGCTGGCGCAATCTCCGGTGATTCGAGTTTGCGAATTTTGGGCGCGCAGGAAGTGGCGGCGTCACCCGCGGAGAGCGATGCAGTAGAGGACTTATCCGGGCTAACGCTGACCGATGGCGAGCAATACCTGGCCGAGGAATTGGCAAGTGTCAGGCTCGAATTGCAGGAATTGCGCACAATGCTCGAGACGCGCGAACATCAAATTACCGCGAATACCAATGACCTTGCCAATCGCGACGCCGAAATTGCTTCATTGAAAGAACTTCTGTCGCTTCGCACAGATCAAATCAAGCAGCTTGAACAACGGCTCGAGACGCAAATTAGCTCGCCTCCTGCTAGCAGCATCAGTGATAAAACGGTCTTTTCAGGCATTCTCGCCTTGCTGATTGGCCTTCCGGGTGCTGTGGCGCTCGCGTGGTTCTTGTTCAAGCGTCGTTCACGCCAGCAACACGAGATTCCACTCGTGCCAGTCGCCAGAGAGCCGGAGAATCAAGACGAAACAAGCGATGCAGTCGCTAAGCCGCACTCTTCACAGACGTCATTAGGTGAAGAGTTAATGAATGCAAATGTCAATCTTGATCGCAATGACGAACCTATCGAGTTTGATGCAGCTCCCGAAGACTCTGAACAAGATCTCGATCAGACAAAAGAAATTCCGATAGAGAGTGGATTCACAGAACCACCGTCGCCCGCAGTTACGCTGGAATCGAACTCTGCCGATGGGGTGCTTGAAGAGGTGGAGGTCTATCTCGCCTATGGCCTTTTTCATCAAAGCGAAGAGTTGCTCTCGGCGTCGATCGAAAGTCAGCCTGACAATGTCAGTTATCGGCTTAAACTGTTAGAAACACTCTTATTATCAAACAAGTACGATGATTTCGAAGCCCGCACGCTGGAATTCAAACCGTTCTTGGATACGAAACAATGGGAAATGATTGAACGCTACGCGGTCGATGCCGGTGTGCGTCCGTCATTCTTTACGGAAAACGCGGAGGATTTTACGGACTGGCTGGAAAAACCATCCGGAGACCTCGAATTCTCGCTCGACAACGAACCCGACATAGTCTCTGACACGACGCTGTCGACCCTGGATGCGCAAGAAAGTCTTCTGGCCCAGGAAAACGAAGACGATGATCTCGGTGATCTCGAAGACATCCAACTGCCGCACGATAAAACCGGTACTTGAGCGGCCCCTGCGGCGTATCTATTTCGCCAAAATGAACTCCAGCACCAGCTTGCTCCCGAAGTAGCCTACGATCAGTAGCGCGAACCCGCTCGTTGTCCAACGCATCGCTGTGCGCCCGCGCCATCCCCAGAGGGTTCTGCCAGCCAGCAGAATGCCAAACGTCGCCCACGCAAACATCGTCAACGTTGTCTTGTGCACGAGGTGCTGCGCGAAAACATCTTCGAGAAAAACAAACCCTGTCAGCAGTGACGCGCTAAGCAAAACGAACCCCAAACCGATCATCTGAAACAGCACCTTTTCCATAAGATCGATCGGGGGCAAGGTAGCCACCAGTGGGTTTGTTTGCAGAGTGCGCAAGTAGTGGGTTTGAAGCGCCAGCGCTATCGATTGCGTGACCGCCAGTGCAAGCACGCTGTAGGCCATTACGGATGTCAATATGTGCCACTGCAGCTGGGGATTTAACGCTGCAGAATTGTCACCCAGTAGTACGCTGCAGAGCAAAAATACAGCGGAGAGTGGAAATATCACCACACCGAGTATTGCAATGGACTGGCGTATCGCCATCAAAATCAGAGCGGTTGAAAGCAGCAGACTGGTCAGCGACAGGGCGCTGAAAAAACCGACGTAAATTGCGTCGTCGCGCCAAATGAGCGAGTAAACGCTCAAGGCATGGCACACAATCGCGATAACAGCCGGGACTCGATACGGCTGCCCTTGGGGATTTCGGCCTGATTTGGCCGAATGCAGCAGTAGCGCTGCTGCGACCAGGTAGGCCAGCACGGCGAGCGCGGCTGCAATTGTCGCGGTTTGACTCATTCAACTCACAAAATTGTATTAAGCGTGAGATTGTACTGGATTGGTCTTGGCTTGCGTGCCTGAAAAGCCTCAAACGTCTGACGAACAAAGCTTGAGAACTTCTGGATTTCTGCTACAGGCCACTGAATTTGTGAAATATTTCTCATTTGGCCTGTGAAAAATAGGGTGCTTATGCCCACCATGCTAGCATTTCGCGGGATTTTGACGAGTCCAGTTCCATGCAATTACGCATTTTAGGGTGCAGCGGCAGTATTAGCCGCGGACTGCACACCACTTCATTGCTGGTCGACGATGATGTCCTCATCGACGCTGGTACTGGTGTGGGTGAACTGACCCTCGATGAAATGATGAAGATAGAGCACGTCTTCCTCACTCATTCTCACCTCGATCATATTGCGACATTACCGTTTCTTGTCGATGTCTTGTTCAATCGCGAAACTGAACCGTTGAGCGTTCATGCGAGCCACGAAACAATCGACGCGATCAAACGGAACATTTTTAACTGGGAAATCTGGCCGGATTTCGCCGAGTTGCCCAGCAAGCAAGCACCTGTCATCAAATTTTTCCCAATGGAAAGAAACAGTGTTGTCGAGATCAAAAAGCGCCACTTCGAGATGATTCCGGTGAATCATGTAGTGCCTGGGGTGGCCTATCACGTGAGCAACTGCACCGGTGGCAGCTTTTGTTTCAGTGGCGACACCACCACTAACGACTCGCTGTGGGAGACCCTCAACAAGAAGGATTCGCTCGATATGCTGGTGATCGAAGTGGGCTTTCCAAATCAGCACATGGCGCTATCCAAGCTCGCCAAACACTACTGCCCGCAGCTGCTGCGGGAAGATTTACTCAAGCTTAAGCACCGACCGAAGATCGGTATTTCCCACCTCAAACCAGGCTCAGAAGACGAATCATTTCAACAGTGTATTGAGTCGATACCTAATTTTGATTTGCTGCGACTTCGTGGCGGCGATACATTCACGCTATAATTTTCATCTCCCAGCCGCTTAAGCCGCGGCTTGTTAGCTTTCACTTCCGTTAAGGGAAATCGCATGTTTGATGCACTTGGCGAACGCCTCGGCAAAACAATCAAATCGTTAAGCGGACAGGGGCGCCTGACCGAGCAAAACATCAAAGACACGTTGCGAGATGTGCGCCTGGCGCTACTCGAGGCGGATGTCGCCTTGCCGGTAGTAAAATCGTTCATCGACAGCACGCGAGAAAAAGCGCTCGGACAGGAGGTGATCGGCAGCCTGACGCCAGGGCAGGCATTGATCAAGGTAGTCAACGACGAACTCACCGCCCTGATGGGTGAGCAAAATGAATCGCTGCAGCTGAACGCGCAACCTCCGGCTGTGATCCTGGTGGCAGGCTTGCAGGGAGCGGGCAAGACCACATCTGTGGCCAAACTCGCGCGCTACCTGAAGGAGCGCGAAAATAAAAAGGTGGCTGTCGTTAGTGCCGACATTCACCGCCCTGCGGCGATCGAGCAACTGCGTGTGCTGGCGGCAGAGGTGGGTGCCGACCACATTGCCTCAAGCACCGAACAAAGCGTCACGCAAATTGCGGACAACGCCATCGAGCACGCCAGCAAAACGTTTGCCGATGTGTTGTTGATCGATACCGCGGGCCGAATGAATGTCGATGACGATATGATGAGTGAAATCAAGCTGTTACACGCAGCGTGTAAGCCTGTCGAGACCCTCTTTGTGGTGGACAGCATGACCGGGCAGGACGCTGCCAATACTGCCAAGGCGTTCGGCGAGGCCCTACCTCTGAGCGGGGTGATCCTGACCAAAACCGATGGCGACGCGCGTGGTGGCGCCGCGCTGTCGGTTCGTATGATTACCGGCAAACCGATCAAATTCCTCGGGTCAGGTGAAAAAACCACTGCGCTTGAAGCGTTTCATCCTGATCGGGTTGCATCGCGAATCCTTGGCATGGGCGATGTGGTCAGTCTGGTTGAGGAAGTTCAGCAGAAAGTCGATCACGACAAGGCTGAAAAACTCGCTAAAAAGATCAAGAAAGGCAAATCCTTCGACATGAGTGACCTGCGTGACCAGATGCAGCAGATGCAATCGATGGGAGGGCTCGCCGGTCTGGTCGACAAAATGCCGGGAATGGGCAATATGATGAATGCCGCAAAGGCGCAAACCGGTGAGAAGGAAATGTCGCGAATGATCGCAATAATCAACTCAATGACGCCGCATGAGCGTCGCTTTCCAGCGGTTATCAAGGGTTCGCGCAAGCGCCGTATTGCCAGCGGCAGCGGTGTTCAAGTTCAAGATGTCAATCGCTTGCTGAAACAGCACCTGCAAATGAGCAAGATGATGAAAAAGATGTCGCGCGGCGGAATGGCAAAGATGATGCGCGGGATGCATGGGCAGATGCCGCCGGGGATGGGGCCACGTTTCTAAAAGGCCGCTCGAGAACGACCTGAATCGCTGAAGCGGTTTCTCACCACGCTTGTGCTGTGTTGAATGGGCCGGTAACGCTGATCGAATTCCGCGCGATTGGGTAACTTGTGTAACAACCGCATGCACAGGGTTAATAAAATCTCCGCTCCAACGCCGAAAAACACTTCACATCCTTGCGAATTCCGGTAAAATTCGCCGGTTTTTCAGGCCGCAATTGTTGCGGCCTGTGTAGTCTTTAGCGATTGGACAAAATACATGGTCACAGTTCGACTTTCACGTGGTGGGGCGAAGAAAAAGCCTTTCTACCACGTCGTTGTTACCGATAGCCGCAACCGCCGCGATGGCCGCTACATCGAGCGTATCGGCTTCTTCAACCCGATGGCACGCGGCCAAGAGGAACGCTTGCGCATCGACGCAGATCGCGTTGAGCACTGGGTTGGTCAGGGAGCCAAACTCAGCGAGCGAGTGGCAAGTCTGGTGAAAGAAGCAGGCAAAACTGCGCAGAGCGCGTAAATCTGCGCTGCCCGCAACGTAATGGGCGGCAGCGAACAGCAAACGCCGGTACTGCTCGGAAGGATCGTCGGCGTTTTTGGCCTGCAAGGCTGGGTCAAGATTCATTCAGACACGCAGCCTCGCGAGGCCATCGGGCAATACGAAAAATGGTTGTTGGGCGACTCCGGCAACTGGCGAACAATTCGCGTTGAGCGCGTGAAGGTTCAGGGAAAACGTGTGATCGGCCGCCTCGAAGGCTGCCATTCAGCTAATGATGCGGAAGCACTGGTTGGATGTGAGATTGCGGTTGAGGTCGAACAGCTCGCGAAACTTTCGCAAAACCAGTATTACTGGCGCGATTTAATCGGCTTAGCTGTGCGCTTAACGGATGGCACCGAACTCGGCACGGTAAGGCGCGTCTTCGACACGGGTGCCAATGACGTTCTGGTGATCGAGGGAAAACGCGAACACCTGGTGCCTTGGGATTTGACCAACGTGATTAGACAAGTCGATCTGCAAAAGCGCAGCATGCTGGTCGACTGGGATCCGGAATTTTAAGCAGCGCGGCGCCGCTTGGCGGAGCGTTAAAGTGGCGTCAAAAAGAGGAACATCGCGGGTGCGCATTGACATCATCACGCTGTTTCCGGAGTTTGTGCTGCAAGTCGGTGAGTACGGCGTCACCGGGCGTGCGGTGGAATGTGGACTGATCGATCTACATACGCACAACCCGCGCGAATTTGCTCTGGATGCGCACCGTACGGTCGACGATAGGCCTTATGGCGGCGGACCCGGAATGGTGATGAAAGTCGAACCCTTGCGCGCCGCGATCGGTGTCGCCAGGCGGCAGTCCCCGACGGCAGAGGTGATATACGTATCACCACAAGGACGTCGACTGAATCAGGCACTGGTGCGCGAGCTGGCTCAGCGCGAGTCGCTGATACTGCTGGCCGGACGCTACGAAGGCATCGATGAGCGTGTTATCGAACACGACGTCGACGACGAGATTTCGCTGGGGGATTATGTACTCAGCGGTGGCGAGCTGGCCGCGATGGTGTTGATCGACGCAGTGTCGCGATTGCAGGCAGGCGCACTGGGACACGAAGAGTCAGCGCGGCAGGACTCGTTCAGTGATGACTTGCTCGATTGCCCGCACTACACACGACCGGATACGGTCGATGGGCACGCGATTCCCGCGGTGTTAAACGGTGGGGATCACGCCGCCATCGCGAGGTGGAGGCGCAAACAGGCGCTCGGGCGAACCGCGCAGCGCCGCCCGGATATGATTGAAGGCGTAGAGCTGAGCGCCGAAGATGCGGTACTGCTAAACCAGTACATGCGAGAAATTGAGTAACGAGGTCGGTGGCTAAAGCCGCGGCCAAACCGATACTGGAGCAATGCGATGAGCAATCTGATTAAAGAGATAGAAGCCCAACAAACGGGCAAAGAGGTGCCCGAGTTCGCACCGGGCGACACTGTCGTCGTGCAGGTGCGAGTGAAAGAGGGCAATCGCGAGCGCCTGCAGGCGTTTGAAGGCGTGGTCATCGCCAAGCGCAATCGCGGAATTAACTCCGCATTCACTGTCCGTAAAATTTCACATGGTGAAGGCGTCGAGCGTGTGTTCCAAACCTACAGCCCGCTGGTTGCCGAAATCGAAGTCAAACGTCGCGGCAAAGTCCGTCGCGCCAAGCTTTATTACCTGCGTGGCCTGACTGGCAAAGCCGCGCGAATCAAGGAAAAACTTTCCTGATCAATGCCATTAGTTTAATCAGTGGTCTGACCCTTTTTTGCATTAAAAGCAAAAAAGGGTCAGACCCCTTTTTATTTGGCCCCTTTATATTCGCATCTTTATTCGTCACGCTGATATCAACCAGCGCGATGGGTGATACAGAATCCAGTCTCTCACTCAAGCAAATTCAACAAATGGCGCGAAGCGGCACCCCTGGCCTAGCGTTAAAACTGCTTGATGCGCAACACCCGGGTTTGACCAAAGGCAGCGAAGAGTGGTTTCGCTGGAGTCGCGCACGTACCGAAATTCTGGTCGCGCGAAAATCCTGGGAGCTGGCGGACCAACACCTGCGTGACTTGCCTGCTGAATTGCCTGAGTCACTGCAGCGCTGGGCCTTGAGCCAACGCGCGTGGTTACTTTTGGAAAGTGACCGAGCGCCCAGTGCGCGTGAGCTGCTGCGAGAGCTTATCTGGCAATACGGTGCACGTGCTCAGGACACAGCCGAAGAGTCTCTGTGGAGGCGCATGGTGATTCGTTCGTATATGCTGGAAGATCGGATCGATGACGCTGCGACCGCAATGCACCGCTATCAACAGGACTTTGCCGGTCGACAAGCACAATGGTTGCAGCTCAGGGCTCGCATTCTTCTGCGGCAGGGGCGTGCGGATATCGTACTCGAACTCCCCCCCGAAGCAGTCGAAAAGCTGTCTTCGCCGATTCGCCTGTTGGCTCAGTTGCGAAGTGGCCAGATCGCGGCCGAGCAAATCATCGATGCGACGCGCAAGCTCATCGACGATGAAGCAACGACAGCGGCGGAGCAGGCGCGCTTATATAAAATCATAACTGAAGCGGCGCAGGTGAAAAGCGATTTCCCGAGCGCGCTTTCCGCGCTGGAACACGCGCTTGAGCTGGCTGATGAACTCCCACTCAGCGATAAACTCTTCGCGGTCAGCAGCGACGAATTGTGGCGGGTCTACCAATCCTACGGAGAGATTCTGGCGAACCAGTCGCAGCTGTTGGTCGGCGACGACGTTGGGTGGATCAATGAGATTCGAACCGCGGTTGAAACCAATGCGCTGGTCCGCGCAAAAAGCCTGATTGTGGCCATGATTGCTGTCACGCAAAGCCATTCACGTCGTGCACAGTTGATGGTGCAATTGGCCAATGTCCTCAACGTTCAATACGGAAATTGGCGAGTGGTCGAGCGCCTTTTCCTGCATTCAGATCGATTTCCTGAAATGTCATACGTGCCCGAGTCTGTGCGTGCCGCATTGGTTGAGCAGGCCATCGAGCGATCCGATATGGTGCTCGCGTCCAATTTGCTCGCGAGTTTAAGGGATACAGGTACCGCAGCGGACCTCGCATCAAACCTGCGACGCGCCCGGGTAATGATTTTTGGTGGCCGCGCCGATGCAGGCTTTGACGTGCTCAACGGCATTCTTGATCGCGAATTGTTTCTCGAAGCCGAACAGCTCGACCAGTTCATGCAGGTCATATTTGACCTGCAGGCGGCGGAGCAGCATCAATATGCATTGCAATTATTTTTGCGCCTGGAGAAGGAACGCAGTCTGCCTGCCGAGCGGCGACGCGAGCTGTTTTTTTGGCTGGCTGAGTCTTACGAAGCCACCCGACAGTACCCGCTGGCGGCATTGTATTTCATGCGATCGGCGACCTACACCAATCCACAGGGCAGCGATCTGTGGGGTCAATCCGCACGCTATCGTGCAGCCGAAGTGCTTACCGAGGCGGGGCTACTCAGCGACGCGCGACACCTCTACGAGTCGCTTCTCGCGATCACTGCTGACGACGCCCGACGAGCAGTTTTGCGTGGCAAGATTCAACAGCTTTGGGTCGTGCCCGCCGACCCCGAAAATGTCGGCAATTAATTCACGCTTGAAATAGCCTGTCTCGTCCCCAGATTGCGAGCACACAATAGCGCGGCGGGCGCGCGAACAAAACCAGAAACAACGGAGCGGTCACAAATGAGCACTGACACAGCAGCTGAGAACACCAACGCGCAAACCATGCAGTTTGAGGCCGAGGTTTCGCAAATTCTCAAGCTGATGATCCATTCGATGTATTCGAATAAGGAAATCTTTCTGCGCGAGTTGATTTCAAACGGTTCGGACGCCTGCGACAAGCTCAGGTTTGAAGCGCTCGCCGACGACACGCTCTACGGCGGTGAAAGCGAGCTCGCGCTCTCTGTCACCTTCGACAGCGATGCCAAGACGCTCACTATCGCCGACACGGGTATTGGCATGAGTCGCGAGGAGGTGATCTCCAACATCGGCACCATCGCGCGCTCCGGTACTAGACAGTTCCTCGAGTCAATGACGGGCGATCAGGCACAGGACGCACAGCTTATCGGTCAATTTGGTGTGGGTTTTTACTCCGCGTTTGTGGTAGCCGACAAGGTTGCGCTCACAACGCGTCGAGCGGGTGAAGACGAGGACGCGGCGACGCGATGGGAGTCTGACGGAACCGGCAGCTACTCGCTCGAGACTGTGAGTAAGTCAGAACGTGGTACGGAGATTGTTCTCCACCTTCGCGACGACATGGATGAGTTCCTGAATGATTGGCGTCTGCGCAGCGTGATCAAAAAATATTCAGACCACATCACCTTTCCAGTCAAAATGCTGAAAGCCGCCGGTGAAGACGACGATGAAAAAACCGTCGAGTGGGAAACCGTAAACGCGGCGTCAGCGATGTGGACGCGCGCAAAGTCCGAGATTTCTGACGACGAATATAAAGAATTCTACAAACAGGTTTGCCACGACTACCAGGACCCAATGGTGTGGTCGCACAATCGGGTTGAGGGAAAATACGAATACACCTCACTTTTATACATCCCGTCTCGCGCTCCGTTTGACCTGTATGAACGCGAGCAACTGCACGGCATCAAGCTCTACGTGCAGCGCGTTTTCATCATGGACGATATGGAAAAAATGATGCCGCGCTACCTGCGATTTGTACGCGGCTTGATCGACTCCAACGATTTGCCCCTGAACGTATCGCGCGAGATTCTGCAGAGCAACAAGGTGATCGACAGCATCCGCAACGCGTCGGTGAAAAAAGTGCTGGGTCTGCTCGAGAGCATGGCCAGCGACAACGAAGAGCAGTACCAGACGTTCTGGGATGAGTTCGGCCGCGTGATCAAAGAAGGGCCGGGCGAGGATTTTGCCAATCGCGAACAGCTGCTAAAACTCATGCGTTTTGCCTCTACTCAGGGAGACGGTGATAAACAGCATGTCAGCCTTGCTGATTACGTCGCACGCATGAAGTCCGGTCAGGACAAAATTTACTACATCACCACCGATAGTTTTGCCGCGGCGAAAAACAGCCCGCACCTGGAAGTGTTCACCAAAAAAGGCCTCGAAGTCTTGTTGATGTCGGATCGTGTCGACGAGTGGATGATGTCGCAACTGCAAGAATTCGACGGCAAACAGTTTGTGTCGATTGCCAAGGGCGATCTCGATCTTGGCGATTTTGAAGACAAGGAAGAAAAGAAAGCGCAGAAAGAGGTTGAGGAAAAATCCAAAGATCTCGTCAAGAAAATTGCCGACGCGCTCGGGGATCAGGTCGAGGAGGTGCGTGTCTCGCACCGGTTGACCACGTCGCCGGCGTGTCTGGTGATGGCGCAGCACGATATGGCTTTGCACATGCAGCAGTTGATGAAACAAGCCGGGCACGAGCTTCCCAGCACCAAGCCGTCGCTGGAAGTGAATGCCGAGCATCCGATTCTGCAACGCCTTGACGCTGAGAGCGATACAGCGACTCTGGGCGAATGGAGCCAACTGTTGTTTGATCAAGCGCTGTTAGCGGAGGGCGGCCAGCTCGAAGATCCGGCAGGTTTTGTGAGCCGCCTTAACTCAATTCTGTTGACGCTTAGCGGCGACGCACCGGCGCAGCAAAGCGCAGATGATTCGGAGCTTGCCGCAGACGCGGACAGCGCAAGCGACGCGCAAACCGACGAGGGCTAATTCAGTCGCTTGTCAGGTCAGGCTTTGTCTATTGAGGATGCCGGTGGATGCAAAGGCACCGGCGTTTTCGTCTCACGCTTGAAGTAGGTTTCCATCGGGCAAGGCGAACCCAGCACGCTACCCTGCACGAAATCCACACCCATTTTACGCAGGTGGTCGACGGTTTCTTCGCGTTCAGCGTACTCGGCGATGACCGGAATTTTCAATATCCGACTGATTCGCAGAATCGCGTCGACCATCGCATTGTCGACCGGATCGCGATCAATCTCGCGAATAAAACTGCCGTCAATTTTTAGATAATCGACCGGCAGCGATTTCAGGTAAGAGAACGATGAGAGCCCGGTGCCAAAATCGTCCAGTGCAAAACTGCAGCCCATTTTTCGCATATATCGGATGAACTCGTGCGCGTTGGGCAGGTTGCTGATCGCTGCTGTTTCGGTCACTTCAAAACAAATCTGGACGTTGTTTGTGCCGTACTTCAATAACTGTGATTGAACAAAATCGAGCAGCGTTTCATCGCTCAGGGAGCTGCCAGACAGGTTAATCCCCACTTCGAAGTGGCGATCGGTCGGTGCGAGTTCCGCAAAGGTACGCAGCGTTTTTTCGATCACCCAGCGGTCGATGTCCGCCATCAAATTGTAGCGTTCTGCTGCAGGAATGAACGCATTCGGCGTGATCGCATCGTTGTGCTTACCGCGCATTCTAAGCAACACTTCGCAGCGCGATATACGTTGACCCACATCTGACATGCGCATATCGATAATGGGTTGAACGTGTAAATGAAATCGATTCTCCTCCAGTGCATCGCGAATGTCGGCAGCAAGGCGAATCTCTGTGTGGCGGCGTGCCGGTTCACTGCCGTCTTCCTGATACACGTTGATCTGATTGCGGCCTTGATCTTTCGCGGCGTAACAGGCGATATCAGCTTGCGATAGCACCTGTTCACGGTTTTCTGCGTAGCTGTTGATCGCCGTTATGCCGATGCTGGCGCCGCAACGGTAGGTTTTACCTTGCCATTCGAAGCGATGTGCGGCGACTGCGTTGACGATGTTTTGTGCAATTTGGTTGGCTTTTTCAAGCGGACAGTTTTCGAGCAAAAGAGCAAATTCGTCACCACCGATTCTTGCGAGCATGTCGCGCGCGCGCATTTTGCTGCTTAACAGCGCGGCGATTTGTTTCAGCAGCGCATCCCCGGCAATGTGTCCGGCGTCATCGTTGACGAGCTTGAACTGGTCGAGATCAACATAACACAACACGTGCTGGTTGCCGTGTGTACGCGCGCCAAGGATTGCTTGATCGAGGCGATTTTCGAACTGACGGCGATTATCCAATCCAGTGAGTGCATCGTGTGTGGCCTGATACGCCATGCGTCGCGCGATAAGGCGTGTTTGAGTTGTGTCGCTGAGTGCGACAACGACGCCAACCCGGTTGTCTTCGGCGTCCTTGATGGGCGCTGCAGATAAACGAATTGAATACTCCTTTAAACCTGTTTTAAGCACGCAGTCATCGCGCAATACCGGTAGCGAGCGGTTATCAAACATGTTCGAAATATTCATTTGCTCACGCGCGCTTTCGACCATGATGTTGAAAACCTCATCGAAATGACGACCAAACGCGTCAGACTTTTCGATGCCAGTCAGTGATTCTGCAACCGGGTTCATGTAGTCGATTTCACCGTGTGCGTTAATCGTAATAACCGCGTCGGCGATTGATTCGAGTGTCACCCTCGCGCGTTCGCGCTCACTGGAGAGATCGCGCTCAACGCTGCGTACATGCGCGACGCTTGGCGTGATACTGCCAACGCGCGTGATTTTTCCGTGGTCATTAAAGAGTGGAAACACGATGAAAAGCAGTGTGTCGATTAGCCCGTCGTCGCCTGTGACTTCGATCTCGCACGTAACGGTTTGTCCACTGTCGAGAACCGTGCGATAGAGCTGTTCGACGACCTGGCTGGAACGCGTGTCGATGATTTCATCGTTTAACACCAGTTTGTTCTTGAGCTTGGTAATTGATCGCGAGTTTGCCAATAACGACGTGCCATCTCGGTCGATCACGTTAATTCCCACCGGAGAGTTGTCGCAGATCGCGTTTAGCAGCTGCTCGCGCTCGCGATGTTGGTGCTCGGACCGAAGTCGTTCGAGCTCCGCCGCCACGCGTTGTGAGTAGAGTTGCAGTGCATTGAGTATCGCGTGGTCGAGATCGAGTGGTTCGCGATGGAATAGACCGATATTGCCAATGATATCGCCGTCGGTGCTTTTCAGTGGTATTCCGATGTAGGCGCGGCTATTCCATTCTTTCAGTAGATCGCAATCAGGAAACTCCTCAACGACGCCATCAGTCAGTGTCAGGACTTTGCCGAGTTCGAACATCTTTTCGCACGGTGTCGATTTGATGGTCAGGTCCTGTGTGGGTAGAAGCTCACCATCAATCAAGAAACTGACGGATCGGCGACTCGCTGGATTGGTGTCATCAAGCTCCGAAATAAACGCATGCGAAATTGACGTTACCTGGCTGATCGATTGAATCAATGAGTCGAAAAAGTCCCCGCCGGTTGTATTCGCAGTTTGCGACGCAAGGTAGTCGAGTTTGTCCTCCCTGTCCTTACGAGAAGTGATGTCGCTAAGGACCCCGATTGCGCGGGAGGGCGCCTCATTCAGGTCGCGCTCTGAGACGTTTCCGTGAATTTCTGACCAGCTCCAACCGCCAGATCCGTCTCGAATACGGCACTCGCAACGTATCGACTCGTGTTTGGAAGTTTTAATAAGCTGTAAGGCCTCGGCAACAGAGTCACGATCTTTCGGGTGAACGAGGTACAGCCACTGTTTCGTGCTTTGTTTGCTGTGCCATCGCGTTTGCTGCGTTTCGTCATTGCCGGAGAAAGGAATGGAAATCGTGTCCGATCGAAAGTCGTATTCCCATACGATTTCGCCGGTTGCGCGCATGGCGCTGGACAACAGTTTCTCCAGATGGCTCTCGCGTTTTTTCGTCAACTCGATAAAGCGCATTCCGGTCGCGGCCAGGAGCAGAAAAACTGCCAGCGCCAGAGTTACATCACGCGCAATGGATAATTTCACGTCATTGATTGAACGCTCATTACTGTGAACGGTTATGATCCACCCGGTGTTTTCGATGGGTGCACTCAGGCTAAAGCCGTCCTCCTTTGCCAGTTCAAAGTTGGTACTGAACGCATAATCATTGGTGTTTAGTATCTGAATCTGCTCCAACAGCCACAAATTGGAGTAGCGCACAAAAGAGCTCTTGCCGCTCGCGCGTTGGATAATTTCGAGAACCGGCGCACCGTCCTCTGCCAGGCATAGTCGCGAGTTGGAATGTTGAGTGTGAAACGGTGACTTGGTACACGCCAGCTGCGCATCGACTGAGCCAAAAATTTCTATTAGGTCTTCGGGACGGGCGTCAACTAAATGCATGCTGGCAGTGGGGAAGTGCTTGCGCAGGTCCTGTTGACGGTAGTGCCAAGTCGCCGAATACCCCTGGCCGTGCGCATGCATGTCTTCAATCTTGTGAACGACCGACTGTTGCGCGCGTGACAGGGCCCGCTTGAGCGAGTCCACATGCAATTGCTTGAAGGATGAGAACTTGTCATAGCCGTGCCAAGCGAACATAAAGCTTGAGACGATTAGAACAACCGCGAGAGGAGGTAAGCGCATCACATATAGATTTTATTGTTGTCGAATAACAGTATGAGACCGCATCTTCTCTCGTTGCGATCTTTTAACTGGCGCCTGAAATCGGCAAAAGGCAAGGTTAGTGGCATTGCAATGCTCTTAGATGTTACGCAACTCTACACTCTATCAACGTGCATTCTAACTGAATGTTACACGGGTTTAAAAAATCAGCAAAAAGCCTGAAATAGACTGAATTTCGGACTATTTTTAATGGCGTATTTTAAAACCTGCTGAAGCACAGTAGAATGCCCGCCGTGCCGACGGCGTAGGGCTTCGAGCTGAAACCAACGACCAATCCAGTAACTAGCAATGTATTTGACGGGTAAAAACCGAATCTAAATTAGCCAATGAGTGGAATTGAATGAAAAAGCTCTTACAAGGGTCCCTTCTGAGCTGCGCTGCGCTGATGACGTCAGTCGTCTGGGCAGAGGGTGATATTGGCGCGGGCAAGATCAAATCCGAAACCTGTATCGGTTGCCACGGGATTCCCGGGTACTCTAATGTCTATCCGACGTATCGCGTTCCCAAACTCGGTGGCCAGCACGCCGAATACATCGTCGCCGCTTTAAAAGCGTATAAAGCGGGCGAGCGCGATCACGAAACGATGCACGCTAACGCAGCTGGTCTCAGCGATCAGGACATGGCTGACATCGCCGCTTTCTTCGCCAGTCTCGACTAGGAGCCAAGCTATGAAATCAATTGCATTTTTTGCAGCACTGGCGTTAGGGGCTTTGGTGAGTGTAGTGCACGCGGGCGGAGACGCTGCGGCAGGCAAAAGTAAATCCACCACCTGTGCAGCATGCCATGGTGTTGATGGCAACAGTCCGATTCCGGTTAACCCCAAATTAGCGGGTCAGCACGCGGACTACCTTGTGCAAGCGCTCAAAGACTACAAGACCGGTGCGCGAAAAAATCCGGTGATGTCGGGGATGGTCGCCCCCTTAAGCGATCAGGATATCCTCGATCTCGCAGCGTATTTTGCAGCGCAGGAAGGACTTTCTACTGCAAAGCCCTGAAATTTGAGGAATCGCTGGATCTCATAAAAACCGCAGCTGTTGGCGGCAGTTTTTCTTCCCGATTCACGCCCGCACGGATTAAGTGCTGCGGTGGCGATTCAACAGTGACTCAACCTGCTCCGGCATTTGCAAGTGGTATCCCTGAGTGGCGATGTTTGCAAGTACAGTTTGCGGGTTCTCACGGCTGAGTTTACTGTCCGCCTCCAGGTCGATTTCCAACGCCAGTGTGAGAGGCGCGACCTGCTGGCGCAAGTCCTCTGGCAAATCGCCTAGCTCACTATCGGCAGACGTGAACACGTACAGACCATCTTTGCGTTCACTGCGATAAACACAAAATTTCATTGCTTTGATTCTGAATTATCTTGGGTGGCGCGGATTATAAACGCAGTTCGAGCATGGCCGTGTTTATTACGATGATGGAACTCGTGTTAGATTTGCCACACTAAGAACTTTCTATTTCACGGTAGCGGGTTTGACAGCTGATCTGATCGACAACGAGGCACTTATTCGACTGCTGGTCTTCGTGGCAATATTCATCACGATGGCAGCGTGGGAGACGCTCGCACCGCGCAGGGTACGTTTGGTGAGTATCGCCAGTCGTTGGGTGGCTAACTTCGGCATTTTGCTTGTAGATGTCCTCGCGGTGCGCTTGTTATTCCCCATTGCAGCGGTTGGGTTTGCCGGCGTCGCCAGCGCCAACGGCTGGGGCCTCTTCAACCTACTCGACCTGTCAGTTTGGTTGGAGTGCGTCTTAGGACTGATCTTGCTTGATCTTGCGATATACGCGCAGCATGTCATTACGCACAAAGTGCCAGTGCTTTGGCGCTTGCACCGTGTACATCACGCCGATCCGGACTTTGACGTCAGTACCGCGATTCGTTTTCACCCGATCGAGATTCTTCTGTCGATGCTGTTTAAAGCGGTGTTGATTTTCACTATCGGCCCGTCCGTGGTCACGGTCATACTATTCGAAATTCTGCTTAACGGTTGCGCGGTGTTTAATCATGCCAACGCAAAGCTGCCCGAGTCCGTAGACCGTGTCTTGCGTCGAGTGTTGGTAACGCCGGACATGCATCGCGTGCATCATTCGACAACCCGAACGGAATCAGACAGTAACTTCGGTTTCAGTCTCTCGATCTGGGACCGGATTTTTGGCACGTATCAGCCGCAGCCGCACGACGGCCACGAAAACATGACAATTGGCATGCCGACGGCGCGGGGTCACTTCACCAGTGCGCGATTGTTCGACATGTTACTTCTGCCGTTTTGGCGCAAGGTTGGCACCGCCTCGAAAACGGAATCCTCGTTACCCTGAGGGATCATAATCAATGCATGCTACGTATCCTCTCCTGAAAATTACGGACTTTCCGCGTCTCCAGCGCACCAGGTTGCAGACGCTCCAAGTCAACATCGGTTACTTCTGCAATCAAAGTTGTTTGCATTGCCACGTCGCCGCCAGCCCGCGTCGTAAAGAGATGATGGATTCTGAAACCGCGCAGGTTCTGATCAAGTTCATGCAACAATATCCTTTACAAACGCTGGACCTTACGGGTGGTGCGCCGGAGCTGCACGAGCAATTCAAGCCGCTGTTGGAAGCGGGTCGCGCACTCGGCATGCGCGTCATTGATCGCTGCAACCTCACCGTACTCGAAGAGCCGGGACAAGAAGACTTGGCCGAATATCTCGCTGAAAACGGTGCCGACATCGTCGCTTCGCTTCCTTGTTACATCGAGGAGAATGTGAATTCGCAACGCGGCGGCGACTGGGTGTTTGCCTCGAGCATTCGCGGTTTACAGAAGCTTAATTCGCTCGGTTACGGTATTGAGGGCAGCGGACTTAATATCGACCTTGTTTTCAACCCTATGGGACCTGAACTCCCGCCCCCTCAGTCCGCGTTGGAGGTTGACTACAAGTCTTATCTGGGCGAGCACTACGGCGTGCAGTTTAATAACTTGCTGACGCTGGCCAACCTGCCTATTAATCGCTTCGGCAGTACATTGATTTCGCGCGGACAATTCGCGGATTACATGAATTTACTCAAATCGTCTCACAGCGAAAATAATCTCGATACCGTGATGTGCCGCAGCACGCTGAGCGTTGACTATCAAGGCAATGTTTACGATTGCGATTTTAACCAGCAGCTTGGCATGCCGCTTGGCGGTCGACCGCGACACATAAGCGAAATTACCGCCGAAATGCTTGAAGATATGCCGATCAAAATTGGTGATCACTGCTACGGTTGTACCGCCGGGCAGGGATCAAGCTGTGGCGGTGCGCTCAACGCCTGAGCCGGTGTCTCAAACGCCCAGCCATCCCCGCATCAGTCTGATTGTTCCGACGCTGAACGAAGCGACTCGGATCGGAACATTTCTCGACTGTGTACAGGCAATGCGCGAGCGCGATGTCGAAGTTGTCCTTGTGGATGGTGGGAGTTCCGACGACACCTGCGAGCAGGTCAAAACCAGAGTTGATCTTCTTATTCAAACAGCTCCCGGTCGCGGTGCACAAATGCGCGCCGGTGCAGCGCGTGCCAGCGGCGAGATATTGTGGTTCGTACACGTTGATAGCCAATTACCCCCCAATGCGGATCAATTTGTGCGGCAATCCATCAATGACCGCGTCATTGCATGGGGTTACTTTAACGTGCGCCTGCACCCGACTGGATGGCTCTTGCGTTGCGTAGAAGTCGCGATGAACGCGCGCGTGCAGCTGTCAAACGTCGCGACCGGCGACCAGGGAATTTTTGTGACACGCACGCTTTACGAAAAAGTTGGCGGCATGCCCGATATCTCATTGATGGAAGATGTAAAACTAAGCAAGCGATTACGTGATGTGGTCAAGCCCATACGAATTTCCGAATCTATTACAACCTCCAGTCGGCGCTGGCGGCAGCACGGCGTGCTGCGCACGATTGCGAAAATGTGGTGGTTGCGCTTCCTGTATTTTATTGGTGTGCCACCGTCGCGGTTGGCACGCTATTACCGACCAAGCCCATGAACAAACGTCACCCTGCGTGTGTTCAGGTTTTTGCCAAGTGCCCGCTCGACGGGAATCCAAAAACGCGATTGCAGCCGCCGCTCAGCCCCGCCCAGGCAAGTGATTTGCATCGACGATTGTTGCTCAGAACACTCCTTACTGCCATCGAATCGAAATTTCCGCTGCAGCTTTGGGTCGATCAGCCCAGTGAAGACGTGTGGCTTCGCGACAAGATTAGCCACATTGGATGCGAGGTGTTCGTACAGAACGGCGACACGCTGGGCGAGCGCATGCACTCTGCCATCGCTACGGGTCTGGGCGAATTCGAACGCGCTGTGATCGTCGGAAGCGATTGCCCCGTGCTAACCGCCACCCATATTCAACTGGCGGTGGATAGTTTGTCGGGTGCATCAAAGTTTGTGTTTGCGCCGACTGAGGATGGTGGTTACGCGCTCGTGGGTTCCAGTTGCGAGATTCCTACGCCGTTTCGGTCTATCGACTGGGGCAGCAACGCGGTAATGGCGCAAACGCGCGCTAAACTGGAATCATCCAATGTCGGGTGGCAAGAATTGGAAACCTTGTGGGACGTTGATCGCCCAGAAGATCTGGCGCGCTTAGACAAGGAGGGCATTGCGTTGCCCTCGCTTGACTAGGTGGCCTTACGCGGCGCTCTTCTGTAACACGTAGCTATCGTTGCTCTGAAGCGCGGCGAGGTAGAGTGTTTCGAAGTCACCGACGACAGACTGCTGCACGGCGGGCAGCTCCAACAACCGTTTTGCCCACGCAGCAAGTTTCGGGAAGCCTCCCTCGCTGAGCAAGGAGAACTGGCCGTCGGCGACCGCGTCGTGCGTAAACAGAGGCGCAAATGATGTATCCACCAGTGAAAAATCATCGCCATTGAACCACGCGCCTTCGCCGAGTTGGTTCTCAACCATCTGCAGTCTTGCGAGTTGGGTTTCGCGATGTTTTTGGTAATCCTCTTCGTTTTGGGCGATTTTCATCATATAGCTGTTGCCCAGCATGTTTGACGCAATTTCTATCCACGCGCGGTTTTTCGCGCGCAGCAGCGGATCTTCGGGCTGTAAGTCTCCGCCCGTAATATCGTCGAGAAATTCGTTAATCACCGCTGATTCGAATAGAATTTCGCCGTCGACTTTCAGCACTGGCACCTTACCCAGCGGTGAAATTTCAAGAAACCACGCCGGTGGATCGGCGAGGTCAATGTAGGTAACGTCGTGCTCGACGCCTTTGTAATTTAATGTAATGACTGCGCGTTGCACGAACGGGCACAACTTAAAACTGATTAATTCCAATGACATGCGAGTGAGCCTCAGTTGACGAGTAATACAGCAATGAATGCTACATCCCCGAATACTGTGGGTGATACGTGACGAATTCAAGCGCAGAAAATCCGCAGAGTTTACGCGTAGACAAATGGCTATGGGCAGCGCGTTTTTTTAAAACGCGCGCACTCGCGACTGAGGCGGTCAGCGGCGGTAAGGTGCACGTAAACGGTAGCAGGGTAAAGCCATCGCGCGTACTGCATATTGGCGATGCACTCAAAATCCAGCGCGGCAGTTTTGAATTCGTGATTGTCGTTGAAGGAATCAACGCGCAGCGACGACCTGCACGTGAAGCACAGGCGCTCTACAAGGAAACTGCAGACAGTCAGAAACGCCGCGAGGAAGTCGCAGTTCAATTGCGCGCGGATCGACTCGCACACGGTGGGTTTGATGGGCGCAGGCCGGACAAACGCCAACGACGCCACATCGTTCGCTTTCGCCGCGAGCACGACGATTCACAACAATAGATTGTTCTTAAGGCGCGCTCTGTTTCGTGGATATTGTTGCGCGTGTTACCCTTGCGTTCGCGCCGACAATGCGCAGCAAATTGAACGCCGAGGATATCTCTCACAATGAAACGTGTTACTGCGATTATCAAGCCCTTTCGGCTTGACGACGTACGCGAAGCGCTGTCGGAAAACGGAATAAACGGGATGACTGTCACCGAGGTAAAAGGTTTCGGGCGGCAGAAAGGTCATACCGAGCTCTATCGCGGGGCGGAGTATGTGGTCGATTTTCTACCTAAAATAAAAATCGAGGTCGTGATTGCGGATGACCGCGTCGATGCGTGTATCGAGGCAGTCGCCGAAGCTGCACAGACCGGCAAAATTGGAGACGGAAAGATTTTTGTTGAACCGGTCGAACGCGTTATACGTATTCGCACCGGTGAAGAGGGTGACAACGCGCTCTGACATCATTGCGCACTGCCGGTTCAAACCGATGGGTTCGGGTTAATTTCTTTGATTTTTTCATCTTTCACACGTGAGTAAATCGAGCGCGGTTGCCAACAATCTGCGAGCGGCGGTTACTCCTCGCGCGCAGCACCCCGTGTCGCGTAAATCGATCAGCCGCGCTGCGGTAAAAGTGCTCTACGGCTTAAAGGATGCCGGGTTCCAGGCGCATTTGGTCGGCGGTGGTGTTCGCGATCTTCTGCTGGGCCTCGAACCCAAAGATTTTGACGTCGCCACCGATGCGCACCCCGAACAAATCAAAGCTGTGTTTCCAAATTGCCGGTTGATCGGCCGACGCTTTCGCCTGGCGCACGTTCGCTTTGGGCGCGAGATTATCGAGGTCGCGACTTTCCGTGCGAGTCACGCGCAGGGCAGCGACGGTGAGACGCTGGACGACGGACGCATCGTGCGCGACAACGTGTTTGGCACGATTGAGGAAGATGCGCTGAGGCGGGACTTCACCGCCAACGCGCTCTATTACAACATCGCCGATTTTTCCATTATCGATTACGCCGGCGGTATTGCCGATATCGAGAACAAAACTTTGCGGATGATCGGTGACCCTGCGACGCGCTACCGCGAAGATCCTGTACGTTGCCTGCGCGCGGCGCGATTCGCCGCCAAGCTTGGATTTTCTATACACCCCGATACGGAAAGACCCATCGCTGAAACCGGTTCCTTGCTGCGCGAAATTCCACCTGCGCGGATGTTTGAAGAGGTGCTCAAACTATTTCAGAGCGGCCACGCGGTCGCGAGTTTTGCCGAGTTGAGGCGGCTGGACCTGTTGAAATATTTGTTTCCGGCCAGCGACGCGGATCTTAAAGCGGGTGAGCCCGGTTTCGATCGCCTGATCGACTGCGCATTGCGCAACACCGATAAGCGAATTGCTGAGGAAAAACCTGTCACCCCCGCGTTTATCTACGCGGTCATGCTGTGGCCGCAGGTGCAACGGCGCGCCGAAACTTACCAGCAGTCCGGCGAACCGCCGGTGCCGTCAATTTTCGCCGCGGCGGATGAAGTGATCGCGCGGCAATTGTTATCGACATCCTTGCCAAAGCGGTTTTCCATACCGATGCGCGAGATCTGGGGGATGCAGCCCCGCTTGATTACGAGCAAAGGTCAGCGCGCGGTGCGCTTGCTGGCGCATCCGCGTTTCCGTGCGGCCTATGATTTCCTGTGCCTGCGCGAACAGGCAGGCGAGGACCTTGGTGATCACCCGCAACGCTGGACGCAGATGCAGGAGAGTGCCCCGGCCAACGAGGGCGTGTCCGAAAAACGAAGCGGCAGTAGGCGCCGGCGGCGACCTCGCCACAAGCGCGGTGGCGCATCGGGCAATAAGCGTGACTGAGACTGCCTACATTGGTATCGGCAGCAATCTCGGTAACCCGCAGACGCAGGTCGAGCGCGCGATCAATGCACTGCGTGCAATTGAGCATTCAGAGCTAACTGACGTATCGCCGCTATATCGAACCGCGCCCATGGGACAGCCGGGTCAAGACGATTATATAAACGCAGCCGCATGTTTGTTGACAGGGCTGGCAGCGGAAGAACTCCTCGATGCGTTGCAGGCGATTGAAAACGCGCAGGGCCGAGTTCGCGACGGTACTCGTTGGGGCAGTCGCACACTCGATCTGGATATTCTGCTTTTTGGTGATCAGGTCATTGCAACGGAGCGGCTGCGGGTTCCGCATCCTGAAATTGCCAATCGCGCGTTTGTGATGGAACCGCTCGCTGATCTGAATGCTAAATTGCTTATACCGGAAGTGGGTCCGTTGGCCACGTTGCGAATGCAAGTCGATCGGTCTGATGTGGCACTATTAAGCACGTGAGCACCGTGACTTCCAAACGACGTTTTATCGCTGTCGAGGGGCCGATCGGTGTAGGTAAAACCACGCTGGCAAAAAAACTGGCGGAGTCATTCGGCTCCGAATTGTTACTCGAAGGTGCGGCGGACAATCCGTTCCTTGAGCGTTTTTATCAAAACCCGCGTGCCGCGGCTTTGTCTACCCAACTGTTTTTTTTAATGCAGCGGGCGCAACAGATTAATGACCTGCGGCAGGGTGAATTGTTTACCCCGGTTTGGGTAGCTGACTTCCTGATCGATAAAGATCGATTGTTCGCTCAACTCACGCTTGACGCGGACGAGCTGGCACTTTACGAACAGGTTTATCAGCATTTAACCATCGACGCACCCGCGCCTGACCTGGTGATCTATCTGCAAGCCCCCGTCTCTGTATTAACCGAGCGCATTGCTACACGCGGGATCGCTTTTGAGCAGGATATGAGTCCGGAATACCTCAGGCAGCTCTCAGACGCCTATATGACATTTTTTCACAATTACAACGAATCAGCGTTGTTGATTGTCAATGCGGAGATGATTAATTTTGCGACCAACGATGATGATTACAACGTGCTACTGCAGCGGGTTAATTCGATGGCGGGTGGCACTGAGTATTTTAACCCGTCGGCACTCTCGATCTGAATTCAGGAAAAAATAATAACAAGCGGCTTTCTTTGATTTAGAACTACCAACTGGAGAAATTAATGGAACACGTAGTAAATTGGTTATCCGATAATGCAGTCGATTGGGCGATCAAAATCGCGATCGCACTCGTCATTTTCTTTGTCGGTAAGATGCTCGCAAAGATCATCACAAAGCTGATAGAACGCGGGCTGACGCGCACCGGAACGGACGAGATGCTGGTGAAATTTTTGGGCAACCTCGCCTACGGAATATTGCTCGTTGCCGTTGTGCTGGCGGCGGTTGATACGCTGGGTGTGAACATCACGTCACTTATCGCGATTCTGGGTGCCGCGGGCTTAGCTGTTGGTTTGGCGCTCAAAGATTCACTGTCAAATTTTGCTGCAGGTGTAATGATTATCATATTTCGCCCGTTTAAAGTGGGTGATTTCGTCACAGCGGGTGGTAGTTCTGGGGTTGTGGATGACATCCAGCTTTTTTGCACGCTGATGCACACCGGCGACAACCAGCGCATTATCGTTCCCAACTCCGCGATTTTCGGCGGCACGATTGTCAACACGAGCGCGATGCCAACACGTCGCGTCGATCTCGTGATTGGCATCGGCTACGACGACAACATCGGTCAGGCGCGCGACATTATCGTGAAAATCCTGGAGGCCGACGAGCGAATTTTGAAAGACCCCGCACCTGGCGTCGCAGTGGGAGAGTTAGGCGACAGCAGTGTGAATCTTAACGTGCGTCCGTGGGTAAATTCTGGTGACTACTGGCCGGTCCGCGCCGATTTGCTGGAGCAGATCAAAGTGCAGTTTGACGGCGCAGGTATCAGCATTCCTTATCCGCAGCAAGATGTGCATATGCACACCGTCGCCGCGTAGCCGGTTGAAAACTATCTGCGTTGCATTTGCTGCCTCGAAAACGTTTTCAACAATTCCGCGTTTTTGACTGAATGAGGCGGAGTCGGCTTACGCTGGCTCCGTCGCGCCGATTTCGCTATCCCAGTTGTAGATATGTGAGCCGGTAATATAGGTTGCGTGCTTGACCGTGTCGGGAATCAGTTTGAGACTGTCGACGTCGATTTCAACCAGACTCGCGGACTGCCCGTAGCTCAAAACAAAGCGACTGCGGTCAACGGACTGCGTCACTCCCCG
Organism: Pseudomonadota bacterium; assembly: GCA_039029275.1. GTDB lineage: Bacteria > Pseudomonadota > Gammaproteobacteria > JBCCGL01 > JBCCGL01 > JBCCGL01. Next base: position 52,930 of record JBCCGL010000004.1, on the reverse strand, counting down.
CGGTCGCTCAAAGTCGAGCGATGCCAAAAACCGGTTTTCGGCAATCGACCAAAACGTCACCATATTGCCGTTGGGGTGAGTGACCGCGACGATCCCGCTTTCCTCGTGAATCGATACGCTCAATGCCTCGCCGCGCATACGCTCGATTACATCTTGCGGTTCGCGCATGCTGATTAATTCGTTTGCTTTGCCATGTCGTAAACTCACGCCACCGAGGTTCGTTTCGTCCAGGCCTTTTCGTGGAGCAGAGACCACGGCGATGCTGCCGTTTTGCGCGCGCGCGACGTGGCCGGCATTTAAATAGTCGTTGTCGATTTCGATCCTTTCAAGCAACTGTTGCGTGTTGACATCGACATAGGTAACCGAGGGGCGCTTGTGACTGCCACGCGCGCCACCACCGTTGGTGATCAGCAGGACTGACCCCTGATCAATCAATCGACAGTCGTGCGGGCTGTCGCCATAGGTGGGGAATTCTCCGAGCAACTCGTGAGTTTTTGCATCTCGGACTGCGATCATTCCCTGCTGCGAATCGAGCACCGTTTCGGTCGAGAAAAGCAGATTGTGATCGCTTGAAAACGCGCCGTGACCGTAGAAAAAACGCTTGGGATGTTTTTCGATTACCCGCAGCATTTCACCTTTTTTGATGTCGACTTCGCACGCGCCAGGTCCGATTTTTTCAAACACCGCCATACGGTTTGGCGTTTGCTTTGAAAACGCAACGCCGTGCGGTAGAAATGGTATGTCGATTAGTTTGGGCTGCGGTTGATTGGTGTCGGCCAGCGCCAGTGTGTACTGCTTTTTTTGCGGAAATTTCGGATCGATAAATTGTCCGCCACCAATGATAAGCCCACTGCGCGCATTTGGCGTTGGGGCACGTGAGCACGCGCATAGTACCGCGGCAATGCCACCGGCTGACAACAGGTGCAAAAAATCGCGGCGACTGTAGTGCATACCCGGATTATAGCGCGGAGTTTGTCGACCTAGAATTATTGCGTATCATCGGGCGAATTTTGTTTTTGAACCTTTGTGATGAGTTTTGAGTAAACAGCGCCTGTTGTTTCTGGCCCTTACCCTGATCGTTGGCGTGATCAGCGCACTGGGGACGATCGCCCTGGTTGAGGCGATCAAAGCGGCGACTTATCTGTTTTTTTACCGTGAATCCGGCGCGCTCCATGCCTTGCCGTGGTGGCAGCTGTTACTGGCCCCGGTTGCAGGTGGTTTGCTCGTTGGTTTGCTTTTGCGCGCTTTCCCGATGATCGGGCGCTATCACGGCGTCAGTGATGTGATGGAGGCTGCTGCCATGCGCGGCGGTGCACTTGATGTGCGAACAGGAGCCGTGAGCGCAATCGCGACCGTGCTTTCGCTGGGTTCAGGTGCGTCATTGGGGCGCGAAGGGCCCGCAATTCACCTCTGTGCAACCGTAAGCGCGTGGTTAGCCAAGTATTTAAAGTTCTCTCCCGGCGACTCGCTGGTGTTGCTCGGCTGTGGCGCGGCCGCCGCAGTTACGGCGTCGTTCAATGCGCCGATTGCCGGGGTGCTGTTTGCGCTTGAGGTGATTGTTGGCTACTACTCGCTGCGCGTTTTAACGCCAACTGTTATCAGCACGATTGCGGCAGTCATCGTAACGCGGCAGATTCTCGGCGATTCGCCCGCCTTTTCCCTGCCCGATTACGCAATCAACTCGTGGTGGGAGATGCCCGCGTTCGCCCTGTTGGGTGTTGTGTCAGGACTCATCGCGCTGGCGCTGATCTACTGCGTGCGCGGCACGCAAATTCTCTGGGCCAGGACTTCGTTGCCAATCTGGATGCGCCCGATGGTTGCAGGATTAATCATCGGATTGGTCGCGATCCAGTTTCCGCTGGTATTGGGGGTCGGCTACGAAGCCACCGACATGGCGTTGCGCGGCAGTCTGCCGGTGTTTTTGTTGTTCGCGATGTGCGCGGCGAAGGTGTTTGCAACTGGCGTGTGCCTTGGCAGCGGATTTGCCGGCGGCGTGTTCAGCCCGGCCTTGTTTATAGGGGCAATGCTCGGGGGTTCGTTCTGGTGGGGTGCGGTGCAGTTTTATCCCGATTTAGCAAGCGCGCAGGGCGTGTATTCAGTCGTCGGTATGGCGGGCGTGGCGTCGGCATTACTCGGTGCTCCCATTTCCACATTGTTGATTATTTTCGAGCTAACCGCGGACTATCAACTCGTTGTCGCGGTCATGTTGGCGGCTGCCATCGCCAGCACCGTGATGCAACAGTCGCCGCATTCGTCATTTTTTCGCTGGCAGTTGCAGCAACGCGGCATCAATCTTAATCGCGGTCGAAACCAGAGTCTGTTGATGACGACGAAGGTTGAGACAATTGTCAGTAGCAGCTTCAGCCGTGTGGATGCCAGCGTGAGCTTGCGCGAGGCGCGCTCGCAAATGGTTGGGGATGGCGTCGCTGTGGTATTGGCGTTTGAGAGCGAGCAGTTCATTGGCAGCGCAACGCTGGGTCGATTGAGCAGCAACAAAGTACAGGACGATCCGGAAACCGACGTTGTACCGCATTTGCTCGCTTCTTCATTCGCAATTACGCGGCAAACCAGCTTGAACGGTGCAATGGCGTTGATGGATCAATATCAAATCGATTGCGTACCAGTAATCGACCCTGAGGGAGGTTCTGCTGGGCCTTACGGTGTAGTCTATCGGGGCGATGTGTTGCGGGCGTATAACGACGCTCTAAGAGCTGCACGCGACGAAGAGTACGGGGTGAACTGATTTGCGCGAAGATTCAGGTCTAATCGGCACGACACCGCTCGATGCCGGATTCTGTATGCCGGCGGAGTGGCATCCGCATAAGCGGACATGGATGGCATGGCCAAGTGCGCACCCGCAATGGGGTGATATCGATGCAGTCGAGCAGGACTACGCTGATGTCGCCAACGCCATCGCGCAGTTTGAGCCGGTCACAATGGTGGTCAATCCACCGGATTTGCCCAGAGCACGGGCGCGTTGCGGTGAGGGTGTCGACGTACTCTCAATTCCCATTGACGATTCTTGGATGCGCGACTCCGGCCCGAGTTTTGTCAGGCACGAGGAAACCGGCGAAGTCGCGGGTACCGCGTGGCGTTTTAACTGCTGGGGTGGGTACACGCCTGTTTATCAGGAAGACGCGCAACTCGCGGGGCGTGTTCTTGACCATCTGGATATGCACGCGTATCGCTCCAGTCTCGTTCTGGAGGGCGGTGCGATTCATGTCGACGGGGAGGGAACGCTGGTGACAACGGAATCGGTTGTCCTGAATGCCAATCGCAACTGGGGAATGAATCACAAAGAAGCCGAGATCGAATTATGCCGGGCGACCGGTGCACGAAAAGTGATCTGGCTGCCGGGTGATTTGGATGCGGTCACATCGGACATGACCGACGGCCACGTCGACGGTGTGATGTGTTTTGTCAAACCTGGCGTGGTGATGGTAGAAAAGGATCTTAGCGCCGATCCTGTTATCGCCAACTTAGAAGCGGAAAACCGCCGCGCTCTGGAGCTGGCAACAGATGCTAACGGGCGTAATCTGGAGATTATCGATCTCGAAGTTGAGCACGACTCGATTGGCGAAGGCTTTGAGCTGTTTTGCAGCAGTTACATCAACTACTACCTGCCAAACGGCGGCCTTGTCATGCCTTGTTACGGCGTGAGGGCAGATCTCGACGTTCGGGAACTGCTCGCCGGTGTTTTCAGTGACCGCAAAATTGTAATGGTTGATATCAACGCAATCGCGCCGGGCGGTGGCGGCATCCACTGCATCACTCAACAACAACCGCGCTAATCGGAGGACCCACTATGGCAAATGTGACTGTCGCGGCAACTCAGATGGACTGCATCTGGGATATCGGTCGTAACGTCGAACTGGCCGAGTCACTGGTTCGCGAGGCGGCAGGCGCTGGTGCGCAGATCGTGCTGATTCAGGAATTGTTCGAGACCCCGTATTTTTGCATCGAGCAGGATTTTAAACATCAGGCGCTCGCCAGCACGCGCGAGGACAACACGACGATAAAACGCTTTTCCGAATTGGCGAAAGAATTATCCCTCGTATTACCTGTGAGCTGGTACGAAAAATCCGGCAACGCGTTTTTTAACTCGGTCGCGATGATAGACGCGGACGGCAGCGTGCTCGGGGTCTATCGAAAAACCCATATCCCCAACGCAATCGGGTACCAGGAAAAAACTTACTTCAGCCCCGGAGACACCGGCTTCAAGGTGTGGGACACCCGATACGCAAAAATCGGCCTGGGAATCTGCTGGGACCAGTGGTTTCCCGAGGCTGCTCGCAGCATGGCTTTGCAGGGTGCAGAGGTGTTGCTATATCCGACCGCGATTGGCAGCGAGCCGGGCGACGAAAGCGTCGATTCGATGCGTCATTGGCAAAATGTGATGTGCGGGCACGCGGGCGCCAACATCACACCTCTGGTGGCCTCCAATCGAATCGGAAAAGAGACCGGAAGTGATAGCGATATCGCGATGACGTTTTACGGCTCGTCATTTATCGCCGATCACACCGGCTCCAAGGTTGCGGAGGCGAATCGCAGCGATAAGAGCGTACTCACGCATACATTCGATCTCGATGAAGTTCGCGACTATCGCGAAACCTGGGGAGTTTTTCGAGATCGGCGTCCCGAATGCTACGGTGCCTTGATGACGCTCGACGGCACGCCGAACTAGTTAACAACACTTTGTCGCCAGCCTATGAATATTCGAGAGGTGAGCAGAGTGGACACTGGCGTTTGGTCAGAGATGAGAACCGAGCTTTGGCCCGACACAAGCGATTGCCACCTATCCGAAATCGGCGAATATTTTGACGGCAATTCGATCGTCATAAGGCAGGTTTATGTCATTGAACAAGGTCAAGAGATAGTGGGCTTTATCGAACTGAACGTTAGAAATTATGCTGAAGGGAGTCGCAACGCCTCCGTTCCGTATGTTGAGGGTTGGTATGTGAAGCCCGCGTTTCAAGGCATGGGCTACGGAACGTACCTGATGAAGCAAGCAGAATCCTGGGCGTTGTCGCTCGGTTTTGATGAGATCGCGAGTGATGCCGAAGTGGACAATGAAGCCAGCATCAGGCTACACAAGAAATTGGGATTTGGCGAGACTGATCGAATAGTGTGTTTGCTCAAAGCGCTTAATGCGGGCCAAAAATGAGCGCAATGGAATTGTCAGCGCCCGTGGTGTCGATATCTACCTCGCCTGCGGTTTTGCAGTAAGGATGCTGGTGTAGCTGAAAATCTCGGATGTATCGGCTCAGGACAAAGAATACGAAAAGCGATCCAGTAGCGCGTTGGAATTTGCCTGACAAGGTGTTCTTCGCGTGTGGAGCTTGCCACATCCTGGCATACGCTTTTGCACTGAAATACGAAAGGTTTGGCTTTAAACCGTACTGGATTAATCCAGTTGACGGATACTCAGGAAATCACATTGTGATGGCAAATGGATACATAGTGTTTGACTACCACGGGTACTCACATTGGCCTCGATACCTCGAGCGATATAAGCGCAAGGCGCGGCAGCAGTTTGAGGCCTGGGATGGCATGGTCAAAAGACTTCCCGTGGAAGTGCTGATATCAGAAGAGCAATCAAAGCGATTTGATGGTCTCTGGTTACGCGAGCCCGAGCAGTTCTTGCACAATGCGATGCCGAGGGCCCGGAAATACCTTCAAAAGTTTCAACCACCAAGCGCGCCCGGCGTGAAAAGCATCAATTCAAAATCTCCAGTGTGGCCCTCTCCACGGGAGTTCGACAACCCGGGTGCAATCGGGTGTTAAGCCGCAATATCAATCGTAATCGCCGGCTCGGGCATTGCACCGCTGTCGATAAGACGCTGCTGTAAGTCGGCCTTTTGTTGCTTGTTGCTGCGTTCTTGCTCAGCACTGACCTCATCACCGGATTCGCGCTTTGTGCCAGATTCTTCCAACCGCATTTGCAGGATTTCCTGCCTCGCCTCGGCCGCCATGCTGGTGGCTTGAGCGGCCACCTGGCGATCCTGCGATGAGGGTTCCGCCGGTGCGAGCGCCGCACGGCGGATCGTCTCAGCCTTGCGCAGAGTGGCTTCAGGGTCGCCAGGCACTGCGGCGGTGTCGATGTTGACGTGGCCGCCGACCGCGTAGTTGCGGCCGTCTGGCCCTTTTTGGTAATCGTAGAATGGCCCACCGCGCGCATGGGGGCCGGCGGCAACCAGGTGCGCCTGCTCGTGCGCGCGTACTTCGCGGTCGCGTTGTTTGAGCTCCTGAACTAGTTTGTACTCGGGGCTGTTCGGATCCTTCAGTGCCTCCCGCGTGGCCTCAGGGCTACCTTCAATCGGCTTTTTCGGATCGTCGCCATTTTGCTTGCCCGTATTGCTTTCTGATGCGGTGGTCGCTGTGTTGGATTGAGGTTTGTCGCTTGGTGCTTCCGCGCCATCAGCTTGGTCAACACCGGGGATTAGTGTTTTGCCCGCTTCCGACTGCGGCTTCAGATTGCTCGCCGCACCGTTTATAAACGGCGAGGCAGTCGGTGTGAACGCGGGTGAACTGACAATCATTGAGACAGCGAAGCGCGGCGGTTTTATGCCTTGGTCGAGAGCAGGGCGCCGATCACGTCGTTTTCTGCGCTCAGCGATTTGGCCGAAGCCTGAGCCTGCTGCTTGCCTTCGGCAAGTTCTGCCACAGCTTCGGTGGTGCGATCGTCTTTGCCGCTTTGCTGTGATGCGCTGGCAATTTTGGCGCTGGCATTTTCAATTGTGCTGAGGCCGCGCTGGATGCCGGTCGCTGCGGAATCGAGAGGGGGTGTTTCCATCGTATTACCTCGCTTTTAACCAAAGAAAAGGCAACCGATGACTCTCGTTAACCGACTGTCACTCACCCATCGGTACGAATCCCGGTTGCGCTTCAACGCGGGCAAGCCAGTCGCGAATCGCCGGGTAAGCGCTCAAGTCGTACTTACCTTGGTGGGCGACGTGCGTGTAGGCGAATAACCCCGCATCTGCAATCGTGTAACGGCCGGCCGCGAGAAAACTTGAGTGCTTCAGGTGTTGTTCCATGACATCAAGCGCGGCGTACCCCTTGGGGCGACACTCGGCAATTTTGTCGGCGTATTCGTCTTCGGCGTCGAGGTAGTAGATCCAGAATCGCACGGTGGCGATTACCGGCTCGTGGCTGTACTGCTCAAAGTACAACCACTCGAGGACGCGTGCGAGCTCTATAGGATCGGCTGGCAGGAGTTCAGAGCCATGCGCAAGGTAGTGCATTATCGCGTTTGATTGCGAGAGGTATTCGCCGTTTGGAAGCGCCAGTACCGGTACCTGGCCGACCGGGTTCATGGCGCGAAATTCAGAACTGCCTGTTTCTCCTGTCGTAACGCCGATATCCTTCCACTCATACGCAAGGCGGAGGTGTTCGAGAACCAGCCGTACCTTGTGGCAATTACCGGAAAGAGGGTCGCCGAAAACTGTATACATTGTGCATCCCCAAGGTTATCCAGCGTTTAGATTCGCAAAAAAGCGCCTCCCTGCGCAACGCTTGCCTTCATGAAGTCTGGTCTAGCAGACCCAGAAGGGTTTTTTCATTTCGTCTCGCGCCTGCTCGAAACTGACACCGATATCGTTTAGTTGATCATGGTCGAGCTTGGCCAGGTGCCGACGTGTTTGCACCCGGCGGTGCCACAGCTCGAGAGTCATTGCCAAGGTCCACAGTTTGCTCGGCGAGCGATCGGCAATGTTGTTTACACCGATTTGGCACACGGTCTGGTCGATATGAATTTGGGCTTGATTCATCGCATTTCTCCATTAACATTGCTTATTCAAGAAATTAAGGCTTTGCCTCGGTTTGCTCTAGGTGAGTGAATTATGGTGGGCCTTATGAGTGATGACAAACGAGTTAATCTGACAACATAGATAAGAAATACTTATGTATAAGGATCGTATTATGGCAATCCCTCCACTGAGTGGTTTTCGCGCTTTCGATGCAGCCGCGCGGCATTTGAGCTTTACCCTCGCGGCTAAGGAGTTGTTCGTCACGCAGGCGGCGGTGAGCCAACGCATCAAGCAGCTTGAAGAGCAGTTGGGGTTTCGATTGTTCGTTCGTCGTGCGCGCGCGCTGGATCTCACAGAAGAGGGCAGACAGCTCGCGCCCGTGGTCGCGCGATCCGTTAACGCGATTGCCGAGGCGATTGATGCAATCAAGGCAGACGAGCGCTCGGGCCCGCTGACGGTAAGCACATTGCCATCCTTTGCGATGAAGTGGTTGATCCCGCGGCTGTCGGACTTCAACAGGTATCATCCGGAAATCGAATTACGCATTCACGCGGACGACACGCCTGTCGATTTCTCCGTGGGCGGCATTGATGTGGCGGTGCGTTATGTGTTCGCCGACACACCCGGGTTGCACGCTGTGCCCCTTATGCGCGAAGAAGTGTTTCCGGTTTGCAGCCCCGCGCTGCTCAAGCGATCGCACAAGCTTGAAGAACCGGACGATCTTCGTCACTTCGTTCTAATTCACGATGAAACCGACAGCCGCTTTGGAGAGCCAAATTGCCACGGACTCGACTGGGAAACCTGGTGTCGCGCGGTGGGTGTGGAAATCGATACGCGTAGCGGTCTGTTTTTCAATCAGGGGGATATGGTGATTGCCGCCGCGGTCGAAGGACAAGGTGTTGCGATTACTCGAACCTCCCTGGCTCAGGATGACATTGACGCAGGACGACTCGTGCGCTTGTTCGAAAGCAATGTTATGGCGTCTGGCGGTTACTGGATTGTGTGTCGCGAAGAGATGGCTCAGCGAACCAAAATCGTCGCGTTTCGAGAGTGGTTACTTCGTCAGGCAGCTGATTCTGTAACGGGTACAGCCAAGCATTTGTGAGCAGGTGCGGGGCTAATTTTTGAATGCCCGCATAATATCGAGCGTGTGCTGGCTGATATGGTGCTCGATGCCTTCGGCGTCTGACTCTGCGATTTCTGGGTCGACGCCAAGTCGAACGAGAAATTCACGAATGATTTGATGGCGTTCTTTGCATTTTTTGGCCAGCTTGAGTCCCTTTTCCGTGAGAAAAATCGAACGATAGGGCTGGCTTTCAATAAACCCTTCTTCCTGTAAGCGTATCAGCATCTTGCTGACAGTTGGTGTGGCGACACCCAGACGCGCCGCGAGATCACTCGCGCGAGCTTCTTTTTGTACGTCGATAAGATCGGCGATCAGTTCGACGTAATCCTCGGTGGTCTCCGTGCGGTGTGCTTCTCGAACCCGGGCAAACCAGCTTGCCTGGGTTGCGGGATCAGCCAGCGTGGGCTCGGGTTTGTTTTGTTTCTTGATCGGCATTCGGTAGTCCTTCAAAAGAGTTCAGGAATTTACCCGTAGCTAATATCGTTAAAAACAAGCTGGCCTGAATCAAAACAATGAGCGGAGCGGTTGCGACGTCTAGATGATAGCTAAAGATTGTTCCGGCGGTGCAAGATGCAACTGATGCCATAACTGCGACAAGCATCATCTTATCAAACGAGCGAGTCACCAGAAAGCCAATGGCACCCGGCGCGATCAGCATCGCGACCACTAGAATAATGCCTGCAGCCTTAAGCGCCGAGACAATAGTCATTGCGAGCAGGATCAGCAGCGCAACGTGCAACGCTCGAACCGGCAAGCCAACTGCGCGTGCGTGTGAAGGGTCAAAACACAGCAGCATAAAATCCTTGCGCTTGATCAACAGGATCAATGAACACACAGCGGCGATACTGCCGGCTTGTACCAGCTCTTGCTCAGTGGTTCCCAGCACGTTTCCGAACAGTACATGCAGAAGATGCAATTCGGTTTCAATCCGAGTAAGCAGAACCAACCCGAAGGCAAACATGCCTGAAAAAACTATCCCCATCACCGCGTCTTCTTTTACACGACTGTTCGCTTTAAGGTACCCGGTTGCGATGGCACAAAACAAACCGCTGGCGAAAGCGCCGATCACGACAGGAATGCCCAGCACTGTGGCGATTACCAGCCCCGGTAACACGGCGTGTGATACTGCATCCCCCATCAGCGACCAGCCTTTGAGAACTAAAAAGCACGAGAATATCGAGCAGACCACTGCAACCAGAACCGACATAATTAAGGCCCGGCGCATAAATTCGTGCGCGAGCGGTTCGGTAAAAAAAGTGATGACGCTATCCATGCGCAAGCGCTTTTTGTCGAATCAGCCCATATTTGGGCGCAAACAAAAAAACACCGATAAAAACCAGTGTTTGCAATGTCACAATCAGACCCCCGGGACTGGCATCGAGAAAATAACTGACATAGGCCCCAATCGCGCTGGTGCCAGCACCCATCACTGTCGCTGTAATCAGGAGCCGATGAAACTGGTCGCATATCAGGTACGCGGTTGCACCCGGTGTGACTACCATGGCGATCACAAGGCACGCCCCGACGGTTTGAAGCGCGGCCACACAAGCTGCGCTGAGTAATGCGAAAAACAATACTTGCAAGCCGATTACACGCAGGCCAATTGCGCGCGCGTGTTCCTCATCAAAAAAAATCAGCATGAGGTCTTTCCATTTCAAGCACAGGATTATCAGGCAGACCGTGGAAATGAAAACAACCTGCATGGTGTCCTCGTCGGTTATCGCAAGCACGTTGCCGAGAATAATCGCCTGGATATTGACCGAGGTCGGGTTGACTGAAACAAGCACGAGCCCGAGTGCAAAAAAACTGGTGAAGATGAGGCCGATTATTGCGTCCTCGCGCAGACGTGTTTTTTGCTTGACCATCGCCATACTGAAAGCGGCCAACGATCCTGCAATAAATGCCCCAATCGCGTAGGGCAGCGCCAGCAGATAAGCCAGCGCGACACCGGGCACGACCGAGTGTGCGAGTGCGTCTCCCATTAGCGACCACCCTTTAAGCATCAGATACGATGACAGGAACGCGCAGACGCCGCCCACCAGTGCGCAGACCCAAATGGCCCTCCACATAAATCCGTAAGTGAACGGTTCGAGCAGCGTTTCAAGCATTGTCTTGGCGTGGGTTTGTAATTTTTTCGCCTCCCCGCTCGCCGTATAAAACCAGGGGGCGCTCGTCATCGGTCAGTACCGTGACGCCGCGAGTGTCCTCATCGTCGTGCAATTCGCTTCCGACGAGCTGGTGATAGCGCAGCATACCGCCAAAGGCGTGGGCGAGATTTTGCTGTGTGAACGTTGTTTCGGTTTCACCGTAGGCGAGCAGATGCTTGTTTATCAGCATGACTTCGTCACAAAAACTCGGCACGCTGCCCAAATTGTGGGTGGACACCAGAATCAGTCGGTTTTCATTCGCCATCAGGCGGAACAAAGCGACTAACGATTCCTCGGTTTTAATGTCGACACCGGTAAAGGGCTCATCGAGAAGGATGACGCGACTGTTCTGGGCGAGTGCTCGTGCTACAAAAACGCGCTTTTTTTGCCCCCCGCTGAGTTCTCCGATCTGACGATTTTTGTAAGCGAGCATATCAACACGTTCGAGCGCTTCGGATACGGCGAATTTGTCGTGTTTCGACGGAATGCGCATAAGTCCCATGGGCCCATAGCGACCCATCATCACCACGTCTTTCACCAGTACGGGGAAATTCCAGTCCACCCCCTCGGTCTGTGGGACATAGGAAACCAGATTTTGCTTGAGCGAATCGCGCACGTCCGCTCCCATAATTTTGACCGACCCGCTACTCGGCTGTAAAAATCCCATTAAGGCTTTGAAAAGCGTCGATTTGCCAGCCCCGTTCATACCAACCAATCCGCAGATTGTCCCGGTGCGTAGCTTTCCACTGATGTTCTCGATTGCAACGTACCCGTTGGGTAAGGTGACAGTGAGATTGGAGAGTTCGATTGCGTGCATGGTCATTGCTGCATCGCGGCGCCGAAGCCCGTTGCGATTGTATCGGTCGTCACTTTCAGCAGGGTCAGATATGTTGGTACTTCACCCTCGGGATCGCTCAGAGAATCAACGTACAATTTTCCCCCGTAGATAGCATCGGTCTCGCTCGCAACCTGCCGTGCCGGTTTATCTGAAACGGTGCTCTCACTAAAGACAACCGGGATCCGGTTTTCGCGAACCGTGTCGATCACCCTTCGAACCTGTTGCGGCGTCCCTTGCTGGTCTGCGTTGATCGGCCACAGGTAGACCTCATCCATGTCGAGATCCTTGGCGAGATAGCTGAAAGCCCCTTCGCTGGTGACAAGAAAGCGTCTACCTTGCGGGATAGCGCTGAGTCTTTCGGTCAGCTCATTTTTTATTTTTTTGACTGCGACTGAGTAGCGCTCCGCATTCGCGTTGTAAGTGTCGGCGTTATCGGGATCCATCTCGACAAAAACACGCCGGATATTTTCTATGTATATGAGTGCATTATCGGTTGACATCCATGCGTGCGGGTTGGGCTTGCCATCGTATGGCCCCTCGTAAATAGAGAGAGGTTCGACGCCAGCGGAGACAACCACCCCAGGAACATCTTTGACGTCTTGTAGAAAGCGTTCAAACCAGCGTTCGAGGTTGAGGCCATTGCGGAGAATTACGTCGGCGTTCTGCGCACGCACGATATCCTTTGGCGTGGGTTGATAGTCGTGAATTTCAGCACCGGGTTTCGTAATCGACTCAACGTCAGCAGCGTCTCCGGCGACGTTCCGCGCTATGTCAGCAATTACTGTAAACGTGGTGACCGCTTTGAATTTTTCGCCTGCCAGTGCGTTAGTACCTGTTAAACAAAAGGTCGCTAAAAAAACCAGTGAAAGCAAGCGGTTGCGAAGGGATGAATGTTGCATTTTGGTAAAAAAGTTCGCCACAGTTGGTCGACACCTAATAAGTTAGACTATCGACGTAACTTTAGCAATGGCTAATTTCTATTTCTACTGCTAAATTTCACAACTCCTGTTCATGAAAATGAGCAGATACTCCGCTCAAGCGAACCGCATTACCAGTATTCCGGTCACCACTATAATCGCAGCGCGCATTCGGTGTTTTCCAAATGGTTCCTTGAGCACAAGAGTACCAATCAGAGTGGCAAAAATAACGCTGGTTTCCCGCAGGGCAGATACAATCGCCATCGCGCCAAGGCTCATCGCGAAGATTACGAGGCCATACGCCACCGTTGAAGCCGCGCCGCCAATTAAAGCCTGCGATTTGTTGGTTTTGATATACGCGATCCAGCCCGCGCGGTCGCTCACCAATAAATAAATTGTCACCGGAATCGATTCGAGCACAAACAGCCAGATAATGTAGCTGTATGGGTTTTCTGTCGCGCGCACACCGAGTCCGTCCGCGATGGTGTAGAGCGAAATCAGCATTGCGGTGCTGGTACCCCAAAAGAGAGCGGCTCGCGATAGCCGCGTAGCGGTGCTGCCGCTAAAAGCCAGACTCATTATTCCCGCGCTGATGATGCAGACGCCGATCACGCCGCCGGTCGATAAAAATTCGGCTGCAAATACAACACCGCCAATTGTTACCAGCAACGGAGCCAAGCCGCGGAACAAGGGATACACAGCGGACAAATCGCCACTTTGGTAGGCGCGTGCTAGCGTCAGGTAATAAGCCGTATGAATAACAACCGATGCGAATAAAAACGGCCAGCTACCAGCATCCGGTACTGGCACAAACGGCAAAAACAACACGCACAGTAGAGTGCTGACTAATTGATATGCCGCGATGTTGAAGAGCGGCTTGCTGCCTGCTTTTGCCATTGCGTTCCAGCTGGCATGGAGCAATGCTGCACTGAGGGCAAGAAGGGTGATTAGGGGGGTCATTAATTCGATTGCGCTGTGTTTCGACCACTGACGGCGTCGCGGCAAAGCGCAGCACTATATCGGTATTCAGCGATTGCGTAAAACGCGAGAGAGCAGGTCAGTTTGCGTGCAGCTCGAGGTCAGACAGCAGCCAATGAATTTCGTCATCGGCAATGCGCTTGTCAAAATCAATTTGCACTTCTTTTGGATAGTGCTGATGCGCGTCGAATTCAATTCTGATCGATTCGACCGTCTGTGATTGAGCGCTCAAGATCGCGTCGAAAACCGCGTTGACCGTGAATAAATCCTTGAGCATCGATCCCGGAACATTCGTGGCGTCGTCGACGAACTGGGCCGAATTGATCTGGCCTTCGCGCACCGATACGCGCATCGGCCGCCGATAGTCGGGCAAACAGTAACATGACTGCCGGAAGGTGAAATCGTAGCTTTGCGCGTTTGCGAGCCAAAGGCGCCGGTGCTCATTAGCCGATAAGTCGCTGCTTATAGACGGTGTGCACGCGGATGAAAGTAAAACGATGCAAAGGCATACCGCGCACCTTCGATAACATGAGTTTCGCATCGAGCGCTAGTTGATTTTTCGTCTGCGCCAAAAGACGAAGCCAAGCAAGAGCGCGAGTGTGAACGCCCCCGCAGCCGACGATCCGCCGTCATCATCGTCGTCGTCAGGTTCGTCGTTTTCAGGGGTGTCACTTCCAGGTTCGTCCTGGCTTGCTTCGCCCGTCGTGGTGCGAAACGTTGCCGTTTTGTCGCCAGCGGTAAAAAATGTCTCGACAGTGGTTAAGGCTGAATCAGCAGACGTATGGCGCAGTTGAATCACGTCACCATTCTGCGCAAGACCGTTGGCACTTGTAAAACTGCTGCCGTTGACGTTGTACTCGCCGTTTATCACGCTGATGTGGATGGTGACCGTGAGGCCGCTTAGGGTGATCGTGTTTGACCGCTGCTCGGTGTTCAGGTCAACGCTGTTTAGTTCATCGAATGAAAAATCATCGGGAGAACCGCCCTCGGGAGTTTCGGGTGCACCGCCGGTCCTGGTGGAAAACACGTCGCTGACGCCGCCGACAGTCAATGTAGTTTCGGTTTGCGTCAACTCCTGACTCGATGATGTGTGACGAACACGGATTTGATCTCCGTTGACTGCGGTTCCAGCATCGCTGGTAAACGCGCCGTCGTTTATGCTGTAGGTGCCGTTGCTCACGGTGATCTCAGTCGGGATATCAATACCTGAGATCGTGACGCTATTAGAGGTGATTGTCAGACCCAGCGGTACATCGATCAGACCGATGAACGTGAACGCGTTGGGAGTTCCGTCACTGGGCGGCGGATCGGCTTTGGTCACGGACGAAAACGTGTCCTGCACACCACCAATAGTCAGCACAGTATCGACTCCCGTGAGTTCAGTGTTCGCACTGGTGTGGCGCACACGAACACTATCGCCGTTTGTTACCGTGCCCGCGTCATCGGTAAACGATTGTCCGTTGATACTGTAGTCACCGTTGCTTACGCTGATCGCGCTTGCGATATCAATTCCGGACACAGTAATCGCGTTTGAAACAACAGTGGTGCTTTTTTCCACGTCGTTTTGATCCGTGAAGGAAAACGCATTTGGAACGTCGTCGCTTGGTGGGTCCACCCTGGTGGTCGACGTGAACGTGTCCTGCACACCGCCGATGGTGAGCACCGTGTCGACCTCTGTGAGTTCCGAACTTGCGCTGGTATGACGCACGCGAACATCATCGCCATTGACAACCGTAGCTGCGGTGCTGGTAAACGATTGTCCGTTGATGCTGTATTCGCCGTTGCTGACACTGATCGGGCTCGCAATATCAATTCCGGAAACGGTAATCGCGTTTGACACCACGGTCGTGTTTTTGACCACGTCAGTCTGATCAGTGAAGGAAAACGCGTCCGGTATATCGTCGCTTGGTGGGTCGACCTCGGTGGTTGACGTAAACGTGTCCTGCACGCCACCAATCGTCAGTACCGTGTCTACTTGGGTGAGCTCAGTGTTTGCGCTGGTGTGGCGGACACGGACACCGTCGCCATCGACCACTGTGCCATCGGCGCTGGTGAATGTTTGATTGTTAATGCTGTACTCGCCGTTGCTGACGCTGATCGCGCTCGCAATATCAATTCCCGACACGGTAATCGCATCCGACACAACGGTCGTGTTTTTTACCACGTCGCTTTGATCAGTGAAGGAAAACGCGTCCGGTATATCATCGCTTGGCGGGTCCGCAGCAGTGATCGATGTGAACGTGTCTTGCACTCCGCCGATCGTTAGCACAGTGTCAACCCGTTCCAGCTCAACGCTCGCGCTCGTATGGCGAACACGCACCTGGTCGCCATTGACCACCGTGCCATCAGCACTGGTAAACGCCTGCGTGTTAACGCTGTACTCACCGTTGCTCACACTGATTGCGCTGGCAGTATCGATTCCACTGATCGTCACTGTGTTCGAGATGATTTCAGCGTTTTTCTCGACCGCATCTTGATCGTCAAACGAGAACGCGTCGGGAACGTCGTCACTCGGCGGATCCGCAGCCGTCACACTGGTGAACGTATCGCTTACGCCACCGATGGTCAGCGCGGTATTGGTTTCGCTCAACTCTGCCGACGCGGTCGTATGGCGCACACGCACGCTGTTGCCGTTTTCGATAGTTCCGTCGATATCGGTAAACGCAGCACCGTCGATGCTGTACTCGCCTCCGGTAACGGAAATCGATGCGGGCGCATCAATTCCGCTGATCGACACAGAATCGGATATCAGTAACTGATCTTTTGCAACATCGGATTGATCGGTAAACGTGAACTGATCCGGTGTGGTGTCGCTGCCGCCCCCGTCGGCTGCTGCGATTTCAATCGTCAACGAGTCGTTGTTCGACACAATGTCGCGCAAATCGCTACCCGTCACGCTGCTGTCCAGTGACAGTTCAATTGTGTCAGCGCTGGCGATCATTTCGATTTCAACGGCCGTGTCAGCGAGTAGATTCGAAAGCGAACACCCGAAGGAGAGACTGTTGCCGTCAACGTTGCAGGTTTGACCTGCGACAGATACCGATGAGATCGAACCTCCGTTGACGCTGCCGGAAAAATCCGCAGTCGAAATGCTTTCAGCTGCTTGAGTTGGTGAAAGCGTAAATGATGTATTGAAAGCGGTGTTTTTCGTGACTTGTGTTGGATTGCCGGAATCAGCGACAAGCGCCAGATCAACCGGAAAATTGAAACACGCGTTCAGCGGTGCGCGAAAAATATTATCTTCGATGGCGCCCGTTGCTGTTCGGATTTCATCGATTGAGCAGCTGGAAAAATCAGTAGCGTTTGCGTTAACCGAAGGGAACATTATGAAACCTTCGCTGCAACTGTTGTCGTCGAAGTCGTGACCGGCACCAAAATTGTGTCCCAGCTCGTGCGCAACGATAATGGCGGTCAGCGGAATTTGGTCGCTGCCGGAACCCAGTAGTTGTGAGGTTCCACTTGTAAATCCGATGTCGTTGCCGGTGAGGCAAACCACATCGACGTACGCGACCCCAACGGTGGATCCCGTGAAATCTCTGCCTGTAACCAAATGGAACAAAGCATTTTGATTTTGTAAAAATGAAACGTTGTTGTTGCCCTTTTGTGTTCGTATTTCAGTCAGGAACGTTCCTGCGACCGTTGAGTCGCCGAACACATCATTGCTGTTGTCCAGCATGGTGATAGAAACAGTTTCAAATGCGATGTTCAGATTGTTTCGATAAATACCGTCGACGATATTCACCATCGCGACTGCATCGCTGGCAGCAGTGCTACCCCGCGTGCTTTGGTATTCCTGGTCAAACGCCAGTTCAAGTTCTGCGATCAGGCAAAGCTCGCCTCCATTACCGTCATCAACGGTGTTCGCGCAAAGTTCATTAAACGTCCGCAGCACGGGTACTGTAAGCGCTGAGCTCGTGTTCTGCGTCGCAAAGAGCGAGGTGGGTCTGTGGCTCGTGTTGCCATGATCAAGTCCGCACGCGGCTTCGATATGCGCAAAAGAGGCTAATGAACGGCTTTTCAGTGCACTGCGGTTGCGAATGTCACGCACAATTGCCACATTGCTATCGTCGAGAATAAATACTTGCTGGAACGCGGACGCAACGCCTTGCCAGCGCCCTCCGACATTGGATATCCGTACCCAGCTGTCAGGGGTGTCGGCAAGGTAACCGGCATAGTGCTGGTTGACATCGGGGCTAAATGTTTTTGAAGTCTTAAGACGGCTAATCAAGGTGTCATTTGGCTTCAGGACGGCGTTGTAGTGCTGGCCTTCGATATGCAGCGGCAGGGTAAAGCTCGCGTGCGCGAGACCACTGAGCAGGCTACCCAGCAATGCGACGAGTATCAGTGTGATGCGTTGGATTGAAAACATCGGAGTCACTGTCCGTTCCTTTCCCCTGCGGTGATGGTGCCCTGAATACTTTACAGGCAGGGCGATTACCCGATCAAACCGCTAAGTTACCGATAAATGGCTCCATTCAATGCCGATTGCATCATGCTCGGTTTATATCCGCTTAGATCGGGCACACTAAATTGCCGAGTTTTGCGGTGAGCTTCATGTTTTCAGCGTAATCAACCGGACAGTCGATCAGCACGACTGTGTCGTCCGCGATCGCCTTTTCGAGGGTCGGAAGCAGGTCGGCCGCCGACTCCACGCGATAGCCTCTGGCTCCAAAGCTTTCTGCGTATTTGACCAAATCGGGGTTGGTGAAGTCGATTTGCGTATCACGACCGAAGCGCCTGTCCTGGTGCCATTTGATCAAACCGTATTTGCTGTCGTTCCAGACCAGAATAACGATCGGTGCGCCGATGCGCATGGCCGTTTCGATCTCCTGCGAATTCATCATAAACCCGGCATCGCCGGTAACCGTCAGCGCGGTACGATCGGGGTAGGCGAGCTTGGCCGCGATTGCGCCCGGTACGCCGATACCCATCGAGGCAAATCCATTGGAAATAATACAGGTATTGGGTTTTTCAGCCTGATACATGCGCGCCATCCACATTTTGTGCGCACCGACGTCGGAGATGACAATGTCCTCTGGTGCCAGCGCTTTGCGCAAATCGAGCACAATACGTTGTGGCACCAGCGGAAACGAATCGTCGTTTTCATGCGCGGTGAGTTCTTCGACAATCGTCTGGCGCAGGTTCTGTGCGGGTGAGTCTGCTTTGGCCTGAGC
Organism: Pseudomonadota bacterium; assembly: GCA_039029275.1. Taxonomy (GTDB): domain Bacteria; phylum Pseudomonadota; class Gammaproteobacteria; order JBCCGL01; family JBCCGL01; genus JBCCGL01. The sequence continues at coordinate 34,002 of JBCCGL010000004.1, read as the reverse complement.
TGCGACCGCAATATCGTTCAGCGCGGCGTTGATGTCACCGATGACACCGCACGCGAGCACGTAGTGTTCGTCGACCTCGGCCGGGCTCATGTCGATGTGAATGATTTTTGCGGCCTTATTCTGGTTCCAAAGATGCGGATGGTATTCGATCATGTCGTAACCGACACAGATCACCACATCCGCGCGATCAAAACCGCAGGCGACGTAGTCGTGCGCCTGCAAGCCCACGGTGCCGAGCGATAGCTTGTGTGAAAAAGGCATGCTGCCTTTGGCCATGAATGTCGTCGCCACCGGAACATTAAGCCGTTCGGCAAACGCGACCAGCGCATCGTCTGCTCCCGCTCGCACAACGCCATTACCCGCCATAACCAGCGGGTAGCGCGCATTGGAAATCATGTCTGCTGCCTGCTGGATTTTATCTGCTGGCGGAACCGGGGGTTTGGGTCGCTGCGCTTTTAACGGTGATTTGCCATCAACTTCCATTTCGGCAACGTTTTCCGGGAACGAGATAAAACTTCCGCCTGGTTTTTCGGCCTCGGCGGCCTTAAATGCCTTGCGGACGATTTCTGCGACAATTTCCGGCTCGCGAATTTCGATACTGTATTTCGAGATTGGCGCGAACAAATTAACCAGGTCGAGCACCTGATGACTTTCTTTGTGCATGCGCGTGGTCGCGCCTTGCCCGGCGATGCCAACAATCGGCGCGCGGTCCATGTTCGCATCGGCAAATCCCGTGACGAGATTCGTGGCGCCCGGACCCAAGGTGCCCATACAAACACCCGCGCGTCCGGTTAAGCGACCGTAGACGTCGGCCATGAATGCGGCGCCCTGTTCGTGTCGCGTGGTGATGAAACGGATATCGCTGTCGATCAGTGAGTCCATCACGTCGAGATTTTCCTCACCCGGGATGCCGAATATAAATTCGACTCCTTCATTTTCGAGGCACTGAACAAATAAATCACTGGCTTTCATACGCGCTTACTTCTGTGTTTTGTGCAAACCCTGATGCAAACCCTGAGAGTTGTAAAATTCGGATAAGTTCGTTGCCGTGAAATCAGCGAACCGGCAAATCCAGCGGCTGACGACTCAGACACTCGCAGCCATCACTGCTCACACGCACCGAGTGCCCCAGCGACATGGCGTTGCCTGAATCACTGTTCACGAAAATCATGTGCAGGAAGAACACCATGTTCTCTTGCGCGATGACAGGATTGCCGGTGTAAAACATCGGCCAGTCCATCCATGTCGGCGTAAACGTCGTGCCCATGCTGTAGCCGCAGGCGTTAAAGCGATGCGCTCGCAATCCGTTTTCATCGGCAACGCGCGCATGCGCATCAAATACATTGCCGATCGGGTCGCCCGGCCTGAGTGCCTGCATGCAGGCGTTCATCGCATCAACCGCAACCGCGTGCATTTTGTAGTGCTCGTCGGTTGGTGATCCAATCACAACGGTGCGCATCATGGCAGCGTGGTAGTGGCGGTACGCTCCCGCCCATTCGAGTGTTAGTTGATCCTGCCCGTCTAGTGTTCGTCGCCCGCTTTTATACCGGCACAGGAGCGCATCGGGTCCAGAGCCGATGATGTATTCGTTGCCGGAGTAGTCGCCACCGCCGGCAAAAACTGCGCTGTGCATATCGGCGAGTATTTGCCCTTCGTCGGCACCCGCCTTGGCAATCGCAAGCGCGGCATCAAATGCGTCGTCGGCAAGCTCTGCAGCGCGTCGCGTGTATTCAATTTCGGCGGCGGATTTCACTAATCGCAGCTCGCTCACCAGCATGGATTCGTCAGTCAGCGTGCAAAATCCGTCGAGCGCAGCATCCACACGTTTGCCGTTTGCTGCGGTGAGTCCATAGGCTTCGTATTCGATGCCGAGCTGTGAATCTTTGCAGCCAAACTCTGCAAGCATATCGCGCAATTGCTCTGCGGGATTGTGGCCGGCTTTGTCGACCCATACACGAATATCATCGATGTCGGATGTGTGTTGCGCCTGACGCAAATCGGGTGCACGCGTGAGCAGAGCGCGGCGACCGTCCGCGGCCAGATACAGGCACTGGAAAAAGCAATACCCAAAGGTGTCATAGCCGGTCAAGTAGTACATGCTTTCTTGACGAAACATCAGCAATCCGTCCAGACCTTGCTGTTGCATTTTTTCGCATGCTTTCACGCGGCGTGACTGAAGCTCTGTTTCTGTGAAGTGAAGTGCCATGTGCTTACCTTTGGTTATCCGCTATGTTCAGTCAGTGACGTTTCGTATTTTTATCGCGGCACGATGGTAGCACGTTGGCCGTATCCGCAAACGATGCACAATCCTTGAGCGCGCGTCACTGCGGATCGAGTATCGATTTAGCGCAAGCACGTTTGTGCCCGAAAGTTTTTCTGCAGTCGCTAGAGTTCTGCACTTAAAAACCATCGCGTGCTGCACACCGCCAAAGGAGAAACAAGTCCTTTATTGATGGGTTTCCGTTTACATCAGAAAGTGGGATTTAAGGAAATCAATTGCGGCTTGCTCAGCTTCGTCGCCAAACAGATAGGTGCCAAAGTGGCCGCGGTTGTGTACGAGAAAGGTTTCAACCGGCGTACCCTTTTTATCCAGCGCGGCGGCCATCAGCGTCATTTGTTCCGGCTCGACCAAATCATCGTTCTCGCCGTGATACAGAAATACAGGTGGCGATCCGGCTTTAACGTGATTCACCGGTGATGCCTCCTCCCACAGGTGGCGATGCGTGGTAATCGGATGACCGATAAATTGTTGAATAACCGGCGACTGTGGCCACGAAACAAATCGAGCGGGAGTGCCGCCGGAGACAATCGCTGAAACGTTTTCTTCGGGTGCAAGGCCGGCCATCAATGCGAGGTGTCCACCCGCTGAATAGCCCCAAAGTGCGATGCGTGAGGAATCAAACGGTAATTCGTCGCTTTTGTTGCGCACCCATGCCAGTGCCGCTCGCACGTCCTCGATAGCAGCGGGGTAGGGGTGCTCAAGGGCGGATCGATATGTGATATTGACAGCCGCTATGCCATTGGTGGCAAGTTGCTTGCAGATTCCCGTCATATCGCCACTTCTGCGCACCCATCCACCGCCGTGCACCACGATCACGACCGGAGGTGTTTTTTCTGCGAGTTCGGGTAAATAGATGTCAGCAGAGAGCGGTTGCAGGTCGATCGTGTAGTGGGTTCTTTCAAGATGATACTGCCACGGATATGCACTGCAGGCGGTGAGCATCGAGAGCGCCAGAAAACTGGCAATCAGATTGCGGAGATGTGGCTTAAAATTCAATTTAATCAGCGAGTTATTAAGGTTCACGAAGCTCTGGTTAAAATCGTATCCGTGCGGGTGCGCACTTCCAGGGTTTACGTAAGGATGGAAAAATTGGATTGAATTGTTAAGAACGCAGCTTGACTGGCTGGTGAAGGATACGAAATGTTTCGAGCGCTCAGAACGTAGCGGTGGTGATCGACCCGCGCAGGCGGTGTATGCCTCAGGAACGCTCTATGTCTGTACGGTAATTTCTCAGAGATCGAATAATCAGTACGCCGAGAAAGACGGCGAGCCCTGATGACACGATCAGGAAACCAGTAATAGCAAATATCTCGGTTGTCATCGTTAGCCTAGCTTCCCTTAGGAAGCGAAAATCCCAAATTTGTAAGGTGGAACGTCTTACGACCCAATAATAACGCAAACATTATTGTAAATCATTCGCATTTGGCTATAATCTAGCTCGTACTAGTCATGAAGTCAAAGCCATGTACGTTTGTTTATGCAACGCAGTCACCGATAAGCAGATACGCAGTGCAGCCGAGCGCGAGGGCTGTTCTATGAAGTGCTTGATGCAAGAGTTGGGTGTGGCGACCCAGTGCGGAAAATGTGCATCCTTCGCCAGGCAAATTCTCGAAACAACCAATCTGCAGGATGAAGCCACCGCAGGTGCAGCAGTGGTCATTCATCGCACCTGATTTCCCCCACTCCTCGCAACCCTTCCCGTGGTTGCAACCAATCAAATTTGCTGTTTTTTTGTACCCACTCGCGCGCCGCGCAGTGCGAGTACATCCCGTTGTGAAGATTGGGTTTTAAAATCAAATACGTTCTCGTCTAGCATTTAAGAATCATTATTATTTGTATTTAAAATCAATAACTTACGTGATTTTTTTGTTGAAAATTCCACGTCGGCACCCTAGAATCCGCTCCAAATTCAAGAGAGGTTTTAGTCATGAAAGGCGAAGCAAGCGTTGTTAAATGCCTGAACAAAGTGCTAGCGAATGAGTTGGTCGCAATTAACCAGTATTTTCTTCACTCAAGGATGCTCAACGACTGGGGTTTGACCAAATTAGGCGACCACGAGTACCACGAATCGATCGACGAGATGAAACATGCCGATCAGCTGATTGAGCGCGTTCTGTTTCTCGAAGGCCTGCCGAATCTTCAGGATCTCGGTCGTCTGCGAATCGGGGAGGACACGAAAGAAATGTTTGAATCCGACCTCGCGCTGGAAATGGATGCGATCCCGGATTTGCGGGATGGTATCGTCAAGTGCGAAGAGGTTCGCGACTTCGTTAGTCGCGATTTACTTAAAGACATTCTGGAAAGCGAGGAGGAGCACGTCGATTGGCTCGAAACACAGCTAAGCCTCATCGACAAAGTCGGCATCCAAAACTATCTTGCCGACAACATGGAAAGCAAAAACTGACAGGTCTGAATACCCAGAGATCAACACTGTATATCCCGGTGATCAGCGCGTGATCACCAGGGAATCGGGTTTCCGTCGAATTCGATAAATTTTCCAGACTGGTTAAGGTCCGTTGAATCGAGCACCTTCTTTAACCCTGTGACGCTCATCTCTGTGGTGATCTCGGCGTTCGGCCCGCCCATATCGGTTTGCACCCAGCCCGGGTGTAAACTGAGTACACAGACCCCGCGCTCAGCTAAGTCTATCGAGAGGCTCTTGACCACTTGGTTCACCGCTGTTTTTGAGCTGCGATAGACATACCCACCGCCGCTGCGGTTATCTTTGATGCTACCGACTTTGCTGCTGACAATTGCGATCGTTTTTTTCTCGCTCGCTGCCACGTGCTCAACAAACGCCTGCGCCAGCATCAGCGGTGCAATCGTGTTGACTTCCAACACTTCGCGCCAGTTTTCCGGGTCGACGCTGCCAAAGTAGTTGCCGCGCGAACCATACAGCCCCGCATTGCTTAAAAGAACATCAATCGGTGTGTTCAAGAGCTGATCGGCGAGGGACTTGACCTGGTCGTAGTTTGTGACATTGAGTTCGTAAATGTTGATTTTTTGATCATGCTCAGCAAGTGCCTGCAACTCGTGCGCGGATTCCGGATTGCGACAGCACGCGATAACGTTCCAATCATCTTTCGAATATTGGCGTGCGAGTTCCAGACCAATTCCCCGGTTGGCTCCAGTGATCAGTACGGTTCTGCTTTCTGCATTCATAATTGATTCGGGATTAACATTAGCTGCTTACTTTTATCATGAATCGACGGTGAGTACGAAACCGCAATCCAGCGATGTTGTTGGACAGCCAATTCACAGGTATCGTGAGTCGTTCGTGCTGGGGGTTCGAATTTCATGAGTAATGATGAACATCAGGAATACGACGACGATCTGATCGATGTCCTCGAAACTATTTGGGGTGAAGGCTTTTTGTCGCCCGGCGGTGTCGACGAAGTCGATGCCTTTCTTGTCGGAATGGATTTGTCAGCCAGGTCTGTTCTAGACATCGGTTGCGGAACCGGCGGCGTAGACGTTCATCTGGCCAGCAAACACGATGTAAAACACGTGACTGGGATCGACGTTGAAGCGGGTTTGGTCTCGCGATGCCGATCGTTGGCGCAAAAAAACGGTTTGCAGAGTGTTCTCGATTTTCGTTGCGTCGAACCTGGGCCGTTACCGTTTGACGATTCTCAATTTGATGTCGTTATCAGCAAGGACTCGATCATTCATATCGCGGACAAGGCCGCCTTGTCGCGGGATATTTTTCGCGTGTTGAATCCGGGAGGCTGGTTTGTCGCGAGCGATTGGCTGTGCGGCACTGATTCTCCTACACCGGAAATGCAGGCCTATGTCGAGGCCGAGGGTTTGGACTTTGGACTCGCGACCGTTGAGGTTTACCGCGACGCAATGCAGGCCGCGGGCTTTGTCGATATCGGGACCACCGACCGGAACATCTGGTACCGCGAGCGCGCGCGCAAGGAACGCGATGCATTGGCGGGAGAGCACTTCAATAAACTGTCATCCTCAGTGGGAAAAGAGTTTCTGCTTCACCAGATTGACGTTTGGGACAAGATGATCGTCGCGCTTGATCAGGGACAGCTCAGGCCAACACACTTACGCGGGCGTAAACCCGACCGCTAGTGGGATCTGTGTATTTTTTGCGCGCGGTTAACAGGTTGTCGCGCTACGTTATCGCGCTGTTTTTATTGCTGCTTCCTCTGCAGCTTGCGGCGCAACCGATCGTCATCGCACACCGGGGCGCGTCCGCGTATCTCCCGGAACACACGCTGGCTGCGGCCGCGATGGCGCATGCGATGCAAGCGGATTATCTTGAACTGGACGTTGTCATGACGCGCGACGGCGAGGCTGTGGTGTTTCACGATTTGTACCTCAATGCCATGACCAATGTATCCGATGTTTTCAGCAATCGTGCACGCGACGATGGCAGGCACTATGTCGCTGACTTTTCACTCGCAGAAATTCAAACGTTAAAACTCCACGAGCGACGCAATACCGCGACCGGTGAACAATTATTTCACTCAAGGTTTAGCGCGAAACACGCCATTTTCAAAATTCCGACTTTGGAGGCGATGATTCAACTGGTGCTTGGTTTGAATCAAAGCAGCGCTCACAAAATCGGCCTTTACGTCGAAATCAAGGCACCCCGCAGGCATCAAGCGAATGGATTGAATATTGTCAGTGAAGTGCTCAATTCTCTGCATCAAAACGGTTTTGAATCAGAACACGACAAAGTGTTTATTCAGTGTTTCGATGCTGAGACCCTGCGAACTATATTTAATGAAAACCTCACCGATATCCCGCTAATTCAGCTGCTGGGTGAAAACGCGTGGTGGCCGCAAACGCATACTGATTATGCGTTCTTAAAAACACCGGCGGGCCTGGCAGAAGTTGCTTCGTACGCTGCTGGTATTGGACCGTGGTTGGGACAAATCATTCTTGCGCGCGAACCAAATGGCGCTACAGTTTTCTCATCGCTGGTTGAAGACGCGAAAGACAAAGGCTTACTGGTTCATCCGTATACTGTCCGGTCAGACGCATTGCCTGCAGGTTTTATTCATCTGGAACCACTTCTCGATGCGCTATTCGGTGCGCAATCTGTTGACGGCGTGTTCGCGGATCACCCCGACGAAGTGAGGCGATACATTGATCGCCATGATTATTAAGACTGTTAATCAAAAAGGATGCTCACCACCTCGAGCTCAATTTGAACTAATTTGAAAAAATTTATCTCAGCGAATCGGTTCTTAGGGGATTGTGCGATCAATACCTCTTACGATTTTCTTTTCGGGATCAAAAAACGGCAGGTCGACAATATCGCACGAATGCGTGTGTCCATCGGGCATGCGAACGCGCATTTCACGGCCACTCCAATCGCCGGGCTCGTCAAACACAACGTAACCAACCCCACAGCCCAGCGTCGGGGATTCGACTCCCGCCGTTAGCGTTCCCACGGGTTTGTCATCGTCTAAAACCACGCTGCCGCGCCCGGGAATGGCGCTCGCGCACGTAACCCCGAGTAATCGACTGCGGCGGTCAGCGTTGACCAGAGCCGATTTGCCCACAAAGTCGTCCTTGTCCATATCCACAAACGGTGCAAGTCCTGCGGCAAATGGGGTCATACTTGTGTCCATATCGGTTATGTTGCCAAGAATTCCCGCTTCGATGCGACGCACGGTCATGCACTTGGTGCTGGAGAACTCCATGCCGTGCGGTTCGCCGACTGCAACTAAATGATCCCAAAGTGCAAGGTGATCGGTGCCTGGGCCGTTGCAGTAAATTTCAAAACCCAATTCGTTGGTGAACCCGGTGCGCGAAACGAAAAGTTCCTGTCCGCCAAGGTTGAAAAATCCTGCGTGAAAATATTTCATCGATTCGTCAATCGCGCCGTTGGACGCGTCACGCATAATCGCGATTGATGCCGGCCCCTGAATCTGGATAACGCGCGATTGCGGGTCAGAGATCGTGACGTCAAACCCGCCGCTATGCGCGAGAAACCAGGTCTCCATGGCGCCGTCTGCCTGTACGTACCAGTAACGCCTGTCATCCAGCTTGAACAATACACCATCCATAAACACGCCGCCTTGCGGGGTACAGGCCACGGCATAGCGTCCGCGTCCGGTTTGTAGAGTTGAAATCGTTCGCGAAAAGACTTTTTCCAGAAAGGGCACCGCATCCGGACCGGTAATTTCGACCGGTTTTTCGGGAACGTCGAAAATGAGTGCTTTGCGTCGCAGCGTCCAGTATTTCTGCACCGGATCTTCGCCGTTATAAATAGTGAAGAACCTGCCCGCGTAAATGCCGCGAATCATATCCGGGCTGTCATAGCGCTCCAGATAGGGAGACACTTCAAACGCGCGCGAGCTGACTCGCACGGTATCATTAATATCGAGGCTTTCCTGAATGTTCACCGAAGGGCTCCGAAAAACGAGGGTTTTAAAAATGCTGGCGTTTTGTCAGGCGCTGGCGTGAATACCGAGTTCCACCTGTCGCTTTTTGCTCCATGCTTGCGTTAATCGATCGGCGATCATTGCGATAATTGCCATACCGATTCCTGCGACCATGCCGACACCGAAATCCCCATCGCCGAGGCCGATGTAAACGCGTTGTCCCAAACCGTTAGTCCCAACCAGCGCAGCGATTACCAACATGGCGATGCCGAACATAATCGTTTGATTGAGACCAAGCATCATTACCGGCAGTGCCAGCGGCAGTTTCACGCGCCACAACATTTGCCAACGCGTGCATCCGATTGCGGTTGCGGCCTCGGTGACTTTTTCCGGAATACTGCGAATTCCATGCTCGGCGTAGCGAATTGCCGGAACGATCGCGTAAGCCATAATTGCGAGCAGTGCGGTAAATTCGCCGATTTTAAAAATCATCACAAACGGGATCAAGATAACGAACAATGGCATCGTCTGCAGGGTGTCGTTGATTGGTCGCAAAAATGCAGAAACCCCGTTGTATTCCGATGCCAAAATGCCAAGCGTCGCGCCAATTAAAAACGACAACAAAACCGCCAGACCGCAAAGGTAAAGTGACAGGAGCGTTTGTGGCCACACGCCCCCAATGAGTAAAAATCCCAGACCCAAAAAAGTGCCCAGCGCGAGGCGATTGCCGCCAAGTTGCCAGCTCAATAAAGTGGCCATAGCCAGCAGCATCGGCCATGGTAAGCGCGTCAATCCAAAGAACAGTAAAATTCCGGCGGCCAACACGAGGCTGCCGCGTCGCAGGCCGTTTTTCCACGCAAACCACGCACCCAGGAGTAAAACAGCGAACGCGTAGATCGCCTGAATCGTCGGAGTGAACTCAAAGCCCCAGCTAAACGGGGTGATGGTTTTCTCCAGGCCCATTTTCACCGGCAACATCACAAAGAAAAATGCCCAGGTTTTTATCAGTGTAATCGCGGCGGCAAACTCTACAACAACATAAGTTACCGCGTCGTTCAGGTACTGAGCGGGATAGATTTCCCACGCCTCCGGGTACTCTTTCAATGCCGGAATAATCTGCGCAATGACCGCAACCGCCAAGCCGATGCAGAAAGCCGTAACGAGCTTTTTGTGGCGCGAAATAAAACTACCGTGAACCGTGTATTCACCCGCATCTGCAGTCGCTGCTGCGGCCGTAATGCGATCCATCACCATTGCCATCAGGGCAATCACGATGCCCGCCAGCACGCTTTCACCGAACTGCGCCTTGCGCATGGTCGAGAGCACTTCCCAGCCGATGTCTGCGGTGCCGCCGATAATCGAGGCGATGATGACCATCGAAAACGCGGCCATTGTGGTTTGGTTAACACCGAGCAAAATTTGCTTCATCGCACTTGGCGTACGCACGCGCCAGAATAGTTGTCGCGGAGTCGCGCCGGACATGACGCCGGCCTCGATGACCTCTGACGGCACGCGCGACAGCCCCAGCATCGTATTGCGCACCGTCGGCGGAAAAGCGTACAGCACGCTGGCGATCAAACCGACGACAGGGCCGAAACCAAACAGCAGCAAAATAGGCAGCAAATAGGCAAATGCGGGCACGGTCTGCAGCAAATCCATCATTGGTGCGAGCGCGCGCTCCGCGCGTTTTGAGTAAAACGCCAGAGTGCCAAGTCCGAAACCGATACCGACCGCGAGCGGAACCGAAATCGCCACCAGCGAGAGTGAGTTCATCGACTCGGCCCAATACCCGATCACCACCATGTAAAGCACGGCGAAAAATGTGAACAGCGCCAGCCGCCAGCCAGACACTGCAAAGGCCGCAAAGGTCAGCAATGCCAACGTCACTGACCACGGCAGCCAGTTCAACAGTTCCCTTACGGCGCTCATGGGAATGTCCATAAACACCGAGAACGCGCGGAAGTAGGCACCGAGATTCTCGACGCACCAATCCATAAACGCGTTCAGCCATTCGGTGACGGGAATTACCCAGTCGGCCGGAAACACGATCAACCAACCGAGCGAATCACGCAGTGCGAGCAGCACGAGTGTGAGGATAAATAGCCCCAGCCAGATCCAGTCGAGCGTGCTGGCGCGCCCCGTGCTGCGGCTGATCATGCAGTTGCTTCCGCGACGCTTGCAGCGGCGCTTTCATCAGTGTGTGCCAGCGCCTTGATGACGCTCGCGGCGGTGACGACACCTATCGCATCGCTGTCACGCTGCACCACGATGCCGTCGCGGTGCTTGGTGAGTAAGGGCAGAATACTCTCGACGCTGTCGTAGCAGTCACACGTCGGCATTTCGTCGTTTGAAGACGCGTCGCTATCGAGTACGTTGAGCGCGGTCAAAACCCTGACCATGGGGACATCTTCGGTGAACTCGGCGACGTAGTCGTCGGCGGGATTAATAATCAGATCGGTTGGGGTGCCTACCTGGATCACCTGACCGTCGCGCATGATCATCATGCGGTCGGCGATCTTCAGCGCTTCGAGAAAATCGTGGGTGATGAACACAATCGATTTTTTCAGTGTTTTTTGCAGGCGCAGAAACTCGTCCTGCATCTGTCTTCGGATCAGCGGATCGAGCGCCGAGAAAGGTTCGTCGAGTAGCCACAGTTCGGGCTCTACCGCGAGCGATCGGGCGATTCCCACGCGCTGCTGTTGTCCGCCCGAGAGTTGCGTTGGGAATGAGGACTCTCGCCCTTCAAGACCGACCAGTTCGATCACGCGGCGAACCGTATCGGCCTGTTCGGGTGCGGGTACGCCCTGCAGTGAAAGCGGAAACGCTATGTTGTCGAACACGCTGAGGTGCGGCATCAGCCCGAAGTTTTGGAATACCATGCCGATTTTGTGCCGGCGGATGTCGATCAACTCTTTGTCGGACTTTTTCAAAAGATCATCGCCGTCGAGGAGGATCTCTCCGTGGGTTGATTCGATCAAGCGCGAAAGACACCGGACAACGGTTGACTTTCCCGAACCCGACAAACCCATGATGACAAAGATTTCACCCGCGTGGACGTCAAAACTGACATCAACCGCCGCTGGAATCGCGCCGTCAGCGCGCATGCGTGTTGCAAGTTCACCAGCGTCGGCCGAGCCCACTTCGTTTTTAAAATACGGTGCCGAGTCCTCGGCGTAGACTTTCCATACGTTGCGGCAGGAGAGAATCGTCTCGTCGTTTGTCGCGCTCATAATTGACTCGGCGTTTTGGAAATTGTTGTTTGCGGCAATCTTGTATCGCCGAAGTGTATTCGGGCCAGTCGCATGACCGGCCCGAGACTGTTTACACCCTAACTTGTATCAGGACCAGATCAAGCGCTTACTGGGCCGCTTTGGCAGCCTGAACCCATGGGCTCCATGTCGCTTCGTTGGCGTCAACCCATTCAGCAATGACGTCTTCCAGTTTGCGACCTTTGTTGTCGATCTCAAGCATCAAGGCGTTTTGGGTGGTGTTGTCAATTGACATCATCTCGTAGAGCTTGGCTGCGCCCGGAAATTTCGCGGGGAAGTCTTTGCTCATTATTTTGTCGATGGACGCTTGCTGAAAGCCACATGCGTTGCCACGCGTCTGGCCCGACTCTTCTACGCACTCGCCGTCAGCAGCATCCCACTCTACCCAGTCCATATCGTGTTCGGCGAACAGCCAGTGCGGTTGCCAGAACATCATCAGCATGGGCTGTTTGGCAGCGTAGGCGCTTTTTACTTCAGCGATCATGGCACCTTCAGAACCACCGGCGACCGGTTGAAAGGGCAGTTCGATTTGCGCGACAACATCTTTGGATCGCGTACCCCAATCGGCCGGATAAGTGATCAAACGCCCGTTTGGAAAGGTGTCAGCCGCTGCGAATGCCTGCGCGCATTCATAGAGTGCATCGTAGCTTGGCAAGCCAGGACATTTTTCTTTCATATACGGTGGATAAATCCAGCCTTCCTGCGGTTTCAAGCCCAGAGAACCCAGCACAATGATGTCGCCCTTTTCCACGGCCTTGGGGTAAATATCGCCGACATTGTTGGTCCAGGTTTCCGGTTGAACGTGCAAGTCACCTTGCGAGATCGCGGCAAACTGCGGTACCGCACCCGCGGTGATATATTCGACTTCGTACCCGGCTTTTTTGAACAGCGAGCCGGTGATATGCGCCGAAATATGCTGGCCGGTCCATTCGTTAATCGGTATTTTGATTGCGTCGGCCTGTGAGATTGCCGGGGCGCTGGTCGCGACGATAAGACTGGCCGCGATTGCCAGTGACTTAAGTTTCATTTGTTTTTCCTCCACGCTTTGTGTTGCGTCTGAATAAAATTCGCGATTCCGCGCTGCGGTACTCGTCGAATGCCAATAAAAGGCGCCAAACTTACATCGATCCGGTGCCAGCTTAATAACAACCGTCGGGCAGAACAAGTATTCGCATGAACTTGCGGCCGTCTGGTTGTCACTTATTCGGGGCTTGGTTACTCCCGCTCGGCGAAAGCTGCCTGCATGCGGATTCCCGAAATTCTCTTAACGCTCAACGGCGACCAAAACGGCGTCGGCTTCGTCGTCCGCCGGTATGTTGTGAGCGTGGTAGCGCTGAATCAGCTCCTGCGGCAAATTCAACGACAGATAATCGAGGATGATGTCCTGCGCCAGTCGCGCGTCAATCCCATTCGGGTTGAGTGCGCCGCGCAGCCAAATTCCGTCAATCAGTGCGGCTACCGCCCGTGCCACGAGCAAGGCTCGATCGGGGGGTAGAACCCGTTTCAATTCAAGCTTCAGGTGCGACAACAAACGCCTTTCATTAACCTGCTGCAGTCTGGAGAGCATCGGTTCATGCATCGCCTGTGCCCAGAAGGTTAACCAGGTTTTGACCACGGGGCTGTTGGTGTAGCGCTTCGAGAAATTTCCCCCAACAATTGCCATTATCCGCCCGACTACGTCATCGTGTGGAATGCGAGCGAGTTGCTCGCGCACTGACTTGCGGTGAATTTCGAGAATCTCGCGCATGGTGGCAGCCAGCAAGCCGTCTTTACCGCCAAAGTAGTGATTGATAATCGCAGGGGTCACACCCGCGTAGCCGCTTATGGTCGTGACATTCGCCCTCGCGAGTCCGACGCTGTCGATGGCGCGCATGGTGGCATCGATAAGCTGTGGTTTTCGAATTTCGGCCATGCCGAGTTTGGGCACGTCGTTCACCTCTTGGATTATTTTTATCAAATGTGCGTTTAATTAAATGCCAGTTTAATTAACCGAGGGTATTCGTTCAAGCCCAAACAATGGCTTGTAGTGCCGACGCGAATCGACGACGATCACGGCTACATCCCGCATTAACAAACATTATGCTGAGCAATATTGCCCCCGCGAAAACGTATTCAGACACAACGCTGAGCGTGCTGCTTGCATTCAGTGCAGCTGCCTGGGGCGTGTATTGGTACCCTTTGCGCACAATTGAAGAGGTTGGAATCACCGGCTCCTGGGCAGTCGTGTACTTCAACGTGTGTCCGCTTCTGGTTTTGTGCCCGCTATTGATTTTGCACTGGCGAAAACTGCTTGGGATGTTTTGGCCGACTTTGACTGCGGCGGTGATGATCGGACTCGCGTTTACGTTCTACGCCAACGGACTGGTCGAAACTACCGTGATTCGTGCGACGATGCTGTATTACCTGACGCCGGTCTGGTCGACGATTTTGGGCGTGCTGTGGCTTTCTGAAAAGCTGACGCGCGCCCGAATTGTCGCCATCGTCGTGGCTTTTTTTGGTCTGTTTTTGCTTCTATATGACGACGGCTCGTCCACACATCCAATCAACATTGGTGATCTGTATAGTTTACTTTCCGGTGTGTTCTGGGCGTTTGGTATTGCCACATTAAATCGCTGGCCACGGATTCCGATTGTGCCGCTGGCCACGATTATATTTATCGCGACGACGGGGTTTTCCCTGGTATTTGCCATGGGTCTTTACGCTGATCCCGTACCGCAGGTCGAGTTGTTACAACAGACTTTTATTACTGCTGCGTTTTGGTCAGTTTTCGTGCTGCTGCCGTGCTTTTGCATCATTTTTCGAATATCGCAGGTTTTGTTTCCTGGCCGCGTAGGGATTCTTACCATGACTGAAGTGATCGTTGCTGTGATTAGCGCGTCAATCCTGCTGCCAGAAGAATCAATGCAGTTACTGCAGTGGGTCGGCGCGGCTGCGATTGTTCTAGCTGGCCTCGTCGAAGTGGTGTTCGGATACAGCCGGTCATCAGTGTCAGTTGCCAACACATGAATCGAACAATGTCATCGCATCCGGAAAACTTTCCCCGAACATGGCGAGTTGAACGCAGCCAGCTTACCCGCATATGACACAGCACTACTCATCCAGCAATCGCACCGGATTAATCCTCGCGTGGCTGTGGGTCGGACTTTGCATTGCCGCTATTTTTGCAGCGGTGCCGATCGCCCGCGCGTTGCAATCGTTCGTGGCAGAGAGTTTTGGTCGCGGTGCGTTTGCGGTCGTGACGATTGCATCTGGCGCCATTGCATTTGCTTTCGCGTGGCGCAATATTCGCAGTTCCGGGGGTGGCGTGATCCGCCATTTAGTACTTGTGTGCGCGACCAGCACATTTTTATATTACATCTACACGCTGCGCGGCAATCCAGAAGAGGCATTGCATTTCGTTGAATACGGTTTGCTGACGTTGTTGCTGATTCGAGCGCTTGCGTTTACACACACAAACTACACGGTTTACCTCAGCAGTTTCCTGATCGTTTTGGCCGTCGGAATGCTTGACGAGTCCGTGCAGTGGGCGACCCCAGGTCGCTACTGGGGTTTTAAGGATATTGGCCTGGATGCCAGCGCCGCCGCGCTAGTGGTTGTGGCAGTTGCGCTTGGCATTCGACCCGCGAATCTGTCGCGTTTGCCCGCCTTGCACGAGTA
This sequence comes from Pseudomonadota bacterium, assembly GCA_039029275.1. Lineage (GTDB taxonomy): Bacteria > Pseudomonadota > Gammaproteobacteria > JBCCGL01 > JBCCGL01 > JBCCGL01. Next base: position 18,445 of record JBCCGL010000004.1, on the reverse strand, counting down.
TCGCTATTTGTCATTGATCGGCATTGCAACAGTGGTTTTATCACTGCTAACCGTGCTCAACACACCGGCGCGAATCGCGTGGTATACGCAAAAAATTCCCGCGCTTGAATTTCTTGCGAGCAGCGGTGGAGTGATGTGGGAGTATGGGTACAAGTATCGCGACGGCAATCTCGTTTTTCGCTCTCGCCTGGCAGCAGATGAGCTGCGCACTCAGGATCGAACGCGCGCAGAGTCTGCCGCAGTGATTCTCGATCAATTTATCGAACGACGCAGCTACAGGGAGTTTTTGCAAAAATACACGCCCGTCAATGACCCGTTTTTGCACGAGCTGCGCGTGCATTTTTTTCGTCGGGATTTGCACGTAGTACGCAGCCAGAGCGATGAATACAGCGACGAGGTTCGCCGTGATCTGGCGACCATCGCGTTTGCAGAAAATGAGATTGTCGAACGCTTTTTTTCTAACACGCTGAACGCATCGAATTATCTGTGGACCCCGGATGAGAAAGCGGCTATCGCCGCTATGGCGGATACAGGCGCGCAATACGACAGCGCCGTGAGCAGAAATCTGTTTACCGAGATGGGTGAACCACCGTTGCTTGCTTTTTTGGGCTTGCTGCTGTTCGGGTTCGTGGTACTGTTTGCCGTGTCTACTCGATCATCGCGGCGCGTGACCACGTGAAAAAAATTTCCTCCCAACAACCCGCTGCCCGGGCTGCATTGCCGATCAGTCGACGCCGTTTTATGCAACTGGCTGTATCCGGCAGTGCGATGTTGTCTGCATGCACTGGCATAGGCGGGCACCAGAAAGCGATGCAGCAAAAACCATTGCGGATTGCCTTTTTTACCGACTCGCATGCGCGAGTGGAATGGGGAACCCCGATTGCCATGCAGCGTGCTGCGCGTGCGATCAACGCGCAAAAACCCGATATCATTATCGGTGGGGGCGATTACATCACCGACGGTTTCGAATACTCCGCGCAAACCGTCGCTCCACGCTGGGATGTCTTCACTGATTTTTACAACACACTTGAAGCACCGACGTATTTGACTATCGGCAATCACGACCTTGTTGGCGCTATCCCGAAAGACGGCAGTCAGCCTCAGGCCGACCCAAAGGCGATTTACCGACAAAAGTTTGGTCTGGATAACACCTACTACTCTTTTGACTTTGGCGGCTACCACTTCATGATGCTCGACTCGGTACAGGTGATCGGCGGCGAGTTCAAGTACCGTGGTTTTATCGACGAGGAACAGCAGGCATGGATTCGACAGGATCTGGAAAAAGTCGGCCGTGAAAAACCGATTATTGTTTGTCTGCATATTCCTCTGCTCACAACGTTCTATCAATTTCGCAAAGGCGCAACGTTTGCGGCACAACCCAATCGCGTCATGGTTAACAATCGCGAAGTTCTTGCACTGTTTGAAAATTACAATTTGCGCCTGGTGATGCAAGGGCACTTGCACGTCAAAGAACGCATCGAGTGGAACAACATCAACTTCATTATGGGCGGCGCAATCTGTGGCAAGTGGTGGCGTGGCCCCTGGCAGGGCACCCCTGAGGGGTTTGCAGTGATCAGCATGTACCCGGATAAAATCGACTGGAAATATATAAGCTACGGCTGGATCGCCAAACGTCCTAAAAACGCCTGACATCGATAACGAGCGAATTGAAACGTAAATGCCTGAACTGAACATCCACTTTCTTGCGCAGTTTTCGCGGGTGTACTTCGAGCGCCGCTTGCTGTTTGTTTTGGCAATGGGTTTTGCCTCTGGCCTGCCGCTGTACCTGACCCTCTCAACCATGTCGATCTGGCTGACCGAATCGGGCGTATCGCTTGCGACTATTGGGCTGTTTGCGTTGGTGGGTACACCGTATTCGGTCAAGTTTTTATGGGCGCCGCTGGTCGACAGTATTCCGGTGCCGATACTTTCAAGGGTATTCGGGCGGCGGCGCGCGTGGATGATGGTGATTCAGGTGGCGCTGGCGATTTGTATTATCGGGCTCGGATTCAGCAGACCGGAGGTAACCCCTTTACTCACTGCGATCTGGGCGATTGGCGTGACGTTTTTTTCCGCCAGCCAGGATATTGTTATCGATGCTTACCGCATCGAAATTCTCGACGAAGATCAACAGGGCGCTGGTGCTGCCATGACGCAAGCTGGCTACCGCATCGGCGGGATAGTGTCCGGAGCCGGCGCGCTTTATCTGGCTGAAGTGATCGCGTGGCCAATTGTTTTTTGTGCGATGGCGGGGATTTTATTACTCGGGTTTATCGCGGCGCTGCTGGCGCCAAATTCTGATAGCGATAGTGTTTTGATCGAGCAAACCGCGGCAACAGGTAAACCGCTGCAATGGTTCAAGGATTTCGTGCGCGATCCGTTTCGCGAGTTTTTCCAACGCACCTCGTTCGCCACCGCGATTTTGATTCTTGCGTTTATTCTGTTGTACAAATTTGGCGACGCCTTTGCCGGCGTGATGGCGAACCCGTTCTACATAAAAATTGGTTTTAGCAAATCTGAAATTGCAAGCGTCAGCAAAGTGTTTGGTGTTATCGCGACTATGGTCGGTGTCTTCGCGGGCGGGTACCTGGTCGCGAAAATTGGCGTAATGAAAAGCCTGCTTTATGCCGGTCTATTGCAAATGTTCTCTAATTTGATGTTCGCGGCGCAGGCAGCGATTGGTGCGGATGTCCAGTTTCTTGTCGCCACCATCGGCATTGAAAACGTGTCAGCCGGGCTCGGGTCCTCTGCTTTCGTCGCCTACCTCTCCCTACTGTGCAACGCCAAATTCACGGGTACACAGTTCGCCTTGTTCACATCGTTCATGGCCTTTGGTCGAACGTGGCTTTCAGCGAGCAGCGGCTGGGTCGCTGAGCAGACGGACTGGGTAGTGTTCTTCGTTATTTCAACCGGCGTTGCAGTACCTGGGTTGCTGCTGTTGCTCTGGATGATGAAACACCTGCCGATGGAAGTTCAGCAGGGCAAAAATCACAGCTGAATCTGGACGCGTGTTAGACCCTTTACGGCAATGTGCCGTGCACGCTGTAAGCAGTCGTCCCGCTTTAATTAGCCTGTAAAGAGTTTCTTTTCTGTGCCGATAACGGAGCGCGACACTCTTTTTTGAGTATCGCGTGACATCTTCATTAACAGGCACAGTGATATGAAAACAAAACTAACAATCGCACTCGCTCTCTTGGCATCGATTCCGATGCTGGTATCTGTTTTTGCCGGTACCTGGGTGGCACGATCCAGTGCAGGCGACCTTTTGGTTGCGCAGGCGGAACAAAAGCTGATATCAATTCGCGTCGCAAAAAAACGCGCTGTCGAAGGGTATTTCCAGCAGACCAGAGATCAAGTCAGCACCTTGATTCACACCAAGAACGTCGTCGATGCCGCTCGCAAATTTCGTTCAGCGTTTTCGGGTATCGCAAAATCTATCGGAGATCTGGATGTGGCCGATAAGCGGCAAAGCATGCAGGCGTTTCTTGAGGAAGATTTCAGGAATGCATTTGGCAATCTGAATCCGGGGGCGGATGTACCGGTTGACGACTTGCTCGCTAAAACCAGCGAAATTGGGCTTGCCATGCAAGCGGCTTATGTTAGCGATAACCCGAACCCAATCGACCAAAAACACTTACTGATCAATGTGGCGGCAGAGGGTTCGAAAGGCCTTTCGCATCAAAAATATCATCGAACTCACGAAATCTATCACCCGCAGTTCATTCGTATCGTGGAGAACTTTCACTACGACGATCTTATGATCGCAGACGCGAAAACCGGACATATTATTTATTCGATGGCGAAGCAGCCGGAATTTGCTTCGTCACTGCTGGACGGACCCTACGCAGAATCATCGGCCGCGCTCGCTTTCCAACGCGTGGTTGAATCGGGTGAAACCGATCCAGTATTTTTAACCGACTTTAGCCGGTATCTACCCGCAATCGGTGATGCGACGATGTTTGTATCAGCCCCAATTATTGATAGAAAAAAATTGATTGGAGTATTGATAGTCAAATTATCTTCGTCGCGACTCAATGCAGTTTTAACAGGCAATGGAGACTGGTCAAAAAGCGGTTTAGGAAAAACCGGTCAAGCGTATCTGGTTGGTTCCGACGGCGTGTTGCGCTCCAATGAACGCTTCTTAAGCCGCGATGTGAGCGAATTTAAACAAACACTGAGCGACCGGGGGGTTGTTGATGAGGTCATTAATGATATTTCGGCGCGATCCACATCGGTACTTTCCCTTTCGATCGCAGACAGTGTTGTAAAACGATCATTTGAATCCGATGAAGGATTTGAAATTACCGAAAACTATCTTGGTGCTGAGGTGTTATCGGCGTTTACAAAGTTAAATATTGCCGATTTGAATTGGATTATTGTGAGCGAGATGGAGACGCAGGAGGCGTATGCTCCGGCGGCAACCCTTACCAAATCACTGTTGGGATCTTCAGGATTAGTTGCAGCGGTAATGCTCATATTTTCGGTGCTGGCCGGTCGATGGTTCACCGCTCGATTAACGACACCGGTTGAAAAACTCGAAATAGAGATTGGGGAAATTGAGGATCAGTCTGACTTGTCTCGACGACTGAGCAGTCAGGAGGGCGATGTCACTGCCGGCATTTCAGTGTCTTTAAATAAAATGCTCGGCAAACTGCACACGAGTATTGAAACCGTTGCTGCCAGCAGCATGTCGCTGAGTGACGCGTCATCCAACGTGGCGGAGATCAGTACTTTGACCAGCACGCATGTCCGCACTCAAAAACTCGAAACGGATTCCGTATCGGATTCTATGGACAAAATGACGCACACGGTCGCGCAGGTTGCCCAAAGTGCCGATGAAGCAACCGATGCTGCGGGCGAGGCCACGGAGCGTGCGCGTCAAGGTACCGAGGTCGTCAGCTCGACAACCGAATCCATCCGTCAACTCGCAATGGAAGTTCAGTGCGCATCCGATGTGATCGGAAAACTTGCTGTCGATGCAGACAATATCGGCAGCGTTCTGGACGTCATTCGCGGAATCGCCGAACAGACCAATCTTCTGGCACTTAATGCTGCAATTGAGGCGGCGCGCGCGGGCGAACAGGGAAGGGGTTTTGCGGTCGTTGCAGATGAAGTCCGCACCTTGGCGAGTCGAACGCAGGAATCGACCGAAGAAATCCAGCAAATGATCGAGAGCCTGCAATCGGGTGTGCGCAACGCGGTTTCAGCAATGGAAAATGGTCACCAGCGTGCGCAGTCAAGTGTGAAACAAGCGAATGAAGCTGCCGACGCCTTGAACCAGATCAACGATGCCGTGAGTAAGATCACTACCACTAACAAATTGATCGCCAACGCATCCGCGGAACAGCGGTCGGTAACCGAAAACGTGGTGTCCAGTATCGCGCGCATCACAACCATTTCGGAAAGCACAACCAAGAACGCACTGAGCGCTGAGGAGGCTGGAGAGTCTCTGGATCGACTTGCGAGCGATTTGAAATCAGCGGTCGGCCAGTTCAGGTTATAGCGCTTAGAACGTAAGGAACGCCTCTATACAGCCCGCACCACTAGCCGTGCGGGGTGCCAAAACCGCCGCCGCCCGGCGTTTTGATCACAAACACGTCGCCCGGGTTCATCTTCGCCTGCCCTTGCGCGCCGAGTAATTCTTCAGAGCCATCGACGCGTTCAACCGTATTCGCACCGGTTTTGCCTTCAACTCCACCGTTGGCACCGTAGGGGGGTACGCGCCGATGTCCCGCCAAAATATTGGCCGTCATCGCTTCGAGAAATCGCAGGCGTCGCACGGTGCCATCGCCACCTCTGTGCTTTCCTGCACCTCCGGAGTTTTTTCGAATGCGAAATTCTTCCAGCAAAACTGGGAAACGCCACTCCAGTACTTCCGGGTCGGTCAGGCGTGAGTTAGTCATATGCGTATGCACGGCGTCGCAGCCGTCAGCGCGGTCGGTTGCGCCGGCGCCTCCGCAAATAGTTTCGTAGTATTGATGTGTATCGTTGCCCCAGGTGAAGTTGTTCATCGTGCCTTGCGCGGCTGCGGCAACGCCCAACGCGCCAAACAGCGTATCGACGATCACCTGGGATGTTTCCACGTTGCCGGCAACCACTGCGGCGGGGTACTCAGGGTTAATCATGCAGTTGTCGGGAATGATTAATTTGAGCGGTTTAAGGCAGCCGGCATTGAGTGGGATTGCGTCATCAACCAGACAGCGAAACACGTAGAGCACGGCGGCCACGGCGACGGATTTGGGCGCATTGTAGTTGCCGGGGTGCACGCCGCTGGTGCCGGTAAAGTCGATTACAGCACTGCGTTTGTCCTGAGCAAGGGTAATTCGTGCGCATACCTTGTGGCCGTCGTCCATGGTGTAGCAAAACTCGCCGTCATTTAAATTACCCAGCACGCGTCGCACCGACTCTTCGGCGTTATCCTGCACGTGTTGCATGTAGGCCTCGACCGCATCGAGCCCGAAATGATCGACGGTTTTGAGCAATTCCTGCATGCCTTTTTCACAGGCAGCAAGCTGAGCTTTGAAGTCGGCGATGTTGTAGTCGATATTGCGCGCGGGGTAGTCGCTGTCAGTGAGCAGGGTGCGTATGTCATCCTCCAGCAACGCGCCTCTATCGACCAGTTTTACGTTGTCGAGCAGTACACCTTCCTGATTAATGTTGCTGGAATCGTGTGGCATCGAGCCCGGTGTAATACCGCCGACATCCGCGTGGTGCCCGCGTGCCGCCACATAAAACCGCGGTTCGCCTTGTTCGTCGACAAACACAGGTTTGATAACTGTGACATCGGGCAGATGGGTGCCACCGTTGTAGGGTGCGTTTAGAATCCACGCGTCGCCTTTGTTTTTAACAGCATTTTCGCGAATGACAGTTTTGATGCTTTCGCTCATCGAACCAAGATGTACAGGTATGTGCGGCGCGTTCGCGATCAACTCGCCATCGCTGTCAAACACGGCGCACGAAAAATCGAGCCGTTCCTTGATGTTGACGGATGCGGCAGTGTTTTCCAGCACTATTCCCATCTGCTCGGCAATCGACATAAACAGGTTGTTGAAGATTTCCAGCATGACGGGGTCGACTTGAGTGCCTATAGCCTGTCGTGTCGGGCGTTCGAGATAGCGCTCAAGCACGATGTTGTCGTTGGCATCGCGAATCGCGCGCCAGCCCGGCTCGACGACTATAGTGCCGGTTTTCTCCAGCACGATGGCGGGTCCGTTGAGCGGCTGATTGATAGCCAAATCGTCACGCCGCCACAGCGGAGTGCGCCACGCATCGCCCGCCATATTGACGTCGGCACTATCCAGTGGTGTGAGCGTCTCCGCTTCAATCGCCTGCATTGTCGCTGAGGAAGAAGATCCACGCCCGATAACTTCAACCTGCGCGGATTCGACGATCAGAGATTTCTCGGGAGATATGAAACCGTATCGCTTGCGGTGTGCGATTTCGAATTGCGCAATGATTTGATCGAGGCTGTTGAACTCGACGCCGTGCGCAGTATCGGACCCCGCGTATCGCAGCTGCAGAATATAGCGAGTATCGATACGGTCATCCGGGATGCCTTGCGCACGCATTTCGGCAACGCCAATGCCTTCGAGTGCCGATAAAGTCTCGTGAACGTTTGCCAGCGAAGGTTGGTCCAGCGTGACCTCGACGGCTCGTTCTTTAACCAGCAGCGCGTCAGCCAAACCAATGCCGAATGCCGATAGCACTCCCGCGTGCGGGTGTAAAAACACGCGCTCCACTCCCAGGCTGTCGGCAACCAGACACGCGTGTTGCCCGCCTGCGCCGCCGAAGCAGCACAGGGTATAGCCGGAAATGTCGTAACCGCGTTGAACTGAAATTTGCCTGATTGCGCGAGCCATATTTTCAATCGCAATGGCAAGGAAGCCTTCGGCGACCTGAATTGGTGAGCGCTCGTCAGCCGTCGCGGCGGAAATCTCTTGTGCCAGCGCGGTGAATTTTTCTCGCACAATGTTGACGTCGAGCGGCTGCTTGCCGTCTTCGCCGAAAACGTGTGGAAAATGCTGCGGCTGCAGTTTGCCCATCATCACATTGCAGTCTGTGATGGTGAGTGGGCCACCGTTGCGGTAGCACGCCGGGCCTGGATTGGCACCGGCCGAATCGGGGCCGACGCGGTAACGTGCGCCATCAAAATGCAGGATCGAACCGCCACCGGCGGCGACAGTGTGAATCAACATCATCGGCGCACGCAGTCGCACACCGGCTACTTGCGTTTCGAACGCGCGTTCGTAATCGCTGTCCGATTCTCCGGCGAAATGGCTGACGTCGGTTGATGTGCCGCCCATGTCGAAACCGAGCAACTTGTTGTAGCCCGCCGCCGAAGCGGTACGCACCATGCCAACGACGCCACCGGCTGGGCCGGAGAGAATCGCGTCCTTGCCCTGAAAAAAGCGCGCGTCGGTCAACCCACCGTTTGATTGCATAAACATGAGTCGGCCATTTTGACGTTCGAGGCCGTCCAGTTCGCCTGACACCTGCTCGACGTAGCGCCGCAGTATCGGCGATAGATAGGCGTCGACGATGGTGGTGTCACCACGACTGACCATTTTCATCAACGGAATCACATCCGAGCTTACCGAAATCTGTGCAAAACCGATTTCGCGTGCAAGTTGGCCAAGCGCCTGCTCATGCTGAGGGTAGCGATAGCCGTGCATCAGCACGATAGCGAGCGAACGCAAACCGCCGTCGTACGCCGCTTGCAGCCCTTTTTGCGCCGCATCCAGATCCAGTCGTGTCAGAACGTCGCCATGCGCGCTTATGCGCTCGTCAACTTCCAGCACCTGAGCGTAAAGCATTTCTGGTAGCACAATGTCGAGCGCGAAAAGATCGGGGCGCGTCTGATAACCAATGCGCAGTGCATCGCCAAAGCCGCGCGTGGTGACCAGCAGTGTGGGTTCGCCTTTGCGTTCGAGCAGGGCATTGGTTGCGACCGTTGTCCCCATTTTGATCGATTCGATCAGCTCGGTCGGCACAGGCCTGCCGTTCGCGACTCCCATCAAATCGCGTATCCCCTGTATCGCCGCATCACGGTAATGCGATGGGTTTTCCGACAGCAGTTTGTGCGTGGCAATTTCGCCGCTGGGCGTGAGCGCAACGAGGTCGGTAAAGGTGCCGCCGCGATCAACCCAGAATTGCCAGCGGCAGTTGTTGTTCATCAAAGATAAAACGATCGGGTTTAGTTGATCAGGTCGATCCCAGCGCTGATGCGCCTAATGATGGTCCGGCTGCACTGTGAGCCGCGTCACGCAGGCGGCGTTCGTCACGCGGTGGTATGCCGAAGCAATCGCGATAGCATTTGCTGAAGTGCGGCGCAGAAACGAAGCCACACGCATAAGCAACATCCACAATTGACATGCTTGTTTGCAACAGTAATTGTCGCGCACGTTGCAGCCGCAGCTCGAGGTAGTACCGCGTGGGTACGCATTGCAAATACTTCTGGAACACGCGTTCGAGCTGACGGCGCGAGATGCCGACGTGACTGGAAAGCTCGTCGAGGCTCATCGGTTCCTCGAGATTTGCCTCCATCAGTGACACTGCCTCTATCAGTTTCGGTTGGCGCGAGCCGAGACGCTGTTGCAGCGGCATGCGTTGACGGTCGTGGCGACCGCGAATCCGGTCGCAGGTAAATTGGTCCGAAATTTTAACCGCTAAATCGGCTCCGTGCTGCTGACTGATAAGGTGCAGCATCATATCCAGCGGCGCCGTTCCCCCGCCTGCGACGTAACGGTCACGGTCGATTTCGAACAACTCGTTTGAAACAATTATTCCCGGGAATTCCTCGCGCAAACTGGCCAGGTTTTCCCAATGGATCGTGCTGCGATAGCCGTTGAGCAGACCGATGCGGGCCAATATGTAGGCACCTGTGCACAGAGCTCCAAGCGGCACGTTCATGTTCACAAAACGCTTGATCGGGTTGGAGTAAGGTGCGATGTCTACGTCGTAAATCTCGACACCGCTACACACAAAAACGCCTTCGCACCTGTCAATTGCGGATATCTCCAGATCTGGCGTGATACTGAGACCGTTGCTTGAGGCAACAGGTTCGCCGTCAATCGATAAGGCTGTCCACCTGTACAAATTCTTGCCAGTGACGAAGTTAGCCATGCGCAGCGGCTCGACAGCCGCTGAGAATGCGATCATTGAGAATCCGGGAACCAGGAGGAAACTGTAGTGTGTTGGTTGGTCGTTTTCAGGCACGAAATTGTGAATGCAAAATGTTAGGCAATACACCGAAATGTTAGGCGTGAAATTACTTTACGGCAAGCAATTTTGCTAATGGGAACCTCGTTTTGAGAGGTGATTCTGGGTAGTGGGCAACAGTTACGTTTTACTTGCCGAGCGTTCAAGCAGAGTTTGCTGCTTGTCGCATTCAGGAATGTTGATGGACTCATTTGGAATACGAATAGCGCTTTCCGATATCGACGGAATTTTGGCGGTTCGTGGGGTATTTTCATGAACTAGGTGGTGATTTCGCGCTGATGTAGTGCAAAATTCGCTTGCCACACCGAAATCGACGACGCTGTCGGAGTGCCCGAAGAGGTTGACATTGCTGGTTGATAACGGTCTGATACGACGTCTAACGATATTCTAACAATACAACTACTGAAATCTTAAGGCTGTATGTCTGACACAGATCACGACGCGTACGTTCGTTTCGAAAACGTTCAAAAGAGTTACGACGGGGAATCACTGGTCGTTAAAAATCTCAACATGGACGTCGCCAAAGGCGAGTTTCTCACCATGCTGGGGCCTTCGGGTTCGGGCAAAACAACCTGCCTGATGATGCTGGCTGGCTTTGAGCCGGCAACGCACGGCGAGATATATCTGAAAGGCAATCCGATTAACAAAGTGCCCCCGCACAAGCGCGGAATCGGTATGGTATTTCAGAATTACGCGCTCTTCCCGCATATGACGGTAGCGGAAAACCTCATGTTCCCGCTCGAAGTGCGCAAATTGCCCAAAGACGAGCGTGATTCCCGCGTTAAGCGTGCGTTGGACATGGTACAGCTCGGCGCATTCGGTGATCGTCGCCCGGCGCAACTCTCCGGTGGTCAGCAGCAACGGGTGGCGGTCGCGCGCTCGCTGGTATTTGATCCGGATCTGGTATTAATGGATGAGCCATTGGGCGCACTGGACAAAAACCTGCGCGAGCAGATGCAGTACGAAATCAAACACATACATGAGAATCTCGGCATTACCGTGGTATACGTGACCCACGACCAAAGTGAAGCTTTGACTATGTCCAACCGAATTGCGGTTTTTGACGACGGGATAGTTCAGCAGTGTGCCCCGCCAGAGGTTCTCTACGAACAACCCAACAACGCGTTTGTTGCTAACTTTATCGGTGAAAATAACCGCCTTCTGGGTAAGGTCATCGAGGAGGATGGGGATACGGTAACGGTCGACATCGACGGCGATGCCGGCAACGTAAAGGCATTCAGAGTCAATGTCGGAGCGGTAGGGGAGCGTTCCACATTGTCATTGCGCCCCGAACGCGTAATCGTGAATCCCGAGGCGGGCTCCTTGCCCAACATATTCTCTGGCGTCGCAGAAGAGCTGATATACCTCGGCGACCATATTCGCACCCGTTTCACTGTGTGCGGTCACGACGACTTTATTGTAAAAATTCCCAACTCAGCCGCACATGCACACCTCAGAGAGGGTGATACAGTGAACATCGGCTGGAATGTGGAGGACTGTCGGGCACTTGATCCTTCGGATTGACGCCCGTTTTTTTTGTTGTAATCAAAACTTAAACACTGTTAGTGAGGAGAGAACCGATGAAAGCGGTACTTAAAAAAACCCTGCTGGCATCTGTCGTGGGCGCGGCTTCCGTCGCGGTAGCCCAGGCGGCAGACGTCAATGTGGTTTCCTGGGGTGGTGCATACACTGCATCGCAGCAAAAGGCTTACGCCGACACATGGGGCGAAGGCAATGTCAACTTTATTAACTATAACGGCGGTCTGGGTGAGGTTCGCACTCAGGTTGAGTCCGGCAATGTGACCTGGGATATCGTCGATGTTCTGCCGCACGAAGCGCGTGTAGGTTGTGACGAAGGCCTGTTCGAAGAGCTTGATCGTGACATGTTCACCAAGTCTGCTGACGGTAAGTCAATGGATGAGGACATTATGGTTGAAGTTCCCAACGACTGTGTTGTTCCCCAGATCTTCTGGTCGTATGTACCGTTCTATGAGGAAGGCACTTTCAGCGGTGCTCAACCATCCACGATTGCTGACTTTTTCGACGTCGAAAAATTTCCTGGTAAGCGCGGCATCCACACTTGGCCTAATGCTCTGATCGAAATGGCACTGGTTGCTGATGGCGTTGCAATCAAAGACGTCTACGATGTGATGAGCACCGACGAAGGTATTGATCGCGCGTTCACGATGCTCGATAAAATTAAAGACCACGCTGTATTCTGGTCTTCAGGTGCGAAGCCGCTTGAGCTGGTGAAATCGGGTGAAGTTGCAATGTCGCTGGCTTACAACGGCCGAATCGGCGCTGCCGTGCTGTCTGAAGGTGAAAAATTCGTCACCGTTTGGGATGGTCAGGTACTCGAAGAAGAGTGGCTGGTAATGATGAAAGGCGCTCCAAACGCCGAAGCGGCCAAAAAATTCCTGATTCACGCGTCTGCTCCTGAGCAGCAAGCGGGTCAGGCGAAATACATTAACTACGGCCCGATGCGTACTTCAGCATTTGATATCATGTCGGCTGGTGAGCCTTGGTTCCACAACGGCAAAAACATCATGGAGCACATGCCGAACCGTCCAGAAGTTATGGCACGCTCTGTTGTAGCTGATCCCACCTGGTGGGCTGACTACGGTGATTCAGTCGGTGAGCGCTACACCGCCTGGATGGGTCAATAATTGACCTGACGCAAAAAAGGGGTGGACGCTTGCGTCCACCCCTGACTTCTTAAAGAGACAAAAAACACAACTACCATGAGCATCACTGCAGAGTCAGCTACTAACCAACCACTGTTGACCGCTGATGGCACACCTCTAAAGCAGAGCCTTCAGCGTTCACTGCGACAGAGTCGGATGCGCGCCCTGATGTTGGTCGGGCCTCCATTATTGTTCCTGATGGTTGTGTTTGTTGTCCCAATCGGCGACATGCTAACGCGCAGTGTTGACGACAACCTTATAAACGATGTAATGCCCCGGACCATCGTCGCTTTTGATGCATGGGACAAGGTCAGTGAACCTGACGAATCCATGTTCAAAGCAGTTTACGAAGATCTCATCGCGGCTGAAAAAACAGACCGCGGAAAGGTCAGCGTTCGGATGAACTATGCCAAACCAGGATGGCGCAGTTTAATTAAGAGAACGACGCGAAAACTCAAGGACATGGAAGCCCCCTACAAAGAGGCATTTCTCGCGGCTGATAAGCGCTGGGCTGACGAAGAATTCTGGCTGTCGTTCGGAATTATGAAAGACCGTGTAACCATGGGCTACTACTGGAACGCGGTAGACAAGACGTTCGATTTCGACAAGAACGTAATCGACGTCGCTGAGGAACGCAAAGTCTACAATCTGCTCTGGTGGCGCACTATTCAGGTGAGTTTAATCGTCACGCTCGCGTGTTTACTCCTTGCGTATCCTGTGGCCTACCTGCTGGCTACGCTGCCGATGCGCATTTCAAACCTTTTGATGATCTGCGTTTTGATGCCATTTTGGACATCGCTGCTTGTACGCATTGTTGCCTGGATGATCATGTTGCAGCAAAACGGGGTTGTTAACGACACGCTTGTTTGGTCTGGTCTGCTTGATGACGAAAATCGTCTGGCCATGATGTACAACTTCAATGGCACCATTATCGTGATGACGCAGATTCTGCTGCCATTCATGATATTGCCAATCTACAGTGTGATGAAAACCATTCCGCCGAGCTACATGAAGGCCGCGCAGAATCTTGGTGCAACACCCGCGCTCGCCTTTATTCGCGTTTACATGCCGCAAACAGTTCCCGGAATAGGTGCAGGGTGCATTCTCGTTTTCATTGTCGCTATCGGGTACTACATAACACCTGAGTTGGTGGGTGGCAAAGACGGGCGCCTGATTGGCAACATGGTGGCTTACCACATGCAGCGATCGCTTAACTGGGGCCTTGCTGCCGCTATGGGAACGATACTGCTTATTGTGATTCTGCTGCTCTACTGGGTGTACGACAAAATTGTCGGCATCGACAACATGAAGATGGGTTGATTATGGCACTTCCTGCATACGCGACGACTGGGCAGCGGATTTGGCACTACTCCTATCTTGTGTTCTGCTGTGCGGTATTGTTTTTTTTAGTTGCACCCCTGATTGCGGTAATCCCGCTGTCATTTACGTCGACGCCGTTTCTTAATTTTACTCCGGAGATGCTCTCGCTTAATCCCGATGCGTTTTCGATTAGGTGGTACAAAGGGCTGTTCGGAATCTGCGACAAGGGAGATTCGAACCTCTCCACGATGTGCACAAACAAATGGATGACGGGGGCTGTCGCCAGTCTAAAGTATTCGCTTGTGTCGACCGTCCTGGCAACGTTTTTGGGTACACTCGCGGCGCTGGGGTTATCCAGCGAGTATATGCCTTTCAAGCGCGGAATCATGGCGTTGATGATTTCGCCGCTAATTGTCCCTTTGATCATCACCGCCGCAGGTATGGCTTTCTTCTTCGCACGTTTTCAACTGTCGAATACGGATGCCGGAATCATTTTGGCATACACAATACTCGGCATGCCATTTGTAGTGATCACGGTGACATCGACGCTAGTGGGTTTTGACAAATCATTGATGCGCGCAGGCGCTAATCTGGGCGGAACTCCCGCTTACAACTTCTGGAAAATCCAGATGCCGCTTATCGCCCCGGGAATGATTTCAGGCGCACTGTTTGCCTTTATCACAGCGTTTGATGAAATCGTGATCATTTTGTTTATCGGTGGACCGGACCAGCACACGCTTCCGCGCCAAATGTGGTCTGGAATTCGTCAGGAGATCAGCCCGACAATTCTTTCAGCAGCCACAATTCTGGTGCTGTTCTCAATAATTTTGCTGACGACGTTGGAGCTGCTGCGGCGCCGGAGTGAGAGGATTCGAGGCATCACTCCCCAATAATACTGGACTCAGCATTTCGGGTGATATGTCGACGAGGGATGTCCGGCGCTAACGTCGCCGGTTAACCAATCACCTTATTCGAAGAACCGATTTTCGTGGTTTCCTGTTCTTCGAATAAACAATCATAGTTGAGTACTTCACCGCGTATGCCCGACGCGTTACTTTGGACGCGGGTGGCGATCATCGATTCCAGATTGAAATTTATCGAGAAAGTCCAGCTTTCTGTCGTGTATGGGTTGGATGCGGATGAAACGACAATCAGACTTTCCCTGGTTCGCGAACGCAGCGAAATCAAATTGTGCGATTTGTCGTTGGTAATAATTTCGATCTTTGGTCCACCCGTCGACGCGGGCGTCCAAACGAAAGACACGTTTGATTTGCTTGGGTTTTTATTTTCGCCGAAAAGCCATTGTGTAAAAAATTCGCCTGCTTTTTTACGATTATCATTCGAATCGGACTTTTTCACCTGCGCTTGAGCGCTTGTCTCCTGGCTGGTGCACGAAATCAAAGTCGATTGTTTGATTAGCGAATCCTGAAGATTAATTGTACTGGCATATAAACCTTGCGAGCTTGCGAATAAGACGCATCCGACTAGACTGATGAATTGGCGATTAATCATGGTGAACACCTCGTACACCTTTTTGACAGAGCATACGCCACTCAAGTTAATGAGGAAACCGCCGCGTGTTGGCCAAGTTATACATCTATTCAAAATCACTTAATTTTTCACTCCTGTAATCACTTATTGACTGAATCATGATTTTCTTACGTGCGTTTGTGTTTTCAATTGCGGCGCAAATTGTTAGTGCCAGTGTTTCGGCACAAACGCTGACTGTGGTTTCCTGGGGAGGTGCGCATACTGTGGCGCTCACGAATGCGTTTTATGAGCCCTTTGAACGGGAGTTCGATGTTGATGTGTCGTCATTGCACTACAGCGGTGGATTGGGTCAACTTCGTGCTCAGGTCGAGTCAGAAGCAGTGGTGTGGGATGTTTTGGATTTAACCGCAGAAGACGTGCTGATGGGTTGCGAAAACGGATGGCTAGAACCACTACCGCTCGAGCAGCTTCTGCCTGGAGCAGAGGACATTAGCGCGGAAGACGATTTCTACGATCACGCGCTCACAAACTGCGGTGTTGCTTACGCGAGTTGGTCTATGTTGAATGCTGTATGGCCCGGCGCATTTGAAAACAAATCGCCAAGGTCAATAAGCGATGTATTCGATGTGGAAACGTTCCCTGGAAAGCGCGGATTCTACCGGTCACCGCGTGGATTGCTCGAATGGGCTTTGCTGGCCGAGGGCGTGAACCCGCGCGACGTATATTCGCGGCTTGCGACGGATGCGGGAATCGAGCAATCGCTCATGCGTTTGTCTGCGCTTCGACCATCAATCGTTTGGTGGGACGACGTGGATGAACACGCACGCGAAAGGGTATCCAAGGATATTCCGATAGGCGCTGTGTTCAGTTCAACGATGATGCAGAAAAACGACAACAGTCATAACAATACGTCATTTATTTGGGACGGACAGCTCATGAACTACAGCTACTTGTCTATTGCTCGTGGAAGTTTGCAATTCGCGAACGCTTGGCGCTTTATTCGATTCGTGACGCGATACGAGCAGATGCCCCTGATCACTAACTGGACAGGGTATAGTCCAACGCGCCGTTCATCTCTGCGTCGCATTGGCGCTCGTTTTTTGCCGACACTTTCTACCAGCGATGAAAATCGTGCTCTCGCGCTCCATGTGGATGCCGACTGGTGGAGAAACCATGGTGACGCCGCCGAGCAACGCTTTGTCGACTGGCTGATGTCAGAGACGTCGTCCAACTAGTTGAATATTTTAGGTCTCGGCTGCAAAGAGCTTAAGGGCACTTAAATACAGCCGGCAGTTCCTGCATCGACTGCACCCAAAACGCCTCGTCGATTCGACCTGAACTGTTCACTGAGTTATCTGCCGCGATTACTGTCACGTCCGTGTAGCCTTCAACAAATGTTCGCAAGCCTCCCAATACCGCCTGGGCATCAGAAAAATCTGGATCAGTGGGAATGAACCCGATCATTGTTTGAATGGCCGCATTGCGCTCGACAGCGTGTGCGTCGATGACCAATAGCAATTGCCCAAGCGCGTCAAAAGAATCAGTAATTTCCGATTCACGAAGGCCGACAAGCACAACGTCCGCCGAGCGCTGTGACAGCGACGTTGCCGCAGCCCCGACAGCGTCATTTGGGAGCGAGGAGTTTTCATCGTTTTCGAGCGAGCTTACGTCTGTTGAGTGCCCGCCCTCGAAAAGTTCAGTGAACAGGCGATCCGCAGATGCAGTTGACGTTATTGCGCTCTCCAGCCCGTCTGTCAGAAGTAAAATTCGTCGCGTTCCAACGACGAGCTCGAAAGTGGCGTACTGCTGCGTGTCATAAGCATCCCGATATTCATACTCGAACTCATCACGAAACCCTCGCTCGTTGGTTTGTGGTGAATAAACCACCGCTCCAGTGACTTGATCGATTTCAACCACTCCCGATATTGCATCGGCGGTCAACGCAAACTGTGAGTCCCCGGATTGCGCGGGCAAACTGGTGTAAAGGCGCTCGCCGTAGGTGTCGAACATTGAGCACGATGACACAGCTTGTGTGGATTGCGCCAGCGCCGGAAGGCCGCTTGGTGTCACTTCAATCGAAAATGCGGGCAGCGCGTCGGACGCCCCGGCGGCGTCCTCGACCTCGATCACGATGCCGTTGTACGTGTCGACATCGGCAGCCCCCGGCGTGCCGGACAACTGCCCGGTATTGGTGTTGAAATTGGCCCAGCTCGGCTCATTGGTGATCGAGAAGGTGTGCGTATCGCCCACGTCCGGATCGCTCAAGGTGGGCGTAAAGCTGTAGGTGTCGCCCTCTTGCACCGAGGTGTCCGGCGATCCACTGAGGTTCGGATCGTCATTCGTATTCACCACCGAAATGGAAAAGGCGGGCAGCGAGTCCTCATCTTCGGCTGCGTCTTCAACCGTAATCACGATGTTGTTGTACGTGCCGACATCGCCGTTGTCAGGTGTGCCGGATAAGGTGCCATTGTTGGTATTAAAGCTGGCCCAACTCGGTTCATTTTCAATTGAGAAGGTCAGCGTATCGCCGGGGTCCGGGTCGCTGGCACTCGGGGTGAAGCTGTAGGCACTGTCCTCATCGACGCTGGTATCGGGTGTGCCTGAGATCGTCGGTGGGTCATTCAAAAATGTCACTTCAATCGAAAATGCGGGCAGTGCGTCGGACGCCCCGGCGGCGTCCTCGACCTCGATCACGATGCCGTTGTACGTGTCGACGTCGGCAGCCCCTGGCG